>UQZA01000065.1 GCA_900545515.1 uncultured Eubacteriales bacterium | reverse complement strand
TGCTGGCGTCCGTCACATCCAGGTTGGTCTTGTACAGATGCATGAAGTTATCGGCGTCCACCTTGCCGTAGACCGCCAGGGAGGAGCCGCCTTCGTAGGGGTCCACCAGGTCGAAGTCAAAGGCAGTTGGCGTTCCATCCTCCAAATATCGCTGATATTGCGTGCCATAGTCAAATTCCGCACCCAGCTTGGAGCCGGCGGTCTCAAACCAGAACTGCCAGGTAGGCAGAATATCCTGAAGGTTGAGGTTTGCCCATTCATGGCTGTTGGATATCTCACCATTTTGGGCATAGACCAGACCGTGTCCGGTATTGAAATTGGTAGTAAATGCATCACCGGATACCACAGAGCGCTCTGTGATCATTCTGGCAATACCCGGCATGATATTGTTGGTAATACCAACCTCAGCATTGCTGGAAATGGTTTTATCTGTGGGATCCCCGGAGGAGCCGGTGAACCAAGCCCGCTCCCGCACAAAGGTCATCCACTGATACTCGTCCTCTTCCCGGCGGAACCGCTGTTTGTCTGCAAAATCCTCGTCAAGGCCGTGGTGAACAAAGTCGGTGCCGAGGGATGCGATCGAAGCAATCACCTGATCGTTGCTCCACATTTTAGAAAAGCTATTGCGGTTGCCCCAGCGGTCGCCACCAGCTTCGTAACCGCCAAACACGGCTCCATAGCCGTACTTTTCGACCTCTTCCTTCGCATGCTCCGTTGTCCAGCCATAGTCCAAGAACTGGGAATCCGCAGCGCCGGAATCCAGATAGCTTTCATTGATGCTTCCTGCGGCATCGTACCACTGAATATATTGACCGGCGTCCCGCAGGGTTTTTAAAAAGGCCTGCAGTTCGGTTTTTGCCTTGCCGGAGGGAGCATCCGCGCCTTCCAGATTGACAAACCAACCGTCGAAGCCGTAATACTCCGCGATTTCAATGAGTTTTTCTGCGTAAGGGAAACCGCCGTCCTCATCCCGCTGGATCAGCGTCCGCCAGGACTGGTAAGCCCGGGGCAGGAAGATACAACCCAGAGACAACGCGCCATTTTTGTGGGCTGCGTTGGTATAGGCCGCGTTGGGCAGGTTCATCATGCCAAACTCAAAGGGAGTTCCCTTGCCGTTGAACTCGCGCTCACTTTCCACATCCCACAGAGATTCGGGTGTGGTGGCAGGCGTCTGCCCGTGCCAGGGGGCATATACATCTATGTATTGCCAGAAGTTAAAGCAATATTCACTGAACTCGTTGGTATAGGAAGTGCCGCCAAAAAAGGCGTTCCCATAGTCACCGGCCAGGGTCAGGTACTGTACCTCCGGGTTCAGGCTGGGGTTGGCCTGGGTGGCAGCAACAGCCTCAATCCGATTCTGCAGCGGAACCCGGGCCCGCGTGAGCTCTGCATCGGGATCGGTGGCAGGATCCCAGGATAGCAGATCCTCCGCCCTGTATCCATGAGATGTTGGCTCATTCTGCCCCTGGGCGCTCTCCCCCTGATAGGGCAGCGTCGTACCGGCGAAGGCAATGGTTGGGCACAGAGATAGCACCATAGCAATCACCAGCACGAAGGATAAAAGCCGCGTGCACTGTTTTTCCTTCATTTGTGTGTTTTCTCCTTTCAAGCTTTTATTTCCACATGCATCCCAGGCGTTGTTTCCGGTACGCACATTGAAACCGTAGTGGAATACTCGTCCTCTAGCTCTTTTCAGGTGGGGAGGCAGACAGCATTATATTAAGCGACTCCTGGATTTTTACAATTGATTACCTTCCCAGGATATGCTACAATGTTCCCAAACTAAATTTGCGCTGGGAGGGGTGGGGATGCGTGCGGACCAGATGCCTTTGGAGGCTGATTTGCGGGAGAAAACACAGCACGGAACGGAGTCTTTTCCCTTTCAGTACTACGCAGATGCGCTGTATCGATATGACAACCAATTTGTTCCCCAGCATTGGCATTCCGAACTGGAGTTTGTCATAGCCTATGGCGGCGAGATAGAGATTCAGGTGTGGAACCGGCCGGTGAGACTGAAAAGTGGAGAAGGCATATTGATAAACGCCAATGTGCTTCACAGCTATCAGCAGATACACCCCGAAGATCAATGCATTTGCCCGAACATCGTTTTTGGGGACGGACTAATCGCACCGATTGCAAGTACTGTCCACGAAAAATATGTGGACCCGATTATTCGGGACGGAACCATGCCTTATATTGCCTTGGAGCATGGGATTCCGTGGCAGAAAGAAATACTTGCCCATCTGGATATCATCTTCTCCCTGAGCCAGCGCTATGGAAAATTGGGATCGTATGAGTCAACGCCAGTTTCATATCTGTCTAATGCAGATCTCATGGTAGATTGCTTTGAAATGCGGGTTCATGAGGAACTGACCCGGATTTGGCAGATCCTGTATGGGAACCTTTCCGCAGTGCCGAGAATTCCAATTCTTAACAAAGAGGCCACGCAGCAAATTCGAATCCAGAAAATGCTAACCTATATCCACAGGAACTATATGCATCCCATTACGCTAGCAAGCATCGCCTCAGCTGCTGCAATTGGAAAAAGCGAAGCAGCACGCTGCTTTCGGAGATATATGAATGACTCTCCGATCAGCTATCTTCTACAGTACAGGATCGCCCAGGCAAAACAGCAGCTTCAGAATCCCCACAAAAATGTGGTGCAGATCTGCATGGAATGCGGTTTCCAATCCCCCAGCTACTTCTCAAAAGTCTTCCGCCGGGAAACCGGAATGACGCCGGTCCAATACAGGCAATACCCGACTCCTTAGACTTTTCAATTCAATCGCCGACAGAGGCTGCATGACAGCTCCGGCTCTGAGTTCCATCTCGGAGCCGGAGTTTTTGCACGATGGCAGGATTTACGCTTACCAAGATTCGACCAAAACACGGACAATTTTGGGTAAAAATAGGGCACACCGCCCACAGCCTGGAGGCTGTAGGGGTGTGCCCAAAGAAAGAGGCAAAAGGAGAAGGATCAGAAGTTTTGATCCACAATCGTCAGCAGCTTGGCCAACTGAGCGCGGGTTAAGGTATCCTTGGGCTGCAGCGTGCCGTTGGGGAAACCCTCAAAGAGATTTTTAGCGGTAGCCCAGG
>UQZA01000064.1 GCA_900545515.1 uncultured Eubacteriales bacterium | reverse complement strand
TTTTATTTTTCTCCTCGCGCTAATACTTCATTTTGCCACATTTTGCAACGCGCCCTTTTGGTTCAGGAGAAGGGGATTGCGGCCTGTTGCTTTTTACCAGCATGCATATTTTTCCTCGCCCAGGGACACAATACCCAAGAGGTGAGAGTGATGCAGCAGCCGACGCCAAGACCGGAGCCTATGTATTCCGGTGCCATGACCGATGAAAATATCCGCAGTATTTTTCAGGGGGCGGGAGACTTCATTGCCCGGGAGTTGATGTGCAGCGGCCTCCGGCTGTACGCCTATATGATTGATGGCCTGGTTTCCGGGTCGGATGCGTCGGAATACATTGTGCGGCCCATTTCGGAGCATCTCCAGGGCCAGACTATGGAGGAGCTGTACGATCTGGCCCTGGGAGGGCAGGTGTACAACTCGGTGGCCGACCCCTGCCAGGATCTGGATACCGTGGCGAAGAAGTTGGTTAACGGCTTCTGTGTGGTGCTTTTCCCCGGTGTGGGAGCCATTGCCTTTGAGGTGAAAACAGGGGAGAAGCGGGGCCTGTCCGCACCGGAGGTGGAGAATACCGTCAAGGGGCCGAAGGACGCCTTCACCGAGACGGTGCGGACCAACACCAGCCTCATCCGGCGGCACATGCGCACGCCAGAGCTGCGGCTGTATGAGACCTTGGTGGGGCGGCGGAGCCTTACCAATGTGACCGTTGCCTACATTGAGGGGCTGACGGCTCCTCACCTGGTGGAGGAGATGAAGAAGCGGCTGGACGCCATTGACATTGACGGTTTCTTGTCTCCGGCTGCGGTGGAGGAGTATGTTACCGGCTCCCGGCCCACGGCCTTTCCGCTGCTCCAATACACAGAGCGGGCGGACAAGTTCTGCCAAGGGCTCCTGGCCGGGCGCGTGGGGCTGCTGGTGGACGGTCTGCCTCTGGGGTATCTGGCCCCGGCGGATCTGGGCTATCTCATGACCAGCCCAGAGGACCGGGGGATGGACTACATGTCCGCCTCTGCCGTCCGGGTGCTTCGGTACGCCGCCTTGATGCTGAGCCTGCTGCTGCCGGCTTTTTACGTGGCTATGGCAGCTTTTCACCAGGAGATGATCCCGCTGCCTCTTTTAAAGGCCATGATTGAGAGCAAGGAGTCGGTGCCATTTCCTACGGTGATGGAGGTGTTGGGGCTGCTGGTGGCCTTTGAACTGCTGCAAGAAGCGGGCATACACCTGCCCCAGTCCATTGGCCAGACGGTCTCCATCATCGGTGGCCTGGTGGTGGGTACAGCGGCGGTAGAGGCCAAGCTCATTTCTCCGGCGGCTCTCATTGCTGTGTCCGTGGCGGGAATCTGCGGCTTTGCCCTGCCGGGCCGGGACTTTGCCGATGCTGTGCGTCTGTGGCGGTTTGCCATTACCCTGGCGGCCAGTCTGGCCGGGCTCTTTGGCCTGGCCGTGGGGTTTGTTGCCCTGCTCATTCATCTGGCGGGCCTGACTTGTATGGATGTGGCCTATCTGGCGCCCTTCTCCCGGGCGGAGCACCCGGGAATTCTGCGCCCTAGGCTAAAGAATCAGAAGTTCCGGGACCCTTCCCTGGCGCCCAAAGATCTTAGAAACCAGAGGTGAGCGTATGAAGCATGGACTTGTTTATCTGCTCCTTGTGGCAGGGGTGGTGCTCACTGGGAGCTTGCCCTTTGCCAGCCACGATGTGGGGGAGCTCCGCCCGGTACAGACGGCCCTGGTTCGAATGGAAGCAGACCGGGTAATTTTGAAGACGGACATGGGAGACGTGGGGGCTGGGATTGGCTGGGATGCCGCCATGGCGGATCTGAAGGCCAAAGCTCCGGGGACAGTGTTTTTTGGCACGGCTAGCTTCCTGCTGCTGGAGGAAAGCGCTCAGGACCTGTTGTCGGAGCTGCCTCAGAAGATGGAGCTGAATCCGGGCTGCGCTCTGTGCCTGGCTCCGGCAGAGGTGGATCTGGAAGCTGCCAGTGAATATTTTGACGCACATGAACCAGGATGGGATTTGGCACGGCTGCACCAGGCCCAGGCGGCCGGGAAGCCGGTTACGCTTCCTCGCCTGGTGGTGACGGAGGGGAGGTATCTGCTTGTACAACCGGGAAATTGAGGGCCACAGTCTATGGGCCTGGGCGGCAGCGGCGATTTCCGCACCGGCAGCTCAATTTTTAGGGTCCACGCCTTGGCATTGGGCGCTGCTTTTGGGCCTGGCAGCTGCCGGAATCTGGTTGTGCGTGGAGGCTGGCACCGTCTACGGACGGCGGGACTGGAAGCCGGTGGCGGTGCTTCAGATTTTGTTCCTGGCTTTCGCGGTGAGCGCCGCAGCGGGATGGAGCGGCGCTTGCTGGCCCACGGCGCGGCAGAGCTGGACCATTCCGGTTGTGCTTCTGGTTTTGGGTGCCTGTGCTGCTGAACAGGGGTGTCGGACGGGGGCACGGTGCGGCGCGGTGCTGTTTTGGTGCCTGGTGCTGCTCTTTGCGGTATTGGTGGCCTTTGCTGTGCCAGAGGTGGAGTGGCGAAATCTGCGGCCGGAAAACCGGGGCGACGGGAGCACGGCGGCAGCGGTACTGCTACTACCTGCCGCCGCGGCGTTGTTGCCCAGAAAAAAGGGACGGAGCCCCTGGCTCTGGGGACTGGGGCTGGCAATCATTGGCGCTGGAGTGTCCCTGCTGACAGCCGGGGTGCTTTCACCGGCCGTGGCGACTAATATCCAAGGGGCGTTTTTCGAGATGATTCGGGGCATCAGCATCCTGGGTGTGGCGGAGCGGTTTGAGGCGGTGGTGGCTGCGGCTATGACGCTAGGGTGGTTTTGCCTCTTGAGTTTGCTCCTCACTGCGGCAGGACACTTGGGGGAAACGCTGCACCAGGGATGGGGACGGCCCACAGTGTGGTTGACCGCTCTACTTGCGGCCGCCGGACAGGCCTGGGCAAGGGAGGTTTCTCCCTGGTTCAGCGCTTTGGGAGCTCTGGTATTTTGGTGTCTGCTGCCACTCTTGGGAAGGAGGCGGGCTCCCGTCGAAAAAAAGAATAAAATTTAGAAAAAAGGGGTTGACAAAGGGGGGAGTATCTGGTAATATACACGGGCGCCTTGAGAGGGGC
>UQZA01000063.1 GCA_900545515.1 uncultured Eubacteriales bacterium | reverse complement strand
CGTGATACCAGCGGTCCGTATTCAGATCTGCAAAGGCCTTGCTGGGGCAATGGGCGGGGATGACCTCACCCTGTTTCATGATTTCGCCGCAGACGGTGCAGACCTCATCGCCGGTGTAGCCGTCTTCGGTACATGTGGCTTCCTTGGCATTGCGCAGCTCGGTCTTGTGGCCCAGGGCAGGGGTGATTGTGTCTTCCCAGGAGATCTCCTCAATAAGCGCCTCATCCGCAAAATACTTGCCGCAGGTCTGGCACTGCCAATAGGCCGTATGTCCCTCTTCTGTGCAGGTAGCGGCCTTTTCCTCCACTGCCTTCACATTGCTGTCATGCTTGCAAAGGGGAATGAACATACCCAAGACGTGAGCGCCGTATTCACCCACTCTGCCGCAGTCCTCCAACGCCGCCGTCTCGGTATCCACAATGAACAGGTTCATCACCTCAGAGTCATAGATCGTCGCCCACTGGGCCCAATACAGCTTCCCCGTATTGGGGTCAAAGCACATGGACTGCTCCTGGTAAGCTTGCGCGGTCGTCTGGCCAATGACGGTGTATTCTCCGGTTTCCAGGTCCAAGCTGGCCAGGCGGGAGCAACCATTGCCACCCCATGCCGCACCAAATCCGGCAATCATCACATAGGCGTTGCCATCCAGATCAATGGCAAAGCCCAGAATATAATCCATTCCACGTGCTACGATACCATCGGCACCGGGCAACTCGCCGTAAATAGGGCGACCGGAATCCAGATCTATCTCACCGGTCTCCAGGTCTACTTCGTACAAATCGTGGAGCGCATTCACTACGTACATCACGTCATTGCTATGATCATAAGCCATTTCTGCAGGATAAAAGAAGAAATCATCATTTTGCGGTACATCTTTGTACTCCACAGAAGGCTCTCCCCGCTGCAAGGAATCCAAATCCATGGCAAAGAACCGCCCATCCATGGTATAACCATATACCGTATCGTCAACCAGCTCTGCGCACAGGATATTCACCCGTGCATCTGCGGTAGAATCCGGCATCATGCCAAGTTGCTGTGGCTGCCCCGGGTACACATCGGAAAAGGTGTACCAATGCGCCATAGACCGAAAGGCCGGGAGGCCATTGATTATGCCGGCAAACAGAGTGTCCACAAATCCGTAAATCTGTACAGGCATTTGATCCCCAGTGACCGAAACCTGGCAGGTGTCTGTAAAACCGCCGTCCTTGGTGGTAGCTGTGATGACGGCTTCGCCCTGAGTCACACCGGTCACCACACCATTTTCATCCACTGTGGCAATGCTCTCGTCCGAGGAGGTAAAAGTCACTTCCCGGTTGAAGGCCACGTCCGGCAGCACGTCCCAGGTGAGCTGCACCCGTCTATACCCAGCCACCGAGGCTGTCTCCTGGATTTCCACACCGGTGACCGCCTTGGGCGCACCAACATAAACATCATCCAGGTACGCCGTATCTTCCAGCTCAGCAGTGCCCGCGTCCTTGGTATATTCCCACTGCAGCACATGGGTACCAGCTTCCAGCTGGTAGAAATACACCGCCCAGTCCACTTCGCCGGACCAGCTTCTCACCTGCTGGCCGTCTACGTAGAAGCGCAGCCTATCTGCCGACTCGCTGCTAACCCGATAGCGGAAGTAGAGAATTTCCCCTTCCTCCGTCTCTACTGTTGTGTTGACCACGGAAGCAGATGGGATGGTATAGGTTGAGTCAACATACCAGCTGTCGACGCCTTGGTTGGTGGATTTGGCATAGCCCTCCTCTGCAGCCCAGGGATAATAACCATCCTCTGCCTCTGCAGGAGTGTAAAATTCCAAGGTCCCATCGGTGACATTCAGCACCTTGTCCAGCTCCGGGGCATGCACAGCATTTTCCGGAAGGGCAACGGCAGCCGGAGCCGCCTCTGGGTACTCCGGAGCAACGTTGTTCTGACTGAAAACAGGCGGGAGATCCGCCCCATCCAGCGGAGCTGCAGCAGCCGAAAGGGGAGCACCGGAACAAGCGAGTAGCAGTGCCAGGGCTACCAACAGAGAGAGCGTTCGTTTCATAAAATCCGTCCTTTCTTTACGAGCAAGTTAATGTTTAGCTTCACCTAAATTATAGGCGTTTTCTGCAGCTCTGTCAATAGCTTTTTCCAAAAAAAGTGGTATAATGGGTTTTGTTCCCAGGCAGCCCTGTACCCTAATTTTGGAGGTGCCATATGATCCACTTCGAACCGATCCCCCTGCTGGAGGCCGTTTTCTTCCTCGCCAACCGTACCGCTGAAATGTCCTGGATGTCTTTTCTAGACACTACCTTCGGCAGTAGCGGGCAGCGAAGCGAAGCGCTGATCTCTGCTTCCCACATCATGACAGAACTGGAGCACAGACTCAACGACAGCATCACGGTCTCCGAGCCCATCCTGCAGAAGCTATTTGCCCCCCTGCAGCTCAGGGAAAAGCCTCAACAGCAACCAGCTTCTAACTACATAGCCAGTCTTCTATGGCCAAATGAAATAGAGGCTTTTCTGGATTGGGAAGAATCCAGCTTCTTTGACCAGCTGCGGAAAGGGGCCGGCCAGGTTCCCAAGCGGATCCTGAACCTCCTGGACGAGGACGCCTCCGGTCAGGAAAGCCCAGGGGAAATCCACCAGCTGTTTGCAAAAATCAACGGCAGCGCCATAGCCCCAACCTCCAAACTGGCGCTGCTTGATTTAGCTTTGAACACCAGTCAGTACATCGACTGGCTCCAAGAGGCGCTTACTCCCGTTGCAGCCGAATTCCGGCGCTGCCGGGAATGGATGGAGCCCCTGCTTCAGCAATTCCGAGACCGGTACAGCGGCGAGTCTGAGGAAGTCATCGCCAGTCGCGTGTGCCGCAGCGATTTAAGTGGAATTCATCGTTGCCTATTCTATCCTACTGTAATATGTAGTAATTATATGGTATTAATATCAAATGACAGCGAGACAGAATTTCTTTTCTGCATCGGTACGCTCTATGAATTCCTGCGGGAATGCTACGCGGCCGCCCCAAACTCCGGCGTACAGCTATCCTTGGCGTTGGAGGTACTCAGCAACCGGAACCGCTTTCAAATCCTGACCCGGCTGTTGGAAGGCCCCGCCTATGGACGGGAGCTGGCCAGCTCCGTAGGCGTCTCGCCCGGGGCCATATCCCAGCACATCGGCGCCCTGCAAGGGGCCAACCTAGTAACCGTTCACGTGGACGGCCGCCGCACCTACTACTCCCTCAACACAGAGGGCATCGACCATTTTGTAAAAGCGTTTCAAGCCTATTTTCACAGAGACTGACTCCTCCGGGATGTGATTAGTGTACAAGTGAGTACCGGACCAGCACAAGGGAAAAGGGCGCACAGTTTCCCGTTCTAGGCCCAGAGATTCCGCTATCTCCCGGCTGGTTTCCCTCTGCCTTCATATTCAGTATTTGCTCCCTGTATTGGTCTACCTTGGTATATTTTCTTGGCATAGTGAAGCCCCCCTTATGTAGTTCTATTATCCTACATAAGGGGGCTTTTTGTCTAGTGTCTACTTTTTGCGAATCTATTCATGTTTT
>UQZA01000062.1 GCA_900545515.1 uncultured Eubacteriales bacterium | reverse complement strand
AGCAGGGCGCAGGCCTGGCCAATGTGGGCAGCGCCATCTCCGCCAGCTCCTATGTACTGGTAGACGGTCAGCCTGACGGCAAGGTGAAGGCGGAGTTGGGGGACGATCCGGACCGGACCGGTGCGTATCAAGTTTCCTTTACCCTGAATAATCTCACCAAAGAGAGCCAAAATTATCTGTTATCTGCGGAGCTGTTCACCCAGGCAGTTGAAGAAGGTTATAAAACGCCCGACGATGAATATTGGGCCGAACTAGGCGAAGCATATGAAACAGCTCAGCTGCTCAGCCAGCACACTGCCGGTTTGCAGGCCAATGTGGCTTGGAGCATCAATGGTAAGGCCGTAGAGCTCGACAACCGCCTGATCCACATGGATTTTAACGGCGACGGCAGCATCGATGCAGACGACGCGCAGGCTCTGCTGGACTATGTGGCAGGGATACGGACGGACATCTCCAATCCGGATTATGCCGATTTGGACGGGGATCAAGCCATTACGTCTTACGATGCCTACTTGTTCCTGGAGCGTTTGAACCGTGGTGAGGTTACCCTCCCCGCCGGTGGAGAGGTCCGTATCACCGTAACCATGACCCTGACAGAGGCGCAGAAGAAAGCTTTGGATGAAAGCTATGAAAATGGCGCTTATATCCAGGGTTACGTGTTTGCCGTTCCCGAAGCCACCGCCGAGGGATTGAAGCAAGTGTCCCACTCAATTCCGGTCCTGGCCTTCTATGGCAATTGGACGGACGCTTCCATGTTTGAAGCTGGTTCATGGCTTGAATACAGCGCGAGACTGGATACGAGATGGCCCTACATGGGCTGGACTACCTGCAATTATATCACCGGCACCTCCGCAGGCTCCGGGAGCCAATACAATTGGGGTGGTAATCCGGAAACTTTCATGTGGGATCGAGAAGATTACCTGCCGGAACGCGCTTCGCTGAATAACCAAAACGGAGACGCCCTGTGCCAGTACTTCGTCAGCCCCATTCGCAATGCTGCCAATGCCAAAATGCAGATCCGCAATGTGGAAACGGGAGAGATTTACAAGCAGCGGGAGTTGGGCTCCATGGGGGCAGGCTTCTATTACAGTGCAGCCAGCGCCTGGCAGCGGGTGTCCCAGCCTGTCAATCTCACCTGGTCCGGCACAGACGCCCAGGGCCAGCCCCTGCCCGAAGGGACCGTGGCAGAGGTTCAGGTGACCCTGGCCCCGGAGTATTACGTGGATGCAAAGAGCGGCCGGACAGACTGGGAGGCTCTGGGAGATGGCGCCACCCTCACAACCCAGGTGACCATTGACAACACGACGCCGGAGCTGACCGGCGTCAGAGTGGACCCGGTCAGCAGGCAGCTCACTGTCACTGCCAAAGACAACCAGTTTGTGGCAATTCTGTCCCTTTATAACCCGGATAATGGCGCCAGTTACGGAATCTTCACACCGAATCAGCAAACCCCCAGCGAGACGGTCAGTCAAGTATTTGACTTAAGCAACTTTACCGGGACGAAGCTGCGGGCTGTGGTTTACGATTATGCAGCGAACTCCGCAGTCTATGACGTATCCGTGGGAGAAATCTTTGGTAACCAGGAAGTAGTAACAGAATTCGGCGCTTTCTGGAGCGGGGAATGGCTGCTGTTCAATCGGGATTCCAGCGCAGATTATGAGACCTACAATCTTGGAGAGCAGGCCAGCGCCGTTGGCGATGTGCAGGCTGCTGCCGATGTAGACGGCAAAGTCTTCATGGTCACACCGGACGGGGCGCTGTACGTCCAGAACGAGGATCTGAAAACAGGCCTTCAGTATATCTGCACTTTGGAAGTTACCCCGACCGACCTGGCATACAACGCAAAAGACGGGTTCCTCTACGGCATTTCCGAGTCCGATGGACTGGTACGCATTGATAAATTGACCGGCGCATGCACCAAAGTGGGGATGCCCGGAATTCGTACCGGCACGCTGGCCTGTGACGAAGCGGGAACCTTCTACAGCTTGAGCTGTGAGGATAACGGCCTGTACCGGTTCACTCTGGACACCCTGTCCCAGCCGGAGCTCATCGACGTAATGGAATACCGCGTCAATGCAGACCAACAAACTTTGGAGTGGAGCTGCAATGACGGCTCCTTATACTGGATCCAATATGATAATCCAAACGGCGGTTGGTGGATTAAGTCCACACTGATCCAGGTTGACCCCGCTACCGCTGCTTGTACCACGCTATTTGAGCTGTTTAATGACCCAGTCATCGCCTTGTTTGTCCGGGATTTGGACCGCAAGGTGGATGCAGAATGGTACCAGCCGGTAGACCAGCTTCAGAGCCTGGAGTTGTCCGCACAAAGCTTGAACATGAAGGTCCACGGCTCCGCGCAGCTC
Organism: uncultured Eubacteriales bacterium; assembly: GCA_900545515.1. Taxonomy (GTDB): domain Bacteria; phylum Bacillota; class Clostridia; order Oscillospirales; family Oscillospiraceae; genus Faecousia. The sequence continues at coordinate 1,244 of UQZA01000062.1, read as the reverse complement.
ACCGCCTCCGTCCTTCCCTGGACAGTCTCCGACCGGAATGTACGCTGGAGCTCTTCCAATCCCGCCGTTGCGCAGGTGGACGAAACCGGTCTTGTGACCGCAAATGCGGCGGGAACCTGCACCATTACCGCAACCTCCGTTCTGGATCCCAGTGTCGCCGCCTCCTGCGCCGTCACCGTGGAGACGGTGAATCTGGAGCTCCGGGGCACGCTTCGGGATGCCGATGGCAATTCCAAGCTCTTCACCTGGGATCTGGCTCGGGACGACACCTGGACGGCTGGTGCTTCCGTATCCATCACCCCCGCCGCAGCCGCCTACGACAAATCCAGCGGCAGCCTCTACCTCCAGGAGACAAAGCACGACTATGCGATGCATCAGGTCGATGAAGAGACTGGTGAAATCCTGGCCTCCTCCGGTATGGCACGCTCCGGCCTTCCCACCTGGGATTTGGCATATTGCGAATACTTTGGACCCGGAGAGGCTGTGGGCATTTACGGGACTTATCTGGGAAGTCCCGGCAGTCTGATGAAAAACGAAACGGTCTACACCGGATGGGATTTCTTCACATACCTGATCTATGTAACTGGGGCCGAAAAATTTGTCGCCGTGGCCTCCGCCGGTCATCAGGAGCTTGTTGTTCCAGAGTCCCAGGAGGATGGAACAACGATTGAAAAAACTTACGATGCTGAATGCTTCTACCTGCTGGATGATGCCGGCTATCTCTGGGTCTTTGGTATGTACGAAACAGATGAGGGTTGGGCCGGCGGCATTCTGGATCTGATCCCCACCGAGCTTGCTGGGCAGCTGACCTTCCTGCAGGACGGCGAATTCCAGTATTGCTCTCTGGTGGAGGACCGGGAGACCGGATACCTGGTGCTCTCCTATTTCACCGGCGACACCAACGAGCTGTATATGCTGTACCGGCAAACTCCGGAAAGCACCGTTCTGACGGCGGTACCTCTGGGCAATCTTGGGGATCAGGTGTGGCCTGCCACAATCTACAGTGTCTCCTCCACCGGCACGCAGGCACGGCAGACACAGCGCCTGTGTGAAGGCCTGGACACAGCGGAGATGTTGGACGTTCCTTGCACACAGCTGACCCTTTCTGATCATTCTGTGGACCTAGCTCCTGCGGGAACCCTCCAGGCCCTCTCTGAGGCGGAGTCCCGGCCCGCTGCTGCGGATGAGAAGAAGACCATTTCCATCCAAATCCCCGCCCCTCAGGACAGCACCAACGGCCTGGT
>UQZA01000061.1 GCA_900545515.1 uncultured Eubacteriales bacterium | reverse complement strand
CATTCTACCAGAGACCGGCAAGCCGTGTCTACTCTTTTGCCTCCTTCAATTTGCGTAACTTATCCTTGTAACGCTATATAAATAGAAAGGGTTTGGGGACGAGCTCTCAAGTGCCCTGGACCATTGGTGCCGTAGTAAGCCCCCTACGTTATGGAAGGGAGATGATATATGATATAGCCGCAATGTCAGTAGTGATTTCACAAGAAAGAGAATGCAGAAAAAGAATGGAGGATCTATATGAGACATCCCTGGTACGCACGACTGGTTGCACTGGCGCTTACACTGGTCATGACATTTGAGCTCCTGCCCACCCGCATTTGGGCTACGGATTTGAAAGCAACGCCCAATGATACGGAAGCTTTCTTTCAGGATTCGGAAGAACTTCAGGAAGAACCGGTGTCTGTTACCGGCGAAGTGGAGGAACTGCGGAGCGAAAATGAAAAACACTACCGGCTTTCAGACGGCAGCTATATTGCCGTAGATTATGGTATGCCGGTTCACTACGCCCAAGGGGACGGCGAACACGCGGTCTGGATGGATATCGACAACACCCTCTCTGCCGCTGCCGCCCAGATGAGCACAGGAAGCGCCCCGGCTTACACGGCGGTCAACGGCGGTGAAGTAAAATCCTTTGCTTCTGTATTTACGCCGGACGGCTATCTTTTCTCCTCCAGGATGGGTGCGTATGAGGTTTCCATGTCCCTCATGCAAGAAGCCACGGCCCATCAGCTGCTGGCCGCAGCCAATCCGGAGTCCACGGAGGAAGCGCCACCGGAGGAAAGCGAATCCGCTGCACAGGAGGTCACAGTTCCTGTTGAAACTACGTTGTCTACAGAAGATATCTCAGATGAGCCGGCAGGAGGCGAGGCTGCTTCAGAGGCATCTCTTCCCGGCGAAGAAACAACACCTGACCCTGGCACAGAAGTTCAGGAAGCCACTGCGCCGCCGGGAGCTTCGGCTGACGAAGGGACACAGCCAGAAACAGGGGCTTCGGGCCTGCCGGAAGAAGAGGAACAGGAAACGAGTGCACCCACAGCGCCTGCTGAGGATTCCCTGGCGCAGGAGACAGAACCAACCGCTCCTGTGGAGTCCACGCAAGTCCCCACAGAAGAAACTGCTCCAACAGAGTTGCTGGAGACAACCACACCGCCCACAGAGGAAGCTACGCAGCCTCAGGATTCCGAGCCCCCCACGGAACCTGCGGTAATACCTCCTGCCGGGCTGCTCCAGCAGTCTCAGGCCCAGGTCATCAATCCGGGCAGTGAGATCATGCCTCTCAGCTTGGACGATGGGGACACTGGTGAGATTTCGGAGCAGGTGGAGTTGCCTAAGCTCAGCTCTACGGTTCTCTATCCGGACATTCTCCCCGGCGTGGATCTCCAGTATGATACCATTGGTCTCAATATCAAGGAGAGCATCATCGTTAACGAGCTTCAAACCAGTTATACATACCGCTTCCGACTCTCTTTGTCTGATTTGACACCCGCTGCGCAGGAAGACGGTTCCATCCTGCTGAACAATGCCAACGGAGAAGCAATTTATAAGATTCCTGCGCCGTACATGGTCGATGCCAATTGCCAGGTGTCCTATGACGTGTGGTATGATCTTGCAGAAGTGGCAGATGGTTACTTGCTGACTGTCACCGCAGATCCTGCATGGATCCATCAGGAGGGACGGGCCCTTCCCGTTACCATTGACCCGGCCCTGATTGTTGCAGCCGGCAATGTAAATGACGATATTGTTACGAACTTCGTATCTCAGGAATATCCTGGTCAAAAGTACAACGGCAGTCAGCTCTATATGGGCAATCAGGGCGGCGCCAATAAAAATCTCAACGCCTATTTGTACTTTAAGACGTTGCCTACAATTCCTGCCAACTGCTCCGTCGTGGGCGCCACAGTCAGCCTGTACAAGATGGATTACAGCCATGTTGGCATGAGCAAATTTTATGGTCAGATTCGCCAAGTGACCGGGGATAAGCCAAGCGGCTATTCCAACTACACCAGCTGGATCTACGATATCAACTGGAATACGGCCCCTGCCTATAGCGAGACCGTGGAAGACTACGCAGAGCTCTATTCAACCGGCTCGACGGGAAAATACATTGATTGGGATATTTCCAGAGCAGTTTGCAATTGGTATACTGACCCTACAATTAATAACCGGACACTGGCTATTACCCCATATGCCCCAACCGGGTTTACGAGCACAAACTACGCCTGCACTGCCTATTACACCTTTACAAATACACGCCGTCCCATGTTCATCGTGTATTATCGCAATAATGTTGGTTTGGAGGGATACTATACTTACCAAACCATCTCCGCAGGCCGGGCAGGTACCGGGTACATCAGCGACTATACCTCTCAGCTGACTTTGGCCAACACCCTGGTTTCCTCCTCCAGCAATACCATGCCTTTCAGCATCACCGCCTACTACAACTCCGCCAACGGGAATCACTATTTTGCGGATTCCGATGTTGCCGGTATCCATACGGTCAATTACTCGGGCATGAAATGCGGCGCGGGCTGGAAGCTATCCATCCAGGAATCCATCCGGCAGATTACGGTGAAAACCGAGGACGCCAGCATCGAATACTATGTCTATAATGACGCAGATGGCAGCGAACACTATTTCCAGATCACCGGGAAAAGCAGTCCCTACGAAGATGAGGACGGCTTGAATTTGTCTCTGAAGGTAGACGGCTCCAAATTCATCTTGACGGATAAGAAGGACAATGTAAAAGAATTTTACAACGGCTACCTGACCAAAATTGGCGACGCGGATGGGAATGCCATCTACCTGCTGTACAACGGCAAGGAATACAGCGCCGGCTCCAATACCTGGAAGCCCACCAGCGGCAGCGCCAATTACATCAGTAAAATCATCCGCATCAATGACAACGGAGAAGCTGCGGATGTACCGGTTACCCTGTTCACCCTGGCGTACAGCAACAATCTGCTGGTCTCCATCACAGATGCTGGCGGCAGGAAGACCCACCTCTATTACGACCCTGAGGGCGGCCTCTCCCGCCTAAAGCGGATCACCTTCCCGGATAACGTCTCCGCCCGGTACATTTATAATTCCGAAAACGGCACCCTGCTGAAAGCCTACGACGAGGAAGCCAAGGTGGGTGTTGGATTGACCTACCGCAACTTTCAGGGAACCATTTGTGTGGAGAAGGTGCGGGAATTTGCAGCTGCTTCCGTCACCGGCACGGAAACCGTAGGCAGCCAGTGGCACCTCTGGGTGTACAGCCCCAATATGAAGGAGTATCGCTTCTATGGCCCGGATCAGAAAAAAGATACCGCCGACGATACGGTGGTCCGGTACACCTTTGACCACACTGGTAAAACGGTCAATATTGTGAATTTCAACACGGACCGCTCTCACATTCTGGGCGTGTCCAACGCCTCCTACACGGCAAACTCCAAAACAAAGACAAAAAACCGCCTGTCTGGCGCGGCAGCTACGGGCTATTTAGCGCAAAACCGGCTGAACAACAGTGGCTTTGAAAAGAGCAACACCAGCGGATATCCCTGGGTGGAGGCAGTTTCGGAACAGAGCTCTCAGGTCTCCACGGCTTTCCGCAACAGCATTCCGGAGGTCAGCCCCGCTCTGAAACCTCATACCGGAAATTACCTTCTAAAAACCTACATCAAAGGGGAGAAGGTATCCACCACTGAGGGCGGCAGCAGTGCGGGCATGTATCAGCGGGTGTACCTCCAAAAAAGCATTCGCTACACCTTCTCCGCCTGGGCCAGTACGGCTGGGGTGACCCGCTATGGGAAGGACGGCGGTATGATTTTGCAGTTCCGGAATGACTCCGGAGCGGTGCTTGCTGCCAGCGAGCTCCTGAACTACCAAACCTCCCAAGAGATCAACAACGGCTGGACCCGGTTGGAGGTAAGCTATACCCCCGGCAGCAGCGGCTGGTATCAGGTATACGCTATCCAGCGCAACGCCAGCGCCTTTGGCGCCTTTGACGACATGCAGCTGGAGGAAACAAAATCCGATGTATCTGAAAGCGGCGCTTCCACCGCAAATCTTGTACAGATTGGATCTTTTGAGCTGTGGAATGGCGCAACGGCAGACTGCAGCCTAAATTCCACCTACTGGACCAAGGGCCCCGGTGAAGTTGAGCCCAAAACAGAAGGCGCAAGGGAAGGCTATAGCATGTCCATCCAGGGGGCCATTACGGACAAGTGCCGGGCGTCCCAAGTTATTCCCATCTATCAGACTTCCGACAGCACCTACATCCTGTCCGGCTGGGCTCAGGCCCACTCTGCGCCCAACTGTGCTTCTGCTACGGACATGAAGGGGGACAACAGCGAGAGCAAGCGGTTTTTTGGCCTCATTGCCAAGGTGGACTATACAGACGGCACAGCGGCAGACTACCACTATGTCCCCTTTGACTGCAACTACACCGACTGGCAGTATGCCTCCGCTTCCGTGGTGCCGAAGCAACGGAACAAGACAGTCTCCACCATTACGGTCATTACGGCCTATGACTACAATGTCAACGTGGGCCATTTTGATGACATCTCCCTGGTGGAGGAACCGGCACAAACCTACACCTACGATGACGAAGGCAATCTGAAGGCCACTACCTCCACAGGGAACAGCGATGAGACCTTCCAATACGATGGCGCAGACCTGATTGACCAGACGGCGGGTGGATATGGCTCTTATCACTACGAATATAAAAACCATAATATGATCAAGGCCACCAATGACGGTGTCTCTGTCACAGCCGATTACGATGAGGCCGGCAACAGCACGGGCACCAAGCTACAAAAGAGCGATGGGACCGGCCTCTATCTGCAGACCCATGCCACGTACACCGCAGAGAAAGACCACACCGCCAGCGTCACCGACGCCAACGGCGGAACAACTACCTTTGCATATGACAGCTTGGGCCGCAATACATCCACCAGCACACCAATTGATACTGGAGTCACCTCCACTACCGAGTACTCCTATGTCTCCGGCAACGACCGGCAATACCGGACTTCCAATTCGGCGGGCGGCGTGCTATACTATGGGTATACCAATGGCGTCCAAACCGAGGCCAGCCGTTATTCCAAGGACAGCCAAGCGCGGCCCTGGCAGCGGTACCACCTGACTTTGGATGCATGGGGGAACACCACCAGGATCCAGGTTCAGAGCGCCACAGGCGGCACGCCCACCTCCTGGCTTACAGGCCCCACCCTGGCCAGCTACGAGTATGCCGGGAACAATGGGTACCTGTCCAAAATGACCCACGCCAATGGCGATTATGAAACCTATACCTACGACCAGTACGGGCGGGTGGTTACCATAGGCCATTACACCCAGGGCGGCAGCCTGAGCTACTCCGAGATTTACGTTTACGACGGCAACGGAAATACAGGACGCTGCAAGGTGGTGGACAGCTCCCACAACATCCTGGACGATTACCGGTATGAGTACGACTCTCTGGGCCGTCTCATCCGCAGCAGTCAGGTCTCGGGCGGAAAAACAGTTCTTCGGACCGAGCATATCTACGATGCAGACAACCGGATGACGAAGCAGAGCTATCAGATTGGAAGCAAAACCTTTACTGAGAAATACAGCTACAATAACAACGACGGCAGCATGACCAGCATGACAACTGCCAACGGAGACAATCTGAACTTCTCCTATGACAGCATCAAGCGCCTGTATGGTACCGCCGCGAAAACCGGCTCTACCCTGCATTATCTGAAGGAGTACGGTTACCGCACCATTTCCGGGAACCAGACCACCACCCAGGTTTCCTCGCTAGCCTATTCCGGATTTACGGGAGCGCCAACCTACCGTTACGCGTATACGGCAAACGGCAATATCAAGTCCGTACAGCTGCCAAACAAAAACTCAATCACCTACACCTACGACACCCAAGGCCAGTTGATCACGGCAGTGGACGAAGACTGGGCCACAACCTTCCATTATACCT
>UQZA01000060.1 GCA_900545515.1 uncultured Eubacteriales bacterium | reverse complement strand
TAATGAGAAGTTTTACATAAAATGTTAGCAAATATATTTAAGTAAGTAGAAGCGGAAGCGGTTAAGAGACATCGTAAAAAAGTGTTCACAACTCGCGCGTGATTACACGGGCTAGAGTAGGCATTACGAATTTACTAAATTCGGATTGAAAAGGCACCATATTTCTGCCAGACAGACACATGGTCCTACCCCTCTAAAGCAGGTGGCAAGAATGGAGGAAACGGATTGGTATCATGATCCCTGGGTTTCTATGCAGATGTCGGGAGAGATAGCGGCTTTTGCTTTACTGATGTTTGGTGCCTTTGCATTACGGGTATGCGGCGAGAGCAATAAAAAATGAAAAAGGGGTTTGCATTTCGACAGGTAACTTGGTATACCCTAAGTGGAAGTTGCCGGTTTGCAGTAAACGGGAAAAGCTGGTGCATAAACTGCAAACCGGCAAGTGTTACCAAGCCAATCAGAAAGAAGGTCCAAAGATGAGAGAACGTACTCGCAAGGCCCTTGCGCTGCTGCTGGCAGTGTGTATGGTGCTGTCCCTGGTTCCGGCGGCCTATGCCGCACCGGAGAATGGAACCTGGCAGGTTCCTTTCACTGAGGTGGAGGACGCCCAGGTGCTGGAACTCCGGGAACCGGTTGAAGAGACAACACCGGAGACACTCTATGACGCGAATGAGACCGTCCGGGTCTCAATCGTCCTGGAGGAGCCCTCCACCCTGGAGCGGGGCTATGCCACGGCGGACATTGTTTCTAACGGGGGCGCCACGGCTTACCGCTCCGGTCTGCAGAAGGGCCAGGAGACCATGGCCCAGACCATTTCCCGGCAGGCCCTATCTGGGGAAGAGCTGGATGTGGTGTGGAACCTGACCTTGGCGGCCAACCTGATTTCCGCAGATGTGGCCTATGGAGACATCGAAGCCATCCAGGCAGTACTCGGGGTGAAGAAGGTCATTCTGGAGATCCGGTATGAGCCTGCGGTGTACGCCACAGGAGAGGCCGACCCCAATATGGCAACCTCTGGTGAGATGATTGGTACCTCTGCCGCCTACGCCGCCGGATATACCGGTGCAGGGATGCGAATTGCCGTCATTGACACCGGTACCGACACAGATCACAAGTCTTTTGATGCCGACGCCTTTGCATACGCACTGGCGGAGGACGAGAAGGCCAGCGGCGAAGCCTATGATCTTCTGGATGCAGCGGAAATCGGCGCGGTACTTCCTCAGCTGAACGCCTATAAGCGGACCCTGCAAAACGGCAAGCCCACAGCAGCTACCCCCACGGTGGAGCAGCTGTATGGCACCGCCAAGCTGCCCTTTCACTACAACTACGTGGACGGGGACCTGGATGTGACCCACGACAACGATGACCAGGGTGAGCACGGCTCCCACGTGGCGGGGATTGCCACTGCAAACCGGTACATAAAGACAGAGGATGGATTTGTCAGCGCTTTGGAAGCGGTGAAGGTCCAGGGCGTGGCCCCGGACGCACAGCTCATCACCATGAAGGTCTTTGGCAAAAACGGCGGCGCTTATGACTCCGACTACATGGCGGCCATAGAAGACGCCATTTTGCTGGGCTGCGACGTGGTGAACCTGTCTCTGGGTTCCTCCAATCCCGGCAATACTGACAACGAGACCTATCAAGGCTTCCTGGAGCAGCTGAAGGAGACGGATACCGTGGTGGCCGTGGCTGCCGGCAACGCCGGTACCTGGGCCGACGGCGCCTGGAACGGCCACCTGTACAGCGATTCCGTGAGCCTGGATATGGTGGGCTCCCCCGGTTCCTACACCAATTCCTTCACCGTAGCCTCTGCGGACAATGTGGGCTATACCGGCCAATACTTGACTGTGGGGGACCGTCAGATCTTCTATACGGAAACAGAATCTACTGCTAATGCCATGGCCACCCTGGCCGGGCAGGACCTGGCGTATGTGCTCATTGATGGCATTGGCGACGATGAGGCATGGGACGGCATAGACCTCACTGGCAAAGTAGCTGTGTGCGCCCGGGGTGAGATTAGCTTTGCGGATAAGGCCGAGTATGCGGCAGAAGCCGGAGCGGCGGCCATTCTCATTTATAACAACGAAGCCGGCTCCATCAACATGGATCTGAGCGACTACACCGGCTCCGCCCCCTGCGTGTCCATCACCCAGGCAGACGGCGCTTGGATGAAGGAGCAAGCGGAAGCTGTGAAGGACGAAGCCGGGGAGACCTGGTATTACACCGGAACTCTGACCGTAGCGGAGGGCGCCTCCTCCGTGGTATACGATACCCCTGTCACCATGAGCGACTTCTCCAGCTGGGGCGTGCCCGGCTCCCTGGAGCTGAAGCCGGAAATCACCGCCCCTGGCGGCAACATCTACTCGGTGAACGGCGTGATTCCCGGTGGCGAGAGCTACGAGACCATGTCCGGCACCTCCATGGCCTCTCCCCAGATTGCAGGCATGACCGCCCTGGTGGCCCAGTACATGGAAGAGGCCGGTTTGCAGGAGCAGACAGGCCTTAGCACCCGGGTTTTGGCGCAATCTCTTCTCATGAGCACGGCCGAACCCCTGATGGACGTAGAAAGCGGTTCCTATTACCCCGCCATCCAGCAGGGCGCGGGCCTGGCCAATGTGGGCAGCGCCATTTCCGCCAGCTCCTATGTGCTGGTAGACGGCCAGCCTGACGGTAAGGTGAAGGCGGAGCTGGGGGACGATCCGGAGCGGACGGGCAAGTACCAATTCCGCTTCACTCTGAGCAACCTGACGGATGAGAGTCAGGAGTATCTGCTGTCTGCAGCTCTGTTCACCCAAGATCTGTTTGAGGACTATGCCTCAGAGAGCGACCAATGGCTGGAGGAAATCGGCGAAGAATTTGAAACGGCCTGGTATCTGAGTAAGACCACAACCACTCTGGATGCGGACGTCACCTGGACCGTGGACGGCAAAACCGTGGAAGCGGATAGCCGCCTCATCCACATGGACTTTGACGGCAATGGAACCGTCAACCGGGACGACGCCCAAGCTCTGCTGGATTACATTGCCGGTAACCGGGAGGAAATTTTTGCTCTGGACTACGCTGACCTGGACGGCAGCGGAGCCGTGACCACCTATGACGCTTACCTGCTTCTGGAAGGCCTGAACGGTGGCACCGTGACCCTGCCCGCCGGTGGGAAGACAGACATCACCGTGACCATGACCCTGACCGAGGCGCAGAAGAAAGCCCTGGATGAGAAGTACGAATCGGGCGCATATGTGCAAGGCTATGTATTCGCGGCCCCCACTGCCACCAGCGAGGGGGTCCAGAGTGTAACCCACTCCATTCCGGTACTGGCTTTCTATGGAAACTGGACAGACGCCTCTATGTTTGAAAATGAAAGTCTATATGTTTATGATGCAGGAGCAAATGTCAAGAGTCCTTATATGGGTTCTGCCTATGTGAACGCCATCACTGGAATCTCCGCAAACTCCTCGAACTCCTATATTTGGGGCGGAAACCCAGTTTCAAATTTTGGACCTCAAGAAAATTATCTCCCGGAACGGGCTTCCTTGAACAATCAAAACGGGGACGCACTTTGCCAATACTTTGTGAATCCCATCCGCAATGCCGCCAGCGGCAAGGTGCAAATTTTTAACCCGGAAACCGGCGAGATTTACAAAGAACGGAACCTAGATGGCATCAACAGCGGCTTCTATTACAGCGCATCCGATGCATGGATTCCGTCGCAGCTTGTAGCGAACCTGACCTGGCAGGGTACGAACGCCAAGGGCGAGCCTCTGCCAGAGGGAACGAAGGCCCAGGTGCAGCTTACCCTTGTGCCAGAGTATTACGTAAATCCTGCCACAGGTCAGATCAACTGGGAGGAACTGGGCGAGGGCGCCAGCATCAGCCTGCCTGTGACCATCGACAATACTGCACCGGAAATCACCGGCGTCAGCATAGATCCCATCCAGAAAACCCTAACTGTAACCGCAAAAGACAATCATTACATCGCTGCATGCATCGTCCAAAATCCGGACAATGGTGGGATCTTCAGCTTAAAAACTCCAAACCAGCAGACTGGTGGAGAGACGGTTGAAATTTCCGTCACGACCTTGGGAAGTTTTACCGGCGATCGTCTGCGGATTTTTGTATATGATTATGCTGCAAACGTTGCCGCCTACGATATCAGCCTGGGAGAGCTCTTGGGTAATGTACAGAAGGGATATACCTTCGGCTCCTTCTGGTTTGGGGAATGGCTGCAATTTAACCAGGACAGTGAGGATGAATTTGGCGAGCAAGTCAGCGAAGTAGGCGACATCATCGCCGCCACAAACGCAGATGGTTACGTATTTTCCAGCACTTCCGGAGGTCGGCTGTATGTACAAACAGAGGACCTGCGGTCTGGCGCCCAGTATATCCGGACCTTGGAAACGGCCCCTACAGACCTGGCCTACAACCCTGCGGACGGTTACCTCTACGGCATTTCCGAGGCGGACGGCCTGGTACGCATAGATAAGCGCACCGGTGAAAGCACGATGCTTGGCAATCCCGGGATTCGCACCAGTACCTTGGCCTGCGATGAAAGCGGAACATTCTACAGCCTGAGCTGTGATGACAATGGCCTGTACCGCTTCACCCTGGAGGCGATGGACACACCGGAGCTGCTAGGAAAGCCTGTATACACCGACATGGACGAGTGGACAGGGGAAGAGATCACCGTAGAACCTGTAGCCACCAGCACCGGGCAATCCCTGGAGTGGAACTGCAACGATGGCCTCTTGTATTGGACCCAATATGATAGCGAAAGTGAGGACTGGTTCAACACCGCCAAGCTGTTCCAAATCCATCCGGAAACAGCCGCGTGCCAGAAGCAGCCGGCGAATTTCTTTGATGATCCGGTTGTGGCCCTCTTTGTTCGGGATTTGGACCGGCACGAAGACGCTGGCTGGAGCCAGATGACAGAACAAGTGGAGCAGGTAGCACTGTCAGCCAGTACCATGACGCTAAAAACAAAGGAGGAGGCGCAGCTGGAAGCCTCTGTCTTGCCTTGGACCGCTTCCAATCGGGAGGTAACCTGGACCTCCTCCAACAGCGCCGTGGTTGCCGTGGATGAAACCGGTGGAGTAACCGCCCTGTCTGCAGGCGTCTGCACCGTCACTGCTACCTCGGCCCTGGACCCCAGCTTTTCCGCTTCCTGCCAGGTGACCGTGGAGCCGGTGGACCTGACTCTAAAGGGCGTCGTGAGACGTGAGGGCGGACAGGCACAGCTCTTTACATGGGATATGGCTCAAAACGACGGTTGGACTGCGGGACCCACGGTAGAGGCTGCCCCCATTTCTGCAGCCTATGAAAAGCGCACCAACCACCTGTACGTCCAGGGAGCAGACCGGAACTATACCATGCGCCAGGTGGACGAGAGTACAGGCAAAACGCTACTGACCTCCGGGCCAGTCCAAGGGGGATTGCCGTCCTGGGACATGGCAGTGTGTGAGTATCTGGGACAACCGGACGATGCCGTCAGCATTTACGGACCGTATATTGGCAGCCCGGGCAGTCTGGCAGACAATGCCCAGCTGACTTCCGGCTTTGATCTCTCAGGCTACCTGACCATGACCACCAACTGCAGCAGCTTTGTGGCAATCGCCTCTGGCGGCTATGAGCAGGTGACCGCACAGTCCACTTTGGAGGATGGTACCACAGTGGACATCGTTCAGGATACAGAGCGCTTCTACCTTCTGGATGCTGCAGGTTACCTCTGGATTTTGAACCTGTACGCACTGGAAAACGATGGCTACGGCTGCTACATCACCGGCCTGCTCTCAACAGACCTGGCAGGTAAACTACCCTTCCTGCAGGAGGGTGATTTCCAGTACTGTTCCATGGTGGAGGACCAGCAGACCGGTCATCTGGTGCTGTCCTACTTTACCGGAGATACCAGCGAATTGTTCCTACTGTACGCCAAGGAGCCAGACAGTCTGAACCTGACGGCAGTGCGCTTGGGCAACCTGGGTGACCAAAACTACCCCGCTGTGTTGTATTGCGCCGAATCCAATGGCGAAATCCCCAGCTCCCAGAGCCTAAATGGATGTGTTCTGCCTATTTTGCAAGCAGAGCTTCCCATGAAGCAGCTGGACCTGTCCGCATTGCAGGAAACGCAGGAGATCTCCGCCGGGACGCTCCATTCCGCCACCAATCAGCAGGAGCAGCCAGTGAATGGCAAGCTTCAGTCCCTACCGCAAGAGACCGTGCAGGCTCCCCAGGCAAATGAGAAGACCATTTCCATCCAAATCCCCGCCCCTCAGGACAGCACCAACGGCCTGGT
>UQZA01000059.1 GCA_900545515.1 uncultured Eubacteriales bacterium | reverse complement strand
CGATTTTTAAATATTTTGTTTTTTATTTTTTTAACCATCATAATATGTATATATTTCCGCATGCCCACACGTTCAGAATATTTACTCACATCCCTACGCCTTGCAGACTGGCATTTTATCCCAGAGGTTCCTTGTGCTATACTGCATTTAATGGAGAGTATAGCATAAACAAGATCATGCGTCAAGATCAACGAAGCTGATTCAATATCGGAACGTCAGCCTTGACTTTACCCCCCATATGTGGTATATTTGCATTACTTTTCGAGCCCTATGTGGCAGAAATCCATTTCAACCAGATTGGAGAACCGTATTATGGAAAGAATCAAGACCATTGAGACCCGGGACCTGTGTGCCAGCGCTAAGAATGGCGGCTGTGGGGAGTGCCAGACCTCCTGCCAGTCTGCTTGCAAGACCAGCTGCGGCGTTGCCAACCAGCAGTGCGAGAACGCAAAGAAGGCTGACCGGTAACGAGAGCCGGTTTTCTTCCATTTATGTGGAAGCCTACCCATTGGGCAAAATGGACGGGGCTTGCTGCAAAGCGGAAACGGTCATGACCGTTCCCTACAGAAGATTGCATAGAAGACCAGAGCTTCATGCAGTTCTGTGGGGTCAGGCTGGGCCTGGCTGTTTTGCAGCAGGCCTCTTTTACTTGCAAAGGAGGGTGCCATTTTGGTACATCAATATCAACTCAATGGCTTCAACATCGTGCTGGACACCTGCTCCGGCTCGGTCCACGCCGTGGACCCGGTGGCTTATGATGCCATTTCTCTATATGAAACCCACTCCACCGAGGAAATCCTGGATCAACTCCTGGAACAATACGCCGGCCAGACCGATGTGACGGAGGACGACCTCCGGCAGTGTCTGGAGGACATCGAGGGGCTGAAACAGGCAGGAAAGCTGTTCTCCCCCGACCACTTTGCCCCCATGGCCGGGGAGCTGAAGCAGCGCTCCGGCAACGTGGTGAAGGCCCTGTGCCTCCATGTGGCCCACACCTGCAACCTGAACTGCTCCTATTGCTTCGCCAGTCAGGGGAAATACCATGGAGATCGTGCCCTCATGTCCTTTGAGGTGGGGAAGCAGGCTCTGGATTTCCTCATTGCCAACTCCGGCTCCCGGCGGAACCTGGAGGTGGACTTCTTTGGTGGAGAGCCTCTCATGAATTGGCAGGTGGTGAAGGATCTGGTGGCCTACGCCCGCACCCAGGAGGAGCCTCACGGCAAGCATTTCCGCTTCACCCTCACCACCAACGGGATGCTCATCGACGAGGACGTCATCGACTTTGCCAACCGGGAAATGGATAACGTGGTCCTGAGCCTGGACGGACGGAAAGAAATCCATGACCGGCTGCGGGTGGATTACGCCGGCCGTGGAAGCTATGACCGGATCGTCCCCAAGTTCCAGAAGCTGGTGGAAGCCCGGGGAGACAAGAGCTACTACATGCGGGGGACCTTCACCCATGCAAACCCGGACTTTACCAAGGACGTGTTTCACATGGCGGACCTGGGCTTCCGGGAGCTGAGCATGGAGCCTGTAGTCTGCGCCCCTGACGACCCCGCTGCTCTCACCCCGGAGGACCTGGAGGTGGTGAAGGAGCAGTATGAGATTCTGGCCAAAGAGATGCTCCGCCGGGACCGGGAGGGCCGGGGCTTTACCTTCTACCATTACATGCTGGATCTTACCGGCGGCCCCTGTATCTACAAGCGGATCTCCGGCTGCGGCTCCGGCACGGAATACATGGCCGTCACCCCCTGGGGGGACCTCTATCCCTGCCACCAGTTTGTGGGGGAAGAGGCCTACTGCCTGGGCAACATCTGGGACGGCGTGACCAACCACGCCCTGCGGGAGGAATTCCGCAGCTGCAACGCCTACGCCAGGCCGGAGTGCGCCCAGTGCTGGGCCCAGCTGTACTGCTCCGGCGGCTGTGCCGCCAACGCCTACCACGCCACCGGCTCCATCCGGGGCGTGTATGAGCCGGGCTGTCAGCTGTTCCGGAAGCGGATTGAATGCGCCATTATGATGAAGGTCGCCCAGGCCCTGGAGGAGCAGCTGTGAACACCCCTGTGGCGGACTTCGTCCGGGCCTACGCCGGAAGCGGCGTGAGCCGCCTCCACATGCCCGGGCATAAGGGGCAGCCCTTTCTGGGCTGCGAGGCCCTGGACATCACGGAGGTGCAGGGAGCGGACGCGCTGTTTGAGGCGGCGGGCATCCTCCGGGAGAGTGAGGAGCATGCTGCTTCTCTATTCGGCGCCGCCCGGACTCTGTACTCCACCGAGGGCTCCAGCCTGTGCATCCGGGCCATGCTGTGTTTGGCCCTCACCTGCCGCCCTGCCGGGACGGACCGGCTGATCCTGGCGGCCCGGAATGTGCACCGGAGCTTTGTCTACGCTGCTGCCCTGTTGGATTTGCCGGTCCGGTGGCTCTGGCCCCAGGCGGGTGGGAGCCTTTGCTCCTGCCCCGTGACCGGGGAGGAGCTGGACCAGGCCCTCTCTTCCCTGCCCCGGCCCCCGGCAGCGGTGTACGTCACCAGCCCTGACTATCTGGGGCTGATGCAGCCCATAGAAGAGCTGGCCCAGGTGTGCCACCGGCACGGGACCCTTCTGTTGGTGGACAATGCCCACGGGGCCTATTTGCACTTCCTGCCGAAGCCATGCCATCCCATGGATTTGGGGGCGGATCTCTGCTGTGACTCTGCCCACAAAACCCTGCCGGTCCTCACCGGCGGGGCCTATCTTCATATTTCGCGCCAGGCGCCCCCAGCCATGGCCTCCCGGGCCAAGCAGGCCATGGCCATGTTTGGTTCCACCAGCCCCTCTTACCTCACCCTGGCCTCCCTGGACCTGTGCAACGGGTATCTGGCGGGCAGCTACCGGGAGCGGCTGCATCAGGCTCAGGATCAGCTACAGGCATTCCGCCTCCGGCTTCAGGGCTTGGGCTGGCACGTCCCCGAGACGGACCCTCTCCGGCTGACCCTGCACACTGCCCGGTCCGGGCTCTCTGGCAAGGAGATCGCCGGGCTTCTGCGGCAGCATCAGGTGGAGTGTGAATGTTCCAGCCGGGACGAGGTGGTGCTGATGGTCACGCCGGAAAACCATTCCCGGGACTTGGAACGGGTCATCCAAGCCCTGGGCAAAGCCCCGGATGGCCCCGCTCTCCCGGCGCCCCCGGTGCTCCCTGGAGCCTCATGCATCCAGGCGATGACACCCCGGGAGGCGCTGTTCTCCCCCCAGGAGACCATCCCCACCTTCCAGGCCCTGGGGCGCATTTGCGGCGCTCCCACCGTCGCCTGCCCCCCGGCCATTCCAGTGGTCATTTCCGGCGAGCGGTTTGGCCCGGAAGCATTGGCGGTGTTGGCCCACTATGATGTGGAAGCCGTGGATGTGGTGGCAAACCCCTAGCCTCAGGCCAAACGTACGGACTTGCGCGTTCCCGCTGCTGCGCCAGTGCAGGATCCAAGCGCTCTACAAAGGACACCGTTTAACCCCAGAGATGGCGGTTAAACGGTGTCCTGTTACATGGATAGCACGTATTCCAGCTGACAGTCGAAGGGCTCCTGGGACACATGCTCTTGGCTGCATTCCTCTGCCTCCCGGCAGCCCATGGCCTGGTAAAAGGCCTGGGTCTCGACGGCGGAGTGGCCGGATATATACAGCTTCTCCGCCCCCTGGCCCTTGGCCCAATCCACTGCCAGCCCAAATAGACGGCGGCCCAATCCGTTCCCCCGGAGCTCCTGGGACACGTGTAAGGAGGTGAGGTCCCGATACTGCCCGCGGGAACCCAAGGGATTGTGCTCCACAGAGGCAAAGCCCTTCAAATTTCCTTCACAAAATGCGCCGAACACAACTCCGCCCGCCGAAAGGGTGTGCTGCAGGCAGGTCACGAGGAAGGCATAGTCCGCCTCGCTCCACTGGTCCACAAAGGGGTCCTGACGGATGACCCATTGGCCCCTCTCCCGCCGCCAGCACCAGTCTACCACCTGCCGCCGCTCAAAGCTGCGGAACAGATCCCGGGTGATTTCCTCCGGCCCGAGGGGCCGGTATTGTATTTCTTTCATGCCTCCTCCCTTGCCCAGCCCCGGCTGCAAGACACTGCCCTGTGCCAGCCTGTAAGCCGCCTGTCCCGCTCCTCCGGTTCCAGCTCCGGCTGGAAGGTTCGGTCTACCGACCAATTTCGGGCCACCTCCCGGGGGCTACTCCAAATCCCCACCGCCAATCCGGCCAGGTAGGATGCGCCCATGGCCGTGGTTTCCACGCACCGGGGCCGGAGCACCGGCGCGCCGGTGAGATCCGCCTGGGCCTGCATCAGGTAATTGTTGGCCGATGCACCGCCGTCCACCTTCAGGGCGGCCAGATCGATGCCGGAATCTGCCCGCATAGCCCGGAGCACATCCACCGTCTGGTACGCCAGAGCGTCCAGGGTGGCCCGGATGATGTGATTGCGGTTCACTCCCCGGGTGAGGCCCACGATGGTCCCCCGGGCGTAGGAATCCCAGTGAGGCGCGCCCAGACCGGTAAAGGCGGGGACCACGTAGCAACCGTTGGTATCCGGCACCTGGCGGGCCAGATACTCCGATTCTGCCGCGCTGTCCAGAAGGTGCAGCTCGTCCCGCAGCCACTGGATGGCGGCACCAGCCGTAAACACGGAGCCCTCCAGGGCATACTGCACCTTTCCACCCAGGCCCCAGGCGATGGTGGTCACCAGGCCGTTCTGAGAGTCCACAGGCCTGTCCCCGGTGTTCATCAGGAGAAAGCACCCAGTGCCATAGGTGCATTTTGCCTCCCCTGGCTGGAAGCAGGCCTGACCAAAGAGGGCGGCCTGCTGGTCCCCGGCTGCACCGGCGATGGGAATGGGCGCGCCAAACCAGCCGGGCTCGGTCATGCCGTACACCTCGCTGCTGGACCGGACCTCCGGCAGCATGCATAGGGGGATTCCCAGCTCCTCCAGAATTTCCCGGTCCCATTGCAGGGTGTGGATGTTGAAGAGCATGGTCCGGGAGGCATTGGAGGCATCCGTCACATGGAGTCTGCCCCCGGTGAGCTTCCAGATGAGCCAGGTTTCCACGGTCCCAAAGCACAGCTCCCCTCGCGCCGCCTGTGCCCGGGCGCCGGGCGTCTGCTCCAGAATCCACCGGAGCTTTGTGGCGGAAAAATAGGCGTCCAGCACCAGGCCGGTCTTCCGCCGGATGGGCTCCACCAGGCCCCGCTCCTTCAGGCTGTCGCAATACCCGGCGGTCCGGCGGCACTGCCAGACGATTGCCGGACAGACGGGGCGGCCTGTTTTTTTGTTCCAAACCACGGTGGTTTCCCGCTGGTTGGTGATGCCAATGGCGGCAATGTCCGAGGCTGACGCGCCGATGTTCCGCATGGCCTGCTGGGCCACCTCCAACTGTACTGACCAAATCTCCTCGGCGTCGTGCTCCACCCAGCCCGGTTTGGGGAAAAACTGGGTGAACTCCTTTTGGGCCATGCTGCATACATGCCCCGCCCGGTCAAACAGAATGCACCGGTTGCTGGTGGTCCCGGCATCCAGGGCCATGATATATGAGGGCATACCACTTCCTCCTCTGCAAGGGCCATCTGATCCGTCAGGAAGGCCGTTTTGGGACCATTGTACCATTTGTACTGGCAGGTTGCAACTTCCCGGGGATATTTTGCCACGGCAGCAGCGAAACTGGCAAGTGACTCTACCATTCCAACCGGCGCAGCGCAGCCGGAACAGATGAGGAACGGCAAGACCGAACTGATTGATAGACAGTTTCGTTGAAAAGAGAACATGTTACGTCTGAATCACTTTTCCTTGCCGTCCAGCAAGATATCGCCGTTCCTCATCCGACCCGCCGCACCAGTAAAAACACGTAAGGTCTGGCGTTTATCCTTCAGTTTGTGACATAATTTGCCAATTGAGAGCAGAACTGCCGCCGGCTTGACCGGTTTCAGCAAAAAGGGGAAAATACTTCTTGCATTTTAACAAGACGTGTGTTACTCTATTGTCAGACAGCAAGGTAGACTTGCTGCACTGAAACATCAGAACGGAGGAATACCATGAAACGCAAATGTCTCAACCGGATTCTGTCCATCCTGCTGGTGGCAGCTATGGTGCTGTCCTTGGGGCCAACGGTTTTGGCCGCCCAGGAGCAGCGCGTCCCCTTCCGGCAGGTAGAGGCAGACGCCCCCCTGGAGCGGGAGCCTGCGGACATCCCCCAGGACACGTCCTATGCACCCACCGACTTGGTTCGGGTCTCCATCGTCCTGGAGGACCGCCCTGGCCTGGAGCAGATGGAAGCGTCCAGCGGCCTGTCCACTGCCGCCCTGGCCGTCA
>UQZA01000058.1 GCA_900545515.1 uncultured Eubacteriales bacterium | reverse complement strand
TTTCTGCGGAGCAGGTCGTGTATCGAAAAGTCTGCATTGAGCTGCTGCAGGAACTATTTGATGCTCTCCCGAAGAAGGACAGGGACATCCTCGGAAAATTCTACGGCGTATTCGGATTTGAAAAAACTTCGCTGAAGGAAATCGGCATGTACCACATGATGAAGGAGTCCGCCGTGGAAAAGGCAAAGGAGCGTGCTGTCACAAAGCTGAAAAAAGCCTATCCGGGTAGCAGGCTGCAGATCTGGAGGAATGTTCATCGTATGATACGCAGACCGATCCTGCCAGCGAAGGATGACAGAGCACTGCGGCGCAGCTTCACGACTTCGACCCTACGAAATCAGGAGTCTGGAAGATCGTAGTTTCGATACAGTCTGGTGAGAATTTTGCGCAGACAGGAGACCGCAACAGTCCCCTTTAGGACATGTTTAGGAAAAATCAAGAGTCATACTCGCTTTTTTATACGTTCCGTGCTATAATGCAGAAAAACACGAAAGGCCGGCAACTATGGCTACACATATTTTAGTCGTCGATGACGAGACTGCGATCGCAGATCTGGTGGAGGTCTATCTGAAAAACGAAGGCTTCACCATCCACAAATTCTATAATGCCTCCGACGCCCTGGCTTGTGTGCGGACGACACGCTTGAATCTGGCGGTGCTGGATGTGATGCTGCCGGACATGGACGGCTTTACCCTCTGCCAGCGCATCCGGGAGGACCACCTGTTCCCCATCATCATGCTCACCGCAAAGGTGGAGGATATGGACAAGATCATGGGGCTGACCTTGGGAGCGGACGACTACATCACCAAGCCCTTCAATCCTCTGGAACTGGTGGCCCGGGTCAAGACTCAGCTGCGCCGCTACACCCGGTACAACCCCAGGGAGGGGACAGTCCAGGAGGTCACCGAATACGACTTTCGAGGCCTTCAGATCTCCAAGGCCACTCACAAGTGCGTCCTGTTCGGCGAGGAACTGGCCCTGACGCCCTTGGAATTCTCCATTCTCTGGTATCTATGTGAGCACCGGGGGAATGTGGTGTCCAGCGAGGAACTGTTTGAACATGTTTGGGGCGAGGCGTTTATGGACAGCAACAACACCGTCATGAGTCACATCGCCCGGCTACGGGAAAAGATGCACGAGCCCAGCCGAAAGCCCAAATTCATCAAGACCGTTTGGGGGGTGGGGTACACCATTGAGTAAGAAAGGAAATACCCGCAGCCGCCGGAGGTCTTTGCGCATCTGGGGCGGCTACCTGCTGGTCCTCATGGCTTGGGTGGTCGCAGTGATGGCCTTGGCATTCCTGGGCTCCATCATCTGCGCCAGCATCACCTGGCAGCCCTCGCCGCTCTACGACTTCCTGAATTGGGTCCGAGACTACATCGTTCTGGTCTGCATCGTCACAGTGCTGGCGGGCTGGGTGGTCATCAGCTTCTATTTTATCTCCAAGCCCATCAAGCAGCTGGACGTGGTGGCCAATGCGGCAGAGCAATTATCCCGCCCCAGTGAGGAGCCCATCCAGCTGCCGGATTCCCTGGAGGACATCTCCATCCAGCTGAATCTGGCCCGGGAGCAGGCTCTCCGGGACGCCCGGGCAGCCCGGGAGGCAGAACAGCGGAAAAACGACCTAATCGTCTATCTGGCCCACGACCTGAAAACGCCCCTGACCAGCGTCATCGGCTACCTGACCCTCCTGCGGGATGAGCCTCAGATCTCCCCGGAGATCCGGGCCAGGTACACCGGCATCGCCCTGGAGAAGGCGGAGCGGCTGGAGGACCTCATCAACGAGTTCTTCGACATCACCCGCTTCAACCTCTCTCGCCTGGAGCTGGAGCGGCAGAGCGTGGACCTGACGCGGATGCTGGAGCAGGTCGCCAGCGAATTCCGCCCCATTTTCGCAGAATCGGGGCTGTCATGCAGCCTGGATCTGCCGCCCAAGCTGCACTATTCCTGTGACCCGGATAAGCTGGCAAGGGTCTTTGATAATCTCCTGCGCAACGCGTCTTATTATAGCCTGCCGGACAGCACGGTGGAAATTGCCGGACGGATAGAGGCCGGGAAAATCGTACTCACCTTCTCCAATGCGGGAAAGAACATCCCCCAGGAGAAATTGGACCGGATCTTTGAACAGTTCTTCCGTCTGGACAGCTCCCGCGCCACCCGGACAGGTGGTGCGGGCCTTGGCTTAGCCATCGCCAAGGAGATCGTGGAGCTCCACGGCGGGACCATTCGGGCGGACAGCACCGAGGATCGGATCACCTTCACCATCTGTCTTCCGTCAGACCATTCAGAAGCGCCGTAAGAAAATCACAAGAATTTCGCAGAAAACTTGCAAGGCATCCGTTGGTAGATAGACAAGTATGAAACGCCTGGTTCTGGTACCATTTCAGTATCAGAACCAGGCGCTTTATTTTGATTAGGAGGTCTTATCCCATGAAAACCATTCTCGTTCTCTTCGGCGGATGCTCCACGGAGTACGAAGTTTCTCTCCATTCCGCCTATGCGGTGCTGTCCCACATGGACCCCGCCCGCTATACTCCTTTGGCTGTGGGCATCACACGGGAGGGGCAGTGGCTCTGCTATACCGGCGACCTCTCCCGGCTGGAGGACGGTACTTGGCAGCAGGCGGCAGACTGTATCCCCTGCACCCCGCTGGTGGAACGGGAGGCCCACGCTTTACTACTGCTGGACGGCTCCGGCCGCCGTCTCCTCTTTGACGCGGTATTCCCAGTCCTCCACGGCAAGAACGGCGAGGACGGTACGGTACAGGGACTCTTTGAACTGGCCGGGGTCCCGGTCATCGGCTGCGGGACATTGTCCAGCGCCTTGTGCATGGACAAGGACCGGGCCCACCAGCTGGCGGCCCTGGCCGGCATCCGGGTCCCCCGGAGCCACGTCTTTCATTCCAGCGATGATTTCAGCCGGATCGCCCAGGCAGCGGAGGAACTGGGATACCCGGTGTTTGTCAAGCCGGTCCGGGCCGGTTCCTCCTTCGGTATCACCAAAGTCTCCGGGCCGGAAGAGCTGCCCGCCGCCATGGAGGAGGCATTCCGCCACGACAGCGCCGTGATCCTGGAGGAGACGATCCCCGGCTTTGAGGTGGGCTGCGCGGTCATGGGCAACGAGGAACTGACCGTGGGTCTGGTGGACGAGATTGCGCTGTCGGAGGGCTTTTTCAACTATGAGGAGAAGTACACCTTAAAGACCTCCGCCATCCACTGTCCCGCCCGCATCCCGCCGGAGAAGGCGGCAGAGATCCAGGCAGCGGCAAAAACCATTTACCGTGCCCTGGACTGCCGGGTATTCGCCCGGGTGGATCTGTTCCTCACCCCGGATGGGGAGATCGTCTTCAATGAGGTCAACACCATCCCCGGCTTCACCGCCCACAGCCGCTACCCCAGCATGATGCAGGGCATCGGCATTTCCTTTGGGGAGCTGGTGACCCGCCTGATCGAGTTGGGGGTGGCGGGATGAGAACCGTGTCGATTCCCCGGGAGCAGATTTTTCAGGGGCCGCTGGTCCTGGTCAACCGGGCGCATCCCCTGCATGAAAAAGAGCGATCTGCGCTGACCTCGGTGGACCCGCACCACCCCGACATTCTTCTTGAAAGCCGGGCACGGCAGCTACTGTCTGCCTGTATCCAAAAGGCGGGGGGACAGCGGGAGATCGTGCCGGTGTCCGGCTGGCGGAGCCAGCAGGAACAGCAGCGGATCTGGGACGACTCCATGGCGGAGCATGGGGAGACATTTACCCGCCAGTATGTGGCCCTTCCAGGATGCAGTGAGCATCAGACCGGCCTCGCCATCGACCTGGGAAAGGCTGCCGGATACATCGACTTCATCCGGCCTGCCTTTCCCTATGACGGCGTCTGCGGAAGATTTAGGCGTCTGGCGGCCCGGTACGGCTTTATCGAACGCTACCAGCGGGGCAAGGAGGAAGTCACCGGGATCTCGGCTGAGCCGTGGCACTTCCGCTATGTGGGGGCGCCCCACGCCCAGCTGATGGAAACCAACGGGCTGTGTCTGGAGGAGTACCGGGACTTTTTGCGGCAGGGTCCCCGGAGCGTCGCTCTGGAAAACGGCCGCATGGCCCAGGTGTTCTATGTGCCCGCCGCCGGAGCCGTCACAGAGGTGGAAGTGCCGGAGGGCTGCTGCCAGATATCCGGCGACAATGTGGAGGGATTTATCCTGACATGGTGGGGGGATACCCATGAGAACGGCTAAGAAAACCGTCCCGACTTTGGACCTCTTTCGTCTGGCGGCAGTCCTGCTGGTGGTGATGAACCACACCTCGCCCCTGGCGGATGTGTCTGCCATGGCTGATTTCTGGCTTACCCGGGTACTGGCCCGGGTGGCAGTCCCATTCTTTCTGATGACCACTGGGTACTTTCTGAGCCGGAATCACTGGGCTGGTGTGGGGCGGCAGCTGAAAAAGCTCTGCCTGCTCTACGGCGTCTGCATCCTTTTGTATCTGCCAGTGAATCTCTATGCCGGCAGCTTCACCGGTCCGGCGGATGTTTTGCGGAAACTGCTGGTGGACGGCACCTTCTACCACCTGTGGTATTTCCCGGCGACCATTCTGGGCATCGTCATCGCCCGGTGGCTCAGCCGGCTGGGCCTGCGGGTGGCTCTGCCTGTGGCGGCGCTACTCTATCTCATCGGTCTGGGCGGGGACAGTTACTATGGACTGGTTTCCCAGATCCCGCTGCTTCGGACCCTTTACGACGGCATTTTTACACTGTGCGGCTATACCCGCAATGGCCTGTTCTTCGCGCCACTGTTCCTTCTGCTTGGGGCCGCCGGAAGGCGGTGGAACCAAAAGCTGTCTCTGGCGGGCTTCTTCCTCTCTCTGGCAGCCATGAGCGCCGAGGGGCTGTGGCTCCATCGCATGGATGTCCAGCGCCACGACAGCATGTACCTCGCCCTCCCCCTGTGCATAGTATGCCTTTTTTCTCTGCTGCTGGGCGGAAACAAGGGCGAGTCCAGGAAAGTCCGGGAATTTTCCACAGCCATGTATGTGCTCCATCCCCTCTGCATCGTACTGGTCCGGGGAGCGGCAAAGCTACTGGGACTGGGAGAAATGCTCATTGAAAACAGTGTTCTCCATTTTATTGTGGTGCTGGCGCTCAGTGCGCTGCTCTCCGCCCCTTGCCTGCTGAGGCTTCAAAAGAAGCCCAGCCCCACCGCTCGGGCCTGGCGGGAGGTGGATCTGGCGGCCCTTGGGCACAACGCCCAGGTGCTGCGGAACACATTGGCCCCGGGGACAGAGCTGATGGCGGTGGTAAAGGCGGAGGCCTACGGTCACGGCGGGGCAGTGACCGCCCGCACCTTACAGCGAGCGGGCGTCCGGGCCTTTGCCGTGGCCTGCCTGGCCGAGGGGATTGCTCTGCGAAAGGCGGGCATCCGGGGGACGATCTTGATCTTAGGTTATACCTCCCCGGAGGAAGCTCCGCTCTTGACACGATGGCATCTGACCCAGACGGTGGCGGATATTGACCACGGGCGGGCCTTGGCAGCCAGAGGGCGGCGTGTCCATGTCCATCTGGCCCTGGACACGGGGATGCACCGGCTGGGCATCCTGGCGGAAAACCGGAAGGAGATCCTGGAGGCATTCCGGCTTCCAAACCTGGTAGTGGACGGTGTCTTTTCTCATCTATACGTCTCGGACAGCCTGGAAGCCGAAGATGTTGCCTACACCCAGGAGCAGCTGACCTTGTTCTATGATACGGTGGCCTGGCTCCGAACTGCCGGATATGATCCCGGCAAAGTTCATATCCAGTCCAGCTATGGACTTTGGAACCTCCCAGCTCAGCCCTGTGACTATGTCCGGGCTGGAATCGCACTCTATGGAGTTCGAAGCGATGATGCGCCTGTTCAGCGAAGCCTTGACCTGCGGCCGGTTCTGTCTCTCCGGGCCAGAGTGGCCAGTATCCGCACTGTGCAAGCCGGAGAGAGCGCCGGGTACGGGCGGGTCTTTCAGGCAGAGCAAGAAACCAATCTGGCGGTGGTCACCATCGGCTACGCGGACGGTCTGCCCCGGGATCTGCCTCAGCGGGGCGGCCAGGTGCTGATTCAGGGCCGGCGTTGTCCTATGGTGGGGCGGATGTGCATGGACCAGTTGCTGGTGGACGTCAGCGATCTTTCGGAGGTCGCTCCTGACGATACAGTGACTATTATCGGCCGGGATGGCGGTCAGGTGATTCGGGCAGAGGAACTGGCTGCATGCTGTGGGACGATTACCAACGAACTGCTCTCCCGGTTAGGCATGCGGTTACCCATTGTTTCTGGTTAAAGAGCGGTAGGGAATTTTACAAAGATTCCGGTTCGGATTTCAACATGAATATACCTTTAAACAGGAATAGCCACCAACCACGATGAAATGGTTGATGGCTATTCCCGTTTGGTCGACACCAAGAGATTCTCTCAATCGGTTTAATCTGGTGTTTTCAAGATGTCCTTATGAGGAG
>UQZA01000057.1 GCA_900545515.1 uncultured Eubacteriales bacterium | reverse complement strand
CTACTGGAGATTCCCGTACCTGTTTGTATGGGATAATTCTGGGGAGAGTTTAGGTTTGTAGAGATTCCGGTACTTTTCCCCTTGAAAAACCTGAGAAAATAAAAAACACTATAGAAGCCGAATCTTTTGCATTCGGCTTCTATAGTGTTTTCACAACATGGAGCGGGTAATGGGAGTCGAACCCACCTATCAACCTTGGGAAGGTCGCATTCTACCGATGAACTATACCCGCGCGACAGATGTATTATAGCAGAGGCAGCGGGAGATTGCAACCGTTTTTTGTCACAATTTCCCGCCGCTCCCGAAAAAATTTAGCAGACGGAATGTGCGCTACCGGAGGCCCAGGCCTTGGATCAGCGTGACTAAGGTGTGAGCAAAGGCCTCACTGGCCAGGATAGCTCTTTGGAGAGTATCCCCGGCGGTGCCAATCTCCACCAGTACAGAGCCCGGAGTGGCATGCTGATTATAGCGCTCCGGGCGCAGGGACATGGGGCGGGTGAGGCCTGGGTATTGCCGCTCCATCTCCACCTGGAGCTTCAGGGCCCAGGACAGGTTATCCTGCCAGTTCGGATGGGTGAGCCCGCCCTCGTCGGTGCCCATGACCAGCATCACCTGGGCTGAGGGCTTTCCATTGACGGTGGCGGAAGTGGCCATCTGTCCTCCTTCCAACAGTTCCACTGCATCCCGGTGCACGTCGATGACCATTTGTATGGAGGGGTACTGCTCCAAATAGCGTTCTATATTCTCCCTCGTCCGGTCGTAGGAGCCGTTATAGGATGGATAATCGTTCAATGTGGTGTCGTGGATGACCGGGATGCCCGCTTCTTCCAAAATGCGGGTCATTGCCTCCCCTACCCGAATCATGTTGTACTCCGGGTCCAAGGTCCGGTAGTCGGAGGAGGCTGTGTACTCCCAGCCAGGCTCTATGGTATAGCTTTCGGTGGCATGGGTGTGGATGATCAAAACCCGGGGGTCCTCCCCGGAGAAATCCAGATTCACCGGCGCCTCCAGCAGCGACCCCAGATCCGGCTCATAGGTTCCTCCATTTTTGATCTCGATGCTCTCCGCTTCGCTTGCCTCAAAGGACAGGGGCCCCCCTTCTAAGGGAGCTGTGGGGAAGGTAAATACAGTGGTAGGCTGTGTTTCCTTGGGGATGGTAACCGCAGGCGACACCATCTCCTCTCCAGGCCGGGCCACGCGCCCAGTCTGCAGGTATAAAAAAAAGGCAGCGGCGCTCTCCGCCTCTGGGGCCGCCATGGGACCGCTGCCGCCCAGGCGCAAGAGGATAGCCAGGAGCAGCACCCCAACGCAAGTCCGTTTCACCCGCTTGTTCCAATTTTCCATAGACGTTCCTCCCCTGTCCAGGTGGAAAAATGGCTGCCGCAAAGCTTCCTTTGCAGCAGCCTCTTTTTCTATTCCGGCCTTTTCCACTTTCTTCTGTTGGGCAGCTCCGCCCTAAGGTCCCGGAAAAAGTCCCGGAGTACCTGGGCGCAGGGCTCCTCCAGCACCCCAGCTGTAACCGCCGGATGGTGATTGAAACGCTCTGCAAATAAATTACACACAGAGCCACATGCCCCAGCCTTGGGATCCCGTGCTCCGAAGACCACCCGGGGAATCCGGGCGTTCACAATCGCCCCAGCACACATGGGGCAGGGCTCCAGAGTGACATACAACGTGCACTGCCACAGCCGCCAGCCGCCCAGGGTTTTGCAAGCCTGATCAATGGCTTCCAGCTCCCCATGGCTCAGGGCATTTCTGGACCGCTCTCTCCGGTTCCTGCCCCGGCCCACCACCCGGTCCCCCAAAGCGATGACACAGCCCACGGGGACCTCTCCCTCCAAAGCCGCCTCCCGGGCCAATGCCAAGGCCTGCTCCATATATGCCATATCGTCCATCGCATACCTCCCATGGCCGCAGGACTGTGGGCTTGTCCCCCATACCATACCACGGCGACGCTAAAAAAGAAAGGGAAACGGGTTATGCAATCCCGGTGAGGTCGTACGCTTCCAGGAACCGGTAGGCCTCCTGGCAGATGGACCGCAGGCAGCTGTCCTGGAAGGGGCTCTCCAGTCCGGCAGACTGGAGCAGCTCTGTAAAGGGCTGGCTGCCTCCCAGACGGGTATAGCTCAGGTAGGTTTCAAATGCCATCTGGGGGTCTCTTTGAATCCTAGCCCAAAACTCCAGAGCAACGGTTTGCGCCAGGCAATAGTCAATATAATAGAAAGGTGTCTTGTAAATATGGCTCTGCCGCTGCCAACCCATGGCCTCGCCGTAGAAGGGAATCTCCCCCAGCTTGACCCAAGGCATATACTGGCCCAACAGCTCCCGCCAAACCTCATGCCGCTGCTGAGGCGTCAGGTTGGGTTCTGCGTAAATCCGGTGCTGGAAGTGGTCCACCATGGCACCATAGGGAATGAATGTCAGGGCGTTTGCCAGATGGGAATAGCGGAACTTTCTGGCATCGCCACCGAAAAAGCCCTCCGCCCAGGGCCAAGAGAAAAACTCCATGGACATAGAGTGGACCTCACAGCCCTCTAAGCTTGGTAGGCAGGTGTCCGCTGGGCTCCGGAACCGGTTCATATATGCCGCAAAGGCATGGCCTGCCTCATGGGTAATCACCTTCACATCGTGGGAAGTGCCGTTGAAGCTGGCAAAGATGAAGGGCATGTGGTAATCCGGAAGCTGGGTGCAGTAGCCACCCCCAGCCTTGCCGGTGCGAGCCAGCACATCCATCAGCTCCATCTCTCGCATGGCATTCCAGAACTCCTCGGTCTCTGGGCTCAGCTCCCGGTAGAAGGTGGAGCCCATCTCCAAAATCTCCTCCGGATTTCCTACAGGACGGGGATTGCCGGAGCGGAAGGTGAGCGCGTTATCAGCAAAGTTCATGGGGTATTCCTTCCCCAGCCGTTTGGCCTGGGTGCGGTAAATCTCCTCCGCCACGGGGACCAGATATTTCCGCACCGCCTCCCGGAACCGGGCCACCTCCTCTTCTCCGTAGCAGCTCCGCTGCATCCGGCAGTAGCCAAGACCGGTGTAGCCGCCAAAGCCCAGGGCTTTGCCCATCTTGTCCCTAACCTGGACCAGCCGGTCGAACAGGCTGTCCAGCTCTTCGCTATGGTCCCGGTACCACCGGCCCTCCGCCTCCCAGGCCGCCAGGCGGCGGGCGTCATCGGCATCCTCTTTAAAGGGAGCCAACTGGGCCAGGGTATATACGCCGCCTTCAAAGGGGATTTGCGCCGAGGCCAAGAGACGGGTATAGGCCGAGACCAGCTGGTTCTCCAGCTGCAGATCCGGTATGATCTCTGGGGCAAAAGTTTTGAGGCTCAGTTCATTGTTCAAAAATGAGGTGGCCCCATAGACTTTCTCCAACTGGCTACGGAAGGGACTGTCCAGTGTGGCTCGGACCCAGGCCTTGCGCAGGGGCTGCAGCTCCGGTCCCACCTGGTTGTACCAGGCCTTCTCCCCCTCATAGAAGGGGTCCCGGGTATCGATGTCCCGGCGAATACTGGCAATCACCTGCTGGGTCAAATACCTGCCAAACACCCGGTCCATTTCCAGATAGGCCGCCTCCGCCGTAGCGGAGTCCGGAGCAGCTTGGAACCGCTCCAAAACCGCCGTCAGTTCCTTCCGGAGCGTCTCCAGATCCGGCCTATGATAAGGTAGTTCAGAAAATTTCATATGCCCCTCCTCAAATATGCAGGTAGCCCTTCAGAACCTTCAGGGTATTGTACACACCGTCCACATGGCTCCGCTCATAGCCATGAGAGGCGTAAACCCCAGCTCCGATGAGGCCGTGGCGAATGTCACAGCCGGCGCCCAAAGTGGCTTCCACGTCGCTGCCATAATGAGGATACACATCCACAGCGTAATCGGCTCCTTCTGCCTTGGCGGCCTCAATCAGTTTGCCCACCACCTGATAGGAGTAGGGGCCGCCGGAGTCTTTGGCGCAGATGGAGACCTGCCGCTCCGTGCAGGTCAGGCCGTCACCCACACAGCCCATGTCCACGGAAATGGCCTCCGTCACCCCTGCCGGCACCGAAGCTGCGCCGCCATGGCCCACTTCTTCATAAACGGTCACATGGACGTAAACCCGGCGTTCAGGGGTCACGCCCTTGTCATGCAGGTACTTGGCCAGGCCCAGCAAAATGCCCACAGACAGCTTGTCGTCCAGGAAGCGACTCTTGATATAGCCGGTCTCTGTGATGCGGGTACGGGGCTCGAAGCACACGATATCACCCACCTGGACCCCCAGGGCTATCGTCTCCTCCCGACTGTCAGCCTTCGCGTCCAGCACCACCTCCACGGTGTCAAAGCACCGCTTGGCGCTGGAGTAGTCCCCGTTGACGTGAACCGAGGCGTTGCACAGCTGGCAGGTACCCTCCAGTACCTTCCCCTGCCTGGTGTAGACTCGGACGTTTTCCGCCTCGGCATTGTTGGCGTTCATGCCCCCCAGCGGGGTGAGGCGCAGGCGACCGGAGCTTTTCACCTCCGCCACCATGGCCCCCAGGGTATCGGTATGGGCTTCCAGCAGCAGGGCGTCATCCACATTCTGGCCCCCCAGGTCAATGAGCACACCGCCCTTGGTGGTCAGCCGTGCTTCAAAACCCAGGCCCTGGAAAGCCTCCAAAACCCAGGCTGCCGCCCGGTCTGTAAAGCCGGTGGGGCTGTCTACCCCCAGAAGTGCCGCCGCTTGCTGGGCAGCATAGCTTGCGTATTGCTTATCCATGTCATGTTCTCCTTCCATGTTGTGATCTGCCAAACAGCAGGAAATACCAAACGCCAAAAATCTCCCGGAATCCATAGTGTAGCCGCAAAACCAGAGGGTAGGTCGCTGCGGGGACGCCCAGGCATTCCACCCCCTCCTCCTGGGCCATGCAGGAGGCACGGTACAGGTGGTACTCACTGGAAACCACCGCCAGCTCCTGGGGGCGGCTGCCGGTTTTCTCCTGGATGAGCTCCAGAGAGAACCGAAGATTTTCCTGGGTGGAGGAAGCTCGCTCCTCCTGCCAAATCCGCTCCGGTGGGATGCCCCGGTCTGTGAGCCAGGTGTACATACACAAAGCCTCGGTGATATTCTCTCCGCCGCCCTGCCCTCCGGAAACCACACACTGTGCCTCCGGATACGTCTGAAGATACGCCAAAGCCGCCTCCAAACGCTCTTCCAAAGAGGGGGAGGGTTGGGTTCCATTGACCCCTGCGCCCAGCACCACTACATAGGCGCACGCCGGGTCTTCAGCTCCCCCTGCGCCGGAGAGTACCAGTCCTCCCGTTACAGTCATAAGCGCCAGGATCAGACAAAGGCAACCGGTAAACAGCCGCCTCATGCGCCTGGCAGGGGCAGGATGTTTGCGCCCCAGGCGGGCCAGAAGGTCATAAACCCCCACCGTCCCTGCAATGCCCCAAAGAGCCATGGCAGTGTACCGGTAAGGGAGAATCCACAGCCAAAAGATCCAACCAAGCGCAACCAATAGCAACAGATATGTCCATTTCTTGCCCAAAACCGCCTTGATCCGCTTCACACAGCCTCCCCTCCCATACGCAAAATGATGTTTGAGCTATTATACCATATTCCCCAGCATTTGTCACCCAAGAACCCCGCATCGTCAGGGCAACAGCATTTACTTTTTTGGGGCACAAATTACTCACCCATCACTGGCGTGGAATCGCCCTGCCTTCCCCTGGGGCAAGTGCAAACTGCCATAGGCACTCATCACGTGCTACTGGCAAGTGACTTTGCGATTTCAAATGCTGAGCTTTGTCAGGCGGATGAGGAACAGCGATACCCCACAAACCGGCAGGGACACAGATCCGATTTAACTTCGGACCCATTGGGCCCGAAGTCAGGTGGAGCCAGGTCAAACCAGGAAGTATCTGCGCAGGTTGGAGAAAGCGCCACGCAGATCAAACGCTATATCCGCTTGACGGAGCTTCTGCCTGCACTGCTGGAAGGAGATATAAAAGTGAGGAATAGCAATGCCGGTCGAGCTACAATCATTGGCACTCTCATTTGAAAACCATGATTTGTCCCAAAGATGCGAAAGTTTACATCTTGAAAATGAAAACCTGTGCACGCGAATTCAGCAGCTTCGGAAAGGGTCTGCTACCCCCAAAAAGAATGCGCAAGAACGATGACCCAACTGGTTCATTCAAACCGGGTGTATCCTTTCCTGTGTATCGACCTTGTGTCTGAATCTACTGCAAACGCCTTGACAGGGTAGCCAGAAACAGGTATAATATGAATGAAGAATGTTACCATGAAAAGGAGGGAGATGCCCATGGAAACGCAAATGGCCGGAAGCATTGGCCGAATGGACGGAAGTACCAGCCAGGATGCAGTGTTTAAGGATATGCTGGCCTATAAAGAAGTGCTGGCGCACATTATGAAGACCTGTGTACCGGAATACAAGGACTGTACCATTCCGGAGATCATAGGCTATATCGAACACGACCCAGAGGTGGGCCAGGTGGGCGTCCACCCGGATGAGACGAACCCGCCGAAGATTCAGGGCATGTCCACCGAGAGCAGCACCACCACAGAAGAGCGTGTGGTCTATGATGTGCGGTTTTCCGCTGTGGCGCCAGGCAAGGACGGAACAATCGGCCTCATCATCAACATCGAAGCCCAAAGCAAGTATCACCCCGGGTATCCCCTGGTGAAACGGGCCATTTACTACTGTGGGCGGATGCTGTCGGCCCAATATGGGTCCGTCTTCACCCAATCTCACTACGGAGAAATCCAGAAGGTATACTCCATTTGGATCTGCTCCCACCCACCTAAGGAGAGGGAAAATACGATTACCAGCTACACCCTCCAGGAGCGGCACCTGGTGGGTCATGTGAAGGAACCGGTAAAGAACTATGATTTGATGAATGTGACCATGATCTGTCTGGGGAAGCCGGAGGGAGAAAACTACGGAGGGCTTCTGCGGATGCTGGAGGTGCTGTTTGGAGGCAGATGCACGCCGAGACAGGTCATACAGATTTTAGAAGACGAGTATGAATTTTCTGATATACACAGCATGGAAAGGACGGTGTCTGAAATGTGTAATCTGAGCCAAGGATTTATTGAGGAAGGCCGTAAGCAGGGACTTGCGCAAGGCATTGCGCAGGGCATTGAACGGGGCATTGAGCAGGGCATTGAACGGGGCATTGAGCGGGGCATTGAAGAAGGCACTGACCGGGAGCGCTTGCAAAATATTCGCAGTATGATGAGGAAACTCAAGGTGACCGCCAGCGAGGCGATGGATATTATAGAGATCCCGGCTGAAGAACAACCTAAGTATCTGAAGCTCTTGTCCTTGCCACAGTAAACAAGAGTACTTCAAAGAATCCTTGTAAACCAACGGCTCCTCATGGGGCCGTTGTGTTTTATGAATAGAAACCTAATTTGTCTGGGGAAGCCGGAGGGAGAAAACTACGGAGGGCTTCTGCGGATGCTGGAGG
>UQZA01000056.1 GCA_900545515.1 uncultured Eubacteriales bacterium | reverse complement strand
ACTCGCTACCTCCACCTTGGCAAGGTGGCGCTCTACCGGATGAGCTACACCCGCAGGAACGTTCATTATTATAGCAGGAATCGGGAATTTGTCAAGACGCAAAACGCAAAAAATGAAAGATTTCTCCACACTGCCTATGTACCTGGGGTGTCTCAAAATTGTCTTGAGACACCCAGGTTCTCCCTTTGCGCTTACTCCGCCCGCCGGAAGACCTCCAGGCCGGGAGCTGTTTCCGCCAGCTTGCTGACCCGGTAGAGCATCACAGCAGCATCTAGCCGGGTGACAGATGCATCCGCATCAGGCAGGCAGACGCCTCCCGCAGTCATAGCCTGGACAGAGTCCTGGGCCCAGGCGGGAGCCGCCACCTCCTCCGTCTTCGAAGCAGGAACCGGGAGCAGCAAGACATTTTGCAGCATCACAGCAGCCTCTGCGCCTGTAATGGCATCGTTGGGACGGAATACCACCTTGCCATCCTCCCGGGAGCCGGACACCACCCCCAGGCGCATGGCCGTAGCCAGATACGGCAGGAGCCAGTCCGGCGCATCGGCCTCATCGGCAAAGCCAGAGCTGGTGGCCGTGGATTCCAGGGGAATTTCCAAAAGCTTCATCACCATAGCCAGGAAGTCGCCCCGGGTCACCGTTTCCTCCGGCCCAAAGCAGTTCTCACCCGCCACCTGGGAGCCAGAAAAGAGGCCGGTGTTTTTCATCCACAGGGCCTCGAACTCATGGGCCGTCTGGGTCATGTCCTGATAGGTGGTGTTGTCCAAGGGCTTCAGGATTTCAATGGTCACCGTTGCTTCGTTGGACACGGCTCCCGCCTCATCGGTAGCGGTAAAGCTGAAGGAGTCCTTCCCCACCTTGTTTTTCTTGGGCGTATAGGTGAAAGCGCCGTCCTCTCCAATGGTCACCTCGCCCCGTTTGGGGGCCTGTACCACAGTGAAGGTCAGCTTCCCCCCCTCCGGGTCCGTGGCGGTGAGGGTGCCGGTGGCTTCCAGGTTTTTGTAGGTTTCCAAAGCCGTGCTCTCTGCCACCGGCGCCTGATTTTCCTTGCTGCGGATGGAGATGGTCATGACGGCCTCCTTCTCCACCCGGTTACCATAAATGGGCAGGTAGGTGAGCTGTGCCTCCTGGCCGCCGGCAGAGGCTGGATGAAAGGTCATGGCGTCCAGCTGCCCCGTAGTCAGGATGTCCCCAGGGAGAATGACCCGGCTCCCCAGCTGCACGGTGCCCAGACCGCTCTGGGGAACGCCTGTGACGCAGATGCCGGTGAGGTCGTCAGAAGCCCCCGTTTGAAATTCGGCCGACTGGAAACAATAAACCATCCCGGCATCCACCTCCGGGTTGGCTGCCAGAGCTTGGGGCAGCGCCGCGCACAGCATGCACGCGGCCAAAGCCAGCGCCAGGAACCGCCTGCCCCGACGGCTCAGGGAAAAGGGACGATGAGTCATGGAAAATACCTCCTTTAACATGTGCAGAGGTATTGTTTGCTAAAACCAGAAAAACTATACGGCTGTCCCAAAAATTCCCGATGGGGCTCAGCTGGCCTGAACGATGTTCTGAATCCAGGACCCCCGCTTCAGCATATAACCGCCCAGAAAGCACTTCAGCGTCTCCGTAGCTTGACACAGAAAGTACAGCGGTA
The DNA here is from genome assembly GCA_900545515.1 of uncultured Eubacteriales bacterium. Taxonomy (GTDB): domain Bacteria; phylum Bacillota; class Clostridia; order Oscillospirales; family Oscillospiraceae; genus Faecousia. Next base: position 6,524 of record UQZA01000056.1, on the reverse strand, counting down.
CAATGGGAAGGGACGTGTACTTGCTGAGCACATAAGCCAAGGGCACACAGACACACCAAACAAAGCAGCTGTCAAATAGGAATGTCACCAGGGTCTTCCCACCGGACCGGAGGGTGAAATAGGCCGCATTGGTGTAGGCGCAGAAGGGCATAAACAGAGCGCTGATGCAGATGAAGCTGGCAGCCAGGCTTCGCACCGTATCCGTCGTATTGTAAATCTGGGGGAAAACTCGGGAGAGCGCCGCCAGCGCAACCCCAAAGCCCAGGCAAAACACCACGGAAAAAGCAATGAGCTTCCGGTCCGCACTGCGCACCTCTTCCTCTGGCTCCCCCGCCCCCAGCTTCTGGCCGATGAGAATGCCAACGGCGTTGCCCATGGCCAGGAAGGAAACGCTGAATACGTTCCAGATGGTGCTGGCAATGTTGGTGGCCGCCACCACGTCCAGGCTCCGCAGAGAATAGCACTGATTCAAAAAGGCCATGCCACTGGCCCAAAGCGCCTCGTTGACCAGCAGGGGCATACCCTTAACTAGGATCCGTCCGGTCAGCTGCTTCGGGATAAACATAGAGCGAAAGGCCCCACGGATGAAGGGCTCTTTCTCCCCGTGCGTGTGAGTCCAAAGGGCCACAATGGCCAACTCCACATACCGGGAAACCACCGTGGCCAGAGCCGCGCCCCGAACACCCATAGCCCGTACGCCAAAATGTCCAAAAATCAGGATGTAATTCAAAACCAGGTTCACCAGCACAGCCCCAATGCCCGCCGCCATGGGAACCAAGGTCTGCCCCGTCTCCCGCAATGTTCCGGAATAGGCATTGGCCAGAGCGAAGGGCAGCAGGCCAAAGAGCATCACCTTCAGGTAATCCATGCCATAGCCCAAAAACAGCCCGGCATCCTGCACCTTCCCCTCTCCCTTGAGATATAGCCGGATCAGCGGCTCTCCAGCCAGAAGAAACAGCGCCGTCCCCAGGGCCGTCAGCAGCAGGCACACCAGAATCTTGAAGCGAAAGGTGTGCCGGACGCCGACGTGATCCTGGGAGCCCGCAAATTGAGCGGTGAAAATTCCCACTCCGGACACCGCGCCAAAAATACACAGGTTGAATACAAAGAGCAGCTGGTTCACAATGGCCACACCGCTCATTTGAGCCGTTCCCACTTGCCCCACCATGATGTTATCCAGCATACCTACAAAATTGGTAATGGCGTTCTGAATCATGATGGGCACCGCCACAGCCATCACCGTGGCATAAAACTTCCTATCTCCAATATATTTCTTCAGCATAACATCCTCAATGTCATCAAAATCTTGGGAAGTCCCACCCGGTCCGGGCAAAAACACCTCGTGCCATCCTTCACCTAACGTAACGGACGGCACGAGAGGTTCCATGACACAGCCTGTGGGACCGAATTCAGGTTTTACAGAGGCTGGCCACCGATCAGCACCTGTTTCCGGGTAAAGTCCGGACCGCAGACCACAAAATCTGCCCATTTCCCCGGGGCAATGGAGCCCACCTCGTCCTGGGTCCCCAGGGCGCAGGCCGGGTTCCAGGAGGCGGCGCGAATGGCGTCCTCCGGGGCAATGCCAAAGGAAATGGCCCGGGTCATGCAGTCAAACAGGTTGGTGGCAGAGCCGGCAATGGTGCCGTCAGCCAGCCGGGCCACACCGCCAGACAGGAAAACCTGCTGGCCACCCAGCTCATACTCCCCATCAGGCATACCACAGCACCGGAGAGCATCGGAAATCAGAACCATCCGGTGCGCGCCGAACATGCGGAAGGCCAGCCGGACAGAAGCCGGGTGAACATGGAGGCCGTCACAAATGAGCTCCGCCCGCACCGCATCATTCTCTGCCGCCGCCGGAATCACACCGGGCTTGCGGTGATGAATGCCGGGCATGGCATTATACAGATGGGTCACATGGGTAGCCCCAGCGTCAAAGGCAGCCTTGGCTTCCTCATAATTTGCGTCAGTGTGAGCCACAGAGACGGTGCACAGGGTTTTGGCCCTCTCAATGAACTCCACAGAGCCCGGAAGCTCCGGAGCCACATCCACAATGCGGATGAGGCCACCACACCCTTCCTCCAAGGCCTGGAACGCCTCAAAATCGGGATCACGCAAGTAAGCGCCGTTTTGTGCTCCTTTTTTCTTCTCAGAGAAAAAGGGGCCCTCCATCTGAATCCCCATCAGTCGGGACAGGCCTGCAGGCGCTTCCTCCTTCAGCCGCTTTGCCGTGGCGAAAGCCTTGGCCAGCACATCATAAGGAAGGGTCATGGAAGCGGGGGCAAAAGAGGTAACGCCACAGCGGCCCAGGTAGGCAGCCATGGTCTTGAGGCCCTCGTAATCCCCATCGGAAAAGTCCCGGCCGGAGTTGCCATGGTTGTGTACATCCACCAGGCCCGGAATCACGTAGGCCCCTTGCAGGTCCACTGCGTCTGCCGGAACGGATTCCGGCAGAATCTCAGCAAATCGGCCGTTTTCCACAGAAAAAGCACCTGCTTGAAAGCGAAAATCCTGGGTATAAATCTTAGCATTTTTATAATACATCATATCGCTCCTCTCATGAAAAAGGGCGCGCTGCAGGAAATAAACAGCGTGCCCTTCCCTATCTTTCAGGCCGCTCACACGTCCTTTGTTTCTTACTTCTGAAGCTCCGGCAAGCTGGCAGCAGCCACAGATTGGCCCACCCGACGGGTCTTCTCATCCGGCAGCATCACGCGAATGGACTCCGCCAGCTGGGGATATTCCGCCCCCAAAATTTCCTGGCATCGCTCCAAAATCCGGTTGCCACCCTTGCCGGACATGACCCGGCCCAAGACAATGAGGTGGCGCAGCTCATAGAACTGGCTATAAAGTACCACCGTGTAAGCCAAATATGCACCAATGGAATCGTAAATAGCCACTGCTCGGGCATCGTCCTGCTCCATGAGGCCCTGGATTACCTTCAGCTTCTCCGCCGGTGTGAGGCCCTCATCCAACTGGATACCGGCCTGGGGAGCCAGCTTGATGACCGCATCCTGGGAGAAATACTTACAACCCACACCCCGGTCCGTGGACCACTCGTCAGCCATGGCCTCCTCATTCAGATCCACCGGCGCAAAGGCCAGCTCATTGAGCCAGCCCAGGACATTACCATCCCGGTCCACATAGCCCACAGCCTCTGAGGTGCCCATGGCCATGCCCATGACAGAGCCGCACTCCAAGCCCATGGCCCCAGCCAGAGCCGTCACATCGCCGTCATTGGCCACTACAATGGGCACATCTCCCAGCTCCCGGGCCGCCCGGTCATAGATGGTCTTCACCAGCTCCCGCTTTTCCCGGGGGACTTTGATGAAGAGGGACGAAACCATGGGTGCATTGCCAATGAACACGCCGGCTGAGGACACGCCAATGGCATCCACCCGGGGCATCTTGGAAGCAGCGGTGCGGAAGGCTTCCACAATGCCGTCAAAATGATACTGCGGGTCCTCCTGGGTCTTGGGGTGCCAAACCACCTCTTCCGAGTACACCGTCTGACCATCCACCACGGCGGAGACCTTACGGTCGGAGCCACCGGCGTCAAAGCCGATGCGGCACCCTTCCAGATGGCCGCCAATGGGCCGGGCCGTTTCGTTGGCCTTGGGACACTGCTCCAGGGGCAGATCCACCACCTCCATGGGGACCTCGTAGACGTCCTGCATAAACTGGGCGTCAAATTTTCGCTCTCCCGTGAGGGTATAGGCCGATTTCAGCCGCTGTGCCAACGGGCTGCAGCCGCAGATGTAAATCCGGAAGCCACCCACAGACCACAAAAGAAACTTCACAAACCGCTCTACATAACGGTAATCCGCCTGTGCCATTTGGGGTGTTCCGTGGATCTTCGTGCGGTGCACAGAAATGTGGCCCTGATCCCGCTCCACAGCAATGGCCAGGGGCATCTCCGCACCCACCCGGTAGGCATTCATCCAAACGCCAAAGGGAACAAACTGAGGATCCAACTCAGGCAGATGCTTTGCTTCATAGCGAACACCTAAGTACTCCATTCCAAATTCCTCCTATTCATGATCACGACCGGACCTGCGACTGAACACGGTCCACAATCCGCTTCATTTCGTCCCATTTCTCTTCCATGTCCGCCACCAGCTTCATCTGGGCCCGGGCCCGGACCAGGTTGTGCTCGGGGTAAGCAGCCTTAAAATACCGGTCTCCATCCAAATAATCCGTGAGGAAGCGCATGGCAAGCTCCAGGGTCAGAATTCTGGCTCCGGTGGGAAGCATTTCAATTTCCTTCGAGGTCAGAGAGGGGCAAGCCTCCATATAGCCCTTGGTGTAAATTTCAAAGAGGTGCAGATCCAGCCCCATTTTGCTGAGATCCGCCTCATCCTCCGCAGCTGTAGCGGCGCCGAAGCGAATGGAATCTCCAAAGTCATAGAGGGACAGGCCGGGCATCACCGTGTCCAGATCCAGCACGCACAGGGATTTCCGGGTCTTTTTATCCAAAAGGACATTGTTGAGCTTGGTGTCGTTGTGGGTCACCCGCAAAGGCAGCTCCCCAGACTCCCGCATCCGCTGGAGCACGCCGGCGCTCTCCTCCCGCCGGAGGATGAAGTCGATGTCCTGCCGCACACCGGCAGCGCGGCCGCAGGGATCGGCCGCCAGCGTCTCCCGGAAGGTCCCATAGCGATAAATGGTATTGTGGAACTCTGGGATCGTCTCATACAGGGTCTCCGCCGGAAATTGGGAGAGCATCTCCTGAAACCGGCCAAAAGCCAAGGCGCTCTGGTAAAAATCCTCATCGGATTCCGGCGCGTCCAGGCAGAATCCACCTACGAAGTCATACATCCGCCAATACTGCCCCTTCTCATCCACATGGTAGAACTTTCCATCCTTCGCAGGAAGAAAATGGAGCGCCGCCCGGGGGTCGCTGACCCGTTCCTTCAGGTAAGCAGTTACGGCTCCCACATTGGCCATGAGGCGAACCGGGTCCTTAAAAACGTACTGGTTGATTCGTTGGAGCACATATTCGGCTCCCGTGTCGGTTTTGACCCGCAGGGTGAAATTGATGTGTCCGTGGCCAAAGACCTTGCATTCAACAGGCGTGCCCTCAAGCTGAAACGCAAAGACAGCATTTTCCATAAAAACCTCCAAAAGCTAGCGGGCGGGCAGACTGCGCCGCCGGTAATATTCAGGTTATCCCATGGTATGCCCGCCGGAAGTGGCAGGTTCTACCCTTGCATACTTTCCCTGCATTGTAGCAGAAAACGGGATAAAAAGCAACCAAAACCCTTTTTTTCAAGAAAACTTCAAAAATGCTTCAAAGTCTCACAAAATTTCGCCGAAAAGCAGGCCGAAAACGCTTCCCAGTAGGATACCGGACAGAAGTAAAAGCCCCACCACCGTCCAATTCTCCTTCCGGTTCCGGCTCACCCGGAACAAAACCAGCAGACCCACACCGGCATTGACCATGAGCCCCGACAGCATAGGGCCCAGTCCCATAATCCCCTGGACGTACAGGTTTGTCAGCAGAACCGAAGCCGCGCAATTGGGAAAGAGGCCCAAAAACGCGGCAACCACCTCCCCCACCACAGGGATATTCCATACCACCTGCAGCTTCTGATGAGGCAACCACAGGAAAGCCAGGTTCAAAAGAAGGGTCACAGCAAAAATCAAAATCACAATTTTCACCGTATGCCGCAGGGCAGAACGAAAGATCCCGCCCTCACAGGAGCAGTGTTCCTGCTGGCAAAACCCGTGGATATCCGGTTCCCTCTGGTGGTGCTGGAGGCGAAGCACAGCGTCCACGGCAAAGCCCACAGCCGCACCAGCCAGAAATTTCAGGCCCAAAATGGCCCCCACCGTAGGAAGGGGCACCTGTGCCGACAGTAAAATGGGCAGCATCTCATCGGAGGTAGCCAGGAACACGGACAAGAGCGTTCCCATGGTAATGGTCCCCGCCGCATACAAGCTGGAGGCGGCGCCGGAGAAGCCGCACTGAGGCACCAATCCCAGCGCCGCACCCAGCGCAGGTCCCGCCCCCCGGGAACGCTGGAGGCAGCGGCTGATCCCCCCGCCAGCGTGGTGCTCCAGATATTCCATGAGCAAATAAGTCAAAAACAAAATCGGCAGGAGCTTGCCGGTATCCACCAGCGCATCCAGCAGAGCGTCAACCATAGTATATCTCCTTTTCGCCGGGTTCTGCAGAAAAGCCAAAACAAAAATAAAAGCCCTGCCCAAAGGGCGGGGCACAGCTGCAGCCAGGAGAACCCGCAATTCGTCAGCCCGCCGGCGCAGGGACTCTGCAGGCTCACAAGACATCACACTCAGTCAAGTTTGAAGCTATCTTAACACAGGAATCGTCACTGTGCAAGTATTTTTTGCCATGCATTCCATTCTCTCCCAAAAAGTCCTCTTTGATTCCAGCTGAGTGCTCTGTTTTTTGAAAAGGGGAAGAAGGCCAGGCTTTCCATGTTTTCTCCCGCTATTTTTCATTTTTACCTAAACTCTCCCCAGAATTATCCCATACAAACAGGTACGGGAATCTCCAGTAG
>UQZA01000055.1 GCA_900545515.1 uncultured Eubacteriales bacterium | reverse complement strand
ACTCGCTCCTCATCGACGGTGCTTGCGATGCCGTGAGCCACCAGATACTCCACCTAAAGAATGGTACTCCTCATGTTGCAAACTACGAAGCTTGGCTTCCTCCGCAATAGTTCTGGCACAAACAACGCCGCCTGCGCTTGGAGGCTGGGATGGACTCTCCGGTGAGGGGACGCCAAATTGACGGTGCCCTCACCTTTTAGTACCACTCAGTCCACGGGGATAATGCCGCTTCCCCGGACCACCGTAGCATCTACTGGCTGGATTGGGGGCATAGGGAGCAGCACCCATCCTGAGCTGTGCTCCACCAGACACAATCCATATTCAGGGACATACATCGGGTCAAATCAACAACAGGTTTTTTCTTCTCCACTCCTCCGGTGCTTTTTCTACAGCCTCGGTCGATAAAAACAAAAGAGGCTTCTATAAACTGCCTGCACGGACAAAGGGTATGATTCTGGGGTTTATTTCAGGTAATAAAGGAAGGAGTTTAGGCGGGACCAGGCGCTCTCGTCCCAATCACTGTCCATGGCAAGATGTAAGTGGGGGATTCCACCCATTTCACCAGTCATATCCAACAGTGTTGCTGTGTTTTCATACCGGGGAGCCAGCGTCAGCACACCAGCCGATGTTCGGCCAAGTTCCCGTGCCTTGGCCAAACGGTACCGACCGTTGGCTCCGGCAAATCTCGGCAGCAGCTGATCCGCTGCAGTACGCATCCCCTCCGGATCTTTGGAGAAGCTGCTTCTCGCCCCCAATAGGCGCCCCAGTTCTGTCATTTGATCCGTCCAGGAAGCGGCAATGACACTTCCGGAATCTCGCCAGAGAAACCAGAGGTACTCGCTCAGGGGGGCACGATACATAGGCCGGCCCTGCCTTTCCAGCGTTCCCAGCACCCCGTCGTTTAGAGCAAACAGCGTAAGGGGTTCTCCCACCGCGGCAAGAGGCTGGCTTTTGACAGGGATGCTTCCGATTTGCGCCGCCAACGTGCTCAGGCTGTCCCAATTTGGAATGTCGTCTGGACTTAGTGCGCTGCGCTGCTCAGGCGGGGCGCACAGTATGAGATCTCCTGCCAACACAGCTCGGAACAACAGGTCTGGATCTGGGATGTTCTCTGGCAAAGTTTCCAGTTCCGGGGAAACCAGTGTTACCCGCTCCAGTCCCCGGTTGGCAAGCACTGCCTCCACCGCCCACGGGTACTGGCCGTCGGCCTCCGCGCCTTGGGTGGAGGGAATCAGCATCTGAAAGGAATCGGATTCCTTCTCCGCTGCGTTCAGAATACCACCCAGTAATGCGGGGAAGGGAAGGTACTCTTTGGAACTGGTCTCCCCCCGGCCCAAAACCAGGGAAGTGCCGCCCAGAGGCATGGGATGGGTTTCCACATTCCATACCATTTCAGCATATTTCCTAAGATATGTGGTAAACGGCGGCAGATCCAAAACATATAAAGGGCCGTGGTTTGATTCTGGGATATCAACGACTTTGGTAGAGCAGTGTTCCACAGCTGTGAGCTTAAAGTGATCCGGCAGTGGCTGAGAGGAACGGCTTTCCAGACTCTGGAGAAATGCCTCGATGCGAGTAATAACGCCTACTGGTGAGAAGTGCTCATCCACTTCGATGTGCAGATAGGGTTTTTCGCCCATCTCCTTCCGGAACAGATAGGAGAGCATCGTATCCGGTCCGCAGCCGTGATTGGTGAGATAGACGGCGTACAGATTAGGGTGATGGGCCACGAGTTTCGCCCCGGAGAGGATGTGTTGTCCGAAGGGCCAGTACAGATTGGGGTAGTCCGCTGACAGATCCAGGTCGTGAGCAGGTAAATGGGAGAGAGTAATTACCTTGTGCCCCCGTTCCAGCAGCAGACGAGGGATTCCCATATTCAGCACCGGATCGGAAAGACCGTAGTTCCGGGTGATCAGTACAAGTACTTTGTCCTCAGGATTCAGAGAGGAAAGCAGTTCACGACCCTGCCGCTCTACTGCTGCTGTATGCCGGCGTACCGCTTGGGCTCCGGCCATCAGGGCAGGCAGACACCGCAGTTTGGGGATGCCAAGCTGTTTTCCAAGGCCCAGCATAGCTGATGCCATCGCTTCCTGCCCAAAGTCCAGATCGAACACAGGGTTGAGCAACTCAATGCCCCGCTCCGCCAGACGAAGGGCACGGGCGGCCAACTGAGGTGCGGTCTGCATATAGACACAGCCGTAGTTGTGCTCAACCTTGGAGGTCTCATGCCTCATGGTATGGATGGAGGGGAGAAAGATATAGTCAACACCGCGCTCTGCCAACCAGGCCATATGACCATGGATCAGCTTTACCGGGTAACAGGTCTCCGCCTGGGCTGTCTGTTGGGAGAGGCGTATGATCTCCTCGTTGGTAGACGGCGAGAGCAGTACATTGAATCCCAACTGCCGGAAGAAGGCATTTGCCATAGGAAAGAACTTGTGGATCATCAGGGCAAAAGGTACACCCACCGTTTTCCTTCCGGGGACAGGTGTTGGATCATAACCTTCCAACAGCAACCGTGGGCCACGCTGGTAAAAGGCGATGTTGCGTTGAATCTCCGCGGACAGGGCGACCTCCGCTTCCGGCTGCCTGTCGAACCCATGGAAGCGGGTAGGGCCTTTCTTGGATTCCAGTGCCAGCAGGGCGGCGCCGTATGCTCCACTGATGGAGAAGCAGGGAGAGACTGTGAGCCGATCTCCAAATTCCTGGCGGAAAGCGGCCACGATGCCGGGGTTATAGGCCACACCGCCCTGGAGCACAATATGGTGTCCTACTGGCTTGCTCCCAACTACTTTGTGGAGATAATTTCGGACAATGGACTGGCACAAACCGGCTGCGACCTCTGCCTGGGTGGCTCCCTGTGCCTGGGCAGATTGGATAGCGGTCTCGATAAACACGGTGCATCGCTCTCCCAATTCCACAGGGGCCTTTGCAGTAAGAGCCAGGCGGCCGAAGTCCTTCAAAGGGATGTTCATGCGTGCGGCCTGCTCCTCAACAAAGGAGCCGGTTCCGGCAGCACAGATTTTGTTCATTTGAAAGTCTGTAACCTGCCCATTCTGAAGGGAGATGTATTTAGAATCTTGACCGCCGATCTCAAAGACGGTATCTGCTTTGGGCATACATTGGATGGCAGCTCTTGCTTGGGCTGTAATCTCATCTCGCACGGCATCCGCACCGATGAGCCGGCCGATCCGCTCTCGTCCGGAGCCAGTGACGCCAACTGCCAGAAGGGGAATCCGCCCAAAACGGGAGCGGATATTCTCCAGGCCCTTTCGCACCGCTGCCTCCGGGTCTCCGGCGGTGCGAAGATACTGGAAGTCCACCAGTTCTCCGAATTGATCCGTGAGAACCAGGTCTGTGCTGGTAGAACCTACATCAATGCCCAAAGCGCAGCCCTGTGGTGGGATATGGCCGGAAACAGGCGGATCAGATACAAAAACCTTGGGATCAGGCCCCAGTGGCTGACGACGGTGCAGCCGGTCTTCCGTGTTTGAATCCTGCCCACACAGAGAGGCCAGTAGTTCTCCCATGGAACAGGTGCCTGCCTCCTGAGCAGCCAGCGCAGCCCCGGCGGCGCCGGCGTAGAGGAAATTCTTCGGTAAAATCAATTCTTCTTCCGTGAGACCAAAAACATCCCGAATAGCCCGAAGAACCCCCGCATTGTAGCCAACTCCGCCGCATAAAGCCACAGGCTTCTCCACAGAAAGTCCCCGCACAATGACTGCTTTATAGTTGCGGACCATTGCGTAGCAGAGCCCCAGCAGAATGTCAGGAGTAGGCACTCCCTCCTGCTGTCGGTGAATGATATCCGTTTTGGCAAAGACAGCACATCGGCCAGAGAGGCGTGGAATGGAGCGAGCCTTTGCTACCAGTTCGGAATAGTCTTCGATCCGCAGGCCCAGCCGGGACATTTGGTCTTCAAAAAAGGAACCAGTGCCCCCGGCACAGTGTTCATTCACTGCAAATCTGGGCGGAGTGCCACAATCCAGAGCGGTGAGGAAACGGGCGCTCTGACTTCCAATTTCAATGACAGATTTCGCTTCCGGTGCCAGCAGATGGATGCCGCGATGGATGGCGGGAATATCGCCCAGAGTTAAAAGTCCGGGACAGACATCTAAAAGTCGATTTCCTATGCTTCCGGTAAGCATCACTGGATAGCCGCAAGCATTGCTATCCGCCTGCAGTAGTTCGCCGAGAAGTGCCCGAACTGTTTGAACTGCGGCACCATGATGCGCGGAGGATTTGAACCACAAAAGCTCCCTCTCCTGTGAGAGCATAGCCAGTTTGACAGTAGCAGTTCCGCAATCTAAACCGATCCCATTCATAGACAGCCTCCTTACATTGACATTTCATTGTCTAAGCAGTATAATAATGGTTAGTTATTGCTAACTATAAAGAAGCTTTTTGTTTTTGTCGGTTGCCACAGCAACACGGAGGGATCTCATGGGTTCGATTTTTGCGGCGATGCGCCGTTGCCAGCTGTTCGACGGTATTCCGGAAGAAAAGTATCAGAATGTTCTTAACTGCCTGCATGGAGAAGTGCGGGCAATTCCAAAGGACACAATTCTGCTGCGGATCGGTGATTGCCAAAAGCGCCCCGGCGTTGTTATGTCTGGCACCTTAAGGATCTCACTTTACAGCGAGGACGGAAATCTACTAACCATTGATCGCCTGAGTAGGGGGCGCGTGTTTGGGGAGACATTGGTCTGCTCCATGTCCCAAGACAGCCCCATTCAAATTGATGCCCTTAACGATACAGAGGTGCTCTATCTGGACTTTGACCCTTTGTTGCTGCAGCAAGAGAACGGGTGTCCATACCGGATGCGGGTAACCGCCAATTTGTTGCAGGAAATGGGAAGAGGAGCTTTATTCCTCAACCAGAAAATGCGTATTTTGGCACAGAACCGGCTTCGCAATCGGATTAAGGTCTATCTTCAAGGTTTGCCAGTTGCCTCCAATGGTGAGATACGCTTGGAGATGGGACGTGGAGAGATGGCGGACTATCTGTGTGTAGATCGCAGCGCCCTTTCCCGAGAACTGGGCCGAATGCAGAAAGAGGGTATTCTTACTTATCAGGGACAGGTTATTCAAATTTTGGACAGTAAGTTTTTAACCGCATAGACAGAAAAATCAGGGCTATCCGTTGCCATAGCAACGGACGGTCCTGTTGTTTTATGTAATAATCCTGCTTGTGGTTAGCTATGTCTAACCACAAGCAGGATTATATTGATTCAGATTGGAGGATCTCAAATGAAACGCACTCTTGCTTCCATCCTGGCTTCTGCTATGATGCTCTTTGCCCTGGCTGGTTGTGCCGGGGGCAATGCGCCTGCGGACAGCACCAACCAAAACGACACAGCAGAGGAATCCGGACAGGCCGCCGAACCGATTACCATCTCTGTAGGCGTGCCCACTGCCCCGCCTGCTCTGCCGGTTCTTCACATGATGGAGGAGCAGCTGCTGGGGGAGAATGTGACAATTGACCTGAATGTGTGGAATGCCCCGGAAGAACTTCTGGCTATGGTCCAGGGCGGAGAACATGACCTGTACGCATTTCCCCTGACCGTGATATCCACCCTCTATAATAAGGGACTTGATGTACGTTTGATGAATGTGAACACCTGGGGCGTTACGTACTTTATGACCACCGATCCGAATTTCACAACCTGGAGCGACCTGGAGGGCAAGACGGTATATATTCCGCTTCAGTCCTCTCCTCCAGATGCGCTCACCCAGTATTTTATGAGTGAGGCCGGCCTGACGGTGGGTGAAAATGTCCAGGTGGTCTACGCCAGTACTGCAGAAGTAGCCGCCCTTTTGGCCTCCGGGGAGGCGGAATACGCCACCTTGATCGAGCCCCAGGTTACTTCCGCCATGGTACAGAATGAGAATGTGCGCCGGGCACTCAGCTTTGAAACCGAGTGGCAGCGATCCACCGGCACCGATACCATGATCCCCAACGCGGGCTTCGGCACCACGCAGACATTCCTGGATGAGAACCCTGAGCTGGCCGCCCAGTTCCAGGCCGCCTATGAGGAGAGCGTGCAGTGGGTGTTGGATCACCCGGCTGAGGCTGCTGCGCTGGCTGAGGAGTATCTGGGCATGAAAGCCGCAATTGTGGAGGCAGCTATTCCCAATATGGGCTTGACTTTTAAGAGTGCCCAGGACGCCAAAGAGGAACTGGATACCTTTTATAACCTTCTTTACAACTTTGAGCCCTCTATGATCGGTGGAAAGCTGCCCGATGAGGGGCTGTTCTATGCAGGGTAAGGCGGGACTGTGGTTCCGCCGTGCCTCGGGAGTGTGCCTGCTGCTGGGAGCCTGGCAGCTGGCATCTCTCTTTTTCCCGCCGCTGGTGGTGCCCCCCATTGCCCAAGTTCTTTCTACATTGGTTCGGTTGATGACGCAGTCGGATTTCGGAGCCACCATAGGAACAACGATCCTGAGGCTGATTGCCGGTCTGGCCATCGGTGTGGGCGTTGGCGCTGTTCTGGGGCTGTTGTTTGGCCTGTGTCCCAAGATAGAGGATGTGGGAACCCCACTGATCCATGTGCTCCAGGCCATTCCGCCCGTATGCTGGGTGGTTCTGGCACTGGTGTGGTTTGGATTTAACGGAAAGCCTTGCGTCTTCATCGTGGCCACAGCCACAGTTCCAACTGTGGTGATCAACCTCAGTCACGGCGTCCGCAGCGTAGATCCACAGCTGTTGGAGATGGCGCGCCTTTACCAATTTTCCCGCTGGAAGATGCTGCGCCATGTAACCCTTCCTTCTATCCGCCCTTATTTCCGCTCAGCGCTGGAAATCGTGATCGGAGGCGGATGGAAGCTGGCAGTTATGGGAGAGGTTCTTACTACAAACAGCGGAATCGGAGGAGCCATCACCACGGCCCGGCTCAACATCGAGCCCGATGCCATCATTGCCTGGTCGCTGCTGCTGGTATTGGGATGCTATCTCACACAAAGATTGCTGAGGATGGCTTTTTGTGGGAAAGAAGGTGTGACATGCTGAAACTGAGCGGAATCACCAAGTCCTATGCCGGATTACCTGTCCTGTCTGACTTGTCTTTGACCCTTTCTCCGGGGGAGATCGTGGCTCTGATCGGTCCCTCCGGCTGCGGAAAGACCACGCTTCTTAACCTGATTTCAGGCCTGGCAACACCTGACACGGGTACCATCGAGGCAACCGATACTCGGCTGAGCTATATGTTTCAAAGTCCCCGCCTTCTGCCGTGGCGAACGGTGGAAGAAAACATCCGTCTGGTTCGTGAGGATGCTGAGCCGGAGGCTGTGCGTACCCTCATTTCGGATGTAGGGCTGAAAGGCTTTGAGGGATACTATCCTACGCAGCTCTCCGGGGGCATGGCCCGTCGATGTGCGCTGGCACGGGCCTTCCATTTCGGCGGAGAGTTCTTCCTGATGGATGAGCCCTTTCAGGGACTGGACTACGGCATTCGCATGGAGATGGTGAATATGCTTCTGGAGATCTGGAAGATCAAAAAGCCGGGCGTTCTGTTTGTCACCCACGAAATTGATGAGGCGTTGACCGTGGCCACCCGAATTGCTGTCCTGACACCCAGGCCAACCACCATTCAAACATGGATCACCCTGCCTGGCCGGGAAGGCCGGGATGCCTCGGCGCCGGAACTGACGGAGATCCGGCGGGAAATTATTGGTCGCATCACAGCCTGATCGTTGTTGCTGTGGCAATGGAATGATCCCGTTTCCTGGGGTATCATAAGGATAAAACGACCCATGGAGGTATGAGCAATGGACTTTTTACGCAACCTGCCCACACAGCAGCCCCAGCAGCTCACCCAGCTGATTCAGATTCAACCTGGCCGCGTGGTCAGTATGGCTATGAGCCGGCAGGAACACTGCCAAATGACTCTTTTGGCCTTCGGCGACGGAGAGAGTATCAGTGAGGAATGCTATTTTGGCGATACCCTCTACTACATTCTGGAGGGGGCGCTTTATGTCTCTGTGGGGGAGGACAGCCGCTGTCTTCAAACGGGCGATTGCCTGGCAGTTCCCGCCCATACCCCCCACGCAGTAGTTGCTCCGGATGGCTGCAAGCTGCTGCAGATCACGCTTTCATAATGATTTAGGAGGAATAACTCATGGAAACTCTGATTAAGAATGTCCCTCATGCGCAGCCCTTTGCCTTGAAGGGGCAAGTGGAATATGAAGGGGGTAAGGTTGTCAGCCTGACCCTGGCCCAACAGCCCGGTGCGGGGATCACCCTGTTTGCCTTTGATGCGGGTGAGGCCATTAGCACCCACGCTGCTCCCGGAGATGCTATGGCGACTATTTTGGAAGGAACGGCACAAATTACCATTGACGGCGTTGCCCACACCCTAAACGCAGGAGAAGCCATTATCATGCCTGCCGGCATCCCTCACGCAGTACAGGCGGTGACAGCGTTCAAGATGTACCTGGTGGTCGTGAAGACCCCGTCCTGCTGACAGAAAAAGAACGGACTCCATAGAAGCATTTTGACATCTGTGAAGCCCGTTTTTTATTCCAGTCCTGTCAGCAATTCGGCACACCCAGCATATCCAGCTCTGTGGGATCATGCGTGACAAGCAGCACGGTTTTTTCCATGCACAGGCGTTGGGTATATAGAGGCATGTATCAGGCAAATAATTACCTATTTAGAAAGAAGTAAAATAAGGAGAGGCGACCTCTGTAGATTGCCTCTCCTTATTCGTCATGGTGTATTCTTTTTGCTAAGTGGTAATGCACTCATACTCCGTAAGCTGACGCCCAGGGTGGAAAGATTGTGCAGCGTAGCGGAGGTGGCAGGCGGCAGGAATCCGGTCACACCGAGAGCGATCAGGGCGCCGTTGAAGCCGATGACAAAGCGATAGTTGGAGTGGATGCGCGCCATCAGCGCCATGGCAATCCGGCGCAGTTCCACCAGCTCCCAGAGGCTGTCAGCGGCAATGGTGATGTCCGCAATCTCCCGGGCAATGGCGGCGCCGTCGCTGATGGCAATGCCCGCATCCGCCTCGGATAAGGCCGGTGAGTCGTTGATGCCGTCGCCCACCATCAGGACAGCATGCCCCTCCCGACGGAGCCGTGCCACATACTCCGCCTTGTCCGCCGGAAGGACTCCGGCGCGGAAGTCATCCACTCCCACCTGGGCGGCAA
>UQZA01000054.1 GCA_900545515.1 uncultured Eubacteriales bacterium | reverse complement strand
TTATCTTTACCGGTATTTACGACTTTTCTATATACCTCTTCTAAATTGCGAGGCTTCAGGACAAAGCCTTCTTTTTCGAGGATCTCTTTCAGGTGATCAAGAAGCGGGCGCCGATCTGTGTAAAATGACCACGTCTCCAGGAGTGTTGTTTGATTTATTTTATGCAGGCGGCGTTTGTCGCTGATCGCATGAAGATAGCGCTGCCGCTGCTGTGGTGTAAAAAGGCTGTTGTAGCCGCTTTCACTCAGCGCATAATGCTCCAGCCAAACGCCGTGCTCGCCTTGCGAAATATAGAAATCAGGCGTGTACTTTTTGTTCCGGGAGGGTGAACCAAAGGGATATACCCGCTCGTACTCATAGTCCAAACCATTCAAATAGAGGAAGTTCGCTATTTGCACTTCCTGCATAGAACGCAGGTATTCTCCCGTAATTGTTCGCGTTTTCTTAGTGCGCTGCTGTTCGACTTTTTTAATGTATTCCCCTAAGCTACTTTTCAACGTCTCAAACTCTTGGGCTGACTTATAGAGATGATATTGGTTCAAATCAGAAAACTGGAATACATCTTCGGACAGATCAAAATAATAGCCCAAAAACAGAACTAGATTGCGCATGAGCTGTTTATTGTAAAAGATGGTCTTTTCCAGCATATCAAAGATGATTTGTTGGGAAGAAAAGTTGATTTCAGGAGGCTCTGTGGAAAACTGCCTCACAATATCATATGTGAAAGCATGGAACGTGCAAATTTTTTCTGGAATACCAAGTCCTTTATTGATCCGATCCCGCAGCTCACCAATTGCCTTATTCGTATAGGAGATTACAATAATCTCGCTTGGGTCGATGTGCTTTCTCTCTACCAGATACTTCACTTTTGCAGCCATCGTCGTAGTCTTTCCCGCACCGGCGCCAGCCACCAAAAGGCAATAGTCATCATCTGTAATCACAGCACGACGCTGCTCCTCATCCAGTTGGATATTGGGGTCGATCTGCTTTAAAATGTTGTCAAAATATACTTTATCCCTCTCGAGGACTCGATCTACATACGCAGTATTGTGTGCCGTAATATCAGCGTCCAAGGTTTTCATTTGCCGAACAAAGCGCCTAAGTGCTTCAATATCCACACGTAAAGTAGAGGCATTGTTGCAGACATATCGACCGCTCCATGAAAGGCAAGGATTGCAACAAACTCCGCGCCCATCGGCCTTCTCTCTAAATCATGCCTGGCCAATTCTGTCAGAAACCCGGGATTGTTCCTCCATGCAATCTCTGAAGTCAAATAAATTTATTATGTAGCGGAACCTCGTCGCTGTGTAAGAAATTGATTTATATTGCGCACTGCTTTTACGGCATATGGGACAGGGCTAATGTCTGGAAACGTTTCTAAACTTACAACTCCGTCCAAAGCGCTGGCTTTGATAAAGGCTACATTCCATTGTGCAGCAGTCTCATAATCCTTCTGCAGTTCAGTAAAAAACAGGCTGCATTCAATCAACGCAGCCTGTCCAATAGCATAGAATCATCCATCAACCCCACAACGCCGTAAGCATGGGAATGATCTGTTTTTTCCGGGACATCACCTTAGGCAAGAAGACCTCGTTATCCCGCACATCGGCGTTGAATGCCTGTCGGATGGTATCCTCGTCTCCCAAATAGATCAGCTGTGTTCCCTCCAAGAGCACGTCTGTTAGCATGAGGATCATCATGCTGTAGCCCTTCTCCTCCATGGTTCTTCGCATCACTGCCAGAAATTCCTCTTTCCGGACCAGCAGATGGGGAGAGTCCACACAGGTGATTTGGCTGACGCCGAAGAAATGGCCGGCGATGTGGAATTCTTTGAAATCCGTAAATAGCAAATCCTCCACCGGCCGGTCTTCTGAGGCCGAGGCGGAAAAAATGGACCTGCCCAGCTCCTCCAGGGAAACATTGGCAATCCGGGCCATCCGGGCAGCCATACGCCGGTCCTGGGAGGTACAGGTAGGGGATTTGAACATCACCGTGTCCGACACAATGGCCGATGCCATAAGCCCCGCCATCTTCTCCGAGGGCATGAGGCCTCGCTCCTGGAACATGCTGGCCACAATGGTAGTGGTGGAGCCCACAGGCTCGTTCCGGACATAGATGGGGTTGGTGGTCTGGATGTCCGCCAGCCGGTGATGGTCAATGATCTCCAGGATCTGGGCCTCCTCCAGGCCCGGGACAGATTGGGCCCGCTCGTTGTGGTCCACCAGCACCACCCTTTTGCGCCGTGGCCGGAGCAGATGGTTCTGGTACAACAATCCCGCAATCTTCTCCCCCTCGTCCAAAATGGGGTAGCAGGAAGCCCGCTCCTTCAGAACAATTTCCTTGACGTCGTCCACCAAATCATCCAGGTGGAAGGTTACTAGATTCTTCCGGCGGCAAATTCTACCAATCGGGGTGGAGTGATAGATGAGGCGTACTGCCCGGTAAGCGTCACAGGGGGTGGAAATGATGCAGGTCCGGGTCTCCAGACTCCGCAGCTCCTCCGGAAGCTCCGTCTGGCACAGGACCAGACAGTTCACATTGAGTTCCAATGCCCGGCGAATGAGATCCGGCTGATGGCCACAAATGACCACGGAGTCTGTCTGGGAGAAGAGGAGACTCTCCCGACTCTGGGGCAGGGCAATGACCACCTCTCCGCTGATCAAATCCACAGAGTCCTCTCCCTCATCGAGGAGCTTGCCCTCCAGGACGCTCAGCAGGTTGAATACCGGCACCCGGTCCAGCCGGGGCTTGTAGATGGTCTGCATGTCATACTCCGCAATATCCTCCGGCAAAAGCATACCGTACAACGTCCCGTCATCCTTGGCCACAGGAATCCCGGGCAGGCTGCCATTTTCCTGCAGCACGCTCCAGGCCCTGCTCACAGTAACGGCTGCCCCCAGGGCAGGCGGGGTATCATATTCCAGGTCCCGGACCTGGGTATACATAGAGCTGATCAGAACCGGCGGCTGAAAGCCAAAGCTATCTAGAACCAGCTGGGTCTCGTCACTGATGTGTCCCAGACGGGCAGCCTGGTACTCCCGGTCTCCCAGGGTGTTTCGCAACGCAGCATAGGCCATTGCCGAGACGATGGAATCTGTATCCGGGTTTCGGTGCCCGGTGACGTAAATGGGGTCCATAGAAAACGCCTCCCAAATGAAATCCGCCAGTCTTCCCTTAGTTTACCACGAAGCCGGCGCTTCTACAAGAAAAAGCAGAAGAATTCTGGGAAAAATTCTAAAGCGTAATCTCCCCAGCCAGGCTCCGCAAAAACAGGGCGCGGATCTCCTCCGGCTGGAATCCCTGGCCCAAAGCCCACATCAGCTTGGTCATAGCGGCCTCTGTGGTCATGTCTCCTCCCTGGATGACCCCCATTTCCAGCAGCTTTTTCCCCACCTGATAGACATTCAGGTTGCTGCTGTCATACAGGCACTGGGAGCAGACCACCACGCTGACGCCCCGGTCCACTGCCCCCCGAATCCCCCGGCCCGGATTCCGGTGGAGGAAATGCATCCCGCCCAGGCCAAATGCCTCAATGACGATCCCCCGATAGCCCAAATCCACCAGGACATCAAAGATACTGGGGTCCACACCCGGAGTCAGCTTCAGCAGGAACACCTGGCGGCTGGCCTGGGGCAGAAACCGGGCCGGGCCGGTGATCCGGGGCAGCATGGTCTCATCCAGCTCCAACCCCATAGCCGTGACCCGTCCCACATAGTGGCTGTTGATGCTTTCAAAGGCGGAAAAGCCCGAGGCCCGGACCTTCACTGCCCGGCAGCCCAGCATAATCTTCCGGTCAAATGCCAGAAACACCCCCGGCTTGCCGGAAGCTGCCATGGCAAAGGCCGTGCGGAGATTGGAGGGCGCATCGGAGAGAAAATCGGCCAAAGGCAGCTGCGAACCCGTGAATACCACAGGCAGGTTGATATTCTCTAACATAAATGTGGCCATTGACGCCGTGTAGGCCATGGTATCCGTCCCATGAGAGACCACAATGCCATCATAGTCCTCCCGCGCCTCGAAGATCGCCCGGGCAATGATCACCCATTCCTCCGGCTGAATGTTGGAGGAGTCCAGGCACATGAGGTCCTGTATGGAAATGTGGTAATAAGTACGGAGCTGATTTAGCTCGCGCTCCAAAACATCGCTGCGGCGTGGCTCCAGCCCCTGGCCGCCGGGCATGGAGGCAATGGTACCGCCGGTGGTAATGAGCAGGATGTGCTTTTTCTCCGGGCAATTCATAGAAAGGGAACCTCCTGTCGGAAATAGGCCGAAGACGCAGTCTCTCGGTTGGCATCTATTATAGCCCATTGCCTGAGGATTTGACAAGAGGCGCCTTAGATTTTATTCTGCACATCCAGCAAAGGGCAGATTTTAGACTGCCCGCTCCGTTGTTTACAGAAAATTCAACCTCTTCTCATATTTCCCTGGAACTTTACCTTGCATTGGTGCTCTTTCCGTGCTATATTGAAAGAAATATGCCCCAGGTCTCGGTCTGTCCGCGTCCCAGGGAAGAAAAGAGGTCAATTCATGAATTGTAAACACTGCCAAGCCCCCCTGGAGGATGGCAATTCCGTCTGCCCCAGCTGTGGCTGGGACAACAGCCTGCCGGAGGAGACTGAGACCATTGCCTTCTCCCCGGAGGAGACTGCGCAAGCCCCCGCCACCCCGGAAGAGTCCAGCGGATCGCCGGAGCAAGACCTTCCGTCGCCAGGGGAGGCTTCCGATTCCCAGCCTAAGCCTGTGAATCGGAAAAAGCTCGCCCTGGTAATTGGCGGCGCAGTCCTGGTTCTGGCCCTCATCGCCGTCGCCATTTGGTTCCTGGCTCGACCGGCAGAGAGCCTTCCCACAGAACCCGCTGAATCCACCGCCTCCACCACAGACACCACCCCGGAAGAGACCGCAGAGCCTACCGGCGTTCTGGTCCGGGAGGACTATACCTTCGAAGGGGACGATATCACCCCGGAGCTGAGCAAAGCCGTAGCCACGATGGGCGATGCCACCCTCAGCAACGGCCTGCTCCAGATCTTCTACTGGAGGTCCTATTACGACTTCCTCAATAACTATAGCAGCTATATTGCCTACATTGGTCTGGACACCACCAAGCCCCTGAACGAGCAAACCTGCGGCATGTCCAGCACCACCATGACCTGGGAGCAGTTCTTCCTGGACAACGCCCTCCAGACCTGGGCCCAGTATCAGGCCGTGCGCCTGGATGCAGAGGCCGCTGGCTATACCATTTCCGAGGGAACCCAGACTCAGCTGAACAGCAGCGCCCAGCAGCTGGAAACCAGCGCCCAGCAGTACGGTTTTGACTCTGTACAGGCCATGCTGGAAGCCGATTTTGGCGCCGGCGTCACCGCCGAAACTTATCAGTCCTATATGGAGCTGTATATGACCAGTATGGACTATTACTACTCCCAGATGGATGCCCTCACCCCCAGCGCCGAAGAGGTGGAGGCCTATTATGATGAGAATCAGGAGACCTTCACCCAGAACGGCATTGACAAAAACGAGACCCCGGCCACCATCAATGTCCGTCACATTTTGATCCAACCGGAGGGGGAAAAAGCCGGCACCGACGACAACGGAAACGCCGTTTACTCCGAGGAGCAGCTGGCCGCCGCCAAGGAAAAGGCCCAGGCGCTCTACGACCAATGGCTGGCCGGAGAAGCCACCGAAGCCAGCTTTGCCGATCTGGTGGAAGACAATTCTGCAGATACTGGCTCCGTCTCCAATGGCGGCCTTTACGAAGGCGTTGCACCCAACCAGATGGTGACGGAATTCAACGACTGGTGCTTCGATCCCACGCGCAAGGCCGGCGACACGGGCCTGGTGGAGACCCAATTTGGCTGCCATATTATGTATTTTGTCAGCGCCAGTGAGAAAACCTACTGGTACACCTCCGCTGAGTCCCAGATGATGCAGGAGCGGAGCACCCAACTGCTGCAAACCAGCCTGGAAAATCACCCCTACGAAGTGGACTACGACGCCATTGTCCTGGGCAAGGTACAGACCAGCACCACCAATTCTCAATAACGCATCTGCACGGTGCAGGGATGGCTCCCTGCACCGTGTTTATATGAGACAGCCCATTCTCATCAAATCCCCTGGATTTTGGCGTTGCCAGACTCCCGGCAAGTGTGGTAGAATACGGGCAAGGAACTAAACAGAGGAGAGATTCACCCATGAGCAAAGCGGACGAGCTGTACCGGGCAACCTGCCTGGATATTTTGGAGCACGGCGTCTGGGACACCGGCCAAAGGGTGCGCCCCCATTGGGACGACGGGGCGCCGGCCCACACCGTGAAGAAATTTGGCGTAGTAAACCGGTATGACCTGCGGGAGGAGTTTCCCGTCATGACCCTGCGGCGCACCGCTTTTCAGAGCTGCATTCGGGAGCTTTTGTGGATCTGGCAGAAAAAGTCCAATAATATCCACGACCTGGGCAGTCACATCTGGGACAGCTGGGCCGATGAGACCGGCTCCATTGGCAAAGCCTACGGCTATCAGCTGGGCGTCAAATACCAGTACCCCGAGGGAGAATTTGACCAGGTGGACCGGGTCCTGTATGACCTGAAACACAACCCCGCCTCCCGGCGCATCCTCACTAACCTGTATAATTTTCAGGACCTCCATGAGATGCACCTGTACCCCTGCGCCTATTCCGTGACCTTTAACGTATCCGGCAACACCCTCAACGCCATTTTGAACCAGCGCTCCCAGGACATGCTCACAGCCAACAACTGGAACGTCTGTCAGTATGCCGTCCTGCTGCACATGTTTGCCCAGGTCTCAGGCCTGGAGGCCGGGGAGCTGGTCCACGTGATTGCCGACTGCCACATTTATGACCGCCATATTCCCCTGGTACGGAATATGTTGGAAAACCCCAGCTATCCCGCCCCCAAATTCCGTATGGACCCGTCCATCACCGACTTCTACCACTTTACTCCCGAGAGCTTTCATCTGGAGGGCTACCAGTGGGCCCCCTTCGACGAGAAGATTCCCGTCGCCATATAGGAGGTGCCCATGGACGCCATCGTAGCCGTATATGAGGACTGGGGCATTGGCGCAGAGGGGACCCAACCTGTGGCGCTCTCTGCGGACCGGCGGTACTTCCGGGAAAAAACCCAAAATGCCTGGGTCATTGTGGGACGGAAAACCCTGGGAGATTTTCCCGGGGGCCGCCCCCTGCCCAACCGGGTGAATTTAGTCCTCACCCGGGGAAATCCGGAAATTCCCGGAGCCCGGATTGTCCACAGCCCGGGGGAAGCCCTTGCAGCTGTTGCCGGTCAGAAAGCGGTTTTTGTCATCGGCGGAGCCTCCGTATATGGGGCCATGCTGCCCTTCTGCACCCGGGTTTATGTCACCAAGGTGGGGGCTTGTCCTCCCTCCGATGTATTCTTCCCCAATCTGGACCAAGACCCGGACTGGGTCTGCGCCGATGCCGGCCCTCAGTGCTGGGAGGAGGGAATTTCCTACCGTTTTTGTGTATACACCCGGTGCTCACATCGGTTTTGACTCCGAATTTCCTCATTTTTCCATTTTTGTGGCACGCTCCATCTGGACAAACGGGCATCTGTGGGATATAATGAAGCCCTGAATTTCCCGTCAAGTATCGCTTGGGGCACTTCCCTGGCTTCCCACAGCGTGCCGCAGCCAGGGCAAATATAAAGGATTTTCAGCAAACCGGGATTTGTCGCGGGAGAAGACGCTATGAGCTTTCTCAACCAATTGACCACCATAATCAAATACATCGCTCTGATTGGGATCTTGGCCCATATCCTGGGGGAGGCGCTGCCCCGCAAATGGTTCCACTGGGACCGCTTCCCCTACCGTACTTTCTCCTGGGAGCGAGAGGGCCGCGTCTATGAGGCCATGGGCATTCGCCGTTGGAAGGATCGTCTGCCGGACAAGAGCAAGCACACCAAGAAAACCTTCACCAAGCAGATGAAGGGCCACGACAGCATCGACGGTCTTGTCCGCTTTCTCCAGGAAACCTGTGTGGCCGAGCTTGTCCACTGGTGTCTGCTGCTCCTAAGCTTCCCCCTGTACAGCTACGTTCCCACCGGGTTTGG
The DNA here is from genome assembly GCA_900545515.1 of uncultured Eubacteriales bacterium. GTDB lineage: Bacteria > Bacillota > Clostridia > Oscillospirales > Oscillospiraceae > Faecousia. The sequence goes on along the minus strand of UQZA01000054.1, from coordinate 1,128 downwards.
CGCTGCCGTCACAGTTCTCTATGCCCTGAGCAACCTCCCCTTCATTTTCATCCAGCGGTACAACCGCCCCCGCCTGCAGCGGCTTTTGAACCGCAAGCTAAGTCCACAATAAACTCCAGAGCGTTGCCCTCCGGCAATGCTTTGGAGTTTTTGTATAAGCCTCCCTCCCCTCGGGTATGCTATCAAAAGCGTTCCAAAATGGAGGGATTTTTTATGGATTTCATGCAATCAGAAACCCGCATTAACCTGGCCCGGGCTTTCGCCGGTGAATCCCAGGCCCGCAACCGGTATACCATTTACGCCGACATTGCCCGGAAGGAAGGGCAGGAATACCTGGCCCGTATCTTCCAGGAAACGGCAGACAACGAAAAGGTTCATGGTGAGGAATTCCTGGAGATGATCCAGAAGCATGCACCTGCACCTCAGGAAAACATCCACATTGACGCCGGCTACCCCTTCCCCCTGGGCAGCACGGCCCAAAATCTGGCCTTCGCCGCAGCCGGCGAGCTGGAGGAGTTCACCACCGCCTACCCCGCCTTTGCTGAGTTGGCCAAACGGGAGGGCTTCCAGGACGTAGCCCGTCTGTTTGAACAAATCGCCACCATTGAGGGCCTGCATCACAATGTATTCCAGCAGGCCCACAGCCAGCTGACCGGCGGAACCCTGTACCAGAAGCCTCAGCCCATAGTCTGGCGCTGTCTCAACTGTGGCTATAGCTATGTGGCGGAGAAGCCCTACGCCAAATGTCCGGTGTGCCAGAAGGATCAGGGCTGGGCCGAGGGAGACATTGACAACAAGCAGCTGCCCTCCAAGCAGCAGAAAAAGGAGCAAAACGCCTGAGAAAACGGCAGCAAATTAGGGATAGCCTGTGTTATGCTTGGGTTGTCCGGGCAAAGCCGAAAGGCAGATGCCACTCTATTCGCCATAAATTAGAGCACACAGGATATGCGCTTTAAACAAGCGGTAATCGAGTATTTTTTCCAGGATGGCGTCACACAGGTAGCCATCCGCTACAAAACCTCCAGACAGAACATCTATCGTTGGCACAAAGGGACCCGGCATCAGCCGGGTCCCTTTGTGCTTGGATGTTTATGAGTGGCAGGTTCTCAGCCCTGCTGCTCCAGGTAG
>UQZA01000053.1 GCA_900545515.1 uncultured Eubacteriales bacterium | reverse complement strand
AAAAAACGCCCGCTTCCAGCCTGTTGTGGCTTTTAGCGGGCGCTGAAATATTTCTATTTCTGTGCGTATATTTTCGCCAGCGATTGCAAAGCAGAGCCGTGGATCTTAAATGTCCGCTTTAGGTACCGCTTTTCGTGTTCTTCGTAGTCCTCCATATCCCCGAACAGGGCAGCGCTTACTGCCCACCACCGTGCATGATCGAAGTATCGCATTTCAATGACGGTTTGTTCGTCCGGGTTTTTCATTTTCCCGATCAGCAGCTCCAGCTCCATGCGCTCGTCGTATTCCTCCTGCTGCATGGCATTGATCGCCTGAGTAAGTTCATCTTTTTGGACGACCTGCCTTTCCGTTTTGCTGGTTCCGTCTCCGCCGCCTCCCGGCATACCGGAGAGGTTCGGGCTGGAAGGTGAGCCCATGACGGACTCCAGATACACGAGCCGCTCGATCTTATTCTCGATCCGGCGCTGGAAGGTCGCATAGTGCTGCAGCTTCTCCTTTATTGCGTCGGTTTCCTTCGGCCGCTTTCCTCCCGCCGCCTGTTTTTTGTGCCCCATGGGCCCCGCCTCCTTTCAGTCTCATTTACTCAAATATCCCCTCGAACACCTCGCGGGGCTGTTCGGATCCTTTCCTTATGAGCCGGATCCCGGTTGTTTTCCCGGTGGTTCTTATGTAGCGCCTCACGATCGTGTCCACAAATGCGGGCTCCATTTCCATGAGGAACGCCTGCTGCCCGACGCTCTCTGCCGCGATCAACGTCGTGCCGGATCCTCCGAAGGTGTCGAGGACGCCCTCGGCCCACTGGGTATTGTCCAGCAGCTTCTCCAGTATTTCGACGGGTTTCTGCGTCGGGTGCAGTTCATTCCCGGAGCGTGTGGCCTCCAGTACGTTGCCGTAGCCTTTGTGATTATCCCACTTCGGCTTTGTGCGGTGTGCAAACATGATGAGCTCATGCTGCGCCCTCCAGCCGTTACCCATGCCGGGGCTTTGCTTATTCCACACAATCATATTTCTGACGCCCAGCCCGGAGCCTTCCACGAGGTCAAAGAGATAGATCCACATTCTCCAGTCCGTGAAGATATACGCCACTTTTATGTCCGTGGCTCCGAGGACGTTCTTCATTAGCACCTGATAGCCTCTGGTTGATAGATTGTCGGAGCTGATCGTCGGAGTTGTAAATCCGCCCTTTCCGTCGGACTGTTTGCTTCCAATGCTTCCGGTTACTCTGCCGGACTCCTGAAAGCCGCCGGAGCAGTAGGGTGGATCGGTGAGCAGGATCTCCGGGTGGGCTCCGTCAAGCAGCAGCTCCCGATCCTGTTCGTTCGTGGCGTCTCCGCAGACAACGCGGTGGCGGCCGAGGATCCAGAGGTCGCCTTTCTGAGATATGACGGCCTCTGCCTCCGGTGTTTCCGGTATGTCGTCCGGTTCGTTGAGGTCATTGTGAAGGGCTTCGGACAGGGCAGTGACGAGGCTTTCCACCTCGTCCTCTGTGTAGCCTGTCAGCTCCATGGGGATCTCCCCGGTGTCTATATCTGCGAAAATGTCAGCCAGCAGCTTATTGTCTGTCTCTGCCAGCTCTGCGATCCGGTTGTCGGCCACCAGATCAGCGTATTCCTCCGCTTCGTTGGTGTAGTTCTGGTAGTCTACGGGTGCCTGCTTCATACCTTCCAGAAGGGCAGCAGAGAGGCGTCCGTGTCCTTTTACGATAAAGCCGGAGCGTTTGCTGACTGTGATCGGCTGTCTCCACCCGGTTTGCCGGATAATGCGGCCGAGTAGCTGGATCTGGGCGTCCGGGTGCTGGTTCGGGTTCTTCGGATTAGGTACCAGCGTTGCAACGTCCACTATTTTGTCATGGGCGCAGAATACCGGCACGCCGTCAGCGTATGCTTTCGGCTCTGCCTCTGTTTTATAGTCCATTTATTTGCCCTCCTGCCTTCCGGCGCTTCCTGCCGCTTCCATGATCCTGCCGCGGAGCTGCCGGTCTGTCTCTCCAGCCTCGCGCTGGATCCCGTACTCTTTGGCGAGCAGCTCCAGAGCTCGTCCTCCTGCCGCCTGTGGTGTCCATGCCCCGATCGCTTTTGCCTGCCGGATAATTCGACGGTCTGCGACTTTGCGGCGGCGCTTTCTCTTTATGTGGGCGATCAGGATAATGAGGGCAGCCACTCCGCAGATCAGGCACATAAGCACGAGTGGGAGCCAAAACAGGCCGAGGGCTACGCCGATCCAGCTTATTCTTACCACGCCGAGCAGTTTCAGGAATATGAGAACGATCCAGAGCAGGAAAGAGGCGAGAGCGTACAAAATCCACACGCCGATCGGGTTGTTATCTTCGTGCATTTCTTTTCGCCCTCCTTCTTTGCTCCCGGTTCCCGCCGGGCTTTCTCCTGTTTCTGGGATAGTCTGACAAAAATCCCGCTTTTATGGCGCACTCCGTACAAAGATAGGTGACGTCCTGCGCCTCTTTGAGCTTGTCGGCTGCGGGCATTTTCCAGCACTTCTGGCCGCAGAGAGGGCAGTCGATCAGTTCCCAGTCCGGGTGTTTTTTCTTGGTGTCTCCGTTCAGGTTCTTGTCGAGCGGCAGGCAGAGGATCCCGCCCTTGTCGCTGTATTTTCTGGGTGTGAGATCAAAGCCGCGGGCCCGGAGTTCCTCGCGGGTTTCGTTCCTGACTTCCTCCTGCAAAACTTCCACGACGTCCACCTGCTCCAGCGTCAGGCAAAAGGCCCCTTGTGGCTCCCACTTCTTTGCCTTCCATGCCTCTGTAAAGCCTTCCAGTGTATCGTAGAGGCAGAGCCCGGCCGCTGTTTCCGTCTGGTAAGTCGTCTGCATGACGGACTCGTCGTCCGGCTCGTCCCAGCCGTAAAGGTGCCAGCTCTCCCGGTTGTCGTAGTCCCACTGGGAGAAGTAGAGTGTGTGCCCGTCAATCGGCCAGCCGGTGCCTTTTACGGTTCCTTTTATGATTTTCGGTCTATATTGCACGGTGTTGTCCTCCTTATACTTGTACTGGGAGGGCCGGAGCCCTCCCTCTGGTTTTTGGTGATATGCGGGGCTTATGCGATTATGGTTATCTGCTCCCGGTTGGGAATGTCGGCCAGCGCGTCCATAAGATAACTCTTTACATTGTCAACGGCCACCGCCTCCCAGCGCCCGCCATCGGCCGATACCAGCTTAAAGGCAGGAGCGCCGCCTCTGCCTTCGGTGATCCGAAAAACAAACTCACTTTCCGGCTGCTCTACCTCCAAAAATGTGCGGTAGGGGATAAGTGTTTCCGTCCCCTCGCGGGGATAAGTTGTGTCTGCAAAACTGCCCAACTGGAGCCTGTGGGATTGGGCCTGGTTCTGACAGGATCACTATATCACACTCCACTGCAACCGGCAAGTGGCAGCTGGAAATAAAAATTCCCCTGATTTTCTTGCGCGAACCTTTGCAAACAGCCATGCAGGTTGCAGCCATGGAGACGAGGTTCGCGCAGAGTGCCGATTCCCACTAGGAAAGGTACTAAGAGGAGGCAGAGGGTCTCCATTTGGTTGGAATACAATTGGCGGCGCCCTGAAAAAAGTAGACCTGTGGCCCCGTTGTTTTTGTAGTTCGGTGTTTACAAAGACCCGCACATATGATAAAATACAGGAAAAATATGCATTTCCAAACCACACATCAAACAAGTAAAGGAGCGGTTGTCATGAGCTTTTCCCTGCGTCCCTTCACTCCCCCGGACTTCACCCAGGAGAAATTTCAAAATGCCCCCAATGCGGTCCTGGTCCCCTGCCCCAAGGACGGCGTAGCGCCGGAGCATTACCATGCCATGAGCATCTTCCCGGAGTATTTTAAGGTGGATGGTCAGTGGATCATGGCCAAGGAGAGCCGGATGGACTGTGTGCCGGTCTATGAAAACGGCGTGATTTACGTCCGGGAGTTCCGGATTCTGAAGGCCGGCGACCTGGTCTTCACAGGCCGGACGGAAAACTGCGAGGATGGCATTTACGTCTACCCCGACGGCTTCCAGGAGAGCGCCGCCCAGCAGGATGTGTTCGCCTTCCGGCAGAACCGGTCCCGGGAGACGGCATTCTCCAAGGATTACGATGAAATTTATGATCTCCTACGTCACGACCGGGACCATGGCAAAATCGTCTGGGTTATGGGGCCTGCGTTTGCCTTTGACTACGATGCCCGGAACGCCTTTGAGAAGCTGGTGAACAACGGCTATGTCCACGCCATGCTGGCTGGCAACGCCTTGGCCACCCATGACCTGGAGGGCGCTTACCTACATACTGCCCTGGGCCAGAACATTTACACCACCCAGAATCAGCCCAACGGCCACTACAACCACCTGGACCTGCTGAACCGGGTCCGGTATCATGGTTCCATCGCGAAGTTCATTGAAGAAGAGAAAATCGACAATGGCATCATCTACAGCCTGGAGAAGAACCACATCCCCTATGTTCTGGGCGGCTCCATCCGGGATGACGGTCCCCTGCCCCCTGTGTTTGCCGACGTATATAAGGCTCAGGACGCCATGCGCAACCAGGTGCGGGATGCAACCACCGTCATCTGCATGGCTACCATGCTTCATACCATTGCCACTGGTAATATGACCCCCTCCTTCCGGGTTATGCCCGACGGCACCGTGCGGCAGATTTATTTCTACTGCGTAGACATCGCCGAATTTGTGGTCAACAAGCTGGCCGATCGGGGCAGCCTGTCTGCCAAGGGCATTGTGACCAACGTGCAGGACTTTGTGGTCAATCTGAGCAAGGGCCTGGGTCTGTAAGAGAAGACCGGAACATGCAGCCGGGAGATGGGCTTAGGCCCATTTCCTGGCGCATTTTGGTGGAGCATCTGCCAGTAGGAGCGCTGATCTTTCCCCATGTCCATCCCCCGGCAACCAGCGTTTGTTCCTACGAAAGAAAACCTGGCATGACACTCCGCCACTGTTTTTACTTTTGAAATTTGAGTGCCTCAAATATGGGGCGGGGGAGATTACATGGAGACGAAACAGGGAAAAAAAGAGAGTCCACGCACCGGCGGTTGGATCTCAGCTTTGAAATTTTTACCGCTGGTTGTGTTTGCGGCACTGGTCATTGTATTTAAACTGGAGCTGCTCCTGGCTGCGCCAATTGCCACATTTGTGGCGATTTTGGTGTACATTTTTATCTATCGCGGGAATTTCGACGGCGCCTTTGAGCAGGGCTTAAAATCGGCGCGGAGCATCATTGGCGTATTTTTCATCCTGATGTTTGCCTATGCGGTGGCGGAGAGCTTCATTGCCACTGGTGTAGGCGCATCTCTCATCAACCTGGCGCTGAAGCTGGGTGTTACAGGCCGGACGGTGGCAGTCATCTCTCTGGTGGTAACCAGTCTGCTTTCGGTGGCTACCGGGACCTCCTGGGGAACCTTTGCGGCCTGCGCCCCGATTTTTCTGTGGCTCAGCGAGCTGGTGGGCGGTGACCCTATGTTAACGGTCTGCGCCATTGCCGGTGGTTCCTGCTTTGGGGATAACATTGGCATGATTTCCGATGTGACGGTGCTCAGCTGCGGGATGCAGGATGTCCGGATTATCGACCGGGTGAAGCATCAGAGCGTCTGGTCCTGCGGCTGCCTTGTCCTTGCAGCGGTGGTGATTTTTCTGTGCAGCCTCCATCTGCCCAATGTCCAGGGGGACGTGGCTGAGGCCATTTCCAAAATCCCTGGGGAGGCATATGCAGCGCTGGCAGAAGAGCGGCCCGTGGCGTTGGAGCTGCTGTCGCAAATTGAACACGGCGTACCATATTACATGATCATTCCCATGATTCTGGTGATTGTGCTCTCCTTCATGGGGCTGAATACCCTGATTTGTTTGGGTTCCGGTATGATTTCCGCCATGCTACTGGGATTGATCGCCGGGACGACCACCTTCCCGGAGTGGCTGAACAATCAGGTCCTGGCTGGCTTCCAGGATGCAGGCGGCTCTGTGGTGATTATGATGCTGTGGGTGTCTGTCTTTGGCGGGATTATGAATAGCATGAATACCTTTGACCCCCTGGCCAAATTCTTTGTCAAGATTTCCAAAAATGTCCAGCAGCTCATGGGATGGTGTGGTATACTGTGTCTGGTGGGTAACGCCGCCCTGGCAGATGAGGCGGCGCAGGTGGTGACCATCTCCCCCATTATTCGGGATGTGGTGGAGAAAAATGTGGAGTGCGAAGATGAAAAGGCAGCGTATGCCTTGCGGGTGCGGCTGGCTACCCTCACCTCTTCCATGGGTATTTACGGTTCCGAGCTGATTCCTTGGCACTGTTTCCCGGTGTTCTTTGCGAAAATCGCTTCGTCTGTATACCCTCTGCACGAATTTACGGCTATGGATATCATATCCAAGAACTACATGAGCTTTATCGTAATTGGCTCTATCATCATTTTGTCCTTTACAGGATTGGACCGGTTTGTCCCCATGTTTGGACTTCCCGACAAAAAGCGGGTCCGCCTGAAAAAGGAAACGGCAAGTCCTGTATAAACTTCCCCTTGTTCCAGGCTCATTGGGACAAAGGGATCGGAAAGCAGCGGTGTCCCAATGCAGAGATTTCTGCGGGGCGCTGCTGTTTTTTAACGGAGAAGTTCAACTGAAAGGCAACAACGTGCAACAGACCGATGATTGGAAGTAACCGGGTTCCATGCTACAATGGAAACATCAAAGAAAAGGAGGCTCTAAGCCATGAATCTGGAAATTGGAGCAAAAATTAAGCAACTGCGCCTGGCCCGGGGCATGACGCAGGAACAGCTGGGAAAACCACTAAGACTTTCCGCCCAGGCAGTTTCAAAATGGGAAAGCGGCGCCACCATGCCGGATATTCAACTGTTGCCAGAGCTTTCGGTGCAACTGGGAGTCACCATTGATGAGCTGTTTTCCATGACAGACCGCACCCGGATGGACCGCATCGACAACATGCTGGAGGATGTACGGTATCTGCCGGCACATGAGTTTGAGAATATAGAGCAGTATCTGAAGGACAAGATCACGCTCCCCGATACCAAGGCGGAGGCGACTTTGCTCCTGGCCCGGCTCTATAACAAGCGGGCCGGGGAATACCGGGAACTGGCCACACCCATTGCCCGGGAGGCCCTCCTGCTCAATCCCAACGAGAAGGAGGCGCACAAGGCCAATCTGGAGGCTGCCGAATGTCCCATGCCGGATTGGAATGTGGCAAATCGCTGGCAGCTCATTGCATTTTACCAGGAATTTGTACGCCAACATCCGGATTCCCGGTCCAATTATCTGTGGCTTATGGATTTGCTCCTGGAGGACGGACGCACGGCAGAAGCTCGGGATGCCCTGGAGGCCATGGGCCGCTTGGAGCGCACCTATCACTATGACCTCTATGACGGTTTGATTGCCAAGGAGGAGGGAAATCTGCCCCGGGCCTTGGATTGCTGGAAAAGTATGACGGACAAAGAGCCGGAGTCCTGGATGGCCTGGTTTTGTAGGGCGGATTCCCTGGCAAAGCTGGCCCGTTATGACGAAGCGACCGCATGCTATGAGAAGGCGTTGGAGATGCAGCCAAAGCCCCGGTTCTGTGACATGCCGGAGGCCATGGCCCAGATTTCTGAAATTCAGGGCAATTATGCCAGGGCCATCGCCATGCGGGAGCGCTGCGTGACGATCTGCCAGGAAGAGTGGAACATCACCGAAGGGGAAGCTGTGGACCTGCACCGCCGGGAAATTCAGCGCCTGCGGGAGCGTATGGTCAGGGAACAATAAAAAGCAGGGTGCGCCGGAGAGATCCAGCGCACCCCTTTTGATAAAAAGACGATTTATTCTTTGCATTTTTTCTGTCGAACCATCAGAACCACGGCAGCAATGGCCGCCAAAACGCCTAATAATGCAAGCCAAGAGGAAGTCAGGCTGGGGCGGATGTGAACTGGCATATGGGATGCCTCCTTTTTTGAAGTGCCTTTATTTTACCACATCCGCATGGGGATCTCCATAAACAGAAGCTTACATTTTCCTTACATTTTTGACATGTCTTCCCCACAATCTGAAGCGTGAATCTGGGATTTCCCAATCTTATGGAGATGCTGGAGCAAGGCCTGGGCGGCGAGTCCGGTGAAGAGGCCGGTGAGCAGGCCGGATACCAAAAGGACTGGCAGATAAGACAGGAGCGCCGGAGTCCGGGTGATGGCAATCGCGACGGCAATCTGCCCCAGATTGTGAGCCACCGCACTGAAACAGCTGGCGACCCAGATTTGCGTTCCAGTCAGAATCCGCTTCAGGCCCAGGGCGGTCAGAAGGGCCAGAACTCCCCCAACGGCAGAATACAGCAGGCTCATCATTTGACCGGTGAACAGGGAGCCCAACAGAACCCGAACCAGGAGAATCCCCCCGGCCTCCCAGGCGCCCAGGGAAAAGACAGCGTAGACGGTGACCACGTTGGCCAGCCCCAGCTTCACCCCGGGGACGGAAATCGGCATGGGAATCTGTGCCTCCACCCAGAAGATGGTGAGGGCGATGGCCGACAACAGGGCCATACGAGTCATGGTTTTGATTTTCATAGGCGTTTACTCATAGGATTTGAAGCAGAGATTCAAATCCACATCTCCTGTGATACCGGCAACCCGCCCCGTGCAGGAGTATTGCCACATGTCTACGTCATAGGCAAAGGTCATCGCGTCCTGGTATTGGGCCAGCCAGAAATCAAACTCCTGAAGCTCCCGCAGGCGAAAGGTGTTTTGTGCCAGGTCCTGATTGAAGTAAAAGGCGGGCTTGTAGCCTGCCTCTTGTACCATCCGACAGAAGGCCAGGGTGCAATCTGTGACGGTGCGGCCGGAGACCTCTGCCGTTCTGGCGTCGGCGCCTACCCACTCCCAGTCAAACACCACGGGATATGTGATGTCCCAGTCCCGGATGAAATCCAGGAGCATGTTCGCCTCTTCCCGAGCCTCTTCCACGGAGATGGCCTGGGAATAGAAATAGACTCCCACCGGAAGTCCGGCGTCCAGGGCGCCTTGCAGATTGGCTTCGGCGTAGGCGTCAATGTGTAGGCCGCCCTGGTCATAACCCCGATAACCCACCCGGATCATGGCATAGTCCACCCCGGAAGCAGCTACCGCCGCCCAGTCGATCTCTTCCTGGTGGGAGGAGACGTCAATACCAGTCTTTGCAGGCGCGGCGGAACAGCGAACAAAGCCGTCCTCCGTGTAGAAATCGGCCTGCGTATATGGGTTTTCTGGCGGTGGGGGCAGGGTTGCCTCTGCAGTAGATGTGGGGGAAGAAGGAAGCCCCGGTTTTAAGAAGAGAAGAAGAATCATCAAAGCGCCGGCTCCGGCCAGCCCCAAAAGCCCCAGCAGCAGGCCCCGGGGGCTCCGCGCATCCATTTGGCGTTTTGCCATAACATGCTCCTTTGAAAATACCGAAAACAAGGTAATTTTCTATATTATATCATGTTTTTCTCCCAATGCCAAGGCATGTTTTCTGACGATTCTGTAAATAAATTGCAAAAACCGACCTGTAGCGAAGGAAGACTCCCTTGCTGCGGGCGCCGGATTTTACGAATTCAAACAGGGCGCCATGCGGAACAGGGCTGCAATCCGATTTTTAATTTAAAAAACAGAAAAAAGGGGGTTGACAAAGGGGGGAGTATCTGGTAATATACACGGGCGCCTTGAGAGGGGCGGCAGACGGGAGCGGTTAAGGGCGAAGGGGAAGAAATTCCGAAAAAAGTTCTTGACAAAGCGAGCCGGATGTGGTAGTATAGAAAAGCTCCGCTTGAGGGCAAAAGGGCTCGAAAGGGAGCAGCGTGTACCTTGTAAATTGAATAACGTGAACCAAGAAACACCTTGGACAAAGGAAAAGGAATGTTTTGAGCGAAGAGCGAAGAAACAGCCAACGGAAAAAATTCTTGAGTTAGAAGCTAGAAGCGAATGATTCAAGTAAATAAGGTTTTAGGTAGTGTCTGGAAGAGGGCACTAGTTAAGATACGATTTATTTGAGAGTTTGATCCTGGCTCAGGACGAACGCTGGCGGCGTGCCTAACACATGCAAG
>UQZA01000052.1 GCA_900545515.1 uncultured Eubacteriales bacterium | reverse complement strand
TGAGATAACGCGTTGTCGAGGCATAAGCGCAGCAGCTCCCGGTGGGAGGGTTTTGCCTGGTCGCCCAGCCACTTGCCATAGCTCTTTCCATGCGGTTTTGGGTTCTCCACGATGGAGTATCCGTTCTCGATGCAGATGGTATCGTTGAGCCGCCCCACGGCCCTGGTGCTGCCCCAGAAGTTTCGGAGCTTCCGGTCACAGTCCAGGTTGACCGCGTTCCAGATGATGTGGTTGCGGATATAGGCCTTGTCGATGTGGGTGCAGACGATAAAGGCATTGTTTCCTTTGGTAAACCTGCGGGCAAGCTCCTGGCCCAGCCGGTTTGCTTCCTCCGGCGTAATCTCGCCGGGGACAAAGGACTGGCGCAGGTGGTAGGCGATCACATCGTCCTCGCCGCGCACCCTGCCGGTCTTTTGGATGTACCCCTTCTTTGCAAATAGAAATTCCGCATCAGCGATCCGGCTGTCGCACTGGTAGCTGGTGATGAGCCTGCCGTGGTCGGTCTTTTCCGGATTCTCCACATAGTCGATGATGTCGCTGATCGCCTTGCCCACCGTGCGGCCCTTGCCGGTGTGCAGCGGCATAATCCGTGTAGTTGCCATGGGCGTTTTCCTCCTCTCCGGGCAAAGAAAAGGGAGCAGCCGTTAAGACTGCTCCGAAGTGTTAGTGTTTGGTTCTGCTGGTTGTTCTGCCGCCGCTTTCAGCTGGGCGGTGCGTTTCAAATCTACGAAATGGGTCGCGTACCATTTTTCAATCTCCGGGGCGCCGCTTTTGCTGAACCGCAGCGGGATCACCGGTTTATGCCCCTGGCCGCTTTTCTTTTTCACGCCCCATTGCTTGTAATAGCAGAAAGACGGTTTCAGGCCGGTTTTCTGTGCATAGACGCGCATCTGGTGCATGATAAAAGAGAGCTTGCAGAGGTTGACGGTGCAGACGCTTTCCAGGTAGGAGACACGCCCGAACCGCCATTCCTCATACTTCTTTTTGGGCAGCACCCCGATGTCCATCAGCACATCCACCGGCGCGGCATAGCCCCAGCGCTGGCATTGCTGGTACATGGCAGAGTGAACCGCGCCGATCAGCTCTTTATCATTCATCTGCTTTTCCCTTTTGAATCAGGCATATTTTCTGATTTCGGGACCGCACCTTGTCCGGCTCCAGATAAACAATCTTGCTTTCTTCCATCAGCTCCTTAATTGCTTTGGATAGGGCGGAAGTTACTTTTGTATAGCCCATTTCAGATGCCAGTTCAGAAGAAGAAAGGTTTCCTTTCTGCGCTAAGGTAAATAGAATCAGTTCTTTGATTTCCATCAGGCTCCGTCTTGTTTTCCTTTTTGGCTGCTCTTGAGCCGTAGGGATAAGGAATTTCTTCTGAACCGGAAGAATGACAGTGAAATAGCTCCGCTCATCATCCGTCTCGAACACCGGAGGTTCCGAACCGTTTGCTGCCATTGCCCGCAATATGGTGGGGATACCAGTGTTGCGTCCCTCGACCAGTTTCAGCTCTTTTAGGAAGTCACCGATACGGCGGTTACGATACCGTCTGGAAATCATACGCCGGTTCTGAATATCCTCATCTGAGATGGTTCTGTCCGGACCAGGCAAGCTGGTAATCTCCATTTTCTCCGGCGTTACCGTAACGGTGATTGGCTCTCCGATCTGATACGACTTGTGATAAATCGCGTTGGACAGTACCTCCTCCACAGCCGCATACGGGTAGTTATAAATTCGCTCCGCCTCAGCCTGCCCCAGAATCTTCGTAACCTTTTCCTTAAGAATATAGTTTTTGATATAGCTCAGCGCATCCCGCAGCTGCCGGTCCAACGGTCCGGTGAACACTTTCTCTGTCATGCCGATCCCCGTTGGGTCGGGTTTATCTACAACCTCAATTCTGGCATAGGGGAAGAAATCGTCCGGGCGCTCGTTGAAAAACATCAGTCCAACATTTAAGGGCCTGCGCATTTCCCATGGGCCGCCGATCAGACGCATAGAAGCCGCAACTTCAGCCACCGGACGCTTTAAGGAAGTTTCACGCAGGTCGCTGTTTACGGCATAAAGAAATTCTGAGATCAGGCTGGACTTCATATCCTCAATCCTTGCCATAAGGTTTGCCCGGTCATCAAATGGCTGGTTATTTGCCAAAAGGAACAGCTCCCGTTCCTCCAGCTGGTTGGCCCGGATGCTGTTGGACATTTTCCGGATATAGTAAGCCTTATCTGATTTTGCCGCTTTTTCCGTTGGAAAGGCAACAGGGCATTTATAGGGCCGGTCAGCGCCGCCGGGTATCCATAGGACGATAATTTCTTTCCCCTGGTATGTCACCTGTTCCACAACCGGAATGTACCTTGGCTCGATCAAATTGCATTTTTGCAGAAGCTCTTTATTGATCCGGTCAATCGAGCTTTTTGCCAGCCCCTTAATTGGAAACTTCGGCATACCATCCTCGTCCTCAATGCCAATGATGATATATCCGCCGCCCCAGTTGTCAATATCATTTGCAAACGCGCAAATAGAGTGCAGAATCGGTTCCGGATTCCAGTCCGCTTTATAGTCAATGCGGGCATTTTCCACCACGCGCCGGTTGATTAAATCTGAAATGTTGATTGGTAAGGCCATAACACCCTCCTAACATACCCCTTTAACTTACCCTCTTAACTTGCCCCTTTATTTTAGCAGATATTCAGGAAATAGCAATGGGTAAGCTTCCGTTTTTATTTCAAGGCATAAAAACGTCCGAATTCTCCGCAAAGAGAGGGCGCAGCCGTTATAGCTGCCCCTTGCCGCGCCGGATCACCAGAACCTGTTTCATTTTTTTGCCCACCGTCTGCCATTCCAGAGCAAAGACCATATCGCCGGTGCGCTCAAAAAAGCCAATGTCCTCCTACAATAAAGTTACGGTGATAGGCCCGGCAGCCAGCCGTGTCTATTTCCATCTTGTTGCCGAAGCTGCTAGAATGGGAGGGCAAATGGTCTGACGCTTTATTCCTTGAGCTTACACGCTCGCTGAGGAGTCAGTCAGCCGCCTCTCTCATTCGCAGCATTCGATGTAAGCAGGTTGTCCCACCGTTTTTACGGTGCGTTCGTGTAATCGACCAGGAGATTGAACAGGCAATGAGTAAAAGCGGTTGCCATGAATTTCAATCAGGAGGTATTGGAAATGAACGCTGTTGGTATTGATGTGCCCAAAGGCAAGAGCACAGTGGCGATTCTCCGGCCTATGGGTGAGGTTGTCCAGGCACCAATCGATGTCTCTCACGATGCGGTCAGCATGGAACGGCTGGCGTATCAGATTCTTGCTCTGGGGGAAAATACCAGAGTTGTCATGGAAGCAACCGGACGATACCATTCATTCGACCCGGACTCTCACCTAAGTGGGTGTTTTATTAGCCACATTTAATGCTGTTCTTTATGGAGACCATGTCTCTCTTGGCACCGTGACAGGCTCCGGAAAAAGATTGCAGATTTTTCCCCTCCATGGTACACTGGAATCCAGGAGGCCCCCCTGCCTCCCCAACTCACTCACAGGAGGTCCTGCCCTTGGAAATTCTGAAACAATTTGGGATGATTCTGTCCATCTCCTTTTGGGGAGAAGTTTTCCACATCCTGCTTCCCCTGCCAGTGCCTGCCAGCATATATGGAATCGTGATTCTATTTCTGTGTCTGGAGCTGAAGCTCCTGCCAGTCACCGCCGTAAAAAAGGCCAGCAGCTTCCTGCTCCAAATTATGCCGGTGATGTTCATCCCTGCCGCAGTGGGGCTGATGGACTCCTGGGGTGCGGTAAAAAGCAGCGTCCTTCCGTACCTGGCCATCACGGCACTATCCACCTTTGCCGTAATGGTTGTGGCCGGAAGGGTAACCCAAGGGGTCATTCGCCGCGGAAAGAAGCAGGAGGCTGGCGGCGATGAATGAGCTTTTGGGCGCCTCTGCCTATTTTGGAGTCTTCGTCAGTCTGCTGGCTTACGGAATTGGCACGCTTTTGAGGAAAAAGTGGAAGCTGGCCATGTTGAATCCCATTCTGATTGCCGTTGTACTCATCATTGTGCTCCTTTCGGTGTGCCACATCGACTATACCGTCTACAATGAGGGCGCCAAGTACCTCAGCTACCTGCTCACCCCCGCCACCGTTTGCCTGGCCGTCCCGCTGTATGAGCAGCTGGAGCTGCTAAAGCAGAACTATAAGGCGGTACTGGCAGGCATCGTCTCCGGTGTACTGACCAGCCTCACCTGCGTCCTGGCCATGGCAGCCCTACTGAATCTGGACCATGCCGCCTATGTGACGCTGCTTCCCAAATCCATCACCACTGCCATCGGCATGTCCATTTCAGAGGAGCTGGGGGGCTATGTCCCCATCACCGTGGCAGCGATCCTGGTGACGGGAATTTTGGGAAACATGTTTGCAGAGGCAATCTGTAAGCTGTTTAAAATCCAGGAGCCCATTGCCAAAGGCATTGCCATCGGCTCCGCTTCCCACGCCATTGGTACCGCCAAAGCCATGGAGCTGGGGGATATCGAGGGGGCCATGAGCAGCCTTTCCATTGTGGTCTCCGGAATCCTAACCGTCCTGGGGGCCAACCTCTTTGCATCCTTTTTGTAAAGTGCCCGGGAATTCCAGATCTACGGTTGCCCCTGCTCGGTTCCTCTGCACTCTCATTTCTGTCCCTGTCATGTTACTCGCTGAAGCAGCGGGCCGTCAAAGGAGAAAAACCATATGTCTGAGTATGTTCTTCAAAGCCGTTGGCGGCTGGAGGGGCGCAAGCTCTATTATTACGGACTGCGCAACCGAGAAAACCTGTTCCATAATGAGATCCGGGTTTCCAAAAAGCAAGCTGCCATCATAGCCACATTGCCCCGGACACTTTCCAAACTGGAACAAAGATTACTCGGCAGGTTACTTGGCCAACAAGTTGTCCCCGCAGAACAGCTTGTGAAAGTACCGACCTCCTTGCGGGAGGCTCATTTTTGCACAAGCTGCTGTGCCAACGATTTCATCATTCCAGGATTGGAGTTTGATCAGGAAGGCCGCTGCCCCATGTGCCAAACCGCAAAGGAAACGGAGGCCCTGCAAAGTCTGGTGCCCCTGATTGACACATTTCCCAAAGCCAGAAAATCCAGGTTTGACGTCGCCCTATTCTACACAGGTGGCAAAGATTCAACCTTTTTGCTGTATCATCTCGCCAAAGAGCAAAATTTGCGGGTCCTTGCTCTGACATGGGAAATTCCGTTCATATCTGCCTCTGCAAAAGCAAGCATCGAGCATGCCAAACAGCGCTTCCCCCATGTTGAATTTTTACAGCGCACCATGAGCCGCACAGATTTGGAGAAAATCTACGCCCAATTGTACAAGCTGAGCGGCAACACCTGCGCCTGCCCCTCACTGGCCTATCTCCTTTTCTATCCAGAGCTGGTTGCCAACCGCGTTCCCTACTTTTTGGTTGGAAACGAGCCCGTTCAAATGTTGGGGCTCTATTACAACCACATAGCCCCCAAATTTGCCTATGGCTTTGCCAAAAATCGGGCAGTTTCAACCATAATCAACATGGGCAGGATTCTCACCCTGCATCCTCCCTTCCGGCCAGGTCAGCTTCAGACCCTGCTCACCATGAAGCAACTGGCCTATGGCGACCATACCCTGAAACGGCTCAGCGGATACTGCAGCCCCCTGGTATCCAACGTGGTGGAGGCAATTCATCAGGTTCCCGAGCTGTTGCCCCCTCTGCGGCGCAGCATTCGAAAATCCTCCTGGAGCGGAAACATCCCCGCCTTTGTCCATCTAGATTTTGACAAACTATGCGGCGGCAAATATGATTGGAACCACGTCAAGCAACTTTTAATAGAAAAATCAATGCAAAATCTGATTATCCCTTGAAAACACCGTATTTATCGGCATTTCAGAAGGGTTGAAAAGCCTCATTTTACTACGAATTTACTACTCACGAATGAGCCTTGACACGCCGAAAATCCGAGAAATGCAAAGTTATGGATACGGTACGGAAAAACGGAGGGCGCACCGTCCTCCGCATGACAACTGAATATTGACCGGATTTCAGCCGGTTCAGCGCCATAGGAACAAGCATCCTGTGGCGTTTTTTTACGCCCATTTTCAGAAAGGAGCGGGATCAATGAAGCTGAACGAAGCGGAAATGAGGATGGCGTATCAGATTGAGGCCACGAGCCAGAGCGCCGCCCTGAATGAGATTTACATGACCTGGCGCTATGCGCCCAACCGGGAGACAAAGGACACGGCGGAAAGTCTTTTGAAGAAGCTGCGCCCTCTCTCCGACAAGGAGTGCATGGACGTGATCTGGGAGGTCCAGGCGAATTACCGTCTGCCCGGCAAGGCGCGGACCGTTGGGGAAATGCTGGCGGAGGCCAGGCAGCAGTCCGGGGCACAGAAGCTGGCCGGGCATGACATTATGGCCCTGGAGCGGTTCGCCCCGGATACCCGCCACATGATCGTCTTTGATGTCCTCTCCCATGAGTCCCCCATGGGCTGGAAGGGAGACAAAATGCGCCTGTTCCTGACAGACGCCGGATACAGCAAGGCCCTGGAGAACCAGGACAAGGGATTTATCAAGATCAGGAACCACGCGAAGGTACGCTCCGGCCATCTCCATTACGACCACAAGGACCGGGAGCTGTAGGGACCTTCAAAAAATGCAGCAAAAAGGGTGGAAAATTCCCCTTTTTCCTTTCCGTGAGCGGCTTTTGCAAGGCCGCCCATATCTTTTCCCGTCCGGGGCGGAAGGATGATCCAAAGGGGCGTTTTTCACGAAAACCAACACTTTTCAATCTATGAGGAAGGAGGTCATCGGCATGGCAGTTTTCCGTATCGAAAAGACCAGAGATTATACGGTCATGTCAAACCACCATCTGCGGAACACGAACCTTTCCCTGAAAGCAAAAGGGCTTCTCTCCCTTATGCTCTCCCTGCCGGAGGAATGGGACTACACCACGAAAGGGCTTGCCCGTATCTGCAAGGATGGCGTGGACAGCATTTGCGCCGGGGTGCGGGAGCTGGAGGAACAGGGTTATGTGATCCGGGAGCGCGTCCGCAATCCAAACGGGCAGCTTGGCTCCATCGAGTACACGATTTTGGAGCAGCCCCGCCCGCCTGAACGGGAAAAACCTGAACGGGAAAATCCAGTCTTGGATAATCCTGAACAGGCTTTACCTGTCTTGGGGGAACCTGGACAGGGAAACACCGCACAATTAAATACTAAAGAATCAAGTAAACAAAAATCAAAAAAAGAATTATCAAGTACGGAGGGATCAAATCCTATCCGATCAAATCCCCAGCCCCTTACGGGCACGCCTCCGGCGGAGGAAAGGATAGGAACGGACCGGATGGGAGCCAGAGAAGTTTACCGGGAGATCATCCTTGACAACATCGGGTATGAGTACCTGATCCAGGACAGTCACATCGACCGGGAGCAGCTTGACGAGATCGCGGAGCTCATTGTGGACACCGTATGCACCGCCAGAAAGACGGTCCGCATTGCCGGGGATGACTACCCGGCGGAGGTGGTCAAATCCCGGTTTATGAAGCTGGACAGCTCCCATGTGCAGTATGTCATGGGGTGTATGCGGGAGAATACCACCTATGTCCGCAATATCAAGAAGTACCTGCTGGCGGCCCTGTATAACGCCCCGGTCACCATCAGCAATTATTATTCCTCCCTGGTGCAGCACGACATGTACGGGGACGGGCAAAGGGGGCGGGGATAAATGCAGGAGGAAGTAACCCAGGGCGCCGTGACGCTCATTGTCAACGGCTCCAAAATGACGGAGCAGGCTTTTGAAAAGGCGGTCAAAAAATTCCTGGAGGAAGTCCAGAAAAGCAAACAGCCGAAGATATACCGGGGAAAGCAGACCTTGAAGCAGCTTGCCGGGCAGAACGCCGGGCTTGCGAATATCGAGATCAGCGACCAGAACATCCGGGCCTTTACCCAGGTGGCGAAAAAATACCATGTGGATTTTGCCCTGAAGAAGGACACCGCCGCCGAGCAGCCCCGCTACCTGGTGTTCTTCAAGAGCCGGGACGCAGACGCGATCACGGCGGCCTTCCAGGAGTTTGCCAGCAGGCGGATGGGCCGGGAGGGGCGCCCCTCCATCCGGGAGCGGCTGAAGGAGGCCAGGGAGCAGGCGGCGCAGAAGGCGGAGCACCGCACCATTGACCGGGAGAAGGTAAAGGCCAGGGATCGGAGCGTGCAGAGATGAACGTAAAAAAGCTGATCTTACTGAACCTGCCCTACCTCCTGTTCGTGTACCCCTTTGGCAAGCTGGCCCAGGCGTTCCGGCTGGCTCCAGGTGCAGACCTCTCCGCAAAGATACTTTCTATCGGGGATGGGTTCACCGCCGCTTTTGCCGGGATGGGGCTCAGCTTTCATCCCATGGACCTGTTGATCGGCCTCATGGGTGCCGTGATCCTGCGGCTGGCGGTCTGGATGAAGGGCAAGAACGCGAAGAAATACCGCCACGGGATGGAATACGGGTCAGCTCGTTGGGGCACTCCGGCCGATATCGCCCCTTACGTCGATAAGGATTTTTTCAACAACATCCCCATGACGCAGACGGAGCGGATCACCATGGCGAGCCGGCCGAAGCAGCCCAAATACGCCAGGAATAAAAATATCCTGGTGATCGGCGGCAGCGGATCGGGCAAGACCCGGTTCTTCTGCAAACCGTCGCTCCTCCAGGCCCATTCCTCCTACGTCGTCACTGATCCAAAGGGCACCCTTCTCCCGGAGATCGGCTCTTTCCTGGAGCGGAAGAAATACCGAATCAAGTGCTTAAATCTCATTAACTTCAAAAAGTCCATGAGATATAACCCGCTGGCGTACATCCGCTCCGAGAAGGATATCCTGAAGCTGGTAAACGCCCTGATTATGAACACGAAGGGAGAAGGAGAAAAATCCTCCGAGGATTTCTGGGTCAAGGCCGAGCGCCTGTACTATTCGGCCCTGATCGGCTACATCTGGTACGAGGCCACGGAGGAAGAAAAGAACTTCATCACCCTCCTGGACCTGATAAACGCCAGTGAAGCCAGGGAGGACGACGAGGAATACCAAAGCCCGGTAGATATCCTCTTTCAGCAGTTGGAGGAACGGGAGCCGGATCATTTCGCGGTGAAGCAGTACCGCAAATTCAAGATGGCGGCGGGCAAGACACTCAAAAGCATACTGATTAGCTGCGGGGCCAGATTAGCCCCCTTTGACATAAAAGAGCTCCGGGACCTGATGGAAACGGACGAACTGGAGCTTGACACCCTGGGCGACAGCAAAACGGCGCTGTTCGTGATCCTCTCGGATACGGACAGCACCTTCAATTTTGTGGCCGCCCTGATGTACTCGCAATTATTCAACCTGCTCTGCGACAAGGCCGATGACTTCTATGGCGGGCGCCTGCCCGTCCATGTGAGGCTCATCTTAGACGAGTTTGCGAACATCGGCCAGATACCGAACTTTGACAAGCTGATTGCTACGATACGGAGCCGGGAAATATCGGCTTCCATCATTTTGCAGTCGCAGAGCCAGCTAAAGACCATCTACAAGGACGCGGCGGATACCATTGTGGGTAACTGTGACAGCACCTTGTTTTTGGGAGGCAAGGAGAAATCCACGCTCAAGGAGATATCGGAGCTTTTGGGGAAAGAGACCATCGACCTCTACAACCAGTCCGAGAACCGGGGCGCCCAGGTTTCCCACGGCCTCAGCTATCAGAAATTGGGAAAGGAGCTGATGACACAGGACGAACTGGCAGTCATGGACGGAGGCAGGTGTATCTTCATGCTGCGGGGCGTGCGGCCGTTTCTCTCGGAGAAATACGACCTGACGAAGCACCCCAACTACAAGTACACCGCCGACGCCGACCCTAAAAATGTCTTTGACATGGAACGGTACATGAAGAAGCGGCAGCGCATGGCAATCAAGCCCGCGGATTCCTTCGATGTGTACGAGATCGATGTAACCGAATAAACCAAACACATTTTTAGGAGGATTTTATCTATGGAATTTTTCAACAGCGCAGTGAACGTATTGCAGACCCTTGTTGTGGCCCTGGGAGCCGGCCTTGGTATCTGGGGCGTCATCAACCTTCTGGAAGGTTACGGCCAGGACAACCCGGCCTCCAATGCTCATGTACGGTAGAGAAGCACAAAGCAAAACAAGGATAGCCAGCCCTGCC
>UQZA01000051.1 GCA_900545515.1 uncultured Eubacteriales bacterium | reverse complement strand
TGGAAATCCCGTCAAAAAACGAGCCGGGTACCGGATAATACCTGACTCGTTTTTGTGAGATTCTTAACTTAATGACATTACCCAACTTGGGACACATAAAAGCAAGGAGGAAACAAGTTGAAACACATCAGTCTGAAAGTTTTATGCCTGCTGCTGGCAGTTGCGTTGCTCCTGGGTATATTTCCGACAGCGCTGGCCGCGGAACTGCCCGAGAGTAGCGGGCAGCCTACAGAAACGATGCCGGAGGAATCTACCGCCCCATTTGAAGAGACTACGGAATCGGAATCAACGGAGCCTGCCCAAGAGATGACGCCGCAAGAAACAGCGCCATCCACTGAAGAAGATATAGCGATAGAAGAAATTCCCATTGACGAAGAAGCGCCCATCAGCCCGCAGGCGTCTGTAACCGGCAATCTAACCCGGTCTGATTATATCAACGGGAAATATTACTTCTGGGGCGACGCGGTTCGTACCTACCAGTTCACCTATGCAGACGGCACGGCGGTCACAGCTAAGGTGGGCGGTATGTGCATCCATTATGTGGATGGTGTGGTGGCCTATTGTATCGAGCCGGGCACTGGCTCCTCTCATAATGTGACCTAAACTGGAACGCCCGGTGAAGAAAGCGCCTTCTGGATGAAAAAGCTAACCCAACAGCAAAGGAACGCTATCAGTTTGATCCTGCTGTATGGCGCGCCCAATTACACCAAAAGCACAGACAAGGACACGGAATTCGGGTATGAGGGTGCTACCCAGGTACTCATTTAGGAGATCGTCATGGGGCTTCGCAGTTCCACATCGCCCTATTCCAGAAATGACCGGCGGCTCTACGATACATTTGCAGGCGGGGATTTCCCGTCCTTTGACACTGGCTATGCGCAAATCGTCAGGCTGATGCAGGCCACTTGACCATCCCCAGCTTCTCCTCCACCAGCCAGACGGGAGCGCCGGAAATCACTCTGAAATATGACGCGGGAAGCAACCTCTACACGGCTTCCGTCACGGATACCAACGGCGTGCTGGCCAGCGACTATACCTTTACGGCCAGTGGTGTGACCATGAGCAAATCCGGCAACACCCTGAATATTTCCGCACCGCTGTCTGCCTTGGCAAACGGAAGCGTTTTGGCTTCTGCCACAGGCCGCTCCTTGGATCCCAGCAATATGGCTTACATGATCTGGACGGCCAGCGGGAAGCAGACGGTGGCCACGGTGGAGGCCAGCGCCGAGCCGGTAAAAGCCTATTTTAAGGTCAAAGCGGATGCCATTCCCGGCAGCGCGGCGATTCAAAAGACTTCGGACGGCGGTGATGTGGAGGGCTATTGCTTTAAGATCTACCGCTGGGACAGCAATACCTCCTGGTATGGCAAAACGGACGGGGATGGAAACCTGTATCTGACGGACGGCGCCTACAGCCAGAGCGGAACCAAGACCTACACCTTTTCCAATCTGCTGGATGGAGAATACACCTTTTTGGAGGTTCTGAGCCAGAAGGGGGCGGGACTGGTATTTCCGGATTCCTGGAACATTACCGTCACGGACAAGGCGGGAAAAACCGTGTATGACCAGACTTTCACCGCCGCCGATTTCATCACAGATGATAATGGGGACTGCCGTCTGAACAAGATCTCCGTCACGGGCCTCACAGGCGGCGGAAAAATGACCATGACCATTCACAATGCCCCTGTTCCGGCAGATTTGGAGATTCTCAAGACCTCAGAGGACGGGAAGGTTTCAGGTATCACCTTTACCGTGGAGGAATGGGTGCCTGGGATTGGGTATTGTCGGATTGGCCGGTATACTACGGACGGATCCGGCAAAATCCTGGTGCCAAAGCTGTATGTAGGGACAAAGTACCGCCTGACGGAGACGGTGCCGGAGGGCTACATTGGCGAAGCGCCAAAAGAAATCACCATCCAGGCGGGAACCAATACCGTCACCTTTGAGAACCGGCCCATTTACGGCAGTCTGGAACTGACCAAGATCGATGAATCCAATCCGGAGACGAAGCTGTCCGGGGCCGAGTTCACAGTAACCAGTGAGATTCCTTCCGGCGATCCTTCTCTTGGCTCCGCAATCCGGGAACAGGTAATGCCCGAGGTACTGGACGCGGACGGACACGGCACCGGGGTGTACCGTTTGGAGCATCTTCGGTATGGTCACTATACCATCCGGGAAACCAAGGCCCCGGAGGGGTACGAGTTGAGCAACGAGGTATTCACCATTGACATTACAGAGGATGGAAAAACTTACACGGTATCCAGTTCCGGCTTCGATGGTGTCCCCAACCGGCAGCAGGTAGGCTCCATTCAGGTCAAGAAGGTTAACCCCGAAGGTAATCCCCTGGCTGGCGTCTCCTTCTTGTTGGAATATAGCCAGGATGGTAAAAACTGGAAATCCGTAACCTTCCGGGAAGAAGGCTCCCTGCCTACTCTTAGCGGCTGTACCTCCGCTGGATTGACGGACGGCGTTCTTGTAACTGGGGAGGATGGCACGGCCCTGTTTTCCGGCCTCAGCATCACCATTGGCGAAAACCACGTTTTTTACCGGCTGACGGAAACCGCTGCCCCGGAAGGCTATTCCCTCCTGGCGGAGCCTGTCTTTGAGGGGGAGCTCCCTCAGGACGGCAATCGGGATATTGCCCTGACTGCCGTCAACTCCACGCAATTTGTCCTGCCCTTTACTGGCAATACAGGCTTTACGGCCGTGCCTCTGGGGCTGCTTCTGACGGAGCTTGCCCTGTGCGCGGTCGTTTTCCTGTTCCGGCGGAAAAGAAAGGAGGCTTGACCGATGTCCCCCGCCAACCGCCCCAGGGACCGGCCCGCAAAAAATCCTGCCTTTATCCGGCAGGATTTTTTGTATCCAGGTGGCTGATGATCCAGGCCAGAATCTCCTCATAACCCAGACTTCCGTCTGCGGTTCCCAGGCCCAAATCCACCAGCTCGGCCTGGGTGTAGCGTAAAGTGCGCCCATTCAGCCGCAGGGTCAGCAGCATCACCAGCATGCCGGTCCGCTTGTTTCCATCCACAAAGGCATGGTTCCCGGTAATGGCAAAAGCCAGCCTCGCCGCCTTTTCCTCCAGGCTGGGGTAAACCTCCACATCTCCAAAGGAACTGTCCGCGCTGTAGACGGCAGACTCCAGGAGGCCCCGATCCCGCAGCCCAAAGCTGCCGCCGGTTTGGGAGATCACCTTTTCCTGGAGGGCCAGGATTTCCTCAACAGTCAGCAGCATCATTTGGCCAACTCCCGGAAAGCTTCCTGGTTTTCTTCCAGAAGCCGGTCCGCCTCCTGCCCGATCTGCCTGGCCCGGAGTGCCCGCAGGGTTTGAATCTGCTCGTATTCTCCGAAATCCACCACGATATAGCGGGGCTTGTTGTTTTTCAGAATGACCGCCAGACCGCTCTCGTCCACCATGCGAACCACCCGGGAGAAATTTTGGTTGGCCTCTGTCATGGGAACCAGGTTCTTGGTATCCACCATCATATTCATCACCTCCCCGATAGTATACACAATTTCTAGGACAAAATCAACCTATAGCAAAGGAGAATGTATTCATGAAAAATTGGAAAAAGACCGTTTCCCTCTGCCTGGTGCTGGCCATGTGTCTGGCGCTTTTGCTGAGTTTCCCTGTCGCTGTCTCCGCTGCCGGGGCAGAGGATGCTACCATTGACACCACCCGCACCGGCTCTCTTGATATTTACAAGTATGATTTCACCAACGCCGCCAAGGATGGCGTGTGGGACAGTTCTTATGTCTCTACTGGCGTGTATGCCCAGGCGGTCAACAACGCCCTGGGTAACGCCGTCCGGGCCGGCGATACCGACAATTCCCGCGATCTGGGTAATGGCGACACCTCCTATGGCTATGCCATTCGTGGGGTAGAATTCACCTACCTGCGGGTAGCCGACATTTGTCAGTTCACCGAGTCCGCCGCCGATGGCGCTGCATCCAACCATGTAGAGGTGCTGTACGGCATTGACAAGACAATTGGGGCTGATTTGCTGGCCGCTATCGGCCTGGCGGATGGAGCAGGCCGGTATGAAAATGCGGACAACTCCGACAAGCTGGATCACAATCATTACTATTATCAGTCCGATGTGCTCATTGACGCCCTCCGCGCCTCCCTGACTGCCAACGCCACCACGGTCAAGAATGCGCTGGAGAACTATGTGAAGGTGGGTGGCGGCACGGCCCTGCCCCTGACCGACGCTTACGGCCACACCTCCGCCGACGGCCTGCCCCTGGGCCTGTACCTGGTGGTGGAAACCAGGGTTCCGGAGATGGTCATTGACACAACTGCTCCCTTCTTCGTTTCCCTCCCCATGACCTCCGTGGACGGCAGCAACGCCACCGATGGCGGCACCCGTTGGATGTACGATGTGACCCTGTACCCTAAGAACCTCACCGGAATCCCCACCCTGGAAAAGGCCCTGCGGGAGAATCAGAACGATACTGGCAAAAACAATGGCTCCAACGATATCACAGACGGCTACGCCCACACCGGCACCGCCTCGGATGGTGATGTGATCGACTACCAGTTGATTTCCACGCTGCCCTCCATCACCTCCGAATCTACCTATCTGACCTGCTATACCTTCGTGGATACCCTGTCCAAGGGCCTCACTTATAACAAGAACGATGTGGCGCTGGAATTCTTCACCGACGCCGCCTGCACCCAGAGCGTGGCCCGCTGGACAGAGGCCGGCGGCAAGTTCAGCGTGTCCTACAACACTACTACGGAAAACGAATCCGTTATGACCATTGAAATGACCGCCGCTGGCCTGGCGGAAATCAACACCAGCAAGGCCGTCTACACCGAGGCGGGCATGGTCAATTCCGGCTATTCCGACTGCACCCTGCGGATCACCTACGCCGCCACCGTCAATTCCGACGATTCCGTAGTCTACGGCGACGCCGGAAACCCCAACGAAGTGGTGCTGACCTGGAAGCGCACTAGCGCAGATTACTATGACACCCTGGTAGACGACGCGCATGTGTATACCTATGGTCTGGAGCTGACCAAGCTGTTTTCCGACGGCAAGGGCGATTTCAGCAAGGTGGAATTTATCCTTCACAATGACACGGACGATTACTTTGTCAAAGCGGAACTGAACGAGGCCCAGGGGATCTACTATGTGGTTGACCATGTGGAAGCTGAAGCCGACGCAACCCATTTCATCCCCATGTCCGCTGACCCCAACAAGGGCAAAATCGTGGTCAAGGGTTTGGAGGACGATACCTACACCATTACCGAAGTCCGCACGGACAATGGCTACACGCTGCTGAAGGATGACATTGAAGTGGTGATTTCCCAGGCGGAAACCACAGAAATTTGCGACATTTACGCCTCCGATGTGCTGGGCCTGATCCAGAACGACCCCCGGTACGCCACGATCATCCACGACACGGGAGACCTGAAGAATATGCCCCAGAAGCACCTGGAACACCATCTGCTGACCGCCAGCGCCACAGTGGACGGCAACGCCGTGACCATGCTCACGGACAACGGCTCCGCCAACGCCGAAGCGCCTCTGCGCGTGGTCAACACCCGTGGCTTTGAACTGCCCAACACCGGCGACAACGGCACAAAAATGCTCACCATTTCGGGCACGCTCCTGATCCTCTGCGCCGGAGGTTGTGTTGCACTCCTGATCGTCTCTAAACGGAAAAAGGATACCCGCCAGTAAACAAACAAGTCCCGGAGGGCCATGCCCTCCGGGAGCATTAAAATTGACTTCTGGAATATCGGACGGTTACGATGATAACCTGTTTTTCCTTCTCGTCGATGCGGAAGATAACGGTGTAGTTCTTAACGAACAGCTGGCGGTAGTCTTTCCCAGCGTATGCGCCGGTCCGGCGCTCCGCGCAGCGGTATGGCATGGTTTCCAGCGACAGAATTTGCGCTTCCAACTCCTCCACCATGCGCAATGCTGTTTCCGGTTCCTGAAGCGTTTTGGCGATATAAGCGTAAATGCCATCCAAATCACGCAGCGCGCGGCTCAACAATTTGACGCTGTAATTATCCAAAATGCTTCCTCCGCAGAGAAGAGAGCGCTTCTCTGGCATCGTAAAGCTGGCCGTTTTGCCTGAACTCCGTTTCGGCCTCAGAGATCGCGGCGTCCGCTGCGGCGGTTTCTGTCATAGCTTCATAGGTTTCTATGCTCATAATAACCAAATCGCCATAGCCGTTTTTGGTAATAAATACAGGTTCCTGCTTGGCATGGCAGATGTCGGAAATTTCCGTGGTGTTTCTCAAGTCTGTAATCGGTCGAATTTGCGGCATATCGCACACCTCCTTTATGCCGTTATTATAGCAGAATTATGTGCAAAACGCAACAAGAAAAACGAGGTGCTCATGAAAAGAAAACAAATTTTATTTTTGCCCCTGCTATTGCTGTTTCTCTTAGGGCTGGGACTGGTGGCCTATCCCATTGTCAGCAGCTATTATACAGAGCAGCACCAATCCCAGGTACACACGCAATACCAAGAGGTTGTCGAGAAAGCGGACGGCGAAGAGCTGGCCACGGCCAGGGCGGAAGCGGAGGCTTATAATGAACTGCTGGCTTCCGGCGCTGCTGCCGCTGAGTTGGATGCTCTGGACTACGACAGCCTTTTGAATCTGGCCGGAAACGGCATTATGGGCTACATTGAGATTCCCGCTATTGATGTGCTGCTGCCCATCTACCACGGCGTGGGCGAGGACTCCCTGGAGCGCGGAGCCGGGCACATGCCCTCCACATCGCTGCCCATTGGGGGTAGGGGAACCCACGCCGTGATTTCCGCCCATTCCGGCATGGCAACAGCCCGGATGTTTACGGATTTGGAACAGCTGGAAGCGGGAGATGTGTTTTATCTCCATGTGCTGAATGAAGCCCTATCTTATGAGGTTGACCAAATCTTGGTTGTGAAACCTTACCAAATTGACGCTCTGAAAATTGACAGGGAGCAGGATTATGTAACCCTGATCACCTGTACCCCCTACGGGGTCAACTCCCATCGTCTCCTGGTTCGGGGCCATCGAATCGAACAGGAAGCGGAAGAAAACGTCTCCAATGAGATTGCTTCCCCGCGAACGGAACCGAAGCAATCTACCTGGATGGCCAAGTATTGGGAGGGCATCCGGGATGGCTTGATTCTTTTCCTGATTGTGTTTCCGGCTTGGCTGGCTATCATGCTGCTTGTAAAAAAGCGTCGCGGGAGGAAACGGCCATGAACAGGAAGCGGATCATCCTGCGTTTCCTGTGCGCTGCTCTTCTGCTGTCCGGCCTTGGGCTGCTGCTCTATCCCAGTGTCAACGCTTGGTTGGAAAAGCGGAAAATCGGGCAGCATGTGGAGGCTTTTCGGAATACAGTGACCGCTCTTCAGCAGTCCGGTGGTAAGGCAGTATCCGCTACAGCCACTATGGAAGAATCTGCACCCCCGTATGCAGAACTGCTGGAAGCTATGGAGGCGTATAATGAATCCATCTTTGCAGATAAGCAGGCCGGATTCTGTGATCCCTGGTCCTATCAAGCCCCTGTATTTGACCTGGCCGAATACGGAATCGAGGACGGCATAGTGGGAATTCTGTCCATTCCCAAAATGGATTTAGAGCTGCCCATCTACCTGGGCGCAACCGCCGAACACTTAGCCAGCGGAGCGGCCCAACTGTCTCAAACCAGTATGCCCATTGGCGGCGAAAACACCAACTGCGTCCTGGCCGGGCACCGGGGGTGGTACGGCGCTCTGTTCTTCCGGCATATTGAACTGCTGGAAATTGGAGACGAGATTATGATTACCAACCTATGGGAAACCCTGACCTATACCGTCTCGGAGATCAAGGTCATAGAGCCAAACGAGATTGACGAAATTTTAATTCAGCCAGGCCGTGACCTGGTGACGCTTTTGACCTGCCACCCCTACGGCTCCGGAGGACGGTATCGCTATATAGTCTATTGTGAGTATACGGCATGATGTGCCAAAATCTGTCCCAATTTGGGACGGCATTCCCTTTGGGAGGTGTTGATAATACCCGATATTCGGCAGCGAGATGAACAAGACAAGCTAAAAACCAGGAAGAAGGCGCCCCGGCAAAAAGGTGTGGCAAAAGCACCCGCAAAGCACCGCCCGATCTGTGCGCTTCTCCAGCGGCAAAGGAATCGGCAGGAGCCCAGTGATGAAGCCCCCAATGAACAGGCTGCCGGCTTGACGGAGGGAGCCGCCGGGGAAGTCCTGTCCGATGCTTCCCATGCTTTTGCGGCGGCAAAGGTCAAAGCAAAAACCGCCTTCCGGCGAAAGCGGCAAAAAGAGTTGGCAGGCCAGGCGAAGAAAGCTCCAGAAGCACCTGCCCCGGAACCTTCTGATACGATTACGCCATCGGTTCAGCATAACAGTGTAAATACATCCGTTAGTGATTCAACAGCATCCAACGGCAATCAATCCGCCTCAATCAGAGAGCGGCCCAAAGGAAATACCGCTCCCAAGGAAAAACAAGCCCCGGTTCCAAAGGCCCGGCAATGCAGGACGCTGGACGCGCAAAAAATGACACGGCCTACGAAAACAGCCATGTCGGCAGGCCGGAAAACCACAGCCCGGCAAGTGACGGAACGGGCACGCCGCAGCTATCGGCGAGAGGCCCAGCGGAAAATGGCGCGGCAGACGCAAAAAACCGCCAAAGCCGCCGCAGATTTGGCAAAGCGGGCAGCGGCGGCAGCTGTCAAAGCGGTTCAGGCAGTTATTGGGATGCTAGCAGGTTTAATCGGCGGTACCGCGCTGTTCGTCATTTTTTGTGTTGTGATACTGATAGCGGCAATTGCGGCCTCTCCCTTTGGTATTTTCTTTGCCAGTGAGCCGGAGCCGGACGCCGTACCCCTCAATGTAGCTATTTCACAAATCAACATGGAGTATTCGGCCCGCCTGGCAGAGCTTCAGGAGGGAGATTACCACAGCATTCAGTTACACGGCAATCCTCCGGACTGGCAGGAGGTGGCGGCGGTATTCGCAAGCCATACGGCAGGAGCCGAGGACGGTGTGGATGTGGCCACCTTAGACGCAGACCGGGTGGAGCGTTTGCGAACTACCTTTTGGGATATGTGTTCGATTTCCAGCGAGGAGGAAACCATAGAACAACCGGACAGCGACCCTGGCGATGAGATTGACGACAGTTGGACAGAGCGGATTTTACATATCACCATCTCCGCTAAGACAGCGGATGAAATGCGGACGGCCTACCATTTCAGCGACTATCAAAACGAAGCGCTGGACGCCCTGCTGGCAGAGCGGGAGGCCATGAGCGATTTGCTCGGGAATCTGAGCATTTCCCAGGAGGAGGCCCTTGCGCTGCTTCAAAATCTTCCGGCAGATTTGTCCCCGGAACGAAAGGCGGTTGTCCGCCATGCCCTGAGCCTGGTGGGAAAGGTCAATTACTTCTGGGGCGGCAAGAGCCTGGTACTGGGGTGGGACAGCCGCTGGGGACAGTTGACCCAAGTATGGGCGGCTGGGAGCCAGACCACGGGAACCTACCGGCCCTATGGGCTGGACTGTTCCGGTTTCGTGGATTGGGTGTTTTATAACGCCTCCGGCGGAACCTATGTCATTGGCCATGGCGGCGGCGCCTATGCCCAGCATACC
Source organism: uncultured Eubacteriales bacterium (assembly GCA_900545515.1). Taxonomy (GTDB): domain Bacteria; phylum Bacillota; class Clostridia; order Oscillospirales; family Oscillospiraceae; genus Faecousia. The sequence goes on along the minus strand of UQZA01000051.1, from coordinate 827 downwards.
TACTGCACAGATATTCCCTGGAGCGAGGCCCAACCAGGCGATTTGGCCTTTTATCCGGAGGACGAGCACATTGGAATTGTAGGAGGCCGGGATGAAGACGGAAATCTGCTGGTGATCCACTGCGCCAGCGGGAGCCTGAACAATGTGGTGATTACGGGAGCAAGTGGATTTGTTGCGATCGCCACGCCACAATTCTATGGTGAAGAATAAGTCCTTCAATTTGCAAGAACCGGCGTGCGGCTCCAAATGAACCGCACGCCGTTGTTTTTCGCCATCCGATTTTACGCATTTTTCTATACCCTTTATAATTTGGGCCGCTCCATCCATCTTGCGTATGCCAGAGGTAATTTCCCCAAAGGCGGAGCCTAGCAGTGATCAACCGGCAGCGACACAAATTAGCCGCCTCCCGCTAATACAACACTGATACAGAAATTTAATCTCATCTTTTTTGAAAAATGGCGATATTATACACAATGGCGATAAATAATGTGCTGAATATCCAAAGGGCACAGGAAGATAGAAAGAGAATCCAGCAGGTAATGTAGTTTTTAAACAGGGCAGATCTTTCTGTGTCAAGGTCATAGTAAATGGAATCACCATTCCTGAGATCGACAATCCTTCTTTGGTGTAATAATTTATCTCGAATCGTTTGGTTGCTTGCAACTTTTACCGTTACCGAAGTAGTTTCTCCGGTAAGTAGTTCTGTCTCTATCTTACGCGCATAATTCCTATAGCTCGACTGCGGATACCACACATAAAACAAATTGTCCCCATCCATAATTGTAAGCTTCATGCGGCTCCCTTTTATATCATGCGAATCCATTAAA
>UQZA01000050.1 GCA_900545515.1 uncultured Eubacteriales bacterium | reverse complement strand
TCAGAGCACCGCTCCAAAATCTGGCGGATGGCCGCCAGATTGGTGCGGTATTTGAATCTAGCACCTGTGGAGCTGCCGACCAGCAGGAGCCTGGCATTGTTCAGGCTGTTTAGATCCCGTGATACCGTACCGGAGTTCAGATCCAAAGCCTGGGCCAGCTCATGGCCGCTCATGGGTTCATCCCGCATGAGCCGTAGCATCTGAATCCGAGCCGGATTGGCTATGAGCCGCAGGGCTTCCAGCTCTACCTCATTGGGGATGGTCTGGCTTTCGGGCTGCTCTCCAGCAGGATCGATATACACGCCCATGTGAAACCGGGTGCTGCGAAGCTGGTTATCATACCGGCCCGGCGAACAAACAGGGAAAAAAAACCGGAAAGCCAGTTCCATCCGCTCAATACGGGTGTCGGACAGACGAACCCGACTGAGAAAGAAGGAATCCGGCGAGTTCTCCCGGAAGGCGCGCTGCCAGTGCTCGGTGAGCTGGGGAATCTGACTGGTCCATGGCTCCAGAAGCGCGGGCAGAGTCTGAGTCACCGGGCTTAAGATTTCCAGCAGCCGGTTCAGGTGCAGGTCAAAGGCGGAAAGCACCTCCAAAAGCCGCATCCGATACCACTCCGGAATTGCCAGGCCTGCCAGCTCTTCAGCCAGAGACAGGTTCTTCTGACCGTCCTCACGAAAGTCCAGAGTAAACTCGTCAATGCCATCGATCTGGAAGCCGTCGCGCTGGCGTTGAGCCCAGCGCCGGGAAATGTCCTGGGCATAAGCCTGGGGCTCGGAGTGCTCGATGGCTAGATAGCTGTAAAGCATGGTGCAACCCAGGCAGGAGCCGCGGTCGCTGAGCCCTTCCAGGGGCACATCCTCGAAATAGAACCGAACCCGGGGATCCTCCGGATCCATACCGGAACAGGCCGATGCCTGGATGGAGCGGAGCCGGTCCTTGGGAATGCAGTACGGCCCTTCCCCGACCATGGCTCCCGCAGGAGTATGATTGACCAAACCATGCACCAGCTCTGCCGCTTCCAGCAGCCAGCAGGGGTGCTGATAGATAATCAGTTCCACAGGCATCACTCCTTGCTGATGATCTGGCCTCATTATAACAGTTTTTCTTTCCAAACGCAAGTCCTCTGGAACCCCGGCGGAGTACCTCCGCCGGGGTCTTGCTTTGTCAGAATTGCTCAGGGAGCATCACCAGGGTGTGGATCCGCATCAGAATGGCGGCCAGCTCGGTTCGCAGGGCCTGGGACTGGGGTTTCAGTTTCCCGTCGCTGCCCAGGATGATTCCCTGCTCCACAGCCCAAGCCATGGCCTGGCGGGCGTAGGGCTGGATATTCGCGCTGTCGGGGAAGCTGGACAGATCTGCTTCATTGCTTACATCCGCGCCCAGGTATGCTCCACTGAACCGGTAGATCATAGTTGCGGCTTCCTGGCGGGTGATGGCTCTGTTTGGAGCGAACAGTTCTTCCGTTACGCCCTTCACGATGCCGTTCTCGTAGGCCCAGTTTACAGCCTCGGTGTACCAGGTTCCTTCCTTCACGTCGGTGAACGGATTGGAGCCGGTGACCTGGGGAGAGCCAGCCATCCGGTAGAGCACCGTGGCCATGGCGGCCCGGGTGGTATCGCCGTTGGGATCGAAGGTGGTGGCGCTGGTGCCCCTCATGAAGCCGAAGCTCAGGACGTAGTCCACTGAGTCGTGATACCAGGTATCCTGCTTCAGGTCGGTGAAGCCCTTGGAGGGGCAGTCCGCCTGACGGCAGAAGATGGTGACGATTTGCTTTTCATCGGAGGCGTCGGGAATCTGCTCCTGCCAGAGAACCGTCACGTTGCTCACAAGGCCGGTCTTCCGGGTGAAGGTCAGCTCCGCTACAGGCGTTCCTGCCGGCAGGCTGGCGTCGTCTGCGTAGCCCAGAACCACAGTGCCATTGCTTTCCTTCCAGGCGAAAGCCTGGACGTTGAGGCCCTTCACACTCTGAAGCGCCAGAGCATCGGTGTCAAAGGTCAGGGTGAGTTTGCCGTTGGCGGCAGCCCGGTCAGAGGTGAGTTGGAGGGTCACGGTATCGGGGTCACTCTGAGGTTGGGCCTTCTGTTCAGAGGTAACGACGCTGTTCAGAGAGCCGCTGACCTCGTTCTGGGCGTTCTCAGCGGCGGTTTTGCCGGTAAAGCGCTCCAGGGTCTCCAGGGAGGTGTTCAGGCTGATGGGCAGGGACTGGAGAATTTCACTGCCGTTCTGGAAGGCACCCCGGCCATCCAGATCTTCTACCCGCTGGCACAAATCCAGATCGCCGTAGAGGGAGGAAATGCTGCGCACACCCGGCAGGTACCCCAGCTTACCCGAGGGGTAATTACCCCATGCATAGTCGGGACTGTTCAGGTCGATGTAGTACAGGGCGCCGCCATCGGTGCTGTCGGCCAGCACCAGGAAGTTGGTATCCGGGTCGTAGGCCATGGAATAGCTATGGGTATCCTCAAGCTTCAGGGTGGTGTAACCGCAGCCGGTGCCCATGAAGGTGTAGCAGGGATTGCCAAGCTCATCCACCGTATCTACCATAGCAAAGATGATATACAGACCGCCGTCCTTGCCCAGGGACAGGAACGTAAGCACTTCCTGACCCAAGTCGAACAAGCCTACAAAGGCCATGGTGGACAGGTTGTAGTTGGTGAAGGACACGTCATCGTCCAGGGCGCGGATGTCCAGATCCGGTTCGCCGTTTTCGTCTCTGGCGTTCATGACAATCCGCTGGTTGTTGGTCACATAGAAGGGAGCGCCAAAGGCATCAATGGTCTTGCCGCCGGTGCTGGTGGCCTGGCGGAAGGGCACGCTGGTCACGTCCAGAGGAGCGTCATCGGCGCTGACCTGACCCAGGGTCTTCTGGGCATAGCCCTTGGCCGGGTCTACCACATAGAAGCCCGCTCCGTCGGTCTCGAAATCGCTGTCGGTGCCGTAGAGCTTGCCCTGTGACATGCCGCCGGCGGTGAAGGAGGTGTCCGCGTCCGCCAGCTTGGTGGTGGCCAGGGAGTTCACATCGATGTCCACCCACTGGGCGGAGCCGTCCTCCAGGGTGATCTGGCCACTGACCCGGACTTCCGTATCCAGGCTGTCCAGGGCCTTCACGGTAATTTCCACGGAGGCGGAGGAGGTGGTGCCGTCGCTGCGCTTGTCCACAGAGGTTGCGGTGATGGTAGCTGTACCGGGGGCCACGCCGGTGACAATGCCGTTTTTGTCCACGGTGGCTACGGTCTCGTCACTGGAGCTCCAGACCACGCCTCCGGTGAAGGATACGGGCTTGACTTTCACGGAGAGCTGCAGCCGATCCGTGGCGTAAATGGTCGTGTCCTCAGACTTCATCTGCACCGTCACCTCGGTGAGCCGGTCATACCGGTACAGGCACACGGCAGTGCCGTCGGTCCGGCCCAGCTCCCGGGCGTAGGCGTAGACCGGGTCCAGCAAATAGAGTCTGCCCTCCTGCCCGGACTTGCCGGTGGACAGAACCAGGAGCTCTGTCTCCGGATCATAGACCATGGAGGCGAAGGCGGAGCCGTCTACCTTGGACACAGCGCCCAGGCTCAGGCCGGTATCGCCCACCAGGGTCATACGGGCCCCGTAGTCGTAGCCGCCGTTGATGGTGAACACCAGGCCATAGTAGAGCTTGCCGCTCTCGGTAAGTATATAGTAGTAGTTGGCTGGATTTTCGCTGTAAATGGAGTCATAGTAGTAGGTGCCGGTTTTTACATAGGCGATGGCCGCCGCAGGCTCGTCCAGGTATTGGGTCAGGTCGATGTTGTATTTCAGGGTTCCCGCTTCGGGTCTGACCATTTCCAGAATCGTGCCATTGTTACACAGGCCCATGACAAAGCCGAACACGTCGCCAAAGCTGCTCACGTCGGTCTTGGGCGCGGGAACCGCGTCGGACCAGAGCCGGCTGGACTCCATGGTGCCCAGATTGATCTCCTCCAGGGTGTCGGCGTCCATGGAGTAGATGTTGGTGCCGTCATGGTAGTACAGGGTATCGCCCAGGGCGGTGCCGCCCAGGATGGTTCTGCCGGAGCCGAAAGAGGAAGCGGCGCTCAGGTCATCGGTGGAGAACTCCGTCCACTGGCTTCCGGTCTCATTGCGCACCAGGGCGGAGAAGTGAATGTCTTCAGCCTTTTTCACCGTTACCGCACACACAGCCTCCAGATGAGGCTCGGCGTTGGTCACGGCCTGAATGGTGGCGCTGCCCTCGGCCAGGGCAGTGACCACACCGTCCTTTACCTGGGCCACGGAATTATTGCTGCTGCTCCAGGTGACGGACTTGTCCTCCAGGCCCCAGGGCATGACCTCGGCGGTCAGCTCCGTGGTGCAGCCCGGCAGGAGCTTCATTTCGGACCGGCTCAGGGTGATGCTCACTGCCTGGTCGGCGGCGCCCAGAGGCTTCTGGGCCGGGACGATATACAGACCGTTGAGCCGGGAGTAGGTAATGGAACCGCTGACGGCGGGGTTCGCCGTCTCGGATTCTCCGGCATAGGTGGTATTCACCCGGGTCGCCTTGCCGGTGGCGGTGTCCATGGTCCACAGATAGCGGTAGGTTTGGAAATAAGAGGTGTTGTAGCAGCTGGCCCAGTAGAGAACGTCCGCGTCATGATCCCAGGCCATAGTACCGGCCACGCCGGAGCAGTAGCGGTAGGCCGAATCTCCGTCGGTACCGGTGTAGCCGGCTTTCGTGTTGTTCACGGGAGCCAGATCCGTGATAGCGCCGTCCACAGCGTCGGAGGACTTCCAGGTGTACAGGAAGCTGGTGTCATAGCTGTTGGTGTAGTTCACAGCATAGAAGTTACCCTCGTCATCAATGGCCAGGGACGCCAGATTGCCTCGGGTCCCCAGGCTGCCGGAGATGTTGGGGTTGGTGAGGGTCAGGGTGTAGGCCAGGGTCAGCTTGCCGGTGACCAGGTCTACGGTGTACAGGTCGTTACTGCTGCCCAGGGCATACAGCTTGCCATCGGCATAGTTCATGGCCAGGTCGCAGATGGAATCGGTGACAGAGGCGTAGCTGCCCACCTTTTCGTAGTTTACCCAGTCGCCCTGCCCGGTGACATAGAGGTTGCCGTCATCGGCTGCAACAAAGACGCTGCCGTCAACGTACTCCGCCGCCAGAATGTTCAGCGCAGTGGTTTCCAGAGCCTCCAGGCCGTTAAAGTCGGTGGTGGATGCAAAGTAGAGCTCGTCAGAGCGGATTTGCACCCAGGTCTTGGCCGGGACAGGACCTGCGTCGGCGGCAAAGGCGTAGAGATTACCGGAATCGTCCGGCTCCTGGCCGCCGTAGTTCACTTCATAGTAGCTTTGGTTCTTGGCGCAGTCCTCGACTACAACGATGCAGGTTTCCCCAACGGTGATTCCGGTCAGGTCAACGACGGTGCTGACCGATGCGCCAGCCTGGGTTTGCTCCGGCTGGGCCTCCGCCAGAATCCGGGTACCGTTTTTGTTCAGAACGGCCACGGTGGACAGGTACTGGTTATCCCGGGCCGTCACCGTCAGAGCGCCGGTGGTCAGATCCTTGCTCAAGGTCTGAATCTCCGGAGCGGTGTCATCCAGGGTCAGGGTGGTGGATAGGCCCACACCCCAGCCCAGCTCACCGGAGTCCAGCAGCTCCAGAATCCGGTCTTTGTCCATAAACAGCTCGTCCGAATCATAGTACTCAGGGATACTGACCAGACTGACCGTAAACTGCTCGCCTTCCTCAATTCCCAGGTCAGAGGCAGCAAAGCCCAGATCCATTGTATTTTGCATGTTGGTCCAGTAGCCGGCGTTCGTATAGTAGAAGGCAGGGGACGCCTGGTTATAAACCTCGCTGGTCCAGAGAAGCTGGCCATCCGAATCGGTAACCAGGGCCATGACGGCCGAGGCATTGCGGATCAGGGTGAACACATACTGGTACAGCTCCGTCTGGCTGTTGATGGCGTTGCGCTCCGGGGCGCCGGTGTGCTCCACATACCAGTAGAGGGTGCTGCTGTAGGGATAAAGCACCGCCATGCCGTTGGTGTTGGTGATGCCCGTATGGGTGGCCCGGACCTCCTCACCGTTGTAGGCTTGGGAGAAGGTCACGTCCTCATACATGGAGGGATCGGACCAATTGCCATAGAAGCCAAGGACAGGGATGGAATGCTGCGTACCGGCCACTCCCTCTGGGGTGCCCAAACCGGAGACCAGAACATAGCCCTCCACATAAGCGCCGTTGGGATTGGACTCCTCCAGAGCCTCCTTCTGTGCTTGGGTGAGGGCCACTTCCACGCCAATCTTCACCTTCTGACCGGCCTCCACCGTAACCAGTCCGGTGCTGTACCGGGACAGGAACAGATGTACGTCATAGGTATTGACGGCGCCGTCGCCGTCCAGATCCGCTTTGTCAGCGCAGGAGATGGGCGTGCCGCCTATGACATAGTCCATCAGAGCCTGGCCGTCGGCCACGTTGATTTCCCCATCACCGTTGAAGTCCAGGCCGGTCAGAGGCTCCGCCAGAGGCAGAGTCGCGCCGTCCGCAGTCCAGGAAGCGCTGACCTCCAGAGCCTGCGTCTGGGTATCCAGATAGGTTTCTCCATCCTGCCGGAAGGTTCCCTGGGTGAAGAAGTCGGCGCTGAGCCGGTAGGTCAGGGGCTGGTCGGTGATGTTTTGCAGGGTGAAGGAGAAGCTGTAGAGGCCCTGGCGATCCGGATCGTCTCCCAGCTCGGCCTTTACCTTGCCGTCCGACGCCGAGTCGGTAGCATTTTCGTCCATCAGGATCACACTGTCGGCGGCGATGGCGCTATATACATTGGCCAGGCCGGCGCCCTGCTGGAGAACCGGGTAGTAGTAGCCGCCGTTCTCACCATCCCGGATGGGGGTGGCCGTGGACATGATCAGAGATTGGATGAGCTGCCGGGCGTCCAGACCGGTCTTTTCCTCCAGCCCGCTTTCCCGGATGTACTGGGCCAGAACCGCCGAGATACCGGCAACCTGGGGCGAGGCCATGGAGGTGCCGGAGTTGTTGGCATAGCCCTTGCCGCCGTAGGTGACGCCGTCCAGAGAGTAGATGTTGCCGCCGGGAGCTGTGATCTCCGGCTTCAGCTCCAGGGAACTGGGAACGCCCCAACTGGAGAAGTAGCTCATGGATTGGTACTCGTCTCCCCGGAGAGCGTAGTCGATCTCGTCGGTGATGGTTAGCGAGCCCAGGTAGTACAGCACATTTCCGGCTTGGTCAGTGACCGGCTTGGCGCTGGACTTCATATATTCGCCCTCCGCCTGGGAAATGCTGACGCAGGGAGCCTTGGCCTCATAGCCGTCAAGGGCCAGGTTGATGGTTCCGGACGTGTTATTAAAAATTATGGTGCCCACAGCTCCGGCGTTCACGGCGCCCATGGCCTTCTCCGTAAAGGTCAGCTCACCTCTGGAACACACGGCGATGCGGCCTTCCAGGGCATTGCCCAGGGCGGCGTAATCCTCCACGGAGCCGTAGCCCGTCAGAACCACATACTCATAGGTACCGCTCAGGCTGGTTATGGGCGCGTTTCCGTAGTTGGTGCTCTCGGTGTAGAAAATCTTCTTGTCGCCCACGGCAAAGAAGTGGCCGGTGTTGCCGACATTGTCTGCCGAGGCCACGGTAAGGGCGTTGGTGTAGGTGCCGGGAGCGCCTGCGGTGTGCATACTCACTTCGTCGGCATAGAGGTAGCCTAGGTTGAGGTCGTAGTCCGACCAACCGCCGGAGTTACCGGCGGAGATGCACACCACCACGCCGCTGTCGGTCAGGCTGTCCATAATGGCCTGGTAGGCCTCGCTGCTGGGGCGGGTAGCGCCGGGATTGGCAGAGCCAAGGGACAGGTTCACCGCATCGGCTCCCAGCACAATGGCATCCTCGATGGCGGCCATGTAGTCTGAGTCATAGGCGCCGCCGTAGTTGCCGAAGACCTTCATGGTCAGAATCTGAGCGTCCGGGGCAACGCCCTGCATCTTGGCGGTATCCAAGGCTGGAGAGAAGCTGCCGTCGGCGTTCTTGATGTAGTCGTTGGCTGCAGCAATACCGGCTACATGGGAGCCATGGCCTCCCTGGCTGTCATGGTCGTGGTTGACAAAGTAGTTGGTGTCTACATAGTTGTAGCCGAAGGGCAGCTTGCTGTTGATGTAGACCCGGGAACTCTTGGCCCGGTCGCTGATGTTCAGCTGATTCCAGACACGGTCGATCTCTGCCTGATCCAGCAGGTTCAGGCCCTCCACATAGGTCTCAAAGTCCACCCCAGCCTCTTTGGCCTGCTGCTGCAGGGAGTACCAGTAGGCGTCGGCGTCCATGGACTGATGGTCCGTGTCAATGCCGGTGTCAATGATGGCGACGCGGCTTCCCGCGCCGGTGTAGCCGCTGGCCCAGGCCAGGCCGGAGCCGATCATCTCAGAAGACGTCGCCATGTTGGGATCCGTCTCCAGGTCCTGCTCCACCACCGCAGGCTCATATCGGGTTTCGATCACCACATCCTTGACCCCGGAAACATCCAGAATCTGCTGGATCTGTCCGTATTCCACATTGGCGGAGATGGCGTTGGTAGCCAAAGTCATGTTCCAGGCTACCTGCAGCTCCTGGCCGGTGGCAGCTTCAATCCAGGACTGCACCTCCTCCTGCTTCTGGGCCAGGGTCTGGCGGTAGCTCATGGCTTGGACGTTGGACGCCACATTTTGGCTGTCAAACCGCTCCAGGGTGGCCGCCGGCTCCAGAAAAATGGTCACACGGACTTGGTCTGTATCCTCATAGAGGGTCTGACCAGTCTGCAGCGATTCCACCTCCTGGCCGGCAGTGGAATCCAGTTGCGTGGAAACAGAGCCGGCGTCTACTTCGTGAAAGGTCAGATCCTCCGCTCCGGATGTGGGACTTGCCACTGCAGTGACCGAAAATGGTCCTGTCAGGATCATGGCAAGTACCAGCAAGAGAGATAGGATTCTGCGCGTTGTCTTGTGACACATGAACGAAAACCTCACTTTCTTTTTTGACGGGCAGTACCTGCACCCGCCTGTTGTTCGCTAGTGTAACACAAATCCTGCAAATTGTCAATATAAAAAATGCAAATTCGCAGTTTTTGTTGTCGGGACTTTCACCCTATAGAACGGGCGCTCACCGGGCGCACTCAGAACCGCCCTGTCCCATCCCCCGGGACAGGGCGGTCTACGGCCAATTGAACAGAGCACCCACCCATCATGGAACTTTTCCCCATCAAGAGGCGATCACGGACGGCTGTTTCAACCGTCGAACTCTCGTCTTAACAGCCATTTTGCAAAAAAGGAAAAAACCAGCAATTTCCCCTCTTGACAAACTGCCCCTCGCCCAGTATAATACATACTGTTGTGAGACGGACGATTAGCTCAGCTGGTAGAGCATTCGCTTGACGTGCGAAGGGTCAGCGGTTCGAGTCCGTTATCGTCCACCACAAAAGCACCACCTAAATGGTGGTGCTTTTTCTTGCTTTTGGTGCCTTTTCCCCCTGTTTCTCCTCTTAAATGTTCCCCTTTTCCTTTTGTCTATTTTGACGGTACTTTTTTGCCGCCTTTATCATTTTCAACTGTGATAAACCCCCTGGGGCTGGTCTCTTAAACCTGCTCCAGGGGGATTTTATTATCCATTCTTTAGCCCTGCAACTGCCTTTTCCAGCTGTTCAATTCGTTCAGCCAGATTTGTACTATCTTCGCCTCTGTTAGTCGGGTCATCCGTTCGTCCCGTTAGATAATCCATACTGACATTCAGCGTATCTGCAATACGTACTAGGTATTCAATCGGGAAATCATTTTTGCAGTTTTCATAGCCTCGGTAAGATAATGTATTTGTATTAATTTTACTGCTCATTTCTTCCTGAGTTAGCTTTGCCCTTTTTCGGCTCTCTTTTACCCTCTCTGCAATAATCCTTCTGCGCACCTGTTTCGCATGTGCCAAATCAAAGCCTTGCTCAGTTCCCTTTTTTCTCCCTTCTTCTAGTGCGTCTGTCAATTTGCTAATAAATTTTTTTTGCCCATCTTCACTCATGTTCTCACCCTTTTCGGCTATCTTTTGTACTTATTATACCTAATTTTGCTCTGTTTGCAACTTCTTTTTCTGATATACCCAAATTGGGTTTGTGCATATAGGCGAATTGACTTTTTTCTGCATCTGTGCTATTCTATATAGCGAAATCGGATACTTTAATTTCCGATTTGGCTTTCTTTTGAGGAGGTAATTGCCGTGTCAGATACCGAGCCGCTTTTTCCCGTTGGTTCCACTGATCCAGAAGCCCTGTATGACTTCGCCGTGCTGGTCTCAGCTGCTGAAGGAATTTGCATAGATTCAGATTCTGAGCTATTCCGCATGTATAGAGCTTTGGTCAATTCTGCTTGGGGCCAGTTGCCGGAGGTTGTGACGATTGATTTTCGCGAGCCTCCCCGGGCTTCTGAGCTTTCCCAATAGAGCAGCCTACGCCCGCAGGCGTGGGAGGCACGGTAGGCAGTTCTGGAGGCGTAGAAGTCTCCCCTGCCGGTCTTACTGTACTTGGTGGTTGTAGGAGGCTCTAGAAGGCTCTCCGGGCTTCTGAGCGGTTCCATGGCGTGTTGGGGTGCTCCAGGGTCTGAGTGGTCCGTACGCCTCTTGTATGCCGGTCTCCACTGTCGGTTTGCTGACTGGTCCGTTCGTTGCTGAGGGTCCCCATCCGCACCTAATTTTCCAGGATGGGGGCGCGCGATGCTTTAGCCGCGCGCCCCCAGGTGCTTCTTAGCTGGGTTACAAAGCAGTTACAAATTTGTCCCTGGCCCCTTATTCTAACAGGGGCCTAGAGGGGGAATTTTCCCCTCTTACACCAACCCCCTACTAGCTTCCGTCTTCCTTGGAGGTGAGTTCTGTGTATGACGGTATCCCATACGGACGGTATTTAGACACATCTTCTTGTCGTGTCTCAGTGGATAGCATCCGCTTAAAGTTTACTTACAAATACCAGAACTACAGCTATGAAAAAAAATGTTCTGTCACCACCATTGACCAACTTTCCTGCCATATTGACAATATGTTTTTTAATGGCTGTGATACAAAATGGTCATACAAGGACTTTTTTCAAATTGGCTCTTACTGTAGGACTTGTACCATCTCCGGTATTAACTGGTCCTGCGCTGTGCTATTTGGCCGCTATTGCTACGATAGTTCTTGTAAGCAAATCGCACCGGAAGCTGTCTTCGATTTCAACCCTAATAAGGTTCCTCTAGAAATCCTGCAACAAGTCATTGCACGTTTGCGCGGACCTGCTTTGATTGTGGAACTTGTCCGGTTCGATATCGCTTTTGACTTTCCTTGTAAACGTGAGGCAGTTACTTTGGTCCAGGACCAGAGACGAAGCTACCGGCTCTTTCGGGAAAAAGGGGCTATTACAGAATACCAAGGTGCTAGAAGTTCCCATGGGTCTTTGAAACTCTATGACAAAACTAAAGAATCTGGCCTTTCTTGTGACGTCACTCGCTGCGAGATCACCGTTGAGGGTGAATATACTGGTGCTTTTTCTGAGCTTTTTCCAAGAATATACTGCTTTGATTTATTGCAATTAGATATTAATTTCGCATCTCTCCCATTTCACGTTAAGGCTTGTCTGGTTCATCCGGATTTGGTACAGCTTATGCTTACTTCTGTGGATAAGAAAACTCGCCGCAAATACTTATCTATGTTAGACAAAGTCAGTAATTCTTCATTAGCTCCAGATGACTGGCAAGCTGTAGACCGGTTCATTCCTTCTGCATTGGCTGAGTATGCAGGCCCTTACACAAAAAGGAGGCATGTAATAATATGACCCTTAGTCAGTGGCTTCCCTTGTGGCTTCAGTCCTACAAGCTGGGCACCATCAAGGGAACCTCCTATCACCAGTTGGAAATTCTCTGCCGGCATATCCCCGATGACCTGAAGGGCATGGCTCTGCCGGATATTCTCCCCATGCACCTGCAAGCCTTCTTCAATGCCTTTGCGCAGACTGCTTCCAAATCCTACATGGATAAAATGCGCGTTCTCATTCATTCGCTGTTTGCGGATGCCCTGGACAATGGCCTGATAGAGAAAGACCCTTCCAAACGCCTTCGCATTCCTCGTGTTGCTGAGCGGCCTAGAAAAGCCTTTACCATGGAGGAGGTCAAGAGCATTATTTCCTATATTATGGCCTGCCCTGATGCAAAAATGGGTACTGTAGTGCTTACCCTGCTGTTGACCGGACTTCGCCGTGGTGAACTCCTTGGGTTGAAGTGGTCTGACCTTACGGATGATACCTTAACGGTGAATCGTGCTGTATACATGGATCAGGGACGGCCATGTGTGCAAGAGCATGTGGCTAAAACCTCGGGTAGCCTCCGAACCATTCCGCTGCTGCCTGAGCTCGCTTACCGGCTCTATGCATTACCCAAGACCGGTCCCTATGTCTTCGGTACCAAGAATGGGACACTGATGTCACCCCGAAATTTCTCGCGTGACTATGTGCGTTTCTTCCGGATGATGCAGGAGGCGGAACCGGATGTTCCGTTGCTCTCTCCGCATTGCTGCCGCCATACGTTCGCTACGCTTTCCCTCGCTGCCGGTGCTAACCTCCGCACTGTGCAGCAGCTGTTAGGACATACGAGTATTCAAACCACTGCCAGATATACCCATCCTGATATGCAGGTGATGCGCACAGCAGTAGAAGAGTTAAAAGTCGCTATATCTGCTTTAAGATAACGCTTTGCTTTATGAGCTTATAGCTTGACGTGCGAAGGGTCAGCGGTTCGAGTCCGTTATCGTCCACCACAAAAGCA
>UQZA01000049.1 GCA_900545515.1 uncultured Eubacteriales bacterium | reverse complement strand
TTTTATTTTTCTCCTCGCGCTAATACTTCATTTTGCCACATTTTGCAACGCGCCCAGTTTTTTTCAAAATTTTTGCATAACCGCTTGTATATTCATGTAAGTTGTGTTAAGATATAAGAGACGGCGCAGTATCCTAGTCAGAACAGCCAGCTCCCAGGAAGGGCCTAAAAATCCTTTGAAGGGCATATCGATGAAGTCCCTGGTGCCTGCTTTTTACGCCCAGTTTAGGGTGGGTGCTGGGGGTTAAGGATCCCGGGCGCACTCCAATGGCATGGAGTATCCGACCCGGTTTCCGTGGAGACCTGCTATTGTGCGACGGCTGTTGCGCAGCCTTTGGCTTCCAAAGACCGCGTACGAAGCAGGTATGAACCTGCATTGCGGTGCGCAGAATCGTGTGCTGTGTGCAGAGTAGCCTGCCTTGCGTGGATAAGCGGGGAAGGGGAGACAAGCGTCTCGGTTCGTGGCCAAGGACCAGACCGCTATTGCCCCGGAAACCTTATCTGCAAAAGAGGCTAAGAGTTGGATTGGGCTGCGGTGGAAAACACCTAGGCTGTAACCGGCAGACAGGGGATTGCAGTACGGACTCAGTGGCAATCGGGTAGCCATTTTGGTAACATTTGGCCGGCGGGATCAAAGGGAAACCGCCCCTTCGGCAACGGGGGGTTCTCACTGGGGAAATCCAACCCGACCTAAGCCGTAAGATTTATCTTGTCTGCCGCCGTCTCTTTTTCATTTTTACAGTCAAAGGAGTTTTTCCATTGGCGAAGACGGACCGCCCCGGAGGGAAGCCGGACAAAAAGAATAAAAAGTCCAACCTCCGTTGGGTTATCACCATTTTCTTTCTGACAATTATAATTTCCGGAACAATTTCTTTCACGTCCTCCAGTTTGATGGCCTCCTCGGGAATGCTTGTGGCATTTCTCATTTTGCTGTTCATCGTCCTGCTGGGCATTCTTTTTGATATCATTGGCGTGGCCGTAACCTCCGCAGAGGAGAAGCCCTTCCATTCCATGGCAGCCAAAAAGGTACCGGGTGCGGCAGAGTGCATCATGCTTCTGCGCCATGCAGACCGGGTTGCATCCATCTGCAACGATGTCATCGGGGATATTTGCGGCGTCGTGTCCGGCGCGGCGGCGGCCACCATTGCCGGGGAAATCCTGACTGCCTTTCAGTGGTCTGCCGGGAGCTTGGTGAGCTTGGCCATGTCTGCTCTGGTAGCAGGTCTCACCGTAGGCGGGAAGGCTCTGGGAAAGTCTATGGCGATGCATTCGTGTACATCCATTGTGTTTTCAGCCGGTAAAGTCATCCACTGGCTGAAGTGCATTCCTCAATTGCTGTTGCCTGTGAGAGGCGGGAAAAAAAGTAAGTAGGTTGTGTGGTACTTTGAATATTCTGGAGCGTATACAGGGCCATGAGGATTTGGTGCGTTTGAGCCAGGTGGAGCAGGCCCAGCTTTGTGACGAGCTTCGCCAGTTCTTGGTGTCAAACGTAGCCCAGACCGGCGGCCATTTGGCCTCCAACCTGGGTGTGGTGGAGTTGTCCGTGGCCCTGGAGACTGTCTTTGATACCAAGGTGGACCGTCTGGTCTTTGATGTGGGCCACCAGTCCTATATTCATAAAATTCTCACCGACCGCAGAGATCAATTTTCTTCTCTGCGGCGTTTTGGCGGCATTGCCGGTTTCCCCAAGCCTTCTGAGAGCATAACAGACGCTTTTGTGGCAGGACATGCCTCCAATTCGGTGTCCGTTGCCTTGGGCATGGCCCGGGCCAGGACCCTGCAAAAGGAACATTACAGCGTCCTTGCCCTCATTGGGGACGGGGCAACCACTGGCGGCCTGGCCTATGAGGGGCTGAACGATGCCGGAGCCAGCCATGAACCTCTGATTGTCATCCTGAATGACAACGAAATGTCCATCGCTCACAACGTGGGGGGCGTAGCCCACCATCTGTCCAAGCTCCGCACCCGCCCGGGGTACTTTGGGATCAAGCGGGTTTACCGGTCTGTGACCAACCGAATCCCCGGAGGGAAGTTCCTCTATCAACTGACCCACCGGATGAAAACCTGGATGAAAAACCGCCTCTTAGATACCACCCTCTTTGAGGATATGGGCTTTACCTATATTGGGCCGGTGGACGGCCATGATCTGAAGCGGATGATTTATTTGCTTCGGGTGGCCAGGGGCCTTCAATGCCCGGTGGTGTTCCATGTCATCACCAAAAAAGGAAAGGGCTACGGACCGGCAGAGGAGCACCCCAGCCAGTTCCACGGTGTGGGGCCCTTTGACCAGGCCACAGGAGCCCTGCGGAGCGCCTCGGCGCTGACATTTTCAGATACCTTTGGAGATACTATGCTCCAATTGGGAAGGCAGGAGCCGAGGCTGTGTGCCATTACGGCCGCCATGCCTGCCGGTACCGGCCTCACTGCCTTCGAAGCAGCTTACCCCAACCGGACCTTTGACGTGGGCATTGCCGAGGGCCATGCCGTTTCCATGGCCGGGGGCCTTGCCAAGGCGGGGATGATCCCCGTGGTGGCCATTTACTCTACCTTTCTCCAGCGAGCCTACGACATGATCCTTCAGGACGTGGCCATGCTCCACCTCCATGTGATTTTTGCCGTGGACCGGGCGGGGCTGGTGGGCGAGGACGGAGAGACCCACCACGGCCTGTTTGATGTGGGCTTTCTCCGTCAGGTGCCCGGTCTTACAATTCTGTGTCCCGGCTGCCGGGCGGAGCTTCGGGAGATGCTCCAGTGGTCTGTGCAGAAGTGCAGCGGCCCGGTTGCCATTCGTTACCCCAGAGGTGGCGACGGCGCTTTCCTTACAGGGGGACGGGAAACCCTGTTCCGGGTGGGACGGGACATCACCCTGATCACCTACGGCACCATGATCAACCAAGTGATCCCGGCGGCTGAGCAGCTGGCGGAGCGGGGGATTGAGGCAGAGGTTCTGCGCCTGCGGACCATCAAGCCCCTGGATATGGAGGCCATTTCCACCTCTGTGCGCAAAACGGGCCGGCTTCTGGTGGTGGAGGAGGCCGAGGGTGTGGGCAGCGTAGGATACGAGATCATTGAAAAGCTGAGCCAACGGGGGATTCCCGTTGTTTACAGCGGTCAGAACATTGGAGACCGCTTTGTGACCCATGGCTCCTTGCCGGAGCTGTATCATGCATTGAGCCTGGACACCGCATCCATTGTCCGGCGGGCGGAGGAGGTTGTGCGCCGTGAAAAATAAGGAGCGGCTGGACATGCTGCTGGTAGAGCGGGGCCTGGCGGAGACGCGGAGCAAGGCCCAGGCCCTTATCATGAGCGGCCAGGTGTATGTGGACAACCAAAAGGCGGACAAGGCCGGCGCTTCCTTTCTGCACGATGCCGCCATTGAGGTCCGGGGAGATGCCTGCCCCTATGTGAGCCGGGGTGGGCTGAAGCTGGCCAAAGCCCTTCGGGATTTCGGCGTGGATCCCACCGGCTTTGTGTGCAGCGATTCCGGAGCCTCCACCGGTGGCTTCACCGACTGCCTCCTGCAGCACGGGGCGGCCAAGGTCTTCGCCATCGATGTGGGCTATGGCCAGCTGGCCTGGTCCATCCGGTCCGATCCCCGGGTTGTAACCATGGAGCGAACCAACATCCGGTATGTCAAGCCGGAGGACCTGGGGCAGCCTCTGGATCTGTCGGTGGTGGATGTGTCCTTCATTTCTCTGCGAATTGTCCTGCCTGCGATCCGGGCCCTTCTGAAGCCATCCGGGCAGGTGCTTTGCCTCATCAAGCCTCAGTTTGAAGCTGGGAAGGAAAAGGTTGGCAAGAAAGGGGTCGTTCGGGACCCGGAGGTCCACCGGCAGGTGCTGGACGGCTTTGTGGAGCTGGCCCGGCAGCTGGAGTTTGCCATTTTAGGCCTCACCTTCTCCCCGGTCAAGGGACCGGAGGGAAACATTGAATTTCTGGCTCACCTGACCCGGGAATCCCGGGAGGGAATTTGCCCGGATACCGCCGCCATTGTGGCCGCCGCCCATGGCGCGTTGGGAGGTTGATCCGATTGAAAAAAATTGTTCTGACACCCAATCCCTACCGGGATAAGAGCTTTAAATTTGTTTTGACGGCCCAGAGCTATCTGGCTTCCGCCGGAATGGAAACCAGGATTTGTCTGCCCTTTGATGTGGACAGAGGACTGGACCTGCCCCGTGGTGTGGTGTTTTCCAATTTGGAGCAAGAGCTGCCTGGGGCGGACATGCTGGTCTGTTTTGGCGGGGACGGAACCATCCTCCACGCCTCCAAGGCTGCCACCCGGTCCAACGTCCCGGTGCTGGGCGTCAACATCGGCACCGTGGGCTTCATTGCGGAGCTGGAAAGCACAGAGCTGCAGCTCCTGCGGCGGATTGCGGCGGGAGAATATGAGATTGAACGCCGGAAAATGCTGGATGTCATGGTCACCCGGGATGGAAATGTCCTGCAGCGGGAGACATGCCTCAACGACGTGGTGATCACCAAGGGCGCGGTGGCCCGGGTGGTGCGCTTGGCGGTGTACTGCGACCAGGTTCAGGCCATGGAATTTGGGGGGGACGGCGTGGTCATCGCCACCCCCACAGGCTCCACAGCCTACAGCCTCTCTGCCGGTGGCCCGGTGGTGGAGCCGGAGGCTGGTGTGATGGTCATCACCCCCATCTGCGCCCACGATGTGCAAAGCCGTCCCATCGTGACTTCTGACCGGCGGGTCATCTCCGTGCGGCTGGAGCGGTCCGGGAAACGGAATGCCTTTTTGTCCGTTGACGGCGGACGCGCCATCCGGCTGGGCGCCGGGGATACGGTCCAGGTGGCCTGCTCTCCCTATGAAACTCAACTGGTCCGACTGAAAGACCGGAGCTTTTTTGACATTGTCAATCACAAATTCAGGAATCTGTAAAGGAGCAGTGCATATGAAGACCCAGAGACAGGCCAAGATCATGGAGATTATATCGACCCGTGATATCGAGACCCAGGAACAGCTTCTGGAAGCGCTCCAGGATGAAGGATTTTACAGTACCCAGGCCACCATTTCCAGAGACATCAAGGAGCTCCGGGTTGTCAAGGAGCTGACCTCCTTTGGAACATACCGCTATACCGCCTCGGCCAAGGATGGGGCGGGGACCTTCTCCGCCCGGCTGAACACCATCTTCCGGGAGTGCATCACCAGCTTTGACTATGCTCAAAATATTATCATCATCAAAACCATGCCGGGTCTGGCCTCTGCCGCTGCATCGGCGGTGGACGCCATGAATATGTCTGTGGTAGTGGGGACGCTGGCCGGCGATGACACCGTGTTTTTGGTTATGCGGGACAACAATGCCGCTGCCGCCTTCTGCGGAGAGATCAAGAATCTGCTGGCATAAGGAGGACCTTGCCATGAAGAACATCCTGTGGATCGGCGGCATATACGCCGCCTCCCTGTTGGCACAGCTGCTTACAGCGTTGCTTTTCCTGTTCTTGCCCTGGGACCCGTTGGTGGAGGCCGTAATTTTGTCCTGTCTGCTGCTGGTAGGCCAGGGCTGCGCCGTCCTAGGGGAGGGGCGTCTGGAGCAGGCTGACAAAACAGAACGCCTTTTGGGGATTGTGTACTGGATCAGAAAGGTGATGAGCGCCATCTTTGCCGCGGCGGTATTCCATTTGGCGGTTATTGTGCTTGCCGGTGTGTTCCCCATTCCCGGTCTGGTGCGGGGGCTGGCTGCCCTGGTGCTGATTGTAACTTGCATATGTGGCGTGCTGCTTCTCTGGAGGGCGGGAAAGCCTGAGGAAGAGACTGCTGCGTCTGAGGAGTTCCGGGAGCCGGGGGAAGATGCATAGGAGGAATGTGCCGTGCTGTCTGTGCTGCATATTGAAAACATCGCCGTCATTGAGCAGGCGGACATTGTCTTTAACCAGGGCTTTAACGTCCTTACCGGTGAAACCGGCGCAGGAAAATCCATTGTAATTGACGCCATCTCTGCCATTTTGGGGGAGCGTGCCTACCGGGATATGGTCCGCACGGGTGCGGCCAAGGCCTCGGTCCGGGCCCTGTTCCGGCAGGTACCGGAGCTGCCCTGGTTCCAGGAAAACGGGGTGCCCTATGAGGAGGAGACTCTCATTCAGCGGGAGATTTACCTGGATGGGAAGAACGTCTGCCGGGTCAACGGGCAGCTCCTTTCCGTTTCCATTTTGCGGAAGCTGGGCCTTCAGCTCATCAACATCCATGGCCAAAGGGACTCTCAGCAGCTCTTTGATGAGGGGTATCACCTGACCTATCTGGACGCCTTTGCAGGTAATGAGGCACTGCTTGCCAGTTACGAAGAGAAATTTCACGCAGTAGCAGCCCTCCGCAGGGACATTCAGCGGCTGACCATGGACGAGGGGGAGAAGCTCCGGCGGATGGAGTCCCTGAGGTTTCAGATTGAAGAAATCTCCCGGGCCCAGCTAAAGCCCGGGGAGGACGAGGCCCTGGAGGCCCGGCGGAAGCTCCTTCAAAATGCAGAGAAGCTCTCTGACGGCTTGGATGAGGCTGTGGCGGGACTTTATGGGGATGAGGACTCGGATGGTGCTGCCGCTTTATTAACCCGAGCAGAGCGAGCTCTGGCCCGTCTGAGCCGGTTTGACGACTCTCTGGAGGCGCTGCATGCCCGGGTGGCGGATCTAATGTACCAGGTTCAGGATGTGGCGGAGGAGCTGCGGGACCGGCGGGCGGACTTTGCCTATTCCGGGGAGGAGCTGGAGTCTATTGAGTCCCGTCTGGATGTGATTCACCGCCTCCGGCGGAAATACGGCGCCTCCTGCCAGGACATTCTGGATTATCTCGCCAAGGCCCAGAAGGAGCTGGATGAAATTGAATTTGCCGACGATGAAATCGCCAGGTTGAAAGCCAAGCTTCAGGGGGCGGAGCAAACCGCCTGGGAAGCTGCCGAAGCCCTGCGGCAGGCCCGCCAAGCAGGGGCAGAGCGGCTGACTGCCCGGATACTGGAGGAGCTCCGGCAGCTGGATATGCCCCGGGTTCAGTTCCAGTGCCAGTTTGCCAGGACGGAGCTGGGCCCCATGGGGGCGGACGCTGTGGCCTTTTACATGTCGGCCAATGTAGGCGAGGCTCTGAAGCCCATGAACAAGGTGGCCTCCGGCGGCGAGCTGGCCCGGATTATGCTGGCGCTGAAAAACGTCTTGGCCCAGCAGGACCAGGTGGCCACGCTGATTTTTGACGAGGTGGACACCGGAGTATCCGGCCGGGCTGCCCAGAAGGTAGCGGAAAAGCTCCGCTCGGTTGCCAGGAACAAGCAGGTTCTCTGCGTCACCCACCTGCCCCAGATTGCCGCCTTGGCAGATACCCATCTGCTCATCGCCAAGGGGGAGCGGGACGGACGGACCTACACCACTGTAACGCCTTTGGACCGGGAAGGGCGCAAGCTGGAGCTGGCCCGCATCATCGGGGGCGCGTCCATTACGGAGATAACCCTGAAGAGCGCGGAGGAAATGCTCACCAGTGGGGTGTAGGTGACCGCCTGGCGGCGGCTAGCTGGAATCACGGTGTCGCTTGCCACCGGCAAGTGATGAGATCCCATGGCGCTTCGCCGTAACCGCGCTGGCGCTCCCGCGTCAGGACGGAAAAAGGAAATGCTGCTGCCCTGGGAAATCGGGAATTCAGCCTTGACAACCTCTGAGGTTACCTGTAAAATTTTTATAGCCGCTGCCTACTACAACGGGCGGCGGTTTATTTTATGTAAGGAGTGATTCTATATGATGAAGATGACGAAAAGGATGCGCGTATGGAGGGTTCGCGCCAAATAAGTCCCCCCGCAAAGTAATTTGACCCGCTTTGCGGGAACCCTCCGAAATTTTGGAGGATTTTATGATTACCTTACAACCCATTACAGAAACCAATTTTTTGACTGCCGCCGCCCTGTCCGTCTCTCCGGACCAGGGCCGTTATGTAGCCCCGGCGCCCATCATTCTGGCCCGGGCCTATGCCTACCGCCGCCATCGGGCAAGCGCCTGGGGCGTTTATGACGGCTGCCGTATGGTGGGCCTGGCGCTGATGGAGGATTTGGACGAGGAGCCTGCCTGCTACCACCTGTCGGAGCTTTTGATCGACGAAAAAGAGCAGGGCAAAGGCTATGGACAGGCCGCTCTGGCGCTCCTCCTGACCCAATGCCGCCGGGAAGGGAAGTACCGAAGGGTGGAGGTCTGTGTCAAAAGGAAAGACGCGGCAGCTATCCACGTCTATGAGAAGGCCGGGTTCCGGGATACGGGCTACACCGATCCGGACACGCCAGACAGCCTGTGCATGGCCTGGAACCTCCCGGAAACCTGGAGGGGGGATGTGGAACTCCGTCTGACCTGTGAGGCAGATTTGGAGCATGTGCAGCGCCTCTGGGCTACCCCATCTGTGATGCATTACGTGGGCTTTCCAGAGGGACTTCATGAGACCATGGCCCATCTGCGGGAGGATTGGCTCCCCTGGGTTCAGCAGCCGCCCAAGCGGCAGCATTGGTCTGTGTACGCGGAAGGTGTGGGCTACTGCGGAGAGACGTACTACAATGTGGACGAAACTGGGCTTGCCTGTATGGATGTGAAGCTTTTGGACTGCGCCAGAGGGAAGGGCATTGGCTACCGGGCCCTGTCCCATGCTCTAAATGCTGCCTTCCATGTAGGCGGCGCAGACCGTGCTTACGTGGACCCTCATCCGGAAAACGGGAAGGCTTTGGCCCTTTACGCCGCCCTGGGCTTCCTCCCGGCGGTGCGCCCCAGTCACCTGGAGCCGTGGGACAGCACCTACTTTGAACTGACCCGGGAGAATTGGGAGGCGCGCCATGGAATTTAAGTTCCGGAACGTGGTCCTGCGGGACATGGGGGAGGCCGACATTGAGGACGAAATCCGCTGGAACACGGTGGAGACCCAGTGGGCCCAGTGGGACGCCCCTTGGGAGAGCCTGGAGGCGCTCAAATCCTTTGACCCGGCGGCCCATCGCCGGACAGAGCTGGAGCAGCTGAAAAAGCCGAAGCCAGAGATTCGAAACACCCTGGAGCTGGATACGGAAGATGGTGTCCATATCGGTTCGGTTGCTTCCTATTTTGTGGACCAGGACTTCAACTGGATTTCAAAAACCCAGCCCGGGCAGACCCGGTTTCGTGCCCTTGGTCTGGATATCAGCGAGAGCCGTTACTGGGGAAAGGGGCTGGGAACCCAAGCCCTGACGGCTTGGATTCTCTATTTTGGGGAGCATGGGGAGCGGGAGCTGTACCTGCAGACCTGGTCCGGGAATACCCGTATGATTCGGTGTGCCATGAAGCTGGGCTTTCAGGAGGTTTGCCGGAAGCCCGGAATCCGACAGGTGAGGGGAGAAACATGGGATGGTCTGACCTTTTGCCTGAACATGTGCGCGTTTCAGCGGTATCTCCTGGTAGGGAATTTGAAGGATCTGGCTCTCACCTCAACCGCTCAAGAGGCAGTATTGGGCGCTTATGACGCCAGGCCCGGATTTTACGAGGCTGCTGCGTTGACTTCCTATGAAGGGGAAGGCCCGGAGTTTCCCATTTGCAGGAAACGTACTCTGGACCGGCTGGTTCTCTGGTGCTGCCATATGACTTGGGCGCGGAGGCAATACGAGGCACGGGGAGTTTCTCACCAGGTGATCCTGGATACCTGTTCCGATATTGCCCTCCGGGCAAAGCTGTATGAGGCGAAAACCGGAAAACCGGGGCTGTCCAAAGATGATGTGATCTGGTTCCGGCACATTCACCATGCCTCCATATTCCGGTTGGGCCCTTTGCAGTTCCAGCGATTTGAAATGGTCTATTTGGATGAGGAGGGATGCGGGCAGGCGTACATGACCTTTGCATCGGAGCAAAAAGCACACCTGCCCCAGGGAACGCCAGTGATCAACCTCCATATTCCCAAAGACGCCAACTTGTCCCCAGCAACGGTAGCAGATGCCCTTGACCAGGCAATGGCCTTTTTCCCTCAGGTCTTTCCGGAACACCGCGCAAAGGCATTTCTATGCTACTCTTGGCTGCTGTATCCCGGACTTCAGGCGCTTTTGCCGAAGGAAAGTAACATTTTGCAGTTTGCCGCCCGGTTTCAGATCATTGGACAGGCCCGGGACCCGGCCGAGTCCATACGACGGATCTACGGAAAGCGTTTTCCCAGAAAAGAGAACTATCCTCAAGATACGCAGCTCCAGCGTCAAGCCCTGGGCCGGTTCTCCTTTCTTGGGGAAGCCTGCGGAATCTTGGAGATCCCCGCCTCACAGGCACCCCAGGTGGCCCAATCATCACAAACTTAGTACGGCTGCCAGCTTCCCCAAGGGGGTGTGGGCGTACTGGTAAGGTGAACTCTGGGAATGATCCATATGGACGGCGTAGGAAATGGCCTTGGCCGTTCCGCCTCTCACGCCCAGTTCTCCCGGAACACGCACCAGATCCCAGGTAGGGGCCGATGCCCCGGGGGAAAGCCTGGGGTTCCCGTGCCGGTGCAAACCTTGCTGGAGGCGAGAATATTTCTTGACATTCCATTTATTGTTTGCTAGAATACGCCCATAGTGCATGATACGCATTGAAGGGATGAAGTACCCGGCCCCCCGTCTTCAGAGAGCTTCCGGTTGGTGCAAGGAAGCAGGCGGCCCCGGTGAAATACCTCCCGGAGCGGCCTGCCTGAAGATGCAGTAGGGCAGGACGGGTCGGCCCGTTACAGCCTTATGATTGAGAAGTTTTCCGTAGACCATTTATCTGAATTGGTGGCCTATGCCTGCCGAAAAAACGCCAGCCGGGAAAGCGGATCGGCCTTTTGCTGCCAGACAGAGGCCTCAATCCAGCGGGATTTTTCGGAAACCCTGGACTTCGGCTTTGCCTGCCGGGAAGGGGATAGGCTGTGTGGACTCTTAAGCTGCTTTCCGGACTTGGAAAAGGGAAATGTAGACTGCGCCCTTCTGGCGGACCGTGAGAACTACAGCGCCACTGCCAGGCAGCTACTGTCTGCTGCTCAGGCGCAACTGGGAAACCACTTGCGCTACACCTTTTTCTTTCCCAAAGAGAATGAAGCATGCGCCGCCTTTTTAGAAAGCATTGGAGCCTGCCGCCGGGAAAACGAATACCGCATGGTGCTGCGCCGGGACGATTGGCAGCCCCAGGAGGGCTTGCCGGCGCCCCATCCTTTGGAGGAAGCCGCCTATGCTGCATTTGTAGCGCTGCATGACCGTGTCTTTCCGGATGTATACGTCTCCGGCCGGGATATCCTGGAAGACTTAGGGAAAAGCCGGTTTGTTTATACCCTGGAGGAAGCCGGAAATCTTGCAGCCTATGGTGTGCTGCATAGGGCTGAGGACCGGTTCACGGCCGAAATCCTGGGTGTCCGGCAGGAGCTGCGGGGGCGGGGATTTGGCCGGGCCATTCTGAACTGCCTGGCAAAGGAGACGTTTTGCAGACACGGCGCAGCGGAGCTGGATCTGATTGTAGATGCAGATAACACCCAGGCCCTGAGCCTATATCAAAAGACTGGCTTTCAAATCCTAGAAGAAAACCGATGCTATATTTCACAATCAAAAATTGCAGCTGACGGAAGCTGTATGGAAAAGGAGACCTCAGTATGAAAGTATATGACGAACTGGTGGCCCGTGGCCTCATTGCTCAGGTGACCAACGAAGCAGAAATCCGGGAAATGGTGGACAACGGCAAGGCTACCTTCTACATTGGCTTTGACCCCACGGCAGATTCCCTCCATGTGGGCCATTTTATGGCCCTGTGTCTCATGAAGCGGCTGCAAATGGCGGGAAATCAGCCCATTGCCCTCATTGGCGGCGGTACCGCCATGATTGGCGACCCCTCCGGTCGGACGGACATGCGCTCCATGATGACCAAGGAGACCATTGAGCACAACTGCCAATGCTTCAAAAAGCAGATGGAGCGGTTCATTGAGTTTGGCCCCGGCAAGGCCCAGATGGTGAACAACGCCGACTGGCTTCTGAACCTCAACTATGTAGAGTTTATCCGGGACATTGGCGCTTGCTTCTCGGTCAACAACATGCTCCGGGCAGAGTGCTTCAAGCAGCGGATGGAGAAGGGCCTTTCCTTCCTGGAGTTTAACTACATGCCCATGCAGTCCTATGACTTCTACTACCTGTTCCAGCATTACGGCTGCAACATGCAATTCGGTGGCAACGACCAGTGGTCCAACATGCTGGGCGGCACAGAGCTCATCCGCCGGAAGCTTGGCAAAGACGCCCATGCCATGACCATCACCTTGCTTCTCAACTCCGAGGGGAAAAAGATGGGCAAGACTGCCAAGGGCGCCGTGTGGCTGGACCCCAATAAGACCAGCCCCTTTGACTTTTATCAGTACTGGCGGAACATTGAGGATGCGGACGTGCTCAAGTGCATCCGGATGCTCACCTTCCTACCCCTGGAAAAAATCGATGAGATGGACACCTGGCGGGACGCTAAGCTGAACGAAGCCAAGGAAATCTTGGCCTTTGAGCTCACCAAGCTGGTTCACGGGGAAGCGGAAGCCCAAAAAGCTCAGACTGCTGCCAAGGCCCTCTTCTCCGGAGGCGGAGACGACAGCAACATGCCCACCACAGAGCTGGGAGAGGAGAAGCTGACCGATGGAAAAATCGGCATTTTGAACCTGCTCACTGCCTGCGGCCTCACAGCCTCCAACGGCGAAGCCAGGCGGCTGGTGCAGCAGGGTGGCGTATTTGTAGACGAAGAGAAGGTGCCGGGTATTGACTTTGCCGTAACCGGGGAGCAACTCCGCCAGGGTGTCAAGATTCGGAAGGGCAAAAAGGTTTTCCACAAGGTGGTGCTGGCCCGGTGAGCTTGGAGGTGCGGATGCTTCTCACCGCCGCGCCGGCTTGGGCCGGCTGCTGATGGAGCGTCTCTTTGCTTTGGGCCGGAGCTTTGGCTGCACCGATGTACAGCTCACCTGCGACCCTCACAATGCCCCAGGCATGGCATTTTATGGGAGCTTGGGGATGGGGGTTAAGACGGTGCAGTATCAGATGAAGCTATCGTACCAATCCTGTGAGCCAAGCAAAAAAGCCTGCAGCCCGCCCGGGACCCCTTGCGCCCTGCCTGCTGAAACATAGCCAGGGGGCGGCTTAGCCGCCCCCTGCAATGGAGTTTTACCAGATGCGGTACAATATGCCTATGCTGTGGTATTCACTGCATTGTCCCTGACCTGGCGGATGGCCTCTGTGATTTTGGGCCTTAAGCGGGAATCAAAGAGCTTAATAAAGCTGGCGGGCTTGTCAAAAGGAGGCTTTTGCAGCTCGGAAATCTCCATATAGCCATTCTGCTCT
>UQZA01000048.1 GCA_900545515.1 uncultured Eubacteriales bacterium | reverse complement strand
TTCCTCCGCCTTCTTCTGCGCGTCCTCTGCGGCCCTCTTGGCAGCCTCGGCGGCGTCTACCAGGAGGCACAGTTCGTAAGTTTTCTCCGCATCCAGAAGGGTCTGGTAGTTGGAAACCTGGGCCTTCTGGGTCTCTGTCAGAGCGTCATAGGCCTCTCTTGCCGCTGCAATTGCAGCGTCGGAGTCCTTGGTCACCTGGCCAATGGCGTCAATTTTCGCCATCACCCGTCTGGCGGCCACCTGGTCCTCATCAACCGCCAGAACCTCCAGTTCGTACAACCGGACATCCTGATCTGCGCCCCCGTTGGGTACCGTCACCTGCACCAGCATGGATCTGGTTTCCACCGGCTCAGCAAAGGTGAGCGCCGTCATATTTTCTGTATTGCCGTCGTACGCACCATGCTCCACATAATAATCCGGATTCCGGCCCACATAATAGGCACTGTTGCTTGCACCATATCCCAGCCAAAAATCCGTGTCAAATTGCTGGTTCTCATTGATGCTCCGCACGTAGAACCGGGACGTATTTAACGCAACATCTTCCCCAGCAGAGCCGGCATGATAGAGATTCACGCCGTATACTTTGTAGTATTTTCCCAGGTACAGGCCAGCCAGCAGGAACGAATCGCTGCCCATCGGCTCTTGCCACTTTGTGGTCTTGTCTCCATCTACCAATTTTTCGGGGCCGTTTTCCCCACCCTGGCGCGTACCGTTATAAATAAACACCTGGGCGTCTTCGGCAATGTTGACCAGCGACGGCAGGACCACCGTCACCTTGCAGCAGGTGGTTCCGTCCTGAACCGCTGTGGCAGTCACAGTCAGGTAGGGGGCCGTTTCATCGGCTCCTACCGTCAGATGGCCCTGGCTGGTGATCCCGGTCTGTGTAGACCGGGCCCCTTCCACGGTCCAGGTCACGTCCTCGCTGTAGTCGCCCACGCCGGTGACGGCTGCCTGGAAAGCCAGCTCCTCCCCGGGGAGCATCACCGGATCCGCCGGGCTCACCGCCACTTCCGACACAGCGGGGTCCGCATAGTCCGGGATGGAAACCGTCACCGGGTATGTCCAGCCTTCAATCCGCAGGGCGCGGGCCGGCTTCTCCCGGTTGGGGCTGTAGCCCTCCGGCACCGATTCGCATTTCAGGATATATGCGCCCAGGGGCAGGCTGACGCTGCCGCCGGATTCTGCCGTGGTAATCTCCGAAATCCGTTCCCCGGCCTCATTATAAATGCCATAGCAGACGCCTGCCAGCTTCTCGCCCCGCACATCCAGGGCGTCCAGGGTAAGGACCGCCTCCGGCTCGGCAAAAGCGGGAGTCTCAACTGTGTACACATCAGAAATCCGCTCTCCGGTGCGCTTCACCTGCATGGACAAGGTGCCGCCGGCCCGGGTGACCCGGATGTTCCGAAGCAGCACAGAGGTCTCCCCCTGAGCCACCGGCAGGGAGGCTCTGGTATAGCCCGCCGATGGGCCATTTTCATAGACATACACCACATCCCCGGGCTCCAGGCCCTGGACGGTCAGGGTGGTATAAATATCGCTGCCGTTGGAGGAGGTCACAGAGCCGGGATGGGAATACTTCTCAAAGGACACCTCCGTGGCAGGGGAGGATTGCTCCGCACGCTCGGCCTCAAAGGGCGCGCTCATCTTGACGCTCTCCTGAGCGGCTGTCGTGGTGGTGGTGTAATAGATCCGGCCGGCCTCCGCCGTGCCGAAGTCCAGGTTATCCAGCACGCAGATGCTGCCATCGGCCACCTGCTCGCCGATCAGGGTATACTCCCCGGCGGACTTCGTGTACACCTTCACCGTGTCGCCTGCGGTAACATGCTGCAAGGTGACAGAGTCTGTGGCTCCCTCGCCGTTCACCGCAGAGGCAAACTGCATGGGCACCGGAGTCGTCTGTGGGAATTCCGCCGTCTCGAACATCTGCCACTCGTAAATCCGAACTGCCGCCCACGGAGAGTTGCCGTCATCATATACAACCAGCTTCCACTCCTGGGCCGTCACCGGCTCATCCAGCAGGATATCCGTAACAGCCGCGTGATTGTCCTGAATCCGCTTCACTTCGACCCAGCTGCCGGATGCGTCTTTGTACTCCAGGGAGAAGTCGAGGGTATTCGACTCTGCACTCTCGCCGCCGTATTCCGCGTGCTCCACCCGCCAGCGGCGCACCGTTGCCTCCCGTCCAATATCAATGGACATCCAGCCCTCCGTTGTGCCATCGCCAGCACACCACTTGGAGCCATTGGCCGCCGTTCCATCCAGGGCCTTCGAGGCAGGCTCGCCGGCGTTCTCTTTGGAGACGCCAGTAACCTTAGCGTTCAGGCATACATTATCAAAATACTTCTCCTCAATCTTCTCGGAATCCCCGTTGCCGTAGACCCAGGGGATGGTAAGGGCCGTGGCCTCACCCCGGATGCCGTTGCCGTTCACAGGCACAACCTCCAGGTTCACGGCTGCCGCCAATCCGTCCCAATTCAAGGTGGGGATGTAGTAGGCGGTGCTGGGCGTCTCCATGATCAGGCTCCGGGTCCCGTCTGCGTTCACCTGGTAAATCTCATACGAGGCGGCTTCCTCCACCGGGGTCCAGTACACTCTGGCCTCGGCGGTGTAGGCGTCCCGGTACAAAATCTCGTCCAGGGTCACACTGGCAGGGCCGTGCAACGCTGCCCGCTCCTGCTCTGTGAGGGTCAGACGGCCCAGGTTCACCTGGTAGCCGGTCACATCCTTGGAAGACTCCACCTGCAGTCCAATGGCGTACAGGATCTTCCCGGCGGAGGCGGACAGGTCCACCTCTGTGGTGGTCCAGTCGCCGGTTCCGGCGGTGAGATCATAGGCCACCTGCTGGCAAGCTTCATAGCCAGTGGTGGACTCATCGCCGTAATAGGCCACCAGCTTTACAAGGCCCTGGTCCCCCTTGTAGGTGAGACCCAGCTTCATGCTCTCTTCCACTGCCACCCGGGTGCTGTACAGCATGATCCGGTTGGCCTGACCGCCGGTGAGGTTGCCGTAGAATCGGATGGAGTTGCCGCCGTTGTAGGCGTCGTTAAAATCATAACCGCCGGAGAGCTTCTCCCCCTCGGAGTCGATGATCCAGGTCCAGGTGGGCATCACGTCCTGGTTGGACTGATAGCTCCACTCCCCATTCCGGGACAGCTGGCCATCCACGTAGTAACCCTTGCCGTGGCCGGAGTTAAAGTCGGTGACAAAGGGGGCCCCCGTAATCACGGTGTGGTCGGCAAAGAACCGGGAAATACCGGCCCAATCATCGGTGGTGAGATCCACAGAATCATCCCGGGGGTCGCCCTTGGCGTTGGTGTAGAACACCTGCTCCACCTCATGGAAGTTCTCGCCGCTGGTGGAAAGGCCCAAGGTGGAGTTGGGGCAATACAGCGCCAGGGACAGGCGGGTGATGCCGTTGGCGTCCACCAGAAGGTAATCCCGGAACGGCGTGTTCATGCAGTTCTGCTGCACGTCGAGACCGGCAAAGGCATCAAATTCGCTTCTGCCAATGGACTGCATGGTGGAGATGGTGGTGTCCACCTGGTTCTCATACCAGTTGTAGTTCATCAGAAACTCGTCAATGGCCCGGGTGCCGTCTTCAGAGTCGGTCATAAACTGCTTGTTGGCGTCGTTCACTGCGTTCTGATAGCTCACGCCGCCTGCGGGCACCATGGAATCATACCAGCTGATGAGCATATCCGGGCGCATTTTGTGCATATAGCGCATCATCTCGTCAATCAGGGCGCCCTCGGCGGCCGTGCAGTCGTAGGACTCCTGATTGAAGAAGTAGCCGTCGAAGCCATAGTAATCCATGACCTCAATCAGCTTGTCCGCCACAGGGAAGGAGCCGTCCGGAGCCTTCTGGACGAACTGCCGGACCTGCTCCACATAGCCGTCTCCCCGGCCCCAGGGGAAGCCCAGGGTCGCCACCACCGGCACGCCGTTTGTGTGGGCGGCATCGGTGAATTCCCCGGTGGGGCAGCACACCAGGCCTTCCTCGGAGCCGGACCAGTATACGAAGGAAGTGGCATACTGCCAGTAATTGAAGGCATAGCTCAGGAAGGATTCTGTGCCCTGGGCGCTGGTGTGGTCATGGTCAGAGTTGGCCAGGGAGCAGAGCATCAGCTTTGCCTCCGGGTTCACCTTGGGGTTCACCACGAAGCCGCCAACCCGGTCCGCCAGGGGAATGCTGGCCCGGCTGTAGACTGCATCCGGGTCAGACTCCGGCGTCCACTCCAGTAATGTGTCCACATTGAAGGACGGGCCGATGGGCATGAGGGACTCATGGGCTCCATAGGCTTCGTTCATCTCAGCAGACCCGTCGTTTCCAGCGGATTTGGCAAAAGCAGCGGTTGGCAGCAGGCCAACCAGCATCACCAGTGTCAGAACCGCCGCAAGAATGCGATGAGACTTTCTGATTTGCATGGATACGTACCTCCTTTTCATTTCCAGCTGCAGCTGCGGCAGGCGCCAGCCAGCAGAATCCCCCTTCAGAATTGCTGCTGCCGTCGTGCATGCCGCTAAACTTCGGCAACCAGTCAAGGTCTCTCCGTCTTCCACATTTTGTGAGAATCACCAAAAAGGAGAAAGTTTTTTGTGCACATCTCATAAAACAGGGCAGATTTCCGAACTTGATCGATTACATTTTACCGAATTTCCATGTCCCTGGAAAGTCTAAAAACGATAAAGAATAGTCAGGTTAGGATGAAAAGCCGGACTTTCCTTCCGGCAAAATCGGAAGTCCCGGTCAGACCGGCCTTGTGCATAGATACCAAATGCCTCCCTCTCCACTGGTGTTTGGGAGAATATGCCCGTGTTTTGAACCCGTCTTCTCTTTGCGTACACTTTTAAAATATTTGTCGTCATCTTGTGGACGCCCAGGTGCAAAAAAACCGCAGAAACCTGTAGCTTCTGCGGTTTTCCCGTGTTTATTTTGGTACCAATTACAAATGAGAGTAAATAAGCTCCAGGTTCCCCTCCAGAGCCATCTGTCCGTAGCCGACGGGAATCAGGAGATGGTCCCCCTTGCTCACCGGCTGGCCGTCCAGGGTGCCGGAGCCGCCTGTGATGCTTACATTCACAAAGGGCTGCTCCCAGTTGGTCTCCCAGCGTCCATCCAGCCGGACCCGATACACGGCATAATAGGGACAAGTCACCAAATGGGTGATCTCAGCGCCGCCTTGGCGGCAGGTCTCCTGCTTCGGCGCCTCCAGGCTATGGGGCACCTGAGTCACGGCCAAGCTCTGCGCAATGTGCAAAGGACGGGGCTTCCCGTCGGACAGCCGGTCATAGTCATAGAACCGGTAGGTCACATCGCTGCTCTGCTGGGTCTCCAGAATCAGGGTGCCGCCCTTGATGGCGTGGAGGCAGCCGGGGTTGATTTGGAAAAAGTCGCCCTTCTGAATGGGGACTTCCCGGATGAGCTCCTTCCAGCGCCGCTCCTCCACCATCCGGCCCATCTCCTCCCGGGTCTTGGCGTTGTGCCCGATGACAATGGTAGTCCCCGGGTCGCAGTCCAGAACATACCAGCACTCCGTCTTACCCCGGGCGCCATGTTCATGGACCGCCGCATAACTGTCATCAGGGTGAACCTGGATGCTCAGGTCATCTTTGGCGTCAATGATCTTCACCAGCAGAGGGAAGCTGTCCCCCGGCAGGTTACCAAACAAGTCCGGCCTTTTTTTCCAAAGAGAGCCCAGGGTCTCCCCGGCAAATTCCGGGTTCTTTACGTGGCAATCCCCGCTGGGATGGCCGCTGATGGCCCAGCATTCTCCGGTGTGGTCACTGGGAATGTCATAGTGGAACACAGTCCGCAGCCGGTCTCCGCCCCAGATTTTTTCCTGGAACACCGGCTCCAAACGCAACAGCTCTTTGCTCATAAGGTACCTCCCTCTTCTATATAGGCATCCATAGCCAGCTTCACGCCGCCCATCACGCCCTGGTTATCTCCCAAGCTGACCGGCACAATGTACTCCTCCAGCTTGTCCATGCCCTTGCCCTGGATATAGCCATGCATCTGGCGCCGGACCTCCTGGCGGATCATGGGAAGCATCTGCTCCTGGTGCATGACGCCGCCGCCTACCACAATCCGCTCCGGGGAGAGGGTGCAAATGTAGGTGCAAATGGCCTGTCCGATGTAGAACGCCTCCAGCTCCCAGACTGCCAGGCAGTCCGACAGCTCCGCCCCCTTCCGGCCCCAGCGCCGCTCAATGGCCGGGCCGCTGGCCAGGCCCTCCAGGCAGTTACCATGATAGGGGCAAATGCCCTTGGCCATGGGGTCATCGGGCCGGCGGTGGACGAAAATGTGGCCGCCTTCGGGGTGGATCATGCCGTGGTAGGGCTTGCCGCCGATGATGACGCCGACGCCGACGCCGGTGCCTACCGTTATATAGATACTATTTTTGACCGATTTGGTGCAGCCCCATACCGCCTCACCCAAAGCGGCGGCGTTGACGTCGGTGTCAAAGCCCACGGGCACCCCCAGAGCCTCCCGGAAGCGGCGCAGCATGGGGAAATTTCGCCATTGCAGCTTGGGCGACGAGGTGATGTTCCCATAAGTTGGGGAGTTTCGATCCAAATCCACTGGCCCAAAGCACCCCACGCCCACGGCAGACACCTGCTTCTCCCGGAAAAAGGCCAGGATCTCTGGCATGGTGTTCTCCGGATCTCTGGTGGGGAGGCTGATTCTCTCCAGAATCTGGCCCTGTGCATTGCCAACAGCGCATACCATCTTCGTGCCACCGGCTTCCAGGGCGCCAAAATGCAGCATATATGTCAGCTCCTTTTCATTTATTGGTGATTTTAACCTAGCATACCGATAAAATATCCACAACATCAGAAAGGATACTTTATAATATGGATTCGGTACAATGCGTTCTTTTACATACTGAATTCTGCCTAATTTATACTATACGCGGCCCAGTCTGTGCCCTGCCCAATAGTATTAAAATGCTATTTTTTAGTATATATTTGGCACTTTCTGCAGATTTACCCTTGCCTGTGCCGCCACGCAAATGTATGATAATGTCAAGATATTGTGCGACTGAGGGATAGAATTTTGTCAAAATTGTCGAACTTTCTGCATCTGAAAATTTACCGGCAGACCTTCCTGCTGTACCTGGTCATTGTCCTCACCTTTGTGACCATCATGATCTTTGTTTTTTACAGCAACATGCAGTCCAGCACCATGGAGCCTTACGTTCGGGAGGCAGAGGCTGCCTTCTCCCAGGTGGAGCGGCAGCTGGATTCCATCACAGACTCCATTGACCATTTTTTTACCCATCTCTATGCCACCGCCTCCCTCCGGGACGACTTCTTCCACTTTTTTGGGGCCACCCCGGAAGAATATGCCCAGAGCCGGCTGAACACCTCCTATCCCCTCTACGAAACCTATCTCACCAGCTGCAACAGCCTGATTTCTGAGAGCGAATACTGCATCCGGCACATTATCTATTATAGCACCTCCAACATTGTGGATATGGAGTACAGCACCTCCGGCTACTCCCGGTACCGGATCATCGACCTGGAGACTGCCGAGGCCCTGTGCCAGACGGGCTACCTCTATACCAAGGACATTCACCAGGGCTCCAGCTATGTGGGGAAGGTCTCCTTCGTTATGGACCTAACCAAGCCGGTGGCCCAGGCCTTCTGCACCCAGCCGGAGGCCGCCGCCTTCCTTCTGGTGAACAACACCTGCCTTCCCCTGGGAAATCCGGATTACCACACCGTTCCCTGGCAGGCGCTGCTGTCCACCGGGGTCAAGCAGGGCCGCACCTCTGCTCCCGGCGCAGGCCCCTCCAGCCTTCTGTACACCGTCCAGATTTCAGAGCGCTATTCTTACTCCGTGATCTCCGTCGCCCCCGCCAAAGCTTACACCACAGACCGGCTCTATGAGCTAATTCTTTGGACCGTGGGCCTCATCCTGGTCTTTGTCCTCATCACCCTGCTGTACGCGCGCCAGTTTTCTCATGACTCTCTCTTCATCCAGAGCATTCTGCACAGCCTGGTGGAGGCCCAGTCCGGCAACTTCACCCCCCTGGACATTGGTCACCGTCAGGACGAATTTGCCGCCATCGCCACCCACCTGAACAGCCTATACCAGTACCTGGATACCCTGATTCAGCAGAAATACAAGCTGACCATCCGTCAGCAGCGGACGGAAATGCAGATGCTCAGCGCCCAACTCAACCCCCATTTCCTTTACAACACCCTGGAGCGAATCCGCCTCCGGGCCCTGCTGGAGGGGAGCCCCACCGTGGCCGAAGCCACGGCGGACCTGGGCCTTCTGTACCGGAACATTGTCAAAACCGAGCCCATCATCACCCTGAAAAAGGAGCTGGAAATTACCCGGCAATACCTGGACCTGATGTGCTTCCTGTATGACGACCAGTTCCTCTATCACTGCGACATACCAGAGGATATGTACGCCATCTCTACACCCAAAATTTGGATGCAGCCCATTGTAGAAAACTTTTTTAAACACAATTTTCAAAACGACAGCCAGCTGAAGGTGGTAGTCATCTCCGGCAGCCGCCAGTCCGACGGCATTCTCTTTCAGTTTTTCGACAACATCGGCCACATCCGGGAAGAGCAGATTGCCCTCCTGAACCAGCAGTTTACACCAGAGAAAAGCAAGGAATCCGCTGACACCGCCCCGGGGATCGGCCTGCAGAATGTGTATGACCGGCTGTACCTCTACTATGGCAACCGGGTGGAAATGCGCATCCAAAACCACGCCCCTGCCGGTGTCTGCATCCAAATCCTGCTAAAAAATGAGGTGACAACCTGATATGTACCGCTTACTGATTGTAGACGACGAAAAGGACATCTGTGAAAACATCAAGTACCTTCTGGACTGGTCCCTATACAACATCACCAGCATCCTGACCGCCACCTCCTACGCCGAGGCTGTGAGCAAAGCCGTGGACTTTCAGCCCCACATTGCCCTGCTGGATATCAACCTGGGCGACCACTGGGGCTATGAGCTGGCAGAGCATCTGCGTTCCATGGGGATGCAGACCATATTCTGCATGATCAGCGGATACGATGACTTCAATTATGTCCACAAGTCCATGCAAGCCACAGCCCGGGACTATCTCCTGAAGCCCATTCATGTGGCGGAGCTGCGGGCCTTCATTGAGCGCACCATTGTCCGGGACCTCCACGGCGTCATTCCCGAGCACGCGGCCTCCCAGCCGGAGCTGGACCCGGTACTGCAGGTGGAATACAGCAAGTTCTCCAAAATTACCAACAAAATCATTTTGATTGTAAAAAGCAACTACCGCAGCTCCCAGTCCTTGACCAACATTGCCGAAATCTTCAATATGAGCAGCAAATACATTGGCCGGATCTTTTTAAAGGACACGGGAATCAAATTTTCCGAATACCTCACTGCCTACCGTATGATTCAGGCCCGGCGGCTTATCGAAAACACCCAGGAGAAAATCTCTGTCATCGCCAACATGGTGGGATACTCCCAACTGAATAACTTCTACGTCCACTTTAAAAACTACTACAATATCTCCCCCAGTACCCTGCGGAATTTCAGCGCCTCGGTCCCCGTCGCTGGTGCGGCCCTAACCTCCCCTTCCCCGCAGGAGGCCCCTTTTGAGGAAGGAGGAAGCCCATCTTGCGACGAAACTCTGCCCAGCGGGTCCTCGCACTCCTAACTGCACTCCTGTGCACCGGCGCTGCCGGCTGCACCCCGCAGGTCCAGGACACTTCCGCTCCGCCGGAGGGGACTGTCAACCTGGTCTATTACACCATTGGCGAGCCGGATGAAGATCTGGCCCTGGTAAACCAGGAGCTCAACCGCATTCTTTTAGAAAAATATGGCTTCACCGTAGAATACCACAAAATTGGCTGGAACGATTACGCCGCACAGCTGAACTCCCTGGTGAACACCAACCAGGAATATGACATTGCCTTTGCCTGGACAGATACCTACGTCACCAACGCCGTGGCCGGCTCTTGGCTGGACCTGACTCCTTATCTCGACAATTTGGGCGCTGGGATGTATCATGTCATCGATCCCCGCCTTTGGAAAGGCGTAACCATTGACGGGAAAATCTGGGGAATCCCCACCAATAAGGAGCTGGCAACCCCCATGCACTTCCTGTTTTCCCAAGAGCTGGTGGAACGGTACGGCATTGACATCTCACAGTACTACAGCTTTGCCTCTCTGGAGCCCCTTCTGGCGCAAATTGCCCAGGAGGAGCCGGGCTGTATCCCTCTGTTTTTTGACTCCAGCCGCCTCAATATCTGGTCCCTGGGCAACTACGAATATGTGACCTATGACTCCATCCCTCTCATGGTCAATGCCCACGACGGCAGCTGCCAAGTGGTCAACATCTTTGAAACCTCCTATGCAAAGGAAACCCTGCAGCTCCTGCACCGGTACTATGAGGCCGGTTACATCAACCAGGACGCCTGCCTGCGCACCTCCTTCTCCCGGTTCCAGGGAGAGAACGTGTTCCTGCGCCTGTCTGCCGGCGGCCCCGATGCCTCCACCAGCTACTCCACGGATTTCGGCTATCCCATTGTGGCCCAGCAGGTCTCCGACAGTATCGTCACCACAGAGTCCGCCCAGGGCGGCGTCATGGTGGTCAACGCCAACACCAAGCATCCGGAGATCTGCCTCACCTTCCTGAACGCCGTAAACACCGACCCGGAGGTGCGGAACCTGCTGAACTACGGCATTGAGGGCGTCCACTATACTCTCACAGAGGAGGATCAGGTCCAGATCATCTCCCCGGCCTACCGGGGCGTCCCCTATACCCAAGGGAACTGGTTCATCCTGAAAACCACTGTAGGGGAACGCCCCAATAAGTGGGAGCTCTACCAGGAGTTCAACGACAACACCGCCGAATCCCCCCTTTTGGGCTTTACGGCAGACTACTCCAACTACGACGCCGAATTCCGGGCCGTCTCCCGGGTCTATGAGAAGTACTACGCTGCCCTCATGACCGGCACCGTAGACCCCGACGACTATCTGCCCAAGCTGATGGAGGAGCTGCAAAACGCGGGAATCGACCGCCTGAAGCAGGCGCTCCAGGACCAAATCGACGCCTGGCTCCGCAACACATAGAAATGGAGGCTGCAACCTATGAAAAATCTGTTCCGTTGGGACAATCCCCTGATCCAACTCTTGACGGCCCTGGCCGACGTCATTCTCACGAACCTTCTTTGCCTCATCTGCTGCCTGCCGGTAGTCACAGCCGGCGCTTCCATTGCGGCAACCTATAAGGTCATGCTAAATCTGTCTCAGGATACGGGAGGCGGCATCTGGAATACTTTTTTTACCGCCTTTCGGGAGAATTTCAAGCAGGCCACTGCCGTCTGGCTCATCACCCTGCTGGTTGGCGCCTCCCTGGTCTGTGACTATATCCTGGTTCAGCTCTATTTCCAGGGCGGCCTGCACACGGCGCTGCTCATTGTGGTGGCCGTGCTGACCTTTTTGGCCTTGGCCATTCTGGCCTACCTCTACCCCCTCATGATTCGCTACCAGAATACCCTGCGGGAGCATCTGCACAACGCCATGATCCTGTGTATTTACAAGTTCCCCAAAACCATCCTCATGGTGGTCCTCCATGCGCTGCCCTTCGCCCTGGCCCTGCTTCTGCCTGCCGCTTTTTTATACACCATTCTGTTTTGGGTACTCATGGGCTTTGCCCTCATCCCTTTGGCGGACGTGATCATTCTGAAGCCTGTCTTTGAGGAACTGGAAAACACGGCCAAATAACGGCCTGTTGATAAAATTAAAACAAATTATGAAGGTGATTTATATGAATGCAATGGAACGTTTTGAGCAATGGTGCAACAACCCCTATTTTGACCAGGCCACCCGGGCCGAGCTGCGGGCCCTGGCCGAGGCCGGGGACACCAAGGAAATCGAAGACCGGTTCTATCGGGACCTGGCCTTTGGCACCGGCGGTCTGCGGGGCATTCTGGGGGCCGGTAGCAACCGCATGAACCTCTATACCGTCCGGAAGGCCACCCAGGGCCTGGCCAACTTCATTCTGAAGCAGGGCACCGCCGCTAAAGGCGTAGCCATCTCCTTTGACTCCCGGCACATGTCCCCTGAGTTTGCCGAAGAGACTGCCCTGTGCCTGAATGCCAACGGCATCCCCACCTACCGGTTTGACTCCCTGCGGCCGGTGCCCATGCTGTCCTTTGCCACCCGTACCCTGGGCTGCACCGCCGGCGTCATGATCACCGCCTCCCACAACCCCCCGGCCTACAACGGCTACAAGGTCTATTGGGACGACGGCGCCCAGGTGACCGCTCCCCTGGACAAAGAGATCCTGGACGAGGTGAACGCCGTCACCGATTACGCCACTGTGAAAACCATGAGCCATGACGACGCCGTGGCCGCCGGTCTGTATCATACCATTGGCAAGGAGATTGACGACCAGTATATGGCAACCATCCAGGCCCTGGTCCTGGATCATGACTCCATTGCCAAAGCCGCCGGCCTGAAAATCGTGTACACCCCCCTGCACGGCACAGGAAACCTGCCGGTGCGCCGGGTCCTGTCGGAGCTGGGCTTCCGGAATGTCTTCGTGGTACCGGAGCAGGAGAAGCCGGATGGAAGCTTCCCCACGGTGAAGAGCCCCAATCCTGAGGACAAGGCCGCCTTCACCTTGGCCCTGGGCTATGCCAAGGAGCAGGGGGCGGATCTGGTCCTGGCCACAGACCCTGACGCTGACCGTCTGGGCGTCTTTGCCCTGGACCGGGCCTCCGGCGAGTACAAGTCTCTCACCGGCAATATGTCCGGCGTATTGGTCTGCGACTACCTTCTGCGCCGCCGGAAGGAGCTGGGCATTCTGCCCGCCAATGGCGCCGTGGTCAGCACCATTGTCTCCACCAACATGGTCCGCACCGTGACCGAAGCCTTCGGCATGAAGTATATCGATGTGCTCACCGGCTTTAAATTCATTGGCGAACAGATGCGGCTGTTTGAGCGGGACCACACCTATTCCTTCCAGTTCGGCATGGAGGAGAGCTACGGGTGCCTGGTGGGCACTCACGCCCGGGACAAAGACGC
Source organism: uncultured Eubacteriales bacterium (assembly GCA_900545515.1). Classification (GTDB taxonomy): domain Bacteria; phylum Bacillota; class Clostridia; order Oscillospirales; family Oscillospiraceae; genus Faecousia. Next base: position 2,748 of record UQZA01000048.1, on the reverse strand, counting down.
CGTGGTAGCCGTCATGGCCCTGTGCGAGGCCGCCGCCTGGTGTTATTGCCAGGGCAAAACCCTGTGGGACCGGATGCAGGAGCTGTACCAGGAGTACGGTTACTACCGGGAGGACACCGTCAACCTGACCTACCCCGGCCAGGAGGGCGCCGCCAAGATCGCCTCCATCCTGGAGTCTCTGCGGGCCAATCCCCTGCAAACCGTGGGCCCCTGCAAGGTCCTCAAAATCCGGGACTACCTGAAGCACACCGTCCTGGACCTGGCCACCGGAGCGGTCACCCCCACCGACCTGCCTGAGTCCAACGTGCTGTACTATGAGCTGGAAAACGACGCCTGGATGTGCGTCCGTCCCTCCGGCACCGAGCCCAAGGTGAAATTCTACCTGGGCGTCAAGGGTTCCTCCGCCCAAGCGGCAGAGGACCTGCTGAAGACGTTGAAGGAAAGCCTGCCCTGCTAAACGGAATCCGTCAACGCTGACTGTTGCGCTGGGCTTCGGCGTTTAAATTATCTTCAGTCAAAATCCCGGCTCTCCCAAATGGATGAGCCGGGATTTCCATATGTGCCAGATGATAGATGTCCCCGCCAAGGGTTCCTGTTTTCCAGCCATGTACCACAGTGGCCAAAATGAGCAATCCCGCCACAACGCCGGAAGCAAGCGTCTCACACATGAAAAAGGCGGCGGCTGCGCTCACCGATGCAACACACAGACAGATCATCTGTGCAGAACCGGTTCTGCACACTCCCCCCAGGATACTCCCTATAAACAGCGCCAGCTCCATCGTGACTGCAACAGCAGAAAGGAAGGGCGCGCAAAAGTAGTGGGCGGCCCGGGGGAAATGGAAGTAGGAAAACGCACTTACCACACCTTCCAAACCTCCATTGGCGTACAATTCCGTATACGTAACAATGCCAACTGGCAGCGCCTGTAACACGAGGGCTGCCGCCAGAAAGCCGAACATTCACAAACTGGCGCTTTCCCAGCTTTTCTTTTCAGGGGTTCCACCTCCTTGTTTGGTCACGGCTGTGTAGCTCATCCTTTCGGCGGACTTGCGCCGCCCCGCGTAGAATCCTAATTATAATTTCTTCTCGAAGACATACCGCTGCGGTGTCATGCCCATGGCGCGATACAGGGCAATTGCACCTTGGTTAAAATCCCATGTGTGTAATTCCAGCCTTGCAGCCCCTTGTTCCCGCGCCCATTGTTCAACTGCTTCAAATAACTTTGTTGCGATACCATCCCGCCGATATTCCGGCACAACATAGACATCATCCAAACACACCACCTTGACAGTTTTCACCATCCCGCTTTCCTTCCATAATGTCGCCCGAACAAGTCCGATCATGTTGTCTGGTTCATCAAAAGCACCAAGCATCAGACATTCCGGGTTGATCATGTTGGCCTCAAAAGCCTCCTGCGGAAACACATCCTCTTGACGCACAAAAAAATCGGGGCGGGCATCCACATGGAATTGGTCCAACTCCCGATAAAGGACGAGCATTCCGTGGTAATCTGCCGGGGTCAACTTTCGGATGATCATAACATTTTCCTCCTCCATGGTTCGTGTGAATGAGGCGGAGTTACGCCCGGCCTGTAGACATTAGCAATGATAAATAGATGCCACTCCATAGTTGCCGTCGCAATCTATAATTTCCAAGTCTAATCTGTTCCAATTGGGGCCGTCCTCTGGTTCTGCGATTTGGATGAGATATGCGCTCATACTCCCATCTCCCACATATTCCTTGACCCTATTGACCGTGAGGACAGACAGCGCCTTGCCATCCACCACGGCTTGGATGGTGTTTATCTCTGGCGCAATATCCTCCGCCTGAGCCAAAAATTTGGGCAAACTCATGGGCCGGAAATAGACCGTAATGGATGGATAGGCTCCCGCTACTTTGAAGTAATTTAATCCATATACTTCAAGAGTATCAATGCAAATATTGAGCTCGGCGTCATGGATAAGCTTCAAATTGCTGCACCAATATTCCAAGTATTTCTCTCCGTAATCTCTCACTGCTGTGACGAACGGGTATATGCCCGCAGGCAAATCAATTTTATAATCGCCATGTTCGTCGCTTTTTGTAAAATATATGGTCTCAAAATTGTTGTCCTTTATTTCCACCAAAACTCCAGAAATGGCATTGCCTGTTTTCCCTGTTATATGGCCGTATAATAGCAATCTAAGTCACTGCCCTTCTAAATTATATGCAATCATAACCGTGCTGCTTTTTTTCGGTTTTGCAGCTTGCGTGGGAGTAGAGCGGACTTGCACCCGCTCCATGATAGCACATGATACGATCTGTTGCAAAAGAATTTCAACTGCGTATGTGTCAAGTAGACCTTAGCAAGATCTTTTCTGGGGATATTCCCCAGGCCTCGCTTTTAAAAGCGCCACTTCACTACTTTGTAAGTTTGGCACAGAACACCTATATGCCAAACTGTCAAGATTCATCAAGTCAGAAATTACTGGTCTTTGAGACAGCGTGGTTGGCTCCGGCCATGCTCTAGCACGCTCGCCGTCCTTTCATCTGGCTCCTAATTTTACTTCCAATTATCTTACACAAAGCACAACATGTATTTCCCCCTTTTAATAAAATCCCGGCTCACTCCATGGTAAGCCGGGATTTGGAACTGTTTGCGGGTGGTTCTCAAGCCAGGGTGAGCGCGCCAGAGAGGTAGGTCTCGCCGCAGTCGCCTAAGAACCAATTTTGTCACTCCCGATATATATTATTTAATTCTAAATTGTA
>UQZA01000047.1 GCA_900545515.1 uncultured Eubacteriales bacterium | reverse complement strand
ATCGAATTGATATAAAGAGCAGTATCGTACTGGAGATTGCAAAAGCACTGGGATGTACAGGATCATATTTTTAAGTTTATACAAAATGAAATTAAATATAAGATTAAAGATAACGTGTAGGATAACTGCATATTTATTGGAAAACTGCTCGTCGATATGTATAGGTTGATAGATGAAGAAATAGGAAATATTAACTCTAGCATGATGAGAAGAAAATTAGACTCAAAAAAGCCGGAATTATTTGATGCCAATAAATTTAATGGAATTTCGGTATCGTTCCGGTACACTGGCATTAAAAAGGCGGTAATAGGAGATATCGATGTTGCTCAATGTATGCTGCACATACTGCAAAAAAGCCATCGCAACAAGAGGGCAAATCCCCAATGGGAGGCGAAGAAACCCAAAGGGACGACAACGCAAGCCGATGCAGCGAACCCGGACGCTCAAGCACAGCAAGCCATGGCTGCTATGGAGGGTGGAGAAGGAGCGCCTTCCAATAGCACTCCAACATAAGCCTCAGGGGGGACGTACATGACAGAGATTGACACCAAAGCCCTGGAAGTACTCCTCCGCCGGATTCCCTCGGAGCGGGTGTTGCGATGGATTTGCTCAGGCGCTTGGAATCCAGCTGTCCAGTCGGAGGGGGAAGAGGCATTTCTCCAATTTGCCGCCGGGAACCTGCCGGAGTACTCCCAGGATGAACACAGATTGATTTTCAGCCGCCTCAGGGAGGAGGCGGCTGGATTGATTGGCGGTGGGGCGGAGCGGAAGGACCTGGATCTGCCCACCATGACCATTGGCCTGCTGCTGAGCGCGGCCCGGCGGCTCCTGACCCAGGCTGGGGAGGAGCCTCAGTGCAAGGTGGAGCGGGTGCTGGAGTGGCGAAAAGCGTTCCACACCCTGGGCCAGGACGTATTTGTGTGCGCCTATTTGGCTTCTGAAGACCTGAAGCACTGGGTGACACGGAGGGATTTCACCTGGCGTGCGGTCATCCGGACCAATTATGCCGCCCTGAATTTGCAGCTTCAGCAGGGGATAGCGGAAAACCACTGCCACCTCTTTGGCTCCACCCAGACCTTCGCCCTGTCCTGGTGCAGCCTGATGAATGATCCGCAGGCCCTGAGGGAGCTGGTGAAGGCCTTTCCCCATTTCCTCCGCCCGGCTATGGTCCGGGGACCGGAGGACAGTCTCCTGACCATGCAAGACCGGGTTCGCTATGCGGCCTTTTGCCGCAGCTACCTCTTCCGGCGGTTTTGCATCCGGAATGGGAGGCGGAAGGATTTGTGCGAGCAAGATGGCACAAGGCAAGACTGCAGACGAGATGACGGGAAGGGGGACCAATGGACCAATTTCTCCGGCCTTGCTCCAGAGTTGCGGGCTTATAAGGATATTGCCATTCTGCGGGCTGTCTATGGCGCCCAGGTACCCCAGCCGGAAGGTGGGACCGCCTGCCTGGATTATGCCCTGGACCACAGCACCTTCCACGCCGCGCCCAATGCACCCTACCGCAGCCTGGCAGGGGAGCGGCGCCTTCTGTACTGCTGCTTCCGGGCCTGTTTGGAGGGCCAATTCACCCAGAAGGACAGGCTGGTCTTCTTCCTCTATCTGCAGCTGAAGCTTCAGTTCCGAAGCGAAATGATACAGGTGAACGGCCAGGTGGGCTTCGCAAACTTTGCCGATTATGAAGTCCGCAAGGGTGAGCTGCTGGGCCGTAACTGCTATTGGGTGGAGGCTACCCGGATGGGGCTGAATGGCCCACTGTCCATGGGCTCTGTGACCTCCCTGGAGGCCCGGATCGGGCCGAAGGCTACGCCCCGGGAGCTCAAAAGAAGGATACAGGAGCAGGATTGGTACAAGGAATTTGCCGACCAGGAGAACGCACGCGCTAGGAGCAGAATCCGGCAGGAGTTTGGCAGCCCTGGGATAGAGCCTCCCTTGCAGGAAAGATCTTATTTTTATGTTCTGCACTTTATCAAGCGCCCCGATATCGATCCCAAAGACCTGCCCCTCGTGTCGCGCTGCCGTCACGAGGGCCTGCGGCGAGATGTCCGGCGTCAGGCTTTGGCGTTGGCCCGGGCGTTGAGCACTTCCCCATATTTGCGCAGCCGAATTCGAGGCGTGGATGCGGCAAACAACGAGGTTCACTGCCCGCCAGAGGTGTTTGCCCCTGCCTTCCGGTTTTTGCGGAATTTCAAGAGCCAGGAGTTTGCCAAGGAGAGCATGTTTCTCCCACCGGTCTCCCCCAGACTGTCCGCCACCTACCATGTGGGGGAGGACTTTCTGGACATTGCCAGTGCGTTGCGGGCCATAGATGAGACCATAGAATTTCTGGATTACCGCCGGGGCGACCGGCTGGGCCACGCTTTGGGCTTGGGCATTGCGCCGGAGGTGCACTATGCCAAGAAGGGCAGCCGCATTTTCATGCCAAAGCAGCAGCGCCTGGACGATCTGGTCTGGCTGCTGTATCGGGGCCGGGAGCTGGGAACCCACATTGACCCGCACATGTATGGACTGCTGAAGAAGGAAGCGGAAATTTTGCTGCTGGAGATTTACGGCGATGTGATCCGGAACAACCGGTGGATGATCACCCTGACGGAGTACCACTGCTGTATGCAGCTCCGGGGGGACGACCCCTCTTTGTACCGCGATACCAAATTTTCCCGTTCGGGATTGGGATACGGGCCCTATGATCGGTATTTCCTTGGCCGGGATGAATGGGACACCTACCGCAAGAATCCGGCAATGGCCGGCATGTATTCCTACTATCATTATGGTAGCGAGGTAAAAAGACGAGGGGCGGAGGTATGCGAGGTGACCATTTCACCGGAGTATATCCGACTGATGCGCCAGGTCCAGGACGTTATGCAGGAGCATATTGAGCGCCGGGGCATTGCTGTGGAGTGCAACCCCACCTCCAATGTGCTGATTGGCACCTTCGAAACCTATGAGAAGCACCCCATTTTCCGCTTTTATGACAGCGGTCTTGGAGTTGCTGCAGACCGGCAGCTTTGCCGCCAGATGGAGGTGTGCGTCAACACAGATGACTTGGGCATCTTTGACACCTCCCTGGAATTTGAATACGCATTGTTATTCCGGACGCTGGACGCGCAGCTGGATGCCGACGGGAAAAAGCGATATCAGACCTGTGACATTCTGCGCTATCTGAAAAACCTGCAGGACCTGGGCATGCGGGCAGTGTTTCCTTGCTGTGACCCTGGCACGCCCGTGGAAATGAGGAGGGAACGTTCATATGGGGGATTTTATCAAGGACCTGAATATCATTGATTTCTTGGGGATGCTGCTGCCTGGGGCCTTTGTGGCTTTGTGCCTCAGCATCCAGCACCCCGGAGCCTGGCAGATTTTGGAAACTGCAATTGGCTGTGAGCTCAGCCTTTCCCTGCGAATTACGGTGGTTTTAGTGGTGGGGTATGTGATAGGAATGCTGCTGCATGAGTTGGGGGACAGGATGGAGAAGTGCCTGTGGCTCGTTCCCGTCCTGAACCCCCGCCTGTATGCCGCTCGTACGACGAAGCTCTGGAAGCGAGAGGCAGAGAATGTCGACCGGACAATCCAATGGGACGAAACATCTTCCCACACATTTCGAAAAAGCGTGAAATCCGTGTGGAAAGAGTGGAAAATGTGTGTTTTCTCCCCCCTTGTAGTAGCCGCTGTGATCACTGTGCTACTTGTGGCGGCACACATGCTGCCACTGGAATGGGGCGCCATATTGGGAATTGCCTTAGCGGTTGTGCTCTATGTGACTGATGTGTATATGCTGCGGGACCGCTTTCCAACTGATTCCGGCGATGAAGGCTATACAATCAAGGCAATGAGGCGGGTGCTTGAGGGGGACGCGGAGTATTACTCCCACGCCAAACAGGACAAGGAATCCCAGCGAAAGCGGAATTTGTTTGACGGCTTCCGGTCATCGGCCCGGAATCTGTTCTTGGCTTTCATTTTTTTGCATGCATATACATCTGCTGGAGAGGGGGAGCTGGGAAGCCTCATACAGACCCAAATGGCGAAACTCCCTGTTCGATGTGTGGTCTACGGCGCTATGCTTCTGATGTTGATCCGATATTGGCATTATTCCTATCTGAAGTTCAAATACTGCTATGAGGACAATGTATTTGAACGAAATAGAACACAAGATGCGGTGACTGAGCCTGCAGCATCGAAGTAGTTTGCTGGTACCCTTAAGTCTCCGGGGAAGCAGAGTCTCCCAGATACCGGGCGGCCAGGTGGGCGGCGGTGGCGCCGTCGGCGGCGGCGGTGACGATTTGACGCAGGGGCTTGGTGCGGATGTCTCCTGCGGCGTAGACGCCGGGGAGGTTTGTTTGGGTGGATTCTCCGGCCAGGACATAGCCCTGGGAGTCCAGTTTTACCTGCCCCTGGAGAAGGACTGTCTCCGGAATGCGGCCGATGGCGGCGAAGAGCCCCTGGCATGGCAGCTCTTGCCACCTGCCGGTGGCCCGGTCCTCCAGGGCCAGGGCTTCCAGCTGTTCTCCGCCGGACAGACCGGCCAGGAGCGTCCCCGGGTGGAGGATGACGTTGGGGCAGGCCGCCAGGGCCTCCTGCTCCCGGGCTTCCGCGCTCATGTGTTCCTTCCGGAAGATCACATGGACCTGGCGGCACAGCCGGGCCAGGCTCCGGGCGGAGGCGGCAGCTCCGTTGCCACCTCCCAGCACGGCTACGTCCTTGTTTCGAAAGAACATGCCGTCGCAGGTGGCGCAGTAGGACAGGCCCCGGCCCAGGAAGCGTTCCGCCTCAGGAAGGGCGAGCTTCCGGGGGGCTGCCCCCATGGCGAGGACCACGGCTCCGGCGGTGTAAGCGCCCCGGGTGGTTTCCACAATTTTGGGGCTTCCAGTCAGGTGCAGCCCGGTCACCTGGGCCTGAAGAAAGGTGGCTCCTGCAGCCTTTGCCCCTGCCAGCATGGCGTTTGCCAGGTCCTGTCCGGATGCTCCGGGGACGCCCGGGTAGTTTTCCACCCAGGCGGTGACCGACATTTGCCCGCCCGGCGCGGCAGGCTCCACCAGGAGGGTGGTCAGCCCCTCCCGAGCGCCGTAGAGCGCGGCGCTGCAGCCGCCAGGTCCTGCTCCAATTACAATGAGTTCGTAGTCCATTGGGCACCCTCCTTTGATGAGGGTAGTATGCCCGGGTTCTGAACGGTCAAGCCGGAAGAAGGAGAATGTTATGCGAAATATTCCGGTTTTTACCGGCGAGTTTGGAGCCGCAACCTTGATCTTGCAGGAAATACCCGGAAGGGGAGAGGCCTACTGTGTGGTGCAGTGGGTACAGCCTGGAAAGACCTGGGAATTTCTAGCCGAGTGCGCCCGGTTTTGCCGGATGGCGGGAGCCCGGAGGGTTCTGGCCTCCCATCTGCCGGAGCCCCCGGCGGCTCCTCCTCAAGTCCGGCTGCTCCGTATGGCCTGCCTGCGGTCCGGCGTGCCGGAGACGGACGCAGCGCTGTGGCCCCTTCTGCCGGAAAACGGAGAAGAATTTCTGCGGATTTACAACGAGGGCATGTCCGGCGTTCCGGCGGCGATGTCCTTGCACCAGGGGGATTTGCCCCGGCTTTTGGACCAGGGGGGCGGATATTTTGTCCACAGGGACGGAGCGCTTCTGGGAATTGGCCAGGTGAATGGGGATACGCTCCTGTCCCTGGTCTCCTGCCGCCGGGGGGCCGGGCGAGATGTGGCGGCGGCGCTCATTTCGGTGATGCAGGGGGAGACGGTGGAGCTTCAGGTGGCCGAGAGCAACCTGCGTGCCCGTGCTTTGTATGAAAAGCTGGGCTTTCTTACGGTAGGCGCCGGTGAATGCTGGTGGGAAATCTGAGGGCAGAGACCAGGCTTGAGATGGACGATCTAACGGCTGTTTTTTGCATTGGCGCTGCCGCGCCAGTGCAGGATCAAAGCATGCTACCAGCCCCAGGCTCGTAGCATTGGGAAGCCCTTACGGATGTTGTTGATTTTACCAAATTCTCCCCGGACGGCGGAAAGCAAAGAGGCAAATTTTCTGAAAATGCTGGAATTTCCAGGCAAACCGGCAAAAGTCTTGAAAAAGGTCCCGTTTGTGTTATAATAACAAAAAATAGAGGCAGCCGGTTTGGACCGACTGCCTATTTACGCGGGAGGATTGCTGCCATGGCTGATTGCCTGTTTTGCAAAATTGCGGCTGAGGAGATTCCGTCGCAAAAGGTATACGAAGACGACACGGTTCTGGCCTTTCGGGATATCCATCCCCAGGCCCCTGTTCACATTTTGGTGATTCCCAAGGAACACATCGAAAGCGCCGCCTGCATCACTGCCTCCAACAGCGCGGTGGTGGCCCACTGTATGGAAGTGATTGCCCAGCTGGGCAAGGAGCTGGAGGGTGGCTTCCGGGTGGTGAGCAACTGCGGCCCCAACGCCGGGCAGACGGTGCCCCATCTGCATTTCCACCTGCTGGGCGGCCGTCCGCTGCCCCTGGAGATGGCGTAAGGGAAAGAGAGGCATGATTATGGCAACGGATTTGAAGCCCAACGAGGGCAAAAAGGGAGTCATTGAGGTGGACGGGGTGCAGTACCTCCGCCTGCCCATTCCCACCCACCTGATCACCGACCAGGACAACATCTGCGATGTGGCCCAGCAGTACGGCGCGCCCTTGCTGCAGCCTGGGGATGTGCTTTTCATCTCGGAAAAGTGCGTAGCCTGTACCCAGAAGCGGGCCATTCCCATGGAGGAGATTCACCCCCGGAAGCTGGCCTACACCCTGAGTAAATACGTCACCAAGACGCCCCATGGCATTGGCTTGGGTATGCCGGAGACCATGGAGTATGCCCTGCGGGAGTGCGGCACCCTGCGGATTCTCTTTGCCGCCTTTGTCTCCGTCATTGGCAAGAAGGTGTTCCGGAAAAAGGGCTGGTTCTACAAGGTGGCAGGCTACAAGGCCCGGTCCATCGACGGCCCCTGCCACAACACCATCCCGCCCTACAACCACTATGTGGTGCTGGGACCGGTGAACCCCGACCAGGTGGCCCGGGATATCAAGGCTCGCATTGGCTTTGAGACCTGCATCGTGGACATCAACGACCTGGAGGGTCAGATTCTGGGCGTTTCTTCCAAGGCCTTGGACAAGCACCTCTATGCCCGGATTTTGAAGGACAATCCCCTGGGGCAGGACGACCAGCAGACTCCCATGGGCATCATCCGGAAGCTTTAAATGCACACGCCCCCGCGTACATGTTGGCAGTACCCGGGGGTGTGATGGGTTTGACGGAAAAACCCAAGGATTTTTCGGCAAACTGAACAGGGCGCGCAAAGCTGCGCGCCCTGTCAAACCCCGCTTTAGCCGTGCACACCCGTTTATAACCTGCACAAAAGGGCAGGTGGGTTGCCGCTCTTGCATGTTCACTGCTTCCAACGTCCACCGATCGTCTCGGCGCCGGCGGGAGGCCTGCAATCCAATGAAGAAGTCCTGCATCCCGAAAATAAACTGTGGGTTTAAATGGATGCGTCACGAACCAAGCAGGGAGGGATATGAAGTTGTCTCAGGATTCCTGGTCCTCTTCGTCCTCATAGAGCTGATCCATCATCAGCTGATAGACGGCCTCCAGCTCCTCTGTGTCCGTAATGGCGGAGAGAATGGGCTCGCCCTCTTCCTCGTCAGCCCGGAGAAGGCTTACCTCCAGCTCCTCCGGATCCTCCTCAGAATCCATGGCAGGAACCACAGCCAGATAGTGGGCGCCCTGGTAATCCAGCTCGGAGAGAATCTCCAACTCGTACTCGACGCCGTCTTCATCGGTGATGGTAATAAAATCAGAACCGAAATCTTCCATCTTGTGCAATCCTCCCAGCCCCTGACGGGCAGGGGTTTTTGGTACCATTATAGTAACCGTTTTTGCCTGAAAAATCAAGAGGAAATCTGTGCTAGGAGCAATAATCTTCCAGGGCCTTGGTTAGGGGGTAGTCCTCTGGCAGAGAGATCCCCTCTTTCAGGGCCTTTTGATCCGCCGGAGGCAGTGCCGAGACCGGCATATCCGTAATGAGCCAGGGTTGGGGATCCTCGTCCCGCCATATGGCCACATACCCCCGGGAGACGCCCAGGAGGTATCCCGCCAGGCACACAAGGGCCAGGCGTTTGTTCCACCGTTTCAATCCAAATCACCTCGCAGACAGTTTTCCCCAACCGCCCCAAAATATCAGCCCCGCCGGGAAAAGACGGCAGGCGCCGGACTGGCAGACGGCAGAGCTGACAGCCTCTGCTGCGATGAAAATCTGGCTGGGAATCAGGAGCTTTCCTGATTTCCAGCCAGAAATGCTTAGATCAAGCCAGGAACGCGGCGGTTTGATGCCGCATATTCGCCGGTCCGGCTTATCCCTTCGTTTGGAGATATGCGTCAATGGCCGAAGCGCCCTTCTTGCCGGCACCCATGGCCAGGATGACGGTAGCTGCGCCGGTGACGGCATCGCCGCCGGCAAATACGCCGTCCCGGGTGGTCATCTCGTCTTCGTTTACGATGAGGCAGCCCTTCTTGTTGGTCTCCAGGCCCGGGGTGGTGGAGCGGATCAGGGGGTTGGGGCTGGTGCCCAGGGCCATGATCACGGTGTCCACGTCCAGGACAAACTCGCTGCCGGGGATCTCCACCGGACGGCGGCGGCCGGAGGCGTCGGGCTCGCCCAGCTCCATGCGGATGCACTTCATGCCGCACACCCGGCCGTCCTCATCCCCCAGGATTTCCACAGGGTTGCACAGAGTCTTGAACTCAATGCCCTCTTCCTTGGCGTGGTGCTGCTCTTCCTTCCGGGCGGGCATCTCCGCTTCGCCCCGGCGGTAGACAATGTACACGTGCTCTGCCCCCAGGCGCATGGCGCAGCGGGCGCCGTCCATGGCCACGTTGCCGCCGCCCACCACGGCCACAGCCTTGCTCCGGATGATGGGCGTGTCGGCCTCCTCGGTGTAGGCCTTCATCAGGTTGGTCCGGGTCAGGTACTCGTTGGCGGAGTAGACGCCCTTGAGGGCCTCTCCGGGGATGTGCATAAACATGGGAAGACCGGCGCCGGAGCCTACGAATACGGCCTTGTAGCCCATTTCAAACAGCTCGTCGATGGACAGGACCCGGCCGATGACCATGTTGGTCATGACCTCCACGCCCTGGGCCTCCAGCTTTTTGACCTCGTTGGCCACAATGGCCTTGGGCAGACGGAATTCCGGAATGCCATATACCAGCACGCCACCGGCGGTGTGCAGCGCCTCGAATACGGTAACGGCGTAGCCCTTCTTGGCAAGGTCCGAGGCGCAGGTGAGACCGGCAGGACCGGAGCCCACCACGGCGACCTTTACGCCGTTGGAAGGGGCCTTCTCTGGCATGGCGTTCACATGCTCCCGGTACCAGTCCGCCACAAACCGCTCCAGGCGGCCAATGGCCACGGGTTCGCCCTTGACGCCCCGAACGCACTTGCTTTCGCACTGGCTCTCCTGGGGGCAGACCCGGCCGGACAGGGCGGGCAGGGCGTTGGTAGAGGTGACGATTTCGTAGGCGGCCTGGAAGTCGCCCTCAGCGACCTTGGCGATGAATTCGGGAATGCGCACGTTGACGGGGCAGCCCTCCACGCACTTGGGCTTCTTGCAGCCCAGGCAGCGGCCGGCCTCTTCCATGGCCTGCTCGGCGGTGTAGCCCAGGGCCACCTCTTCAAAGTTCCGGGCGCGGACCTTGGGGTCCTGCTCCGGCATGGGGGTTTTCGTCAGAGTCATATTTGCCATTGCAGCTTCCTCCTTCTCAAATCAGGGCCTTGCCCATGGCTTCCATGCGGCAGACGTGCTCTTTGGAGACTTGGGCCTCCCGGTCCCGGTAGACACTGTTCCGGCTCATGAGCTCGGCGTAGTCCACCTGGTGGCCGTCAAAGTCGGGGCCGTCTACGCAGGCAAACTTGGTCTCGCCGCCTACGGTGACCCGGCAGCCGCCGCACATGCCGGTGCCGTCCACCATGATGGGGTTCAGGGAGACAATGGTCTTGACCCCGAAGGGCTCCGTGGTCTTGGAGACGAACTTCATCATGGGGATGGGACCAATGGCCAGAACCTCATCGTACTGGCGGCCGGATTCCAGCAGCTGCTGGAGCTTTACAGTGACGAAGCCGTGCTCGCCGTAGGAGCCGTCGTCGGTCATTAAGTACAGGTTGTCGGCACAAGCCCGGAATTCGTCCTCCAGAATGACAATGTCTTTGTTCCGGAAGCCTACAATCACATCCACCTCACAGCCGGCTTCCTTGAAGCCCACGGCGGAGGGCAGGGCAATGGCGCAGCCTACGCCGCCGCCTACCACGCAGACCCGCTTCACGCCCTCGGTGTTGGTGGGCTTGCCCAGGGGGCCTACGAAGTCCTGGATGTAGTCACCCTCGTTCAGGGCGCCTAGGGCGTTGGTGGAGAAGCCCACCTTCTGGAAGATGATGGAGACGGTGCCCTTCTCCCGGTCATACCCGGCGATGGTCAGAGGCACCCGCTCTCCCTGCTCGTCTACCCGGAAGATGATGAATTGGCCAGCCTTGGCTTTCCTGGCAACAAAGGGGGCCTCAATCTCCATGAGGGTAACGGCAGAATTCAGCTCTTTCTTTCGGACGATCTTATACATAATCCTGATCCTTTCATTTCTGGATTTGGGGACATAGAAAGCGGGCAGGGGAAGGCTACCCACACCATTCCATTATAAGCGATTGGATATGCTTTGTCAAAATGTATTTCCCAGAAAGCGGCAAAATCCCAGGCCATTTTCTTCCAGGGCCGCAAAATATAGACTGCGGCCAGGAGAGGGCAAATTTCATGATATGTTTGCCAATTCTCACAAAAAGCGTAAGATTCTGGTAAAAAGTAGAGATAGGCAGTAGCGCGTTTCCGGAGCTTGTGGTATGATAATTCAAACAGTCACCCCACACGCTGCCAAACGGCAGGAACAAAAAAGGAGGATGTATATGAACACACACACCCGGAGCAGATTCCTGGCGTGGCTGCTGCTGGTGGCCATGGTTTTGACCATGCTGCCCACAGCGGCCTTTGCTGCGGAGGCTGCGACCTACACCAAAATCACCACCATGGAAGAGTTGACTTCCGGCCAATACGTAATGGTGGTAAACACAGGCTACGGCCCTGGCGTTTATGAAAACGGCTGGATTACAGCTCAGGCCATAGACGCCGGCAGCGATACAGTGACCGGTTCGGTTCTCCCCTGGACCATCACCGTAGACGGGGACACAGTCAAGCTGACGGACAGCAACGGCGTTGCCGCTGCACCCAAAGGTGGCAATAACAATGGCATTGTTGCTGGCGAATACAGTTGGCTGGTTACCTGCACCGATGGGACCTTCCAGTTCGCCGGGCAGGGAGTGGATACCGTCCTCCTGGCCAGCAATAAGGGCGCAGAAAATAAATTCCGGGCTTATAAGTCGGCCACCGTTTCCGGTAACCCGGCAGGCTATCCTTCGGAGTTTACCCTGTACAAGCTCTCTGGTGGGACTCCAATAGATCCCACGGATCCAGTGGACCCCACCGATCCGACGGATCCCACGGAGCCGGAGGAGCCGGTGCTGTCTGCAGGGGACCATGTGGTCATTTACAACCCGGCCAATGGGAAGGCCCTGTCCACCAGCTATACGGGCTTCTACAACAAAGGCACCGATGTGACTCTCTCCGGCGGCGTACTGTCCGGCTTCCCGGCCAGCGACGTGTGGACGGTGGGCGTGGACGGGGACGGCAACTATACCTTCTCCACAGCAGACGGCAAGAAGCTCTCCATGGGGGCGGAATATACCAGTACCCCCCTGGATGATGTAAACACCGGCTGGAAGGTGCTTCCCGCCGCCACGGAAGGGTGCTACTACATCCAGAACGCCGTTCGGGGCAACTACCTGGAGTGGTACGGCGCAAAGGACAACTGGAGCTCCTACACCCGCGTCACTGACGAGGCCCTCTTTGCCCAGGCGTTCTACAAGGTGGAGCTGAAGCAATACGCCAAGCGGAGCGATGCGGTGGCCGATGGGGACCGGCTGGTGGTCTATTATGACAAGGACGGCCTGGTGATGTCGGATACCGCCTCCGGCAACAAGCTGACCGGCGTGGCTGCCGCCCTCCAGGGGGATTTCCTGGAGGTGACGGAGGGTATGGCTGTGCTGACGGCCAAGCTGGACGAGAACGGCCATTACACCTTCACCAATGCTGCGGGCCAGTACCTCACCACGGGGGCGACGGGCAACAGCCTGACCTTTGGGGACGCTCCTTCTGATTACAGCCTCTGGACCTTGAAGACAGTGACAGGTGGCTTCCACATTGTGAGCGTCAACGCCCAGTACAATGGAAATGCCCAGGCCCTGGAGGTTTATAACAGCCTATTCACCACCTTCTCAGAGAAGGACAACGACTATTACCGCTTTAACCTCTACAAGCTCACCGATGAGCAGCCCACTGGGGAAAGCGGCCTGCCCGCTGCCGGGGATTCGGTTGTGATTTTCAACCAGTCTGCCCAGGGCGTTCTGTCCACCCAGGACGGCAACACGGAAAGCCCCTCTTTGAACAACGCCGCCGCCACAGTGGCAGAGGGCGCCGCCACGGCGGCCAACGGGGGCCTGGTGTTCACCGTGGAGAAAAACGGGGCCTATTACCGCTTTGTCAACGAGACCTTCGGCTATCTCTGCTCCAATGGCACAGGGAACAACGCCTTTTACCAAAAGGAGGCCAACGAGGACGCCGACTGGACTCTGGCGGCGTACAACGGCGGCTACACCATGGAGAGCCGCACCGCCAAGTTCAACGGCAAGTACGCCCAGTATCTGGAGTACTACGCCGGGGCCTATAAGACCTACAGCATGTACAATGTGACGGACAAGGACATCTACACCTTCCACTTCTATCCCTGCGCCAACACCGGGCTCACTGGCGGTGTGGTCAATGAACCTACGGTGCAGTTTGGCGCTCTCACCGATGCCTATGTGGGCCAGGCCTATACCCTGACCTTTACCGTGGACGCAGTCTTTGGCGTTCAGGAGCTTCGGGCTTCCCTGAACGGGACGGACCTGGCCTGCACCGAGGCAGCAGGGGTCTATACCCTGGAAATCCCCGCCGCCTCCGTGGCAGGGGAGAGCCTCCAGGTGGTGGTATCGGGGACGGATACCCGAGATGTGGCGTTTACTGCCACGGCCAACATCTCTGTGAAGGATGAGCCGGTGATTACAGGCCTCACTCCCGCCGCCGGAAGCCAGACCGGGGAGAACAAGCGCCCGGTCATCTCCGCTGCCATTGCCAACGCCGGAGAGAACCCCAGGGTGGAGATGACCGTGGCCGGGGCTGCTGTGGATGCGGTCTATGCCAATGGAACGGTCACCTATACCCCGCTGGAGGACCTGGCAGAGGGCCGCACCAGCGTCACCGTCACGGTCACCCGGGCAGATGGCAAAGCTGCCGCCAAGACCTGGTCCTTCACTGTGGGCGTGGCTGCACAGCAGCTGTATTTTGGCCAGCTTCACTCCCACACCACTTATTCCGACGGCTCCGGCAGCCTGGATACAGCGCTGGAGTATATTGCAAACCTGCCGGAGAGCGCCAACATCGATTTTGTGGCCTTTACGGACCACTCCAACTACTTTGACAAGTCCGGCGAAGCCAACCCGGAGGGGGCCCTCTACGACATGAGCCTGGCTACCGCTTACAGCCAGAATCTCTGGTCCGAGTTCAAGGGCAAGGTAGCGGACTTTAATGCCACCCACTCCGACGTCATTGCCCTGGGCGGCTTTGAGATGACCTGGTCCGGCGGCCCCGGCCACATCAACACCTGGAACACCCCCGGCATTGTCTCCCGGAACAACGCCACTCTGAACAACAAAACGGCGGATGCCGGTATGAAGGCCTATTACAGCCTCCTGAGCCAGCCGGAGGGGGCGGACTCCATCAGCCAGTTCAACCACCCTGGCACCACCTTCGGCAATTTCTCCGACTTCAGCTATTGGGACGCCCTCATCGACAGCCGCATCTTCCTGGTGGAGGTGGGCAACGGCGAAGGGGCCATCGGAGCCGGCGGCTACTACCCCAGCTATGAGCAGTACACCCTGGCTCTGGATAAGGGCTGGCATGTGGCCCCCACCAATAACCAGGACAACCACAAGGGCCGCTGGGGCAATGCCAACGACGCCCGGGACGTCATCCTCACCGACGACTTCTCGGAGCAGGGCCTCTACCAGGCCATCCGGGATCTGCGGGTCTATTCCACTGAGGACAAGAACCTGGAGCTGTATTACACGGTCAACGGCCTGCCTTTGGGCTCTGTCATCGAGGAGGCCCCCGAGGCCCTGGAGCTGAATGTACAGGTCTCCGATCCGGACGCTTCGGACTCCATCTCCAAGGTGGAGGTCATTGTGAACTCCGGTAAGGTGGCCTACACCTGGGACGATCCCGCCGTCCTGGCCACCGGGGAGCTTGCCTGCACCCTGGAGCCTACCTACAGCTACTATTACATCCGCGTCACCCAGGGCGACGGCGACCTGGCCGTCACGGCTCCCGTATGGGTGGGCGAGACCCTGAAGCTGGGGATCTCCAGCGTGGCATGCGGGACCTCCACCCCGGTCACCGGCGAGGAGCTGGAGCTCACCACCACCCTGTTCAACAGCGAGGCCACAGACGCCAAGGTCACCTATGTGACGTACACCACCGATGGCTCCGTGGTCCTGGGCTCCGATACCACCGGTTATACGGTGCCCGCCTCCGGCTCCCAGACCGTCACCTTTGCCTACACGCCCACTGCCGCCAAGGTCATGACCGTCACCGTGACCGTGGGCATGGAGCTGGAGGGCGTGGAGTATGAATTCACCATGGACGTGGAGCTGGATGTACTGAACGCCGAAAAGCTTCTGTATGTGGGCATTGACGCCTCCCACTACAACGAGTATGTGGCCGGCAACTACAAAGACTCTATGGGCAACTTCGGCAACCTGGCTGCCGGGTACTCCCTGCGCACCGTGGAGCTGAAAACCAGGGAAGATCTCATTTCCGCCTGCAGCAACAGCAAGTACAAGATGCTGATTCTCACCGCCCCCTCCCGCCGGGACGGGACGGCTCTGCGGGACCCCTACGCCACCTATTCTGACGACGAGATTGCGGCCATTGTCCGGTTCAATCAGGCCGGCGGCGCCGTGGTTCTGGCTGGCTGGTCGGATGACTACGAGAGCTATGCCCCCTTCCCGGCGGAGAATCACATGGCGGCGCAGCAGAACAAGGTGCTGCAAGCCCTGGGCTCTTCTCTTCGCATTGCCGACGACGCCACCCATGACGACAACCTAAACGGGGGCCAGTCTCAGCGGCTGTACTTCAGCACCTACAACTGGGACAGCTTCCTCCTGGAGGGGGTGGAGTGTGACAGCGATCATCCCAATAACAGCATGTATTCTCAGCTGTTCAGCCAATACGGCGGCGCGTCCATCTATGTGGTGGACCAGGAGGGGAACCCTGCTTCTACTGTCCCCGGCACGGTGACCCCGGTGGTCTATGGCCACGCCAGTACGTATTCCAAGGACTCCGACAGCGACGGATTGGGAGGCAGCGATGTTCCCAAGTATCCGGTGGCGGAGGGAGACAGCCGCCTCATGGTGCTGGGTACGGAGGAGCTTCCCGGGCGGGGCCTCATCATAGTTTCTGGCGCAGCCTTTATGAGCAACTTTGAGGTCCAGGCCACGATTTCGGACTCCAACGCCGAGAAGAATTACTCCAACTACAACATCTGTGAGAATCTGGCCCGGTACTTGAATCCGGTTACGATCACAGACATTGCCACGGTTCAGAAGCAGACGGGCAAGGGCTATAAGTTCACCATTCAGGGTGTGGTCACCTCCAATGCCTCCGGCTTTGACAAGGACACCGCCTTCTTTGACTGCATCTACGTCCAGGATGATACGGCTGGTATCTGCTGCTTCCCTGTGGCGGGGGAATACCAGATCGGAGATGTGGTGCAGATCACCGGTACCACCGACTTCTACCAGGGGGAGATGGAGCTGCAGGTGACAAGCATCCAGAAGCTGGATCACACCCAGCCGGTGACGCCCCGGAAGGTTACGGCGCAGGAAATCAACGACCGAAGGGTGCTGGGTAGCCTGGTCACCCTGGAGGGTACGGTGGAGAGCTTTGAGCTGGCCAACGGTCTGGTTCAGACCATCCTGGTGAAGGACGAGCAGGGGAACACCGCCCGGGTCTTCATTGACGGTTACATCACCACGTCTCAGGATGTGGAAAACCTGAAGGTGGGTTGCGCCATCTCTGCCACAGGCCTGGCTTCCTATGACGATACCTTTAACGCTCCTGAGGGACCCTTCCCCCGGATTCGGATTCGAAACCGGGCCGACGTGGTTTGCTCCGACCGGGGCAACCAGGAATTAGAGGACCTTCTGGCTGCCGCCGAGGCTGCCAAGAGGGCCGCAGAGGACGCGCAGAAGAAGGCGGAGGAAG
>UQZA01000046.1 GCA_900545515.1 uncultured Eubacteriales bacterium | reverse complement strand
ATCTGTAGTATGTTTTATTATATCTGTTGATGTTTTTTATAGCCAAGCCGTTTTTGTTGACGAACATAATTTTAGCATGGGGGAAATATTTGGCGGTAACTTCAATCTTTATATGGTCTGGATTCGGCTCTTCCTTCAGGCAGTTCTCTGCATCCTCTCCGGTATTAGAATGTTCTCCAAGAAGAAATCGTGACGATTATGAAAAGGCGTTTATTGGTAATCGTTTTGCTTTTTATGGTCACTTTGGTAAATACAGTTGGATGATATAAGTCAACTACTGAGCGGAAACTTTGAGGGTGTTGTTTACTTTGTCCGTGATACTTGGCCCGCTTAACAGTAGGAACAAATAATGTCCCTTTCTCAGGACCGCTGCGTTTGCAGCGGTCCTGTTTGACTGTCATCTTCCGTTCAGGTAGTGAGTGTTACCGTCCCTCCCCCCGGGGGCTATGCGCGTGCACCTAAGACCCATTCCTTGCGGTAAGGGCAGACCCATATGTCCACCCGCTGGTCAGTGGGATGCGGCCACCTGGACACACCGTTGGCAGGCAGTCCAAATTCGGAGATGGGCAAACAACGAGATCTGTTCCCGCCTGGGGGACTAGCCTGTCAATCCGCCTTTTCTGTGCGCAGAACCAGGCAACCCCCGTCTTCATCCACCGTCACCGTCTGCCCCGGCAGAATGCCGCCTTCCAGAATGCGCTTGGCCAGGAGAGTCTCCACCGTATGCTGCACATACCGCCGCAGGGGGCGTGCACCGTACTGGGGATCGTAGGACTCATCCACAATGAAGTTCTTGGCCCGGTCTGTGAGGCGGCAGGAAATCTCCTGCTCCTGCAAACGCCCATTCAGATGGTCAATTTGCAGGTCAATGATGGAGGCCACATCCGCCTTGGTGAGGGGCTTATAGAAGACGGTTTCGTCCAGCCGGTTCAGGAACTCCGGCCGGAAGGACTGGCGCAAAAGCTGAAGCACCTGGCCCCTGGCCGTCTCGGAGATGGAGCCGTCCGGCCCAATCCCCTCCAGGAGGTACTGGGAACCCAGATTCGAGGTCAGAATGAGGATGGTGTTCTTGAAATCCACCGTCCTGCCCTGGGAGTCGGTGATCCGCCCGTCGTCCAGCACCTGAAGCAGCACGTTGAACACATCGGGATGAGCCTTTTCCACCTCGTCGAAGAGGACCACGGAATAGGGTTTCCGCCGGACCGCCTCCGTGAGCTGGCCTCCCTCTTCATAGCCCACGTATCCAGGAGGCGCTCCAATCAGCCGGGACACAGCAAATTTCTCCATATACTCCGACATATCAATGCGGACCATGTTGTTCTCATCGTCAAACAAGGCCTCGGCCAGGCTCTTGGCCAGCTCCGTCTTGCCCACGCCTGTGGGGCCCAGGAACAGGAAGGAGCCAATGGGCCGGTTGGGGTCCTGAATGCCGGCCCGGCTCCGCTGGATGGCCTCCGTCACCGCTTGGACCGCCTCATCCTGGCCTATCACCCGGCGGTGCAGGGTTTCGTCCAGGTGCAGGAGCTTCTCCCGCTCCCCTTGAACCAGCTTGGCCACAGGGATACCGGTCCACCGCTCCACAATCCGGGCAATTTCCTCCTCGGTCACCTTGTCCCGAAGCATGCTGGACTCCTTGGCGCTCTGAACCGCCTGCTCCTCCGCCTCCAGCTGCCGCTTGGCCTCTGGCAGGCGGCCGTACTTCAACTCAGCAGCCTTTTCCAGGTCATAGCTCTGCTCGGCGGCTTCAATCTGCCGGTTCAGGTCTTCGATTTTCTCCCGCAGCTGCTGGACCCGGCCAATGGCGTTTTTCTCGTTCTCCCACTGGGCTTTTTTAGAGCTCAATTGCTCCCGCTCTTCTGCCAGCTCCTTCTGGAGCTCAGCCAACCGGGCTTTGGACCGGGGGTCCTCCTCCTTTTTGAGGGCAGCCTCTTCGATCTCCATCTGAATGATTCGCCGGGAGATCACATCCAGCTCTGTGGGCATGGAGTCCATCTCCGTGCGGATGAGGGCGCAGCCCTCGTCAATGAGGTCAATGGCCTTGTCTGGCAGGAACCGGTCAGAAATATACCGGTGGGACAGGGTTGCCGCTGCCAAAATGGCGGCGTCTGTAATTTTCACCCCGTGATAAACCTCGTAGCGCTCCTTCAGGCCCCGGAGGATGGCGATGGTGTCCTCCACCGTGGGCTCATTCACCATCACCGGCTGGAACCGCCGTTCCAGAGCCGGGTCCTTCTCAATATATTGCCGGTACTCGTCCAGGGTAGTGGCCCCAATGCAGTGGAGCTCGCCCCGGGCCAGCATGGGCTTCAGCAGATTCCCCGCGTCCATGGAGCCCTCGGTTTTCCCCGCTCCCACAATGGTGTGCAGCTCATCGATGAACAGGAGGATCTTTCCCTCAGACTTTTTCACCTCTGCCAGGACCGCCTTCAGCCGCTCCTCAAATTCGCCCCGGTACTTGGCCCCTGCAATCAGGGCCCCCATGTCCAGGGAGAAGATGGTCTTGTCCTGCAAATTTTTGGGCACATCCCCCCGGACAATCCGTTGGGCCAGGCCCTCGGCGATAGCGGTTTTGCCCACGCCGGGCTCGCCGATGAGTACCGGATTATTTTTGGTCTTCCGGCTCAAAATCCGGATCACATTCCGGATCTCCTCATCCCGGCCAATGACCGGGTCCATCTTTTTCTCCCTGGCCCGGCGCACCAGGTCCGTGCCGTACTTTTCCAGGGCCTCATAGGTATCCTCCGGGCTGTCAGAGGTGACCCGCTGGTTGCCCCGGATGGCCTGAAGGGCCTGGAGACAGTCCTCCTTGGAAATGCGATAGGTCCCCAGCAGCTCCTTCACCGGCCCCTGGGCCGCCTCCACCAGGGCCAGGAGGAAATGCTCCACAGACACGTATTCGTCCTTCATGCTGGCCGCCAGACGCTCAGCCAGCTGGAGCACATCGTCTACCCCCTGAGATATATAGAATTTGTCCGCCTCCCGGCTGCCGGAAACCCGGGGAAGCTTGTCAAGCTCCGCCTGGGCCGCAGCTTCCAGACTCTCCACCGTCACGCCCAGCTTTCGCAGAATCTGAGGCGCCAGGCCTCCCTCCTGCTGCAGCAGGGCCAGAAGCAGGTGCAGCTGCTCCATTTGCTGATGATGATGTTCCACAGCCAAACTCTGGGCGCTTTGCACCGCCTCCAGAGACTTCTTTGTATATTGATTAAAGTTCATATTCCACACTCCCTTCGCAGCCATCGGCCGCCATTTTAGCACTCCACCTTTGAGAGTGCTAATTGCTTTTGTCTTCACTATACCCCCTTTTTCTAAAATGTCAAGGGGAACACAAAAAATTCACAAATCTTCCACCTAGGGCATGTGTGTATGGCTTTTTATTCTACACTGGCGCGGCAGCACCCCTGGCTTTCCCCGGAGCACGGAAGGGGCTCTTCCGGGCTGACGCAATTGTCGAAACGCTACGTTCCCTCCTTGGTATCAGAAGGCAACTTCACAGCATCTTAACATTTCCCGGCTTACATCTTAATAATTTCCCGCTATACTAAAAGTAAGGTTTTTTCATTTTTGCCTCTCCTTTATTTGCTTTGGAAAGCGCCCCGCCGCCGGTCTGGTCAACCGGGGCGGGGCGCTTTTCCTGTTTCATTTCCGGCATTGGTCTGCCAGGGAGCTTTCTGGCCCTTCTTCGGCTCCTCGCGCCTGGGTAACCGCGCCTTTGGGCCGGGGCTATTCTTCCCCATTCCCACCTTTTTGTGGCTCCAGGAGGCAAACCAGGGCGCGCTGGATGCGGTGGTCCTGGATGAGCTGAACCTTGACATGCAGACCACAGACCTCCACCTCCGGCTGGGCACCGTCGCCTGGAATCGTGCCCAGAGCGCCAAAGACCAGGCCACCAAAGGTGTCGTACTCCTCCAGAGGCAGGGTCACCCCCAGCTCCTGGGCCACCTCATCCAAAGGCGCTGCCCCCTGAATGCGCCAGGTCTGGGAGTCCACCCGCTCCACCTCCGGAGCTGCTTCCTCCTCCGTTCCTTCTTCGTCAAAATCCCCCACCAGCTGCTCCAGCAGGTCGTTCACCGTGACGATGCCGCTGAGTCCCCCGTATTCATCCAGAACCACGGCAAATCGGGTCCGACTGCTTTTCATGTTCCGGAAAAGCACATCGGCCTTTACCGTCTCCGGCACAAAGTAAGCCGGCTTCACCGCCTGGGTCAGTACGGCTTCCCGGCTGCGGTCTGTCAGTCGGAAATAGTCCTTGGTATTGAGAACTCCCACCACCTGATCCACAGACTCCTGACAAAGCGGGTACATGCTGTGACGGCTGCCCCGGATGGTCTCGTCCCACTGCTCCGGGGTTTCATCCAGCCATAGCAGATCCACTTCCGTCCGGTGGGTGGCAATCTCCCCGGCAGTGAGGTTGTCAAATTCGAAGACGTTCTGAATGAAGCTCTGCTCCTCCGGGTCAATGGCCCCCCGCTCACTGCCGGCATCCACCATCATCCGGATTTCCTCCTCGCTGACCTCCTCCTCGTCCCCTTCGGGGTCCACGTGCAGCAGCCGCAGAACTCCGTTGACAGAGACGGTCAGGAGCCAAACCAGGGGAGCAAAAAATTTGGAAATGGCGCTGATGAGACCCGACATTCCCAGGGCCAGCTGCTCCGACTTTTTCATGGCCAGCCGCTTAGGCACCAGCTCGCCGAACACCAAGGTAAAGTAGGACAAAATAATGGTGATCAAAATCACCGAAATGGTGTCCAGGGTCTTGGCGGGAATGCCCACCCCCAGACCCACAAGCCATTGAACCAAAAGCTCCGAAAAGTTATCTGCAGCAAAGGCGCTGCCCAAAAAGCCGGACAGGGTAATGGCCACCTGAATGGTGGCCAGGAACCGGGCGGGCTGCACCGTCAGCTTCCGCAGTCTGGCGGCCTTCCGGTTACCGTCGGCGGCCATGCGCTCCAGCTTGGTCTCGCTCACAGACAGGACCGCAATCTCCGCACAGGCAAAGACGGCGTTGAGGCCAATCAGCAAAACCTGCAGCAGAAGCTGCCATAGAATGTCGTACATGGTATTATGTTCCTCCTCATATTGGCGGGTTTGGGGCCTCAAACGCACAAACAAGCATAGTCCGCTGCCGGACAAACCGGCGCAGACTATGCTTGTTCTGTTTTTAATATGTGGCAGCTCGCGTGGTCGTCGCCGCTACTATCGCTGTCGCTCATTGAAGTCTTCCCTTCCCACATTTTGAGATTATTATACAGGCCCTTGCTAAAAAGTCAAGGGGAATTTTGTAATTTCCCCAGACCAGTCGCAGCAATTGTGGCACACCCGCCAGGCCCGCCCCATCTTCTTCAGCCGTTGGAGCACTCACACAGGGGCATAGGCGTACAGCGCAGGACGCACTGCATGCGGCCGTACTGATGCGGGAGCACCAATTCATCTGCACACCTACGCCTTTTCAGGTCTAGCCGCCACGTCATCCAAATGGACGCAGCGCTCCATGCCACACCAGACAGGCGGCTTTTCAAGCAGTCGTAAGACCGGAAATCATAGAAAATGGTCCGAAAACCACATATTTTAAAGAATTTCTTAATTTGCTCAAAACCCTTGCAGGCCGGGAAGGCTTGTGCTATGATGGTGCCATTCCAATGAAGAGAGGTAGCGCGTATGCTCCGAATCGAACACTTCACCAAAACCTACGGCACCAAAACCGCCGTGGATGATCTGAGCCTGCACATCGCCCCGGGGGAGATCTTCGGGTTCATCGGTCATAACGGCGCAGGCAAAACCACCACCCTGAAGGCCTGCTGCGGCATTTTACAGTTCACCAAGGGAGAGATCTTTGTGGCTGGGCATTCCATCCGGAAAGAGCCCCTGGCCTGCAAGCGGGAGCTTGCCTACATACCGGACAATCCGGACCTGTACGATTTCCTCACCGGCCTGCAATATCTGAACTTCGTAGCCGATATCTACGGCGTGTCCCAGGCGGACCGCACCGCACGCATCCAGAAATATGGGGAACTCCTGGGCATGACCGATGACCTGGCCCAGCCCATTTCCGACTGCTCCCACGGCATGAAGCAAAAGGTTACCCTGATTTCCGCCCTGCTGCACAATCCCAAGCTAATCCTCATGGACGAGCCCTTTGTGGGGCTGGACCCCTTAGCCTCTCATCAGCTGAAAAATGTGATGGCCCAGCACTGCGCCGCCGGCGGCTCCATTTTCTTCTCCACCCACGTGCTGGAGGTCGCGGAAAAGCTGTGTCATAAGGTGGCCATCATCAAAAATGGCCGTTTGGTGGCGGCAGGACCCATGGACGAGGTCCGGGGACAGGCTTCTCTGGAGCAGGTGTTCCTGGAGCTGGAGGGACAGGCATGACAAAGGCACTTCTTCGGGTCCGCTTCCGGGCCCTGTTTCACTCCATGCTCCGCCAGAGCCGGCAGAAGCGGCGGCACGGCACGGG
Organism: uncultured Eubacteriales bacterium; assembly: GCA_900545515.1. Taxonomy (GTDB): domain Bacteria; phylum Bacillota; class Clostridia; order Oscillospirales; family Oscillospiraceae; genus Faecousia. Next base: position 11,055 of record UQZA01000046.1, on the reverse strand, counting down.
GATGACCGTCCTCTTTATCCTCCTGTTTGCCTACGTGGGGGTGGTCTTCTGCGGCATGTTCGCCCTCATGTTCAGTAAGCTGGCCCCTGCCTATCACACCGCAGGGCTGGATTGGCTGTACTTTGCCACGGCGGGGCTCATGGCCCTGGGCCTGTCGGTATTTGGCAGCGTCTTTGCCACCCAAAGTCAAATTTACGATGCCAAAGACAACGGTCTGCTCCTGTCCATGCCCATCCCACCCCGGACCATTCTCCTGAGCCGGGTGCTTCCCCTGATGGTCCTGAACGGGGTCTTTTCTCTTCTGGTTCTGGGACCTGCTGGGGTGGTCTATGGTACTATGGTTGGATACACCCCCGTAGGATTGGTTGCCTTTGTGCTGTGCTGCCTGGCGGTCATTTTCCTGTCCCAGGCCCTGTGCTGCCTGCTGGGCTGGCTGCTCCACCTGCTCCTCAGCCGGATCAACAAGTCCCTGGCCTCTGCCGTTTACATGGTCCTCTTCCTGGGGATTTACTTTTATCTCTACAGCCAGGCCGGGAATATTTTGAACGCCATGGCCGCAGAAGGCGCCTCCATGGCCAGCGCACTGCAAAGCTGGGCCTGGCCCCTCTACGCCATGGGTCGGGCCTGCACCGGAAGCCTTCCGTTCCTGGCTGCCTTCCTGGTCATTTGCACAGCCGTATCCGGCCTGGCCTACTGGTTCCTCTCTGCCACCTTCCTGGGCTCTGCGGCCATGCAGCACACCGGGCGGCGGAAAAAGGTGGACTACGGCAACCTCCGAGCCGGTTCCACCGTACAAGCCCTGATGTTCAAGGAACGCAAGCGGTTTTTGGGCTGCCCGGTTTACCTCACCAACATGGGTCTGGGGCTTGTGATGATCCTGGCCCTGGCAATTGCCGGCGCCGTCTTCCGGAAGAAGGTGCTGGAGTTCTTTAACCTCATCCCCGGCCTGTCCCTTCTAATGCCCCTGCTCATTTGCGCCGTGCTGGGCTTCCTGGTGAGCAGCACCTGCATCTCCACCCCCTCGGTGTCCCTGGAGGGCAAATCCATCTGGATTCTCAAGTCCCTGCCCCTGGCCCCCCGACAGATTCTCCTGGCAAAGCTGCGGTTCCACAATGTCCTGGTGGTCCCCATAGCCATGGCCTCCGGTCTGATTTTGTCCCTGGCCTACGGCTGTGGGCCGGTAGATACGCTCCTGGTGACGGTATTTCCCGGCCTCCTGGGCCTGCTGTGCGGCCTCCTGGGCATGGTCTGCGGCCTCCAGTGGGCCCGTCTGGATTGGCTGACGGAAGCCCACCCCTGCAAGCAATCTGTGGCCCTGGCGGTCACCATGCTGGGCGTTATGGCCTGGCTCCTGGCCGGCGGCCTCGTCTACGGCTTCCTGCTTCATTCCATCCTGACCCTCACAGAGTTCCTGGCCCTCTTCACCCTCCTCACCACCCTGTGCTGCCTGGTCCTGTACCGGACCCTCGTCACCTGGGGCGCAAAAAAATGGGAGGCCCTGTAAGAAAATTTCCGGTTTTCCGCATCACTGCAAACGCCCCGGCTTCCCACAGGAGGCCGGGGCGTTTGCTTCATACAGCTAAACGGGCGCTGACTCAGGAAGTTTGCTTCAGGATTTCCCGCTTGAGGCGGGTCATGATCCGCTTTTCCAGGCGGGAGATGTAGGATTGGGAGATGCCCATGAGATCGGCCACTTCCTTTTGGGTTTTCTCCCGGCGGCCTGCCAGGCCGAAGCGGAGGACCACAATTTTTTTCTCCCGTTCCGGGAGCTTCTCCAGGGCCTCCCGGAGGAGCTGCTGGTCTACCATATCCTCCAGGGGCCTGGAGATGAGGTCGCTGTCTGTGCCCAGGACGTCGGAGAGGAGCAGCTCGTTGCCGTCCCAGTCGGTGTTGATGGGCTCATCCAGGGAGACCTCCGTCTTTTGGTTGGCGATCTTTCGGATATGCATCAGGATTTCGTTTTCAATGCACCGGGAAGCGTAGGTGGCCAGCTTGATGTTCTTCTCCCGGCGGTAGGTACTTACCGCTTTGATGAGGCCAATGGTTCCGATGGAAATGAGGTCCTCAATGTTCACCCCTGTGTTCTCAAACCGGCGGGCGATGTAGACCACCAGGCGGAGGTTGCGCTCAATGAGGACGCTCTTCGCCTCCTGTTCTCCCGCCTCCATCCGGATCAGGTAATCCTGCTCCTGTGCCGGGGGCAAAGGCGGCGGCAGCACATCGCTGCCCCCTATGTAATAGATGCTGCCCGGTTCCCAAAGACCCAGTCGCTGTAGCAAATTCATCCAAAATTTATGCATACTGTCCCCCTCCTGTCAAAGCCTCGTACTCCCCCGCCGCCGACAACCGGTCCGGCGCAAAGGCCACCAGAGGCCCGGCGGGCTTGCCCCCAATGGTCACCTGGTCGCACTGGACGGCCAGCAGTAGCCCTCCTGCTCCCACAGCCCGGTAAGGAATGAGGCGGCATTTCACCGCCGGAGCCTGGGCGTGGAGGGCCTCCAGGGCCTTGCCAGGGTCCCGGAGCTGATCCCGGCAGATGGGCAGAAGCCGCTCCGCCGTGTCATACTGGGCCACCAGGACCCCCTGGCCGCTGAAGGGATCGGACAGGGTATTGCCGGAATCCCGAAGGGCCGTAAGCTGCACCCGCTTGCTCCCCAAAGCAATGGACACCGGCACCAGCTGCCCGGCGTGTCCCATGCCGCCCCGGAGAAAGAGACGGCACAGAAGCGCCAGGGTCCCCACCCCCAGAACCAAGGCCCAGAAGCTCCGAAGCCGGAGGCAAAGGGCCAGGCCGCCCAAAGCCAGGCTGAGTCCCAGGAATAAAAAGCCCTGGCGGAGCTGCTGCCGCCCCAGGCCGAAGGCCGCCGTCACCATAAGCCCCAGAAATACCACCCGCCACAGGTTCCCTGCCAGGAACCCCAGCCCGGGTAAAACACAGGCCCCGGCATAGAGGGCCCCCACTGCCGCCCCGGCTCCCAGCCGCCAAGGGCCCGCCCGGGCCCCGGTGAGTTGGGCCGTCATCCGGAGCAAACCGTAATTCACCGCAAAGTTCAAAAGTACCACCAGATCCAGATATACCTTCAATGGTTTTCCCTCCTTCACACCGTGGGACTGCCTGCCGGAGCAGAGCCCATATCATCCGGTTACGTGCCAGCTGGGTATTTCCGGTCTTCAGGCCATCCGGTTTGCCATTGCTCTCTCAGTATACCTGGCCGGGGACAAAAAACAGGTCGCAATCCCCGGGGGAATTGCGGCCTGTCTCAGTCAGGAACCGGTGCCATATGTAAAAAGGGAGCCTCTTTCCTCCCGAGGCCCCAAATTTTCCAGCCGAACCGGGCGGGGCTGTCCCACATCCCGTCGAAGGCTTTTCACCCTTGCTGCTTGTCCACCCGTTTCCCCTCCCGGAACACGGCGCGGATGCTTTTTTCCGCCTTGAACCGGGGCGTCATCACCTCCCGGCCGCAGCCCAGGCAGCGCAGGCGGAAATCCATGCCGGTGCGCAGTACCTGCCACCGCTTCTCCCCGCAGGGATGGGTCTTCTTCATTTCCAGCACATCGTTCAGGCGAATGTCCATAGGCTTCTCCTTCCAGCATAGCCCGGAAGCGCCGGGCATAGAATGGGGCAATCGGATTTTTGAAAGCGAGGGAATCAATATGCTGACCTATCGTCCGGAGGGGCTGCAAAGTCTGCCCATCCCCACCCCAGAGTCGTTGCGCCGGGCCGGGGGGAGCCGGGAAATTTTTCAGGCCATGTGTATCAAATGCGACGAATTCCACAATCTGGTGGTGGATCTGGGCAACCTTCGGGGGCTCATTCCCCGGGAGGAAACGGCCATGGGCATCGCCGACGGTAGCGCCCGGGAGATTGCCATTTTGTCCCGGGTGGGAAAGCCGGTGTGCTTCCAGGTGTTGGGCTTCACCTCCGATGGCACGGTCCTCCTCACCCGGCGGGCGGCCCAGGCCGAGGCCCTGGACTATTTCCTGGACCACTTGCGGCCGGGCGACATCCTCCCCAGCGTGGTTCAAAACCCCGCCAGCTTTGGCACCTTCTGCGACATTGGCTGCGGAGTCACAGCCCTCATGAGCATCGAACGTTGCTCTGTCTCCCGGATCACTCACTGCAATCAGCGGTTCTCCCCGGGGCAGAAGATTTATGCTGCCATCCTGGGGGTAGACCGGGAGGCCCGGCGGATCAGCCTGACCCACAGAGAGCTCCTGGGCACCTGGGCGGAGAACGCTGCAGGATTTCGAGCCGGACAGGCCGTCACTGGCATCGTGCGGAGCGTACAGCCCTACGGGGCATTCATTGAACTGACCCCCAACCTCTCTGGCCTGGCGGAGCCGGAGGACGGCCTGGAGCCTGGCCAGCTGGTCAGCGTGTACATCCGCTCCATCCTGCCGGAGAAGCAAAAGATTAAGCTCACAGTTCTGGAGCAGCTGGACCCCAGGAATGTGCCGCCCCAGCTCCTGCGGTATTACCGGACGGTGGGGCGCCTGGACCGCTGGGAATACGCCCCGGGCAGCGGAACCGTTACGGTTTTTTGATCTCCTGCCAGTACCGCTTCGCTGCTTGCTCCAGCTTGTTTGGGCCGTATTCATAATACACCGTTCCCACCAGGCTGTCCGGCAGGTACTGCTGCTGTGTCCAGTGGTTGGGGAAATCATGGGGGTACAGGTAGCCCTGCTCCCGCTCCATGGTGTAGGAGTCGGCGTGCACATTTTGCAGGTGCCTGGGAAAATCCCCGCCCTTGCCCCGGCGTACGTCCTGCAAGGCCCGGTCCATGGCCAGGTAGGCTGAGTTGGACTTGGGCGAGGTAGCCATGAGGACCGCCGCATCCCCCAGGGGAATTCGGGCCTCTGGCATTCCCAGCATATTGGCGGCGTCCACGCAGGCCTTCACAATGGGAATGACCTGGGGATAGGCCAAACCCACATCCTCGCAGGCAATGACCATCAACCGGCGGCAGGCGGAGATCATATCCCCTGCCTCCAAGAGCCGGGCCAAATAGTGCACCGCTGCATCGGGATCTGAGCCTCGGATGGATTTTTGCAGGGCGGACAGCAGGTCATAGTGATTATCCCCATCCCGGTCATACCGCATAGCCGAGCGTTGAGCCACGGCTTTGGCGTCAGCCAGGGTCAGAGTCAGCTCCCTGGCCTTGGGATCTGCCGCTGAAAAAAGAACCTCCACGGCGTTGAGGGCCTTCCGCAGGTCCCCGCCGCAGGCGGCGGCCACGTATTCCATGGCTCCCTCCTCCGCCGTGACCGTGAGGCCAGACCGCTTGGCCATGGCGGCCACCGCCCGGTCCATAGCCTGCCGCACCGCCTGAGGCGTCAGCTGCTTGAACTCGAAAATGGTGGAGCGGCTCAGAATGGCGTTGAAAATGTAAAAATAGGGATTCTCTGTGGTAGAGGCAATGAGGGTAATTTTTCCGTTTTCAATGTGCTCCAGCAGGGACTGCTGCTGCTTTTTATTAAAGGACTGAATTTCATCCAGGTACAACAGTACCCCATCCGGAGCCATAAGGGTATCCAGCTGGGCCACAATGTCTTTGATATCGGACGTAGAGGCTGTGGTGGCGTTGAGCCGGTATAGCTTTCGCCTGGTCCGCTGCGCGATGATGTTGGCCACCGTGGTCTTCCCCGTGCCAGAGGGGCCATAGAAGATCAGGTTTGGAACGTTCCCGGAATCAATCAGCCGCCGGAGCACCGCGCCAGGGCCCAGGATGTGCTCCTGGCCCACCACGTCATCCAGAGCCGTTGGGCGAATCCAGTCCGCCAAAGGCTGATACATGGGCTCTCCCCCCCTATCCCTGGAGACCACGGGCCTGACGGTCCATGTCCTCAATGACAATGTCAAACATCTCTCCCAGGCTGGCGCAGTACTCCAGCACACGCCACGGCTCGTTGGTGTGAAAATGAATTTTGATCAAGCTCTCATCCCCCACAACCAGGAGGCAATCCCCCTGAAAATGGGATTGAAAATAGCCGAGAATCACAGCTTCATCCAAGCTTCTCCCCTCAATGAGGAGCTGGGTGTCATAACGGTATTCCATACTTGCCCTCCATTTCATACTTCTTTCCAAGGTGTCGCAACCCCAAGTGTGGGCCGCAGGGTACGCGCCATGTCACCAGCTTCAAAAGGGGTGGATCGTAGTTCTCGTCACCCCCAGGCGGTAGGGTGCAGCATCCTTGACGCACCGGCGGCAGGATATTCTGTGATCCGCAGTACTCAGGCGAATCCGGAGCTTCTTGTCAGGCTGGTACGCATTCACCCGGGTCCGTGGCCACAGCCTGCCTTCACACATTACCATTGGGTTCGTTCCTACACAAGGGAAAGAAGCTAGAAAAAATGCTCCAAATCCTTCGATTTGGAGCATTTCTTGGTGCGCGAGGCGGGACTTGAACCCGCACGTGCGTAATGCACACTAGAACCTGAATCTAGCGAGTCTGCCAATTCCACCACTCGCGCATCTGACAGTTTCTTACGGCCTCACTTGACCGCCCCCATATACTATCACAAGAAGTTCCGCTTGTCAACAAGAATTTTTCAAAATTTTCACTTTTTTGCAGCAGCCTAAACAGGCAGCAACCCCTACCCCTTAAAATCACTTTGACCTTATTTAATACACAAATTATACAAAGGTGTCAAGCAGGCTTTCAATTGCTTCCTAGCTTCGCTTCAATTTAGACTATATTCTACGCGATTCAGCCTTATTAGAAATTTTTGAGTTCTGCCTAAAATTGTTTTATTATATGCAATCTAACATTTATGGCAGTCAATTGTTCTTCTCTGCTCTTCTCAAGGCTATCTGTTGCTTTTTTCTATTTTAGTGCTATAATTATCTCCGCAAAGCAAAGCGAGCAAACTAACAGAAAAAAGAAAGAGAGGATTTGTTCCATGAAAAAGTATGCTCTGCGCCTTCTTGCACCGCTGTTTGCCCTATTTCTCCTGCTTCCCGCCATTCCCAAAGGCTACGCTACCACCTCCTTCGTGGCCAGCGTCAACAGCGATGTCTACCACGTTTCCAGCTGTTTTTATGTAGACCGCATCAAGGAATCCAACCGCATCTGGTTTACATCCGCAGAAGAGGCTGAGGCCTCCGGCCGGCGCGGATGCTCCCACTGTCAGCCAGAACAATACAAGAGCAGTCCATCCCAAGAGTCCCAGGAAGACCCAGCCCAGAGCCCCCAGGAGCAATCTCAACCAAATTCATCCGTCCAGTCCACGCAGCAAGAGACGCCGAGCACGTCCGCCTATGTCAACTCTGAAGAGGACACACTTCAGGAAGAATACCAGCGAGGGTATGATGCTGGATATAAAAAGGGCGTCCAAGACGGAAACACGGAAGGGATCAAACAAGCACAGAAAGAAAATGAAGCTCAAATAAAGTCCATTCAGGAAGAACATCAGGCAGAGTTGACCTCTATCCGTGATGAGAATCAGGCGGAGTTAGATTCGGTTCGCCAAGAAAATCAGGATAAACTGGACTCCATACAGCAGGAATACCAGGCTGAGCTGGAGCATGCCAAGGAAAGCAAAAGTTCCCCGGTACTTCTTACAATTTCCGGACTCGCCATCGGATTCGGAGGCGGTTACTATGTCAAAAAGCGCACAGCAGAAAAGTGACGCCTTCTAGGGAAGGAAAGAACGAGCAAAAGCGCTGCATCGAGGCTCCACAAGACGGAGCTCTGATGCAGCGCCAAACATATCCAACCCTACCTGACACTTTGCGCTCAAACCAAGCTAGAACCCAGTGGTTCGGTGGCAAACGGAGGTACAGTCGCACGAACACGCTTTGATATTTGTAAAAAAGTCGGAGCAAGCTTTCTGTCGCTTGCTCCGACGTGCCAGGTGTTGCCGAAAAAGATGCACCCACAAAGCCTTGCGGCGCAACGGATTCGAGACTTGCCACTTCCGCAGCTTCGCTTTTTTGCAAAAATAGGGCAGGCAATCCGTCCCCCGCTGTGTCACTCAGCGGTCCAGCCCAATCGGCTATTTCAAATATTTTCGTTCCAGAAAGTCAAGGGATCTCTGGGATGGAGCGCAGCCATACTCATACAATTCCATGTAGATCCGGGGCACCTTTTTCAACCGCAGGTTCATATCGTCCAGGTCAAAGGCGGTCAGATCCGATTCATCCCTGCCAAGCCACTCCCGGTAGTTTTCATAATCGTCCCCGCTCTTTTGCCGGAACGCCGCTGCCAGCTGTTCCAGCCCGCCGGTCCCGCCGCAGTCCTCTATGATCCCATAGCCCTCGCCGGCCAGCACACGGGGCAGCTCACGGCCCGGCAGTTCCTTGTCCTCTAACACAGATTCCAGTGTGATTTCCACTTCCCAGCCGTCGCCGTAATCGTATTCCAGGGTCAGCTTTTCTCCCTGGCAGCCCTGGAGGATGGAGCGCATCTTATATGTCGAGGCGTCAAACACTTTTTCACCCTCGCCCGGAAACAACTCCTCGTTGCCGATCTCAAACCGCCAGGACTTGTCCGGGAACACAGATCCAACGCCGGAGAGCGTTTCATCCAGCTTCACATTGTCACGAATCGGGACCGTAACGCAAAACAGATGATTGGCTTTCATCTCATACATGGTCATCAGAATATAGCCCAGCCGGGCCATCGTGATGTTTTCCGGCACCTGAAACCGCCGCCAGATCTTCGGCTCGTAGTCCTTCAATTCCGCGTAAAACTGATAAATCGGCTGGGATGCCATGCGCTGCCGCCTCCTATCTTTCTTTTGCCCGATAAGGGATTCCGTTGTCCTCACACCACTCCCTGGCGATCTCCATAAACGCCAGAAAGCGGAAATCGTAGTAGGCGCTGGTCAGTCTGAAGTAATTCAGCTCATCCTTAAAGCGGCGAAAGGGCCGTTTTCCACGCAATGCCCGGAATAGTTCCGCCTGCTTCTGTTTGTCAGACACGGTCTCGGCAAACTGTTCCATGATCCGGTATTCGTGGATATCATATTGATTGGGCAGGCGCACATAATCTGTCGAGGCTTCGATCCGCTCCACCAACTCCTCGTCGGCATCCAGATACATCCCATCCGGGAGGGATTCAAGCTCGCCGGTGGCGACATTCAGATATTGCTCCCAGTGGTCCATCGTCTCGTCCAGTTTTCCCGCGATATCCTCCAGATACATCATGACCGGCTGACGGCCCGCCTTATCCCGAACAAACATAGACCGCACCTCCACCGTCTGAATTTGGCGTTTTTCATATCATACCATATTCTGACTGTGCTGCATAGAGGCAAACCAAAGGATAGCAGCCAAACAGCAATTTTATCTGGCTGTATCTCCGCGTTTCTTTTTCTTCTCGCCTTTGTCCACCTGCTGCATATCCGGAAAAAATAGCGCGCCATCCGGCGCATACCATCAAGGTCTGTTTCTTCAGGGAGAGCTACTAAAATTATCACCGCATCGGAGATTTTAAGTGTCCCATCCTTGCGCTAAAATTCTATTTCGCTGCCCCCAGCAGCCATCGCCGCCAGTACGAATTTCATCAGAGCGGTCATCGACTGTCAGCAAATACCGCGCGGTATCAACGCCGATCATCTTTTCCTTCATTTTCTGGGCCCTGTACTTCATCCCATCCAGGTATGTTTTCATGGTCTCGGCCGGAGCAAGATAGATCTCCATACTCCGTTCCATAAAATCTTCGAACTGCTCGTTTTTCTCCTCCAGCAGCACCAAGCGGGCCTCAAAGTGTCCGGGCGGTTTATTAGTCCACGACCAAGCTCCGCAATTTCTGTCCCTTGTATTGCTCAAAATAAAGCAGATCGCCAAAGACAATATGTTCTGGGCATTGTATCTTGTAGACTTCTTTCTTCATTGTGGCACGCCTTTCTATCATGAGTTTTTAATCGAGTAGGAGGCTACCCATTAATTGAGTAGCCGACCTCTCACACCACCGTACATACCGTTCGGTATACGGCGGTTCAATCGCATAAGGATAAGGTATAATAAGTTGCGCAAAATCGGCAAGAAAAAGTAGACACGGCTTGCCGGTCTCTGGTAGAATGAAGTTGCTACACAAACATTCGAAAGGAGACGGCAAACCATGTCCAACAACATTGTACAATTCAACGAGGAAATTATCAAGGGGCAAATCAAGGAATTGGTTCGGGGAAGCGTGGAGGAAACACTGAATGGGCTTCTGGAGGCGGAGGCTGAGAAATTGACTCAGGCTGCCCGCTACGAGCGCAGCGAGGCCCGGCAGGGCTACCGCAGCGGTCACTATGACCGAAACCTTACCACCACTTCCGGAGATGTGACGCTCCACGTGCCCCGTCTAAAGGGTATCTCTTTCGAGACTGCCATCATCGAGCGTTACCGCCGCCGGGAGAGCAGTGTGGAGGAAGCCCTTATCGAGATGTACCTGGCGGGCGTGTCCGTGCGCCGTGTGGAGGACATTACCGAGGCTCTGTGGGGCAGCAAGGTGTCCGCATCCACCATCAGCGAACTGAACAAGAAAGCCTATGTCAACATTGAGGCCTGGCGCAACCGTCCCCTGCAAGGCGGCAAATACCCTTATGTGTACGTGGATGGTATCTACCTCAAGCGAAATTGGGGTGGAGAATATGAAAACGTGGCTGTTTTAGTGGCAATTGCCGTCAATAAGGATGGCTACCGTGAGGTTTTAGGCGCTGCTGAAGGCATGAAGGAGGACAAGGCCAGCTGGGTCAGCTTCTTCCAGTGGCTCCGGGGCCGTGGCCTTGAGGGCGTCAAACTAATTGTTGGAGACAAGTGTTTGGGTATGCTGGAAGCTGTGGGAGAGGTGTTTCCTGAGGCAAAGTACCAACGCTGTGTGGTTCATTTCTACCGGAATGTGTTCTCTGTTGTGCCCAAATCCAAGGTGAAAAATGTAGCAAAAATGCTCAAGGCGATCCACGCCCAGGAGAGCAAGAAGGCATCCCGGGAGAAGGCCGCCGCAGTGGTTACCGAGCTGAAGGCCATGAAGCTGCCGGAGGCTGCAAAGAAAGTAGAGGCTGGCATTGAGGAAACCCTGACCTACTGTGACTTTCCATCCGAACACTGGACGAAGATCCGA
>UQZA01000045.1 GCA_900545515.1 uncultured Eubacteriales bacterium | reverse complement strand
ATCTGCTTTTTGGCGTGTATGCGAGAGTTTTCTCTTTGCGTTTCAAGTCGTGCCCCCGTGTGGGGGGCATCTGTAATTTTGCACAAAAAGCATGTTGCTAATTTGTGCAAAATTTGCATTTTCCTGCCCAATTGCCGTTTTTGAACTGTACCCACCATTTGGGCAGTACGTTTTAGTTGCATTTTTTATCTAATACGCTCACAAATGGAGTGCTTTCTTGCGCGAACCTCCCAGCATTTTATGGTCGGTGGAGGTCCGCGTGTGCTATAGGATCAGGGTGTCGTCTTGCTCATAGCGGAGGCCGCGGCCCATATAATCGATTCTTGGACGCCAATTACTGCCCAGACGGTAGAAGCGTACGGAATCCTTTTCTGGGTCAATGACCTTTTCCAGTTGCGCTTTCAATGTGGTCAGCTGTGCCGGATCAACCAGTAGCTCAAAGACAGAATTTTGTACCCTGCAGCCTTTTGCTTCACAAATCTTCGCAACTTTGCGAAGCCGTTTGGCTCCTGCTGCATCAGTCGTATCGACATCGTACGACAGCACAATCATCATGTCTCCTCACCTCCAAACAAACGGCGGATATTCATCCATCTCCCCCCGCAATACACGTGCCAGCAGCTGTGCCTGAGCGTGGGGAATCAGGCCAACCGGGATTTTCTCACCCAAGAATGGATGTGTAATGGTTTCCTGCTTTCGCTTCTGCCAAGCTGCCACGACCGCTTTTCGGCCTGCCTCGCTTAGCAAAACCGGCGCCGTGAGCTGGTCAAAGGACTTTTCCGAGATTTGCCCACGGTGAATCAGAGCCAGCATTAAGCGGTCACATAGTGGTGCGCGCAGCTCCTCCATCAGGTCCAATGCCAGAGCCGGGCGGCCGGGGCGCAATGTGTGCAGGAACCCTGCCGCCGGGTCCAGCCCTACACCCTCCAACGCCGACTGCACATCATTTTTCAGCAGCGTATACAGGAAGGACAGTACGGCATTGACCGGGTCCTCCGGAGGCCTGCGATTTCTTCCCGAAAATTGGAATTTGCTTCCATCCAGCATGGCAGGCATGGCAGAAAAGTAGGCTGCCGCCGCAACTCCCTCCAAAGCCCGCATGGAATCCACAGAGGGGCAATCCTGCACTCGACGTGCCGCCTCCGTCAGCCGCTCAATGGCCGGGGTAATCTCTGCCTCCCGTCCCGGACGCTCCCGGCGCTGGCGCATTAGAAACAGCTTGCTGTTGGCCAATTTTCCCAGCAATATGCTTCGCACCAGCTGGGTCCGCTGCACGGGGTCCTCTAGCGCGGCAAATTGCCTCCGCCGCAACAGAATATTGCCGGAAACCGGCCCCTGGACGCGCCCATAAAACCTGCCATATTCTGAGAGAAATACCAGACTGATCCCGCGTTCCCCGCAGAAGCCAATCAACGGCGTGGAAACCGTCACATTTCCAAAGCAATAGATGGAGCTGATGGTATGGGATGGAATCCGAACCTTTTCCACACCGCCTACCTTCACCGCAATGGTCTCATTTTGCAAAAATAAGTATGTGTCTGGGGTGAGAATATAAAGCGTATTTTGCAGCTGCTTCATCAAACGTCCTCCCGGGCAGTTTCCCAAAGGTCTCTGCAATAGTTGGCGGCAGATCGCTTCAGCTTCGGCTGGCAGTCCTCCCGCATGGAGCATTTTTTGCACTTTGCGCTGTAATGTGGCGCTGGAACCTCTTGGCAGAGCAGCAGCTCCGCCACCGCTTCCGCTGTCTGGCGTGTCTTTTCCCGAAGCGACTCGGTCAGTGCCACCTCATCCCGGCGGTGCGCATTGATATAGAAAATGGCCCCCGCCGGAATGATGCAGCCAAACTGTTCTTCCAAGCACATCGCCTGGGCGCAGAGCTGAATTTGGTATTCTTCCTCGTCCCGGACCACGCCGTGCTTATATTCCACCGGATACAGCCGGTAACGGCCCTGTCCATACGGCAGCTCCACGCCATCCGGAGTCTCCAGCGCCTCCACACAATCACACTTCCCGTTTACACCCAAGCTACGGGAAAACACCGGCAGCTCATATAAATTCATCTGTCCACTCCGCCGCTCAATCCGGGCGGTATGCACCCGCTCGTGCTGCGCGCGGCCTGCGGCAGTGTCGGCGCTTTCTGTCCACAGCTGCTCCAAAGCCATCAGGCCACACCGCCGGGGACAATAGCCATACTGCGTCAGCCAAGACAGGGGGAACAGTTCCCGCTCCGACTCAGCGGAATAGCTCTGCATCTTCCGGCACCTGATTCCAGGAGATCTCGCCGTAAGGCGAGCAGAGGAAGCCCACGTCAACCCCAGCCGGGCGTGCATCCAGGCGGATGCTCCCGGTGTAATCCCGGTAAGAGCGGGGATACTCCACCTCCGGCCGCTTCTCCACCCGGACCAAATCAAATAGCTGGTAGGAAGGCGCACAGCCCAACCGGGCCTGCCGCTTGCGCTGCTCCAGATCCGAATCGGTACCCGTATGGCGGAACAGGATCAACGGCGACACCACAGCCATTTCCCCCTTACTGGAGGAACGGTCATGCTCGTACATATTCAAAATGGCTTCAAATAAAACACGCAGGTCCTCTTCGTCAAAGCCTGTTTCCATAGCCAAATTGGCACTGACAAAACCCCGGGCCTCATAAAGGCCGTAGGGGATAAACTGCTTGCGGCCCATGGTACGCAGACTGTCCTCAGATTGCCCGTTTTCCCACTGCTCATAGTCTGCGGCTGTTTTGGCATTCTTCACCTCCTCTGCCTTGGCCATCCGCGTGATGGAAATGTCCTGGGGCTGAATGGGGTCCAGAGACCGGGCAAAGGTCAGCTGGACCGGTCCCCGGACCTGCCCGGCGTTGGGGCCCGTGGACATCACCGCACCGAAGGTCCGCACATCATAGAACAGCTGGCAGGCAGCCTTTCTCCCGGCGTACACTTCGTTTCTTCCCTTGGCAGAGAGCTCCACCTGGGCCAGCTCCTTGGCCCGGGCAATTCCGGTGTTGATGTTGCTGGCGCTGCGGATCAGCATTTCCATGCCTGGCTTCCCGGCATAGGCGGCCTGGACATAATTGCGGATGCGGCGCTTGATGGCCACGTCCGTGACGTAGCCATGGAGGTCCTGAGGGTCCATCCGGGGCGCGTTGCCCATATCCGGGTCCCCGTTGGGATTGCCGTTGCGGCACTGGATGTAAAACAGGAATTCGTAACGATTGTCAATAGCCATGATGATTTCCTCCTTATTTCTCTTTGGGGGCATACAGAACGGCGCGCTGCTGGTAATAGCCCAGGGCAAACTCTGTCTGCTGCTCCATATTCATAACGACTGGAATTTTCCGATTTCCAATTTTTACCGTAATTTCCGAAATCTTACTTTCAAAGTAGTACGCAAGTCCGGGGTCCAGCTTGCCCAAATGGTGCTGGGAGAGCTGGGCCAGCTTGCCCATGGCAAACGCGGGATTGGCACTGGCGGCGGTGTAGTACCGCTCTGCCACACCCACGCCCACCTCAGGCATGGCCTTACGCTGAATCGCAACGTAGACTGCCATCAGCTGGCCGCAATAATAGGCCACATCCCGAGTTGTTTCTTGGTTGCAGGTTGCTTCCATAGGGTGTTCATCTCCTCTCATTCTTTGCCTCCGGCAAAGCCAAGCTTTCAGCAGCTGGAATGCCAAAGTTTCTATGTCAAAGGGCACCGTACGCTTTTCCTCATCCGACTCCAGCAGGCTGGAGCGAATCCAGCGCAGGGCCCGGGCCGGAATTTCATCCGGCAGAGCTGTCCCATTCAAAATGGCGCTCAGGAGCCGTTGGAGCAAATTGGGCAGCTCATCATCCATCCGGCTCCAGACCTTCTTGGGGTCTCCCCCTGGCTTTAGAAGCCGGGTTCCCAAGGCCTTCAGCTTGGGAGGCTTGGCCCTCCCTTGTCCGTTCCAGGAAATGAGGGACAGATCTTCGAACCACTGCTTGATGTTATAGTAAAGGTCTTCATAGCTTCCCTCCTGCCAGAGGCGTACCATCATCCGCCCGTTGGCCCCAGACAGGGGCATGATGTAGTATCTGGCGTGGAGTCGCTCCGGCCGAGTCCCATTCTCTATGGAGGAAATCAGAGCCTTCGCCGCCTGAAGGGCAGATTTTTCCTCTTCATCATCAGGCTCAGAATCCACCCCATCATCCCACTCGCCCTCCAGCAGGATGGGAAGCAGGTCCTCCTCTTCTGAAATACCGCTGGAATACCAGTGGACCAGCTTGGCATTGCCCAGCACCGGCGCCTTGGCAATCAGATCGGTGAGCGCCGCGTTGACGGCGGTCATGGCTTCTTCCGATACGGGAGCATTTGCACTTTTCTTAAAGCCATAGGACTGAAAGGCATCCTTATCAAAACAAAGGAACGCATCCCCTGCCGTGTGGCCCCCTACGAACATCAATCCGGAAACCTTGGGCACTGTGGCCATGGCCGGCTTTCGCTCACCGGTAATGAGGCACCTGGGGAGGACGTCGGCTTCCTCCGGCAAGAACATCGCCCGAAACTTCGTCCACCAGGGCAGGTACCGGGAGCTGGCTTCCAGCGGAACTCCGTCCACCATAAATCCAATGGGATCGCCGCCTTTCAGCTTATGCAGCGCCAAGGCCTGCTCGATTGTCTGCACAGTGGCTCCATCCCGCAAGGCCTGGGCCACCACAGAAAACGCCGGCTCGCAATCGCCCCCGTCATCCAGCATGGACAGGAAAAAATCATGCTTTGTGGGAACGTTTTGATCCCCTTTGGGATCTTCCACCATCCCTAGTGGAATTTTCGCTTTTTCAATCAAGGGATTGCAGTATCGGGTTCCGTTGGCCGCTGCACCGATGTCCGGCGCGTAGACCGCCGGGGCGTCCTTTTCCCGGGTGTGAATTCCCAAAAACTCTCCCGAAGCGGAAAGCAGAACATAGGCCTTCACCCGCTTAGGTTTAAAGCCCGGCTGAGCGGCAAGGCCCTTGTCCAGAGCATAGCGATACAATTCCGTCAGCATCCGCCGTCCCTCCTTCCCGGTTTCAGCACCAGCGGAGAGTCAAAGGCAGGCACCTCAATGACCCCACGGTCCATTTTCGCCCGGTAGAGGGAGACAGAAGGCTCCGCCTGCTTCCCTACCTTCCAAATGTTCAAGTCAAACACGTCGTACACCATGAGCCCCAGGTCCAGGCTCTCCTGGATAGGCGTTTCCCCGGTGGAGCCCCAGGTGAAATAGGCCGGAAACTCCCGGGCGCCCATGACCGGCTGAACGAACATCTGCCCTCGCTTCACCCGCCGCTCAAACTGATTGTACAGCTGAATCGCAGAACCGGGGAAATCCGGCCGGGGCACAATCTGGGCCGTGATGCGGTAGCGCACATCCCGCAGCACCACAGACTGGCGCTGGGTGCGGTCCTCCTCAATCAGAAGGCAGGCTTTCATGGGGTTTCCCGCCGGAATGCGGGGCATTTTGCTTTTGAGCTCATTGCGCTTGAAGGTGGCATACTGGATCTTCTTCAGAACCTCAATCCGTTGCACCTGCCAGTAGAACTCCGCCGGCTTGGAATAAATCGACGCCAGCATCCCCCGGACCGCACTGGGGGTGGGAACCGGGTAGGTGATTCGCTCTACCTTCCCCTCCGGCCTGGAGAAGAGGGCAAAATCGCCCCATACCGTGATCGTTACCTGTGGACAATTCAAAATATTGGTCACCTCATTTCCTTAAAACATGCCAAGTTGAACGTTTTCCAAAACTATGCCTTGCTTTCTGTCGTAACAGTCAGGAATGCCTAACAGATAGTAGCCCGTCTCCACAGCTGCCCCGCCGTGTTCCCAGGCGCGGTAGTACAGCGGTACGCAGTACTGCCGGACCAAGTCCCTCTGGAAGCTGGACACGGTAATGGGCCCGGCCAGACGCATCAGGGCCGGCGTAAGGCCCTCTTTTTCATAGCGTGCCTCCACCTCTTGATACAGCTTCTCTTCCCCCGGGCAGGGAACCACCACCTGAAAGCCAGTGTTTTCAATGATTTGGTAGGCATTCTGGACCTCCAGAAAGTCCTCCTCCTCCACAGCCTGGCGCAGAGCCTGCTTGTCCCCTTCGCTTTGACTGTACAGCAGCTGATAGTACTCCTGAATGTGGCTCAAATCATTGCAATCAATGGGATGCCTGCTCGCCAGAATCCGGACGCAGTTGGCTGCGTTTTCATAGGCAGAGCTGGGATACAGCTTTTCCTCCTCCGGGACAAAGACAATTACCCGTCCGGTGGGACTGTCCCCATTTCGGTTGCACCGGCCCGCCGCCTGGATGATGGCATCCAACGGCGCCAGCGCCCGGAATACCACTGGAAAATCCAGATCCACACCGGCCTCGATGCATTGGGTAGACACCAGGCGGCAGGGAAGTCCTGCCTGCATTCTCTCCCGAATCTCCCGGAGCACTGCCAGCCGGTGAGCCGGACAAAGGTCCGTAGTCAGGAAAAATGTACTCTCCGCCCCCGTTTGCTCCACCAGCTGCCGGTACAGGGCCCTGGCGTGGGCCCGCAGGTTGACAATGGCACAAGCCTGATTTTCCTGTGCCACTTCCCCGGCAATCCCCACCAGGGATATCGGCTGCTTCAGCCGCCAATCCACGGTCACCCGCCGTGTCGCCGCAAATAGTGCGGCCGGATCCGGCGCAATTTCCCTGGGCTGCCAGCTTAACCCCGGCCGGTAGCCAAAAGAGGGCTGCGTTGCTGTGGAAAACACCACGGTACAGCCGTATTGGGTGCAGAGCAGCTTCACCGTCCGCAGCGTAGCATCCAGCAAATAAGGCGGCAGAGACTGGGCCTCATCCAGCACCAGGACGCTATTGGCCAACTGATGCAAATGGCGGCAGTCCGCAGGCTTGGCAGAAAACAGGGGCTGGAAGAAGCCTACGCTGGTTGTCACGATACAGGGCGCATCCCAACGCTCACTGAGCAGTCTGGCCCGCTCATCCAGCTGAGCATTGCTGTGAATCTCCAGAAGATCCGGCACTACCTTCCGGTAATCCTTCACATTCTGCTCAATGATGGCGAGAAACGGCAGAATCAAAATAATCCGACGCTTTCCATAAATCCGGCAGTGTTCCGCCGCAAATGCAAAGAGACTCAAGGTCTTTCCCAGGCCGGTGGGGGCGGTGAGGGTAAACAGCCCCGGCTCCTGGGCCGCAGCAGCAAGGCAATCGTCAAACAACTGATTTCTCATAGCATTGAGGGTGCTTGCTGCAGTGGATCCTTGCTTTTTCTCTACCTGCACCTGGGACAAACGTTGAAGGGCTTCCTCCGGGTCCAGCTCAGGCCCTTGGTTTTGGAGCAAATAGTCTGGCTTCTGATGTTCCGCAGCGCTGGAATAATCCGCATCCACCAAGGCAGAAAACAGAAACCGCGTCCACAGCATCCTCGCCAAAGATGCATCTTCCCCGTCGGAAAACTCCGGCAGGGGTGGCGACAGCCTGGGAGGCGTAAACGCGCTCTTCCACTGGGATACGGCATCCCGGAATTCCTCCTGGCCAAAAAGAGAAAATCTGCGCCCTTCCGAATCCAACCGATCGCCCTCTCCCCGGAGAACCCGCTTCAGCACCCCGTCATCCACAAGGGAAAGCTCGCCATGATGAGACGCAATCACAGAGGCGAGAAGCTTTGCCGCCCAGTTCTGTCCCTTACCTCCGTGGCTCCACCCGCCGTAGGCTTGAAAAACAAGTGCCGCTCCAGGGCCTGCATGATTCACATGAGTTTTCTCCCGGCGCAGCACTTGCTGAAAATCCTCGCTGTATTTTCCAAAATCGTGAAATTTCCCTAAAACTTCACCCCAGGCCCCATAGCCCAGAGGGCTCAAAAACTCCTGGCATAGTTCCGATGCACGGCTTAAATGGTGAAAAACCGTCTCTTTTTGACCTTGCTCGTTTGCACTTCTGGCATAGTATATATTCTCCATCTTTTTTTCTCCCCCCTTCCTCTTTTGATATAATATTCCATTTCCAGTGGGAAGTCAACAGTTTTCTTGTCCGCAGCAAATACTCGTATATGCCAAGCATATGCTGGTAGAAATTTTTTACAAAGTTTTGTCCTGCAGATTTCATGCATAAAGCAGATGACATAGCACCTTTTAAAGGTCTTTAGAAGCGCCAATCTATGGTCTACAGAGACTGATTGATGTCAGAAATCACCTGTCTTTCAAACAGAAATTCCAGTTATGGCATTCAGCGCCCTCCATTTCCCCTCCCCTGTTCCCTGGACAATCCTGATTTTACACACAGCTGCGCAAATTCAGAATTTCTTCATGGGGATTTCCTTTTCTTTACTTGCAATCCGGTCCAATCTATGGCATAATAACAAAAATGAGAAAGGAGCCGCTGTGCCATGGGTCCCCAGATTCCCCAGCGTCTGACCGATCAAACTGCAGAGCGTCTGCTTCATATGATTGGCAGCGACCCGGCCTACCGGCCCGGGGCCAAGCTGCCCAATGAGCCCCGGCTCTGTGAGCTTTTCGGCGTCAGCCGCACCACACTGCGGGAGGCAGTGCGTTCTCTGGCCGCCCAGGGCTATGTGGAGGTCCGGCGAGGAAGCGGCACCTTTGTTCTGGACCGTGCCAGCGCGCCGGACATTGGCCTGCAGCGGTTGGAAAGTCTCCGTACCCGCCTGCGGGATCTGTTCGAAATCCGGATGATGATTGAGCCCCAGGCCGCCCGCTTAGCTTGCCTTCGGGGCACCGATGAGGAACTTCGGGAGATCGCCCATCGGGCGCAATGCGTGGCCCGGGCCATTCGAGAGGGTGAAAATTTCACCCAGCCGGAAGAGGCCTTTCATCAGGCTTTTGTAGCCGCTACCCATAACCCGTTCATGGAGCAGCTGCTGCCCATTATCCACAATGCCCTCCACGAAACCTGGGCTGCCCTGGATGTGGAAGCGCTTCTGGCGCAGCCCACCCTCCAGGACAACGAGTTGCTCATGGGATTCCTTCAGCAGCGGGATGAAGAAGGCGTCCGGCACACCATGGCTGCCCACATCCGGCGCACCATCAACCTGCTGGATCAAGCCGGCTTCGGCAGCGTTTGAATTTTATCCGAGGTGAACATATTGATGCGAAAATACGTCCTTCGTTTTGTCGTGGCCGCAGCCTTGTTCGTGGCGCTTCTGCTCCCCCTCAGTCCGGGGGCCCATGGGGCAGACCTGGGGACAGAGCGCAGCGTCTTCGAATTCTTAACAACAGAGCTGGGCCTCAATTCCGCCGCTGCCTGCGGCGTTCTGGCCAACATAGAGGCCGAATCCAACTTTATCCTCACGTCCTATGGCGACGGAGGTACCAGCTATGGCCTGTGCCAGTGGCACGATGGCCGTTTTGATGCCCTGCAGAGCTTCTGCCTGCTCCAAGGCTATGACTACTGGTCTCTGGAGGGGCAGCTGAACTACCTGGCCTATGAGCTCCGAACCCGGTACCAGAGTACATATGCCGCTTTAAGGCGGGTGGCAAATACCTCTGACGGCGCTTACGAGGCCGGATACGCCTGGTGCGTCAACTTTGAAGTCCCAGCCAACCGGGAGGAAAAAGGAGTCATCCGGGGCCGTACCGCCCAATTCAAATACTGGCTCCGTTACGGCGACTCCAGCAGTGACTTTAGTGCCTCTGTAGGGATCACCTCCAATGGCTACAACAGTTCCCTGTCGGATTGGCCAGATACCAGCAGCAGCTTCTATTGGGAAGCAGAAGAGAATCAGGCGGAGCCCACCGCTCCCATTTCCACACCTTCCTCCGCGTCTCAGGTCCCGGCTCCGGAGGAACACGGCGTGGAGCCGGCTGCCGGTTCCACCGGGCAAGCCGAAGCGCCTGCTAAGCCCACCCGCCGGATTCCTCAACTGCGGTATGTCCCCCATCATATGCCCGGCTCTTTCTCTGGCTCTGCGGCCTCCCCTGCAGAACAGCCTGGCTCTCCCCTGGCGTGCCTGTTCCTCTGCGCCGGAGAGCCCGCCAAACGCTACGGCGTGCCCCAGCCTGAAGAGGAAGAACCTGAACCCTGCGAATGATCTGCAAATAAACTGTCTCTTGGGGTCCGCCGCACTTGCAGCGGACCCTGATTCCATCGAAAGGCAAGGTATCCAACCATGGATGAACAAAAGAAATCCCCTCAAACGGAGCCGGACGAAACGGCGGTCCCGAACCAGGAGCCCTATGTCCCCCGGCCCAAATGGCAAATTGTTGCGGCCTGGTTTTTTCTGATCCTAATGGTACTGGGTACCATCTTGTACTATTACTGGATCGCCTATCGGTACTGATATGCAGATTTTAGGTATTGATCCCGGCTATGGCACCACAGGATTTGCCCTGGTGGAGGCCCATCGCGGCCTCCACCAGCTACGCCAGTGTGGCGTCATCACCACGCCGCCTGGCATGGACTTTCCTAAGCGGTTGGAAACCCTGTATCTGGACATGGACCAGCTTCTAAAGTCCGCCCTCCCGGAGGCCCTGGCCATTGAGGAGCTGTTTTTTGGTCACAATGTCACCACCGGCATTGGGGTAGCCCAGGCCAGAGGCATCATCCTTTTAGCCGCATCTCAGCGGGACATTCCGGTCTTTGAGTACAAGCCCATGCAAGTGAAGCAGGCTGTGGTGGGTTACGGCGGAGCCAGCAAGCACCAGGTCATGGACATGACCCGCCGGATTCTAAAGCTGGAGAAGCTCCCCCGCCCCGATGATGCAGCCGATGCCATTGCCATTGCATTGTGCCACGCCCGCTCCGCCACCTCTCTGCTGAGCCAGGCCGCCTCGGCAGCAGGGAGGTAATCCCTTGATTTTTGTGAGGTTTTCTATGTTTTATTATTTACAAGGTCCCATTGCCATTCTGGAGCCAGGCATGGCCGTGGTGGATTGTGGCGGTGTAGGCTATGCCTGCTCTGTTACCGCTTATACCGCCGCACAGCTGAAGCTCAATCAGACCGCCCGGCTTTATATTCACGAAAATATTCGGGAAGACGCATTTGACCTCTTTGGCTTTGCCTCCCGGGAAGAACTCCGGTGCTTTCAGCTGCTTCTGGGCGTCAACGGAGTAGGCCCCAAGGCGGCCCTGGCCATTCTCTCCTCCGGCGGTCCCCAGAGCTTCACCCTGGCCGTCATGACCGGAGACGAAAAGGCCCTGACCATTGCCCAGGGCGTTGGAAAGAAGCTGGCCCAGCGGATCATCCTGGAACTGCGGGACAAAATCGGCGGAGCTGCTACCGAGTTGGACTTCTCCGGTCCCGTTCCCGCAGCATCCCCGGCAGGAGACAGCAACCTCACCCTTGCCACCGCCGCTTTGCAGGAGCTGGGGTATTCCTCCGCCGAAATTGCCGCTGCGCTGAAGGGCTGCAGCGCCACCGCCAGCACAGAGGAGATGGTCCGCTACGCCTTACGTGCCATGGTGAACCGGTCATGAGCCTCCAAAAACTGACCGCCAGTCAGATTCCCGTCTGCCGCTTCTGTCAGAAGCTCCGGCTCGTCCCGTTGCCGGATTCTCTCACTCTGTTTTGTCCCTTGGAGCAAGGAGGAAGCACATCATGAGCATTGAATTTTCCCAGGAGCTGGACGCCCCCATCATCACCCCCACCCTGACCGGTCAGGATGCCGGGGAGGTGAGTCTGCGGCCCAAGCTCCTGGCAGATTACACCGGCCAGGAGAAAGCAAAAGGAAACCTCTCAGTCTACATTGAAGCCGCCCGGCGGCGGGGGGAACCCCTGGACCACACACTTCTCTACGGCCCTCCCGGCTTGGGCAAAACCACCTTAGCCGGCGTCATCGCCAACGAAATGGGGGTGAATATCCGCATCACCTCCGGCCCGGCCATTGAAAAGCCCGGAGATCTGGCAGCTCTGCTCACCAATCTGAACCCCGGGGATATCCTCTTCATTGACGAAATTCACCGGCTCAACCGGGTGGTGGAGGAAATTCTTTACCCGGCTATGGAGGACTATGCCATTGACATCATCGTGGGCAAAGGGCCGTCCGCCAACTCCATCCGTCTGGACCTGCCAAAGTTCACTTTAGTGGGAGCTACCACCCGGGCCGGGCAGCTCTCCAGCCCCCTGCGGGACCGGTTTGGCGTATCCCTGCGGCTGGAGCTGTACACCACCCAGGAGCTCTCCCGGATCGTCGCCCGGTCCGCCACCCTCCTGGGCATGGAAATTGACCCACAAGGCGCCCAGGAGATTGCCGCCCGGAGCCGGGGCACACCCCGAATCGCCAACCGGTTCCTGCGCCGGGTTCGGGATTTTGCCCAGGTTTGCGCCGACGGCGTCATCACACGGGAGGCTGCCAACCTGGCCCTGGAGCGGCTGGAAGTGGATCGCCTCGGCTTGGACGCCATAGACCGCCGAATGCTCACTGCCATCATTCAAAATTATGGCGGCGGCCCCGTAGGCCTGGAAACCTTGGCTGCCACCATTGGCGAAGAGGCTGTGACCCTGGAAGACGTATATGAACCCTACCTGATGCAGCTGGGCTTCCTGACCCGGACGCCCCGGGGACGGTGCGCCACCCAGCTCGCCTATGAGCATCTGGGCCTGCCTTTCACTGGTCAAACACAGCTGTCTCTGTAGGGGCGCTGTCTAAATCGTAAATTTGACTAAATCTGCGTTTTCAAAGGAAAAAATCTTATTCACTATTGACAAATTCATTTTTTCTGCTATAATATGCAACTAGGTGAGACGTGCACTTGCGGGCTGGTCTGGGCCTCTGCTCCAGACCTTCATCCAAACGTCTTCGCCGGCTTTCTCGGCGATCACGGCAAAGCCGTTCGCATAAAACCCTGGACAACAGACCAGCAAATTACTTGATGGGCACTTTACGGGGCTAACACAACTATCCAAAGAGAGGTAATTCATCCATGTACGAAGACAAGACTTTAGTTTGCAAAGAGTGCGGCAACGAATTCGTTTTCACTGCCGGTGAGCAGGAGTTCTACGCAGAGCGCGGCTTCCAGAACGAGCCCCAGCGCTGCAAGGCCTGCCGTGACGCCCGCAAGAACGCCGCCCGCGGCCCCCGTGAGTACTTCACCGCCACCTGCGCCCGCTGTGGCGGAGAGGCCAAGGTGCCCTTTGAGCCCAAGTCTGACCGTCCTGTGTACTGCAGCGAGTGCTTCGCTCAGATGCGCGGCAACGGCTAATTCCCCGGCGAAATCACATGATGGGGTGCTGCATAGGTGCAGCACCCCTTTTTTCATTTATGATTCTGCTCCCCTGGGGAGTAGCCGAACCCCCATCCTGGAAAGGAGTCCCTATGCCCCCTCTGTTTGCCCTTGCTGCCGCCCCCACCACTGCCAATCAAGGCGGATTGGATGCCCGCCGCCTTCTGGACCGCTTGTATCAGGAGACGGTGGGGCAGCCAATGCCCCCCCTTTTGCGCCGCAAACGTGGGAAGCCTTATTTTGCCAACAGCCCCCTTCACTGCTCCATCACCCACACCCGTGCCATGGTTTTTTGTGCCTTGGCTGAGACGGAGGTGGGATTGGATGCGGAGCAATTGGGCAGGCCCGTCCGGCCAGCTCTGGTGAAAAAGGTACTCTCTTCCCAGGAATATTGCCTCTGGCAGCAAGCGGAAGACCCGGACCGGTTGTTCCTCTCCCTGTGGACACTAAAAGAAGCCACAGTGAAATACACCGGCGACGGGCTTCGTGGGTATCCCAACCACCTGAGTTTTGATCTCCAGGGCCCCACCCTGGAGGGTTGGGATTTGCACTTCCGTCTGTGGGAATGGGAAAACCATGTGGTGTCTTTATGCGCCCGCCCCCCCCTGCCAGAGGAACTGGAAATCAGAAGATTTTTTTAAGATTCCTTTCTCTGCCTTGACAGGTACCGGCAAACAGCTATACTAGACGTGTGAGCTACCGGTTCTTTGCTTTTCAGAGGAGGTAATTTGTATGGTATCCTGGATTTTTCAGAAAGTACGAAAGACTTTGCAAATGAAACCCCTGCTACTGTGGGGCATTCGTCTCCTGGCCGGGCTTCTCGTCTGGCTGGCGGCGATTGGCTTTTGGGCTGTTCCCGCTGCGGCATTTGCCCTGAATCTAGTCCTCAGCGGCTCCGTAGCGCTGATTTTTCTCCGCGCCTATCAGGGAACCTTTCCGGAAGTTTGCGACCTCTTCTCCCCCTTCCGCCTGGAGCAGCTGCCCCACCTGGTGGGCGGTATGGCATGGATGAGCCTTTGGGTCTTCCTGTGGACGCTGATCCCGGTTGCCGGTCTGGTCTTAGGACCTGTCAAGCTCTACACCTACCGTTTGACCCCCTATATCCTCATGACCCGGCCGGACGTCAAGGCCACCGAGGCCATCCAGGTTTCCGCCCGGGAGACCAAGGGGTATCGCGGAAAGATGTTTTTGGCAGATTTGCTGATCTATGGAAGTTGGGCCTTGGTTCTTCTCCTGCTTCTTGGGCTGGCACAAATTCGTTTCCTGCATGTCCCGTTTTGCGTTTTATTGGCTCTCGCAGCGGTGCTGGGCGCCGCCCTGACGCCCCTGGTGGCCGGTCTTGCCCAGGCTGGCTTCTATGACGAGATCCAGCATTGCCTGGCCGATCCGGCCTACAGCGCCCGGTACGCGCCTCCTGCACCCCCTGCTTACATCCCACCAGCCGCCGGTCAGCAGCCCCAAGGCTCAGCAGGCGCCAACGTGCAATACTGCCCCATCTGTGGCCAAGCGGCGCCCAAATCCGCCAGGTTCTGCAACAACTGCGGCACCAAGCTGGACGGCTCCACACTGTAACAATCAATTCGGATGCCAAATAAAACCCGCTGAACAGACATTCCATCTGCTCAGCGGGTTTTGATACTCGGCCCCCTGTGACTCAGGACTTTTTCTTCTTCTGCACCAGCTTGGCCAGGTAGGGGTTCACCGCTGCCAGCTTCTCCAGGGTCCCCACAGCCCTGGAGTCCTTCTTTTCCGTGTACAGCTCATAGGCCAGCTTCAGGTGGTCATCATCGTTGCTGTCCAGATCCATGCACTTCGAAATGGCATCTACCGCAGCGTCTAAGTCGCCCTTCTTCCGCTGGCAGGTCGCCAGATTGTAGTAGTAAGACGGCTCGTCGCCGTTCAGCTTGATGGCCTTTTCCAGGGCCTGGATGGCGGTCTCCAAATATTCCGGATGTACCTCTCCCTTTGCCTCCAACGTGGTGTAGGCCCCGAAATAAAGCCGGTTTTTCTGGTTATACAATCCCGCCCGATCCTTCGGCGAGGGCGCCTCATCCAAAAGCCCCTCAATGGTGGCAACAAGCTTTTCCAAGTGTTCCGGCTCACAATCGGCCCGGTTACAGTAGCTGATGTAGCAGCCCACCTCTTCGTAACGCTGCTTGAAGGTGAAGTTACTGGCGACATAGTCCCAGTTCTCCTCCAGAATCCGGGCAGCCTTCGCAGAACCCATGGATGTCAGCTGGGCCACCACTTGGTCAATGAACCGTTCCTTGCTCAGAGCGCCTTCCAGAACCGGCATCAGATCCTCTCCCAATTTGAGGTCCCGTTGGGTGAGGGCGTAGTTGAAGGCCTGGATGGGAGAAAGCTGAGTCAAAATGTCGTCTACCTCTGCACCACGGTGCGTAACATTGCCGGTGGTTTTGGTAGCACTTTGTATGACATTCAAGGCGCTGTCCAGCTTTGCCTCAATGCTTTTCAGCCGCTCAGAAATGGATGTGACACTTTCCGGCCCCTCAGACTCAATAAAACCTTTTGCCTTAATCGCCTCTGTAAATTTCTCCAACGTTTCCTGTGCAGCTATCAGCGCGGGCACCTCCGAAATGTCATAAAATATCGTCCGGTCATCATACACATCAAAAGGCAGAGGCTGTCCTTTCTGGGCCAGCACAATATAGGGCTTTCCGTACCCCTTCCTCAGGCCATACTCGTACATGACGTTGGCATTCAGGCCTGTCAGGTCAATGATGCACAGCTCACTGGTTTCAATGCAGCTGGCAATATGCTCTGAAATTCTGCCCGGCTTGGCTATCTTATCAGAACGCACAATATTCTCCTTTGAAAAGCCGCATCTGGTCAGTGTAGGAATAATTAAATAGTCCAAAACCTGGTCGGCGTTCATTCGCTCAGGGCTTCCTTCCTGCCCCAAGGGTGAAATTACAAAACAAGTGTATTTTTGATTTTGCTCCACAACGAATCACTCCTATCTCTTTCCTAATTTCTACTTTGCAGAACGCACGCTCCGCCTCCCAATCAGCGAAGGGATGCCTTCATAACTATTCCTTATTATACAGCATTCTAGAGCAAATGTCATTTGCAATTTTGACAAATTCTCTCAAAAACCAGACATCTGTCGTTTTGAAGTACCCCTCCTCCCTTCTTGCCCATCCGGTTTTAAACAATTCGTAAACATTACCGCCCAGCCGTTGAATTTTGCGGGATTTGCCATATAATGACCATATAAATTTCTCGCCAAGGTGATAAGACTATGAAACAAAAATTTGGCAACTGGCTTCAGCGGGTATTCGCAGGCCGCTACGGTGTGGACCAGCTGAGTCTGGCCATTCTGGTTTTGGATCTAATTTTATGTCTGGTTGGGATGTTCACCCGGAATGGGTGGCTCAATCTCCTGGCCTATATTCCTATGGTTTTGGTGCTTTACCGGATGCTGTCCAAAAACACCTACCGGCGCTACCAGGAAAACCGCCGCTTTCTGCAGCTCATAGACCGCATCAAGGACCGGAAAAACCGGTACTACAAGTGCCCCAAATGTAAGCAGCTGGTTCGCGTCCCCAGAGGCAAAGGAAAAATCTCCATTACCTGCCCCAGATGCAAAGAAAAGTTCGTCAAGAAAACATGACCCAAGAGGTGTCTCAAAGCTAGTTTTGAGGCACCTCTTTCCTCCCCCAATAAAAAACAAAAATTTTTTCTGATTTCCTCTTGACTTTCTCGCAATTTGTGTTATTATAGGGGAGCGGTTTGTGAGACGCGCAAATCGAATAGAATACGGGGGTATAGCTCAGCTGGGAGAGCGCTTGAATGGCATTCAAGAGGTCAGCGGTTCGATCCCGCTTATCTCCACCATTTCTTGGGAAGTCAAGATGAAAAAACTCGTTTTGGAAACAAAACGAGTTTTTTCGTTTCCAAGGGGCAGATCAGCATATCAAAATGCCATTCCGCTCCCCCACCGGGCGTTCTGAAATCTTCAGGACGCCCTTTTTCTATGCCCAAATGGAGGTGAGACGATGGACAGGGCGGTTTCCTTTTCCTATTTCTACGGTGAAGAATCCGAGCAATTCAGCTATTACCGGATTCCCAAATTGCTTATCACAGGCGCGCATTTCAAAAATCTTTCCACAGACGCTAAACTTCTTTACGGCCTTTTGCTTGACCGGATGGGCCTTTCCGCAAAGAACGGCTGGTACGATGAACAGGGCCGGGTCTATATTTACTATACGCTGGAGGAAATTATGGAGGATATGAACTGCGGCAAAGACAAGGGTGTGAAGCTGCTGTCTGAACTGGACGCCAACCGGGGCATTGGCCTCATTGAACGGGTGAAACAGGGGCAAGGCCGTCCTGCCCGAATCTATGTAAAGCGGTTTGCCGCCAGGGCTGTTCCCCCGCCTTCTCCCGAACTGCCCACTGATTTAAAATATCCGCCTGTCAGAAGTCAAGACTTCGGTTTTTCAGAAGTCAGCCCGTCATCAGAAGTCTTGACTTCGGAAAAACCGAAGTCTGGAGTTCGGAAAATCAGAAGTCCAGAAGTCGGAAAAACCGAAGTCTATTTTAATAGGAATAACTATCCTGATAATAGTTATCTTTACCCATCTATCCATCCATCGGAACCCCAGATGGATGGGATGGATCGGGAAGAACGAAAAGCGCAGGTTCAGGAGAATATCGGCTACATCGCTTTCACCGGGCATGACCGTGAAACCGTGGACGAGCTAGTAGAACTCATCACCGATGTGCTTTGCAGCAGCCAGGCAACTTTCCGAATTGGTGGAACGCAGTTCAAAAGCGAGATTGTTAAGCAACGTTTTTCCGTACTGCAACAGTCGCACATCGAGTATGTGCTGGAATGTATGCGCAATAATACCACCAAAATCCGCAACATTCGTGGTTATCTGTTGACCGTTCTGTATAACGCCCCAACAACCATAGAGCATTATTATCAGGCAGCGGTACAGCATGACCTATATGGGCAGCAATCCGGGCCGTAAGGAGGTGTGACTGAGCCTGTCC
Organism: uncultured Eubacteriales bacterium; assembly: GCA_900545515.1. GTDB lineage: Bacteria > Bacillota > Clostridia > Oscillospirales > Oscillospiraceae > Faecousia. The sequence continues at coordinate 114 of UQZA01000045.1, read as the reverse complement.
TACTGCCAATTTCCGTAATGCGTCCCAATTTGGGTAATGTCATTAAGTTAAGAATCTCTCAAAAACGAGTCAGGTATTATCCGGTACCCGGCTCGTTTTTTGACGGGATTTCCA
>UQZA01000044.1 GCA_900545515.1 uncultured Eubacteriales bacterium | reverse complement strand
CGGTCCGTATTCAGATCTGCAAAGGCCTTGCTGGGGCAATGGGCCGGGATGACCTCACCCCGCTTCACGATTTCTCCGCAGGTGGTGCAGACCTCATCGCCGGTGTAGCCGTCTTCGGTGCAGGTGGCTTCTTTGGCATTCCGGAGCTCAAGCTTGTGGCCCAAGGCAGGGAGGGTCAGCTCTTCAACGGGAGCCTCCTCAATGGCCTTGTCATCATAGAAGTTCTTGCCACAGTTCTCACAGTGGTAATAGGCGGGATTGCCTGACTCGGTGCAGGTGGGGGCCTTAGCCTCCACGGCAGTCAACTCGGAATGTTCGCAGATGGGGATGAACATACCCAGAACCTCTGCGCCAAACTCCGTAATCCGGCCACAGTCTGTGAGCTCCGCCGTCTCTGTATCCACGATGAAGAGCTGAACGCAGCTCACATCGTAGATTGTGTTGAACTGGGCCCAATAAAGCCGCCCGGAGTTGTGGTCGAAGCACATGGACTGCTCCTGATAGCACTCCGCTGTGGTCTGACCAACGACCGTATACTCGCCGGTCTCCAGATCCAATTTCGCCAGCCGGGAGCAACCGTTGCCGCCGTAGCTCATGCCTATGCCCACAATCATAATGTAGGCGTTTCCGTCCAGGTCAATGGCAAAGCCACAGGCGTAGTCGCTGACACCGGAGGGAGCACCCGGTAGGACGCCATCCAGCACCCGGGCAGAGTCCAGATCCAGGTCGCCGGTTTCCAAATCCACCTCGTACAAGACCCCAAGCATATTGATGATGTACATGGTCCCCGTGCTGTAGTCATAGGCCATTTCCGTAGGGTAGAAATCCTCATACCCTGTGACGTTGACCCGCTTGTATTCCACATTCCCAAGCGTCCCCTGTTCCATGGCTTCAAAGTCCATGGTGAAGAAGTAGCCCCCCTTGGTATAGCCATAGACCGTATCGCCCACTAACTCCGCGCAGAGCACCACCGTTCCCTCCTGCACACCATCGCCTGCAGGCATCTGGCCCAGGATCTTGGCGTCCTTGGGATTCGTGTCTGTAAAGGAGCCCCAGGTATTCGGCTCCCGATAATAGCCCTCCGTATCATCGGCAAATTGGGCCCAGATGAAGCCATAGAGGTTCACCGGGGGTTCATCCGGCGTGACAGTCACGAGGCAGGTATCCGTAAAGCCGCCATCCTTGGTGGTGACGGTGATGGTGGCCTCACCCTGGCTGACGCCGGTTACTTGGCCCATTTCATTCACCGTGGCGATTGCCTCATCCGAAGAGGTGAAGGTCACATCCCGGTTAAAAGCCGTGTCAGGCAGGACGTTCCAGGTAAGCTGCACAGTCCGGTACCCGGCCACAGAGGCAGTCTCCTGCATCTCCACACCAGTAGCTGCCACCGGCGCCGCTACACAAACGTCATCGAGACAGCCTGTGTCTTCCATCTGCGAGCCGGAGTAATCCTTATCGTACTCCCACCGCAGCTCGTGGGGACCTGCCTCCAGGGCCAGGATGAAGGTCGCCCAGTCCACCTCGCCGGACCAGCTTTCTAACCGCTCGCCATCCAGATAGAAGCGGAGCAAATCCATTTTCTTCTCGCTACTGACTTTATACCGGAAGGTGAGCACGTCACCCTCCTTGGCGTCCACCATTGTATAAACCGTAGAAATCGAAGGAGGAGAATAGGAAGTGGCAGCGTCGATCCCTTGGTTGGTAGACCTGGCGTAGCCTTCCTCCACCGCCTCCCAGGGGAAGTACCCATTGGCCGCCTCCTCTGGAGTGTAGAACTCCAGGGTTCCGCCGGGTACATTCAGCGCCTCGTCCAGCTCCGGTGCGTGCACCGGATTGTAGCGCTGAAAGGGAACTACCTCCACATCGTCCAGATACGCCGTATCCTCGCCTTCCGATATGGACGCGTCCTTGTTGTAGACCCAGGTCAGCTGATGCTCACCAGTAGAGACCGGGAAGGAGAAGGTTGTCCAATCCACCTCTCCGTACCAGACCCCAGCGGGGACCTGGTCCACAAACAGGGCAAAGTAGTCCGTCTCCTCTGCATCCTGACAGCTGACCCGGAAGCGGAAGGAAATCGCCTGATCCTCCCCGAAGTCCACCCAAGTGCTCACCTGACTCTGGGTGTATGGTCCATAGGGGTTCTCAGGGCCTCCATCGTGGCCAGCGCTGTTGGACTTGGCATAGTCCTCCTCCACCACCCAGTCATAGAAGCCGTAGCTCGGCATGCTAAAGGTGCTGAATTCCAAAGTTCCACCCGGGACGTTCAGCGCCTCATCCAAAGTGGCCGCCGCCATAGGTTTCGCCCCTTCGGGCACGGCCATCTGCACCGCCCGCAGCGGATCCGAATCTCCACGGCCTGCAAATGCAGGGGGATTGATGGCTGCTGCCGAAACGGGAACGCCGGTGAACGACACCAGCAGAGCGATGAGCGCAAGTACCGCAATGATCCGTTTCATAAAATGCCTCCTTTTTCTTGTTCGTATTTTTACGAACGTTCGTGATGGATAAATTTTACCCGCTTTTTGTGACGTTGTCAATAGCTTTCTGCAAAAAAAGTGCTATAATGGACAAAAGTGGCATAGCCAACTGCCGCAACCAATTAGAGAGGTACATTATGATTTGCTACAACCCCATCCCACTCTTCGAAGCGAGCCTGTTCCTGGCAAACCAGGCGGCAGGTGTGTCCTGGAATTCCTTTCTGGAGCGGACCTTTGGTAAGGGAGAAAGCTGCCTGCACAGCCAGGCCCTGTCATCCTACTCCAAAATTCTCACCGAGCTGGAGCAGCGGCTTCGTGCCAGCATCACGGTGCAGGATGCCACGCTCCAGAAGCTCTATGCCCCTCTGTACCACAAGGGCAATGACCAGCGGCATCCATCCGCCGGGCATGTTTGCTCCATACTGCTACCCGGCCTGGCAGAAGCATACCTAGATTGGGAGGCTGCTGACTTTTTCACGCATCTTCGTCAAAGCCTCTGGGGACTGCCAGGGCGAATTTTGGAATTTTTGAATCCGGAAAGCTGTGATGCCGGTGAAAATCTCAGCATTCAACAGCTGTTTCAGGCCATCAACGGAAGCGACCTGCCCCAAAGCTCCAAGCTGATCCTGACCGACCTGGCCCTCAACGGAGAGCAATATGTGGATCTGCTCCAAGACGCCTTGACGCCTGTGGCAAAGGAGTTTCAAAGATGTCAGGAGCTGATTTCGCCCCTGCTGGAGCATTTTCACAACCGTTACTGCCAGGAAACAGAGGAGGCGATGATGGACCGGCTCCTGCCCAGAGACCGGAGCCGGATCAAGCAAATTTACATTTATCCCAGCGTTGTATGCAGCAACTATGTCGTTTACGGATTTAATGCTGACGAAACCGTGCTGCTTTGCTGTATCGGCACCCTGTGTGAATTCTTACGTGAAAATTTCGCCCAGTCCCGTAATTCTGGCATCCAGCTGACCCAAACCCTCTCCGCCCTCAGTAACCGGAACCGATTTAACATCCTCACCAAGCTCCTGGACGGCCCCGCCTATGGCCGGGAACTGGCCAGCTTCGTGGGTCTGTCCCCCGTCACAGTCTCCCAACACATCGGCATCCTCATGGGCGCCAAGCTGGTGACGGTCCATAACGACGGCGCCCGGACCTATTACTCTCTTAACAAGGCGGAGATCAGCGCCTTGATCGATTCACTAAAAAAGTACTTTAGAACAGATTGATGTTCCACAGGGTAGGAACGCAGGGTCATAACAGAACACATAGCTGGATCATTTTGGAGGGGTAATTCACCAGAGCGGCTGCCTGCTAGACCCCGGAAATATAAGGTCGCCAGTTTCAGCAACACCACCTGACATGCAATGGGCCTGTTGCAAAAAAGAAATTTGCAGTAGGCCCTCATTTATATTCATTTATCTCCCGAAGACAGAATTTTAGTCCAAATTGTGGAAAACTTTCCACATTTCGGGCATGCTTACGCAGGCTCCACCGCTTTGGTGGGGCCTGAATCTTGATATTTTGCATTTTTCTATGTTTACGCTGTCTTGGTAGTGTCAAGAGTTATGCGCAAAAAAGATTTCTACCAGTGGCCAAAAACAAATATGCGCATAACTCTTGACACTACCGTGTAATAACTTCATTCTACCAGAGACTGGCAAGCCGTGTCTACTCTTTTGCCTCTTTCAATTTGCGCAACTTATTGTACCTTATCTTTCATCGCAGCCCATGGAAAAAGGCGCACCAACGCCGGGAGGGAGCCGTCCCTCCTGGTTTGGTGCGCCGTTCATTCCTTAGTTACAAGTTTAGCCTGAAACCGTCTCCGTTCCCTCCGTTTGCGTATCCCCCGGCCATTGCAGCAGCAGCTGTCTGAGCCAGAGGCGGAGTTTTTCGCCACTCTCCCGGGCCACACGGAGTACCTCCTCATGGGTGTGCTTTTCTTTGGCGATGCCTGTTGCCATGTTTGTGATGCAGGCCACACCCAGAACTCCCATGCCCAGGTAATTGGCCGTAATGGTCTCGGGCACCGTGGACATGCCAATGGCATCGGCGCCCAAGGCGGCGTAGGCCCTGATTTCGGCTGCCGTTTCATAGCAGGGGCCGGGGAACAGGGCATAAACCCCCTTCTGATAGGGGATTGCCCACTCCTCCGCTACACGCTCAGCCAGCCGGATCCATTTGGCGGCATAGGGTTCGGACATATCCGGAAATCTCGGTCCAAAGCGGGGATCGTTGTCTCCCATCAGGGAGTTCTGCCCCAGCATGTTTATATAATCGGTGATGAGCATCAGGTCGCCGGGAGCAAAGGACCGGTTGATTCCACCGCAAGCATTGGTGACAATCAGGTCACGGACACCCAGCAGCCTCAGCACATAAACGGGAAAGGTCACCTCTTTCATGGAGAAGCCTTCGTAGTAGTGAAACCGGCCCTGCAGAGCGGCAACCGTCTTGCCCCCTATACTGCCAATCACCAGGTTTCCCGCATGGCCCTCCACCTGAGATCTAGGGAAGTTGGGAATTTCGCCATAGGGGATCACCACCCGCTCCTCCAGCTCATCCGCCAAGCCGCCCAGCCCGCTGCCCAGGATCACCCCAAGCTCCGGTATCTGTTCGGTTTTCTCCCGGATCCACGCTACCGACGCGCTCACCTTGTCATAAAAGCACATGCTGTCTCCCCCCATCGCGTCCCGCCCCCATCTCTCCGGAAACGGCACGTTCCATGCAAAAGGGATTGCCACAAAACAGATTGCGCAACCTCTTTTGGCTTTATTTCCTCAAAATGTCACAATTTCCTGCTCCGCCGGGGAGCAGGACTCCACAGATCGGGCTGTGAGAATGGGGCCCAGCTCTCCCTGGTACAGGGCGTGGCGCTCTGCAGATACCTGGGCAGTGACCATCACCCAGCTCTTGGCCTTCAGCTTGGCGGCCCCGGCGAACTTACAGGGAACGCCACAGAATTGAATGTCCTCCACACAACAGGTCATCACAAACCGGCCCGGGGCAAAAATCCCGTCTCTGTCCCGGCGCAACCGCGCCACCTGGGCCTTAAACCGGACGGTTTTGCCCTGATACTTCTCCGGCTCCTCGGACACATCCCGGTACCACAGACCATAGTCCTCATCCCTCACCTCAATCACCGGAGCATTCAGGTCAAAGGGTAGCGGGTCTTCCACCTCGTCAAAGGCAGAGCTACCGTCGGTGCTCTCATAGAGGATGTCCACCCGGCGGTTCACCGCCCGTGCCAGCTTGTGCAGGGGCATGGTGTCGGCGTCCGGCTCGACCCGGTTGAACACCACCATTTCACAGCCCGACAGCTTATCCACCACCAGGTTGCGCATATTGGCGTTGTACTGCAAAATGGTGGAGGCATCGGCAAACATCACTTCCTGGGCCACGGCCCAGCTCTCCGGGAAGCGGGCGTACAGCTCCCCCACCAGCTTCATGCCGTTAAGCTCCGCCACCACCCGCTGGGCCCGGTACTTCTTTTGCAGCGCCGCCAGCTGCTGCATGGTCACCGTGTCCTGATCCAGAACCTCCAGATACACATTTTTCTTGGGGAAGGCAGACAGGTCATACTCCTCCTCCCCCTCCTCAAAGGCCAGCAGCAGCGTCCGTTCCCCGGCGTTGAACCGGGGGTCCTCCAAAGTCTCCTGGATGAATTTGGTCTTACCGGCATCTAGGAAACCAGTAAATACATACACCGGAATGGGCATGGCTTACACCCCAAAGAGGGCGGCAATGGCCTTCTCGTCCAGCTGCGCACCGATGACGCACAGTCGTCCCGTCACCGCCGGGCTTCCGGTGCGAACATCTGCCTCACCGGGCACATAGTCAAAGTGAATCCAGGTTCCATCCTCTGCCGGGACAATGCCCTTGGCCCGGAGAACCGTGCCCAGCTCTCCGTTCTCCAGTTCCTCCAAGGCCTTCTGAATGCCAGCCTGAGTGAACTTCTTCGGTGTCTCCACGCCCCAGCTGGTAAAGACCTCATCGGCGTGGTGATGGTGATGCTCCTGGCCGTGGCAGCAGCCCTCGTGGTCATGGTGGTGCTCGTGGTCATGGCAGCAGCCCTCGTGGTCATGATGGTGCTCGTGGTCATGGCAGCAGCCTTCGTGGTCATGATGATGCTCGTGGTCACGGCAGCAGCCTTCGTGGTCATGGTGGTGCTCATGGCTGTGGCAGCAGCCTTCATGGTCATGGTGATGCTCCTGCTCCTCGTCCTCCTGGGCAAGGCGCTGGGCCTCCATCTGGGCCAGCTCATCTGCCAGGGTCTGTTTGTGCTCCATGGCCTCCACCAGCTGTGCGCCAGTGAGCTGATCCCAGGGGGTGGTCACCATGGTGGCAACCGCGTTGTGCTCCCGCAGGAGGGCCACCGCTCCGTCCAGCTTCTCTTGGCTGATGGAATCGGTCCGGCTGAGAACAATGGTAGACGCCGTCTCGATCTGGTTGTTATAGAACTCCCCAAAATTGCGCATATAGACCTTACATTTTCCAGCATCGGCCACAGCCACCGTATAGCCCAGCTGCACCTCATCATTGGTAACCTTTTTTACAGCAGCAATCACATCGCTGAGCTTCCCCACACCTGAGGGCTCGATGAGGATGCGGTCCGGATGGTATTGGTCGATCACCTGCTCCAGAGCCTTGCCAAAATCCCCCACCAGGGAGCAGCAGATGCAGCCGGAGTTCATCTCCCGGATTTCAATGCCCGCCTCCTGGAGGAAGCCGCCGTCAATGCCGATTTCACCGAACTCATTCTCAATGAGGACCAGCTTTTGCTTGCCGTAACCCTCGGCAATCATTTTGCGGATCAGAGTCGTCTTGCCGGCTCCCAGGAAACCAGAGTATACATCAATCTTTGTCAAGAGGAAACACCTTCCATATTATATTTTGACTATATTATAGCGCATTTTTGTGAAAATGGCAAGGGGTACATCCGGACAATTCAGGGCAGCCGCATTCCCTTTTTCTGGGTCCAAGATACTCACCCATCGCTGGCGCAGGAGCGTCAAAATAAATGCGGTTTCATTGAGATCTTCCCCTATCTCCACAAGAAGCGCCCCCCTGTGGAACCGGACAGAACGCGTAAAATTGCCATGTCCAAACCACCGTTCAGACATAGCAATTTTGCGCATTTAGCTTGCATACAGCCTGCCCAAAAGCCAGTTTCCTGCGGACGCCGGCAGAAGCTTCAGCAGGAGTACCGCGAAGCGGTAAAAGCCACCGATGGTATATAAAGGGTGATGGCTTCTCCGGAGCGCCACCCGGCCAATGAAGGCTCCCGCAGACGCCGGGGACATACCGGCAGTCTCATCGTGCTCCATCCGGGCCACAGAGCGGCCAATCCGACCGTTGTAAGCCTGATCCCCTGCCTGAGACTTCTCCCGGGCGGAGGTGAAACCAGTGGCAATGTCCCCCGGCTGTACGGCGCAGACGGTGATGCCAAAGGGCCGCACCTCATTGGCCAGGGCCATGGTATAGGCATTCACCGCCGCCTTGGAGGCAGAATAGTAGGTCTGAAAGGGAATGGGCGCCACCGCCGCTACGGAGCTGAGATTCACAATCCGTCCCCTCCCCGCCTCACGCATATAGGGCAGCACCGCCCGGTTCACCCGGACCATACCAAAGAAATTCACGTCCAAAAGCCGCTGTGCGTCCGCCGTCTGCGTGAATTCTACGGCGCCGGAAATGCCGAAGCCGGCGTTGTTCACTACGATGTCGATTCGGCCCTCCCGCTCTGCCACCGTCTTGACTGCAGCTTGCACCTGCTCCTCCCGGGTCACATCGCAGGTTAGGTGGATGATCCCCGGTTGGCTGCTGTCCCGGCGGCTAAGCTCATACACCCGGCACCCGGCCTCCGCCAGGTATCGGGCTGTGCACTGCCCAATGCCGGAGCTTCCTCCTGTGAGGAGGACCACTGTTTCGCTCTTCATGGACACTCCTTTCCCACAACAGCTGCCACGCAGTCCATTGCCTCGTCCAAAATGGATTCGGTATGACTGGCCATGTAGCTGGTTCGCAGCAGACACTCCCGCTCCGGCGTGGCAGGCGGCAGCACAGGGTTGACATAAACCCCCGCATCGTACAACTCCTTGGCCTTCACCAGAGTACGCACTGAGTCGTAGGTATAGATGGGAATGATGGGCGTGGTGGAGGGGCGGAGGCTCAGGCCCCGTTCCGTCAGCCCTTTGCGGGCGTAAGCCGACAGCTGCGTCAACCGCTCCACCAGCTCCGGCCGCTTCTTGAGCTGCCGAAGGGCCTCCAGCGCCACGGCGCAGTTGGAGGGGGGAATGGAGGCGGAAAAAATAAAGGGCCGGGAATTGTGGCGCACATAATCCACCACCCGCTCCTTGCCCGCCATAAAGCCGCCCAGACTGGCCAGGGACTTGGAGAAGGTGCCCATAATCACATCCACCTGATCCTCCAAGCCAAAGTAGCTGGCGGTACCCCGACCGCCTTCCCCGATGACGCCTAGACCATGGGCATCGTCCACCATCACCCGGGCGCCAAATTCCCTGGCCAGAGCCACAATCTCCGGCAGGTTGGCAATATCTCCTCCCATAGAGAACACGCCGTCTGTGACAACCAGGCAGCCGCAGCCCTCCGGAACCTGCTCCAGCTTCCGCCGCAGGTCCCCCATATCGTTGTGCCGGTAGCGGAGCATCTTGCCGTAGCTCAGCTTGCAGCCGTCGTAAATACTGGCGTGATTTTCCCGGTCACAGATGACGTAGTCATGGAGTCCAACCAAGGCGCTGATGATTCCCAAATTACTCTGAAACCCGGTGGAGAAGGTCATCACGGCCTCCTGATGGAGGAACTCCCCCAGCTCCGCCTCCAGCTCCAGGTGCATCTCCAAGGTCCCATTGAGAAATCGGGAACCGGAGCAGCCGGTTCCATACCGTTCCAGGGCATGAATCCCAGCCTCTATAACCTGGGGATCTGTTGTCAGGCCCAGGTAGTTGTTGGAGCCCAGCATAATCCGGCGCTTACCCTCCATCTGCACCACCGTATCCTGACGGGACTCCAGGGCATGAAAGTAGGGATAAATCCCCAGCTCTTTGGCCTCGTCCACCCGGGAACGTTTTTCGCATTTTTCAAATATGTCCATGTATATCTCCTACAATCAAGTTACGGTAAATGCACCGTACAAACGCTAGTATTATAGTGGGAACGCCTCAAATTGTCAACGGACGGCAGAGAAAATGCCGGGCAATTGCGTCAATGGGCCAGAGAATTAATACATTCTTAAGAAATCCTGACAAAATGGCAAGGACCCCCATCGGGACAGCGTTTGGTTCGTACCGTCCCCATGAGGGTCAAAAGTTACATATCTCTTGCGCGATACTCTATGCTCTTTTTGCCCGTTACACCGTCTCCGCCGGCGCACCGTTCACATAGGTGCACCAGGGGGCCAGGGAGCAGACGGCGCATTTGGGATTTCGGGCGGTGCAAACTGCCCGGCCATGGAGCACCAGACGGTGGCAAAAGTCGGAGCTCTCCTCAGGGGGGAGAACAGCCCGAAGCTGCCGTTCCACCTTCTCTGGCTCCTTCCCCTTGGCCAGGCCCAGGCGGTTGGAAATCCGGATGCAGTGGGTGTCGCAAACCACTGCCCCGGGTGCGCCGTACAGATCGCCCAACAAGAGATTGGCAGTTTTCCGCCCCACGCCTGGCAGCTTCAGCAGCTCCTCCATGGTGCCGGGGACCTTTCCGCCATAGTCCGTCAGCAACATCCGGCAGGCCAGGACAATTTCCCTGGCCTTGTTTTTGTAAAAGCCGCAGGAGTGAACCAGCTCTTCTACATGGGAAATGTCCGCCTCTGCCAGGGCTTCCAAGGAGGGATAGGCGGCAAAGAGGGCAGGCGTCACCTCGTTGACCCTGGCATCGGTGCACTGGGCGGACAGGCGCACCGCCACCATGAGCTCATAGTCCTTCTGATACTCCAGGGCGCAGCGGGGCTCCGGATAGTCCCCCTTCAGCGCCTCCAAAATGGCAGTCACCTTTGTATTTTGTTCCATATGTCCTCCTGCATGGGTCATACCGTTACGCACCAGCAGCGCAAGCTAAGCTGCCCAGATGCAGCAGCTTTGCGCCGTTATCCCAGGCGATGAGGCGCCGCTCCTCCTCTGTGAGGGGCAATGCCAAAAACTTTCTCACCTCATCCTTGGGACACCACATGGGAAAATCCGTGCCAAAGAGCACCCGCTCTGCTCCATAGGCCCGAACCATGTCCACAGCCTCCTCCGGGGTCACCCCAAAGAAAGTGGAGGAAATGTCTACATACAGGTTCTCATACCGGCCGGCCAGTACCTTTGTAGCCTCCTTCCAGAAGGTATGACCACCCATGTGAGCCCCTACAAAGGTGGTCTCCGGGAAGGCCAGCAGAGCCGGTATCAGCTGCTCTGGGTTGGAAAAGGAGAACCGGGGGTCCCCAGTGTGCAGCAGAAACGGCACCCGTCCGCCCACCAGCTCATAAAGCTTCATGGCCTTGGGATCATTCAGGGCGAAGCCCTGCATGTCCGGATGGAGCTTAACGCCCTTCAGTCCCAGCTCCAGCAGATGCTCCACATCCCCCTTGGGATCTGGGCTGTCCGGATGCAGGGTGCCAAAGGACAGGCAACGCCCACCGCTGGCCGCCGCCTTTCGGGCCAGGAACTCATTGATGTGCTGTACTTGGTGTGGCACCGTGGCCGCAGAACACAAAACAGTCTTGGCAATGCCCGCCTCAGCCTGTGCCTGCAGCACATCATCCAAAGCTGCCGTCTGGTCGGGAATCTCCACTCCCCGGTGGACCTGGTAAAACCGGGCCACTGCATCGGAGGCTTTCTCCGCAATGGCGTGGGGGTATACATGGCAGTGAAAATCGAGAATTTGCATCACAGTCGTCAATTGCTCCTTACAAACGCTTGAGAATTTCCAGAAGATATCGCCACATCCGGGCTGTGGAGGCAATATTCAGCTTCTCCCGGCTGGTGTGAATGTCCTGCATCTGGGGACCATAGGAAACGCAATCCAGCCCGGGCAGCTTGTCGCCCAGAAGGCCGCACTCCAGGCCCGCATGAATGGCCACCACCTGGGGCTCGCTTCCGAACATCTCCCGGTACACCTCCACCATCAGCTCCCGCAGAGGGGAATCCTTCCGGTACTCCCAGGCGGGGTACTCGCCCATCTGGCTGTAGCTGCCGCCGAACTCCCCGGCGATGTCCCGCAGCCGCTGAAGCAGCGCCTCCTTCTCCCCGTTGACAGAGCTGCGGACGGAGAAGGTGAGATGCAGATGATCCTCCTCCACCTGTGCAATGCCCAGGTTCAGGGAGGTTTGGACCAGGCCCTCGATATCGCTGCTCATAGCCTGAACGCCATTGGGCACCGCCTGCAGAAGCGCGGCAACCTTCTTGGAGTCGTCGGTGCTCATGGCCAAGCCGCCCAGAGCCTCCACTTCCCGCAGGGTGATGGCAAGGTCCGGATCACTGCACCGGCACTTGGTCTCCGCCGCGACTGTATCAGCCATCTCCTGCAGCACACTCAGCTCCAAGCCCATGGCTACCAGGTTCACCCGGCAGCTCCTGGGAATGGCGTTATCCTTAGAGCCACCTGCCAGGCTCACGATGCACACCGGCATTTTCTCCTGAATCCGGACCAGCAGCTCGCCCATAACCTGATTGGCATTGGCCCGGTTTTTGTGGATCTCCACACCGGAGTGGCCCCCCTGGAGTCCATCCACCAGAATCTCCACACAGGGGCCATACACCGGGCGGCGGTTCAGGGGCAGGTCGATGAAAGCCGTGGCGCCGCCTGCACAAGAAACGGTGAGGATGCCCTCATCTTCGCTGTCCAGGTTCACCATAGTCCGGCCCCGAAGGTCCGACAAGTCCATGGCGGCAGCGCCCAGCATGCCAATCTCCTCGTCCACGGTGATAATCACTTCCAATGGAGGATGGGGAATCTCCTTGGAGTCCAGCAGGGCCAATGCATAGGCCACAGCCACACCGTCATCCCCGCCCAGGGTAGTACCCCGTGCAAAAATGTCGGTACCATCGTGGGTCAGGTCCAGGCCGTCGTGCTCAAAGTCAATGGGACAGTCCGGCTCCTTCTCGCAAACCATATCCATATGGCCCTGGAGAATCACTGGGGGATGGTCCTCATACCCCGGGGTGCCCGGTTGGAAGATCACCACATTGTTCCACTCGTCCTGCCGGAAGCGGAGGCCTCGCTCCTGGGCAAACCGGACCAGGTAATCGCTGATGGTCTTTGTATTCCGGGAGCCGTGGGGAATGGCACAGATTTCCTCAAAAAAACGAAACACGCATGCCGGCTCCAAACCGGCCAGGGGACGCTGTTCCATACAAAACACTCCTTGTTTGTAAAAGTTTTTGGCTATTTGGCCCCATTTTACCACGCCTCCCCCGCCTCTGTCCAGGGCAAATCGTCAGCAAATTAGCTTGCTGCGCATTGGGGCGTCTGTGAAAAGCGCCCCGGCCTGTGTGGGACCGGAGCGCTGCTTATTTTCAGGCCGTTATTCCTCTTCGGCCAGGTCATCATCCCGAAAGAACTCCATCATATGGTCAAAAATCGTCTGGATATAGGAGATTTTCGACCGGTAGAAGAAGTGGCCGCCGTGGTTTTCGCGAATGAGCAGCTCTGCATTATACAAGCTGTTGATGTTCCGGAAGACGGTACCGGAGTTGACCTTCAGCCGGTGGGCCACCTCCTGCATGGTCATGGCCTCCTTCCGCAGCACCCGGATGATATCCCGGCGGCCCTTGTCCCCCAGAAGCTTAAAGGCGGCCGCCTCCAAGTCCAAGCTGGTGGCGCTTCTCACCTGATCCTCATCCGTCAAAATCAAGTCTACCCCCACGCCCATATGAAAGCCAAGGGCACGTTCCTTTGGGGAACTATTGCCTGTAACATAACGGGAGTGGAGATAACGTAAAACCAAGTACACCCGGTCAATAAAATCCTCCTCCACCACCCCGGCCCTGGACCTTAACAGCTCGTAAAGCATCTCCCGATTCTGAAAAAAGTGGGACCAGCGCTCCGCCAGCGCAGCCGCGCGCCGCACATAGGGCCGCAGCAACGCCAGCAATCGCTCCGCCACCGGGCGAATCACCCGGAGCAGCTGAGCGGCGCTGAAATCCAGGTCAGAAAAGGCCTCATGGACCAAAAAATAAAAGTCTGAGGAGAGGGGCAGCCGCTTCAGCTCATCGGAGAGTCGAACCGGCTCCTGGGTTGGCATGAGGTCGATGTCAATTCCAAAGCGGTCAACTGCGCTGATGTGATAGCCTGTCCGCCGATAGACGTTCCACTGGTTTACCACAAAGGCCAGCTGCTGCTCCAGGGTTGTCTCCTTCATAGAAATGTTGAAGATGCTATATGCGATGCAGGAAGCCAGGCAAGTACTTTGGTCGGAATCATCTAAGATGGGATACTCCAAGAAGAAGTGCCGCACCCACTTGTCCTCCGGATCCACCCCCTGGCAGGCCGCAGCCATAACGTCTCTCACCTCCTGGGGCGCGAGGCAAAATTCTCCCTCCATGGTCAGATCTTCCGGATCGGTTTCGTTCACAAAGGCCCGAAGCAGCTCCACGGTTTCATATAACATATAAGGTTGATTTGTTACGAAAACCTCCATTGGCTTCCTCTCTTGGTCCAAATTTTCGCCCACGCTCTCCACTCCCCATCCTTAAACTATTCCAAAGTATACCATGGGCATAGCAAAAAAGCAAGGCACATAGCGGGAGCTACAGGGGTGGGCCGTGGTTTCCGCCTACCCCGGGCGGTAGGGTGCGGCCCCGGATTTATGGATGATTAAAACCATATGCCCTTGTAGGGGTTGCCTTAGGTGTACGACGCCCCACCGGTACATTTAGACGCAGCAAGGGGGCCGCAGCCCCCTTACTGTCTCAAATCATTTCAAAATGCTTTCACAAAAGCGCATTAGAACCGTGGCCATCTGCGCACGGGTAGCAGGGCCCTTGGGGTCCAGCTTCCCATTGCCCATACCCTGCACCAGGCCAGTCTCTACGGCCCAAGCCATAGCCTCCTGGGCATAGTCGCTGACGCTGCCAGCGTCCGTGAAATCCAGCTCCGCGCTGCTGGCCGTATCCACGTCCTGCAGCTGTGCATACCGGGCCAGGAAGGTGACCATCTGCTCCCGGGTGACAGGCGCGTTGGGGGCAAAGGCAGTGGCGGTCATGCCCTTGGCAATCCCGGTTTCAAATGCCCAGGCAATGGGCTCTGTGTAGTACTTCCCTGCCTTCACATCGGCGAAGGGCGACTGCCCCTTCGTCTCCGGCTCCCCAGCCATCCGGTGCAGAACCGTCATCAGCTGGCCCCTGGTCATGGTTCCATTGGGCGCAAACTGGGTGTTGCTCATGCCAATCATGAGCTCTTGCTCCAGAACGTAGTCCACACCCTCATGATACCACTGGTTGGTATTCAAGTCGGTAAAGGCTTTCGAGGGACAGTGCAGCTCCAGAGTTTCCGTCCGGATGTCCACCGGCTTCTCAGCCGTGCCAGTCTTTTCCTCCTGCTGGAGGTAGGTGTAGGTGACGTCCGTGCGATTCGGAGCGTCCTCCTTTGCCGCGAAGGTGAGGGTAGCGGCGGTGGTGAGGCCCTCCAGGTCTGCAAAGCCTAGGGTCACGAAGCCCTCCTCCTGGCGCAAGCTGGTCAGCTCCCCATAGGTGGCCACATCCTCCAGCGTCAACGCTGTGGCATCGTAGTTCACAGTTACAAGGCCACTGTGACTGCCTGTGGAAACCTCCACCGGCACCCGGAGCTTGCCATCGCTCTGCGTTGCTGTACGCTCGTTGGGCACTGCATGCAGCGTTCCAGTGGGGATGTCCTCCTCCACTGCATTGCGCATCGCAACCTGGTCCATGGCGGTGAACTCCGCCGTTTGGATGGTAGCATCCCGGTACTGCTGGCACAGCCGTTTGCCACTGGTCTGCGCATCGATGGCGGTTGCCTGGTAAAGGGCCACGGGCCAGACATCCTCCTCCAGGCCCCCAAGCTTACCCGCCCGGAAGGACTGAATCTTACCGTCTGCATCCCGCTGCGGATACAAGCCGTAAAATTCTGTGCTGTTCCCGGTGAAATAGGACAGATAGAGAGTGCCAGTGGCAGGGTCTTCGACCATAGAGCAATTTTGGTACTCGCCATCCATAGGGAACGGAAGAGTTCCTGCAAATGTGGTTGGGTAAAGCCCCAGTACTGCTCCATAGCCATCGTCCAGGTGGTACATCCAAACGGCCCAGACATACCCCTTGTCATCAAGAAGATAGAAGCACTCTGCCTCCATTTCCTCACTTCCGATGACATTTCCTTCTTCATCGGTTACATCCATGGTAATTTGCTGCTCTCCGGCGGAGGCAACTGTCGTGAGCTGAGTGGCAGCCGTAGTCAGATGTAGGTAGTTGCTCAGGTCCAAGACATAAACCAGCTGGTTGTTATCCATAATCCGCTCCGGCGCACAGATGTACGTCCCATACACGCTCAACGCCGCATCTTCCTCCAGGTATTGGCAGAAGGCCATATCCCAGGAAGCGACACTTTTGGCTGCAGCTTGAGACGTTTCCAGCAGCTCCCCGGTGCCGGCTTGGAATTTATGCATATAGTAGCCGTCACTCCGGTCCTGCGCATACAGCCAATCGTTGCCCGGATCATAGGCCACAGCCCCGACATTCACCGGCAAGTTCGGCCCGGCAGTATTCGTTCGTGTTTCGGAGCTCCAGCTAAACAGTGTGGTGTTTCCGTCCGTATTCTGCATCACACCTTGGAGCGTTGCCTCGTAAGCTTCAACCGTTACCGCGCAGCTGCTTGAAATCTGCGGCGTCAGGATGGACGTGGCTGTAACGGTGCATTGACCTGCGCCCACAGCGGTAACCTTGCCGCTCTCATCCACAGACGCCACCTCAGGGTTGGAGCTGGACCAAGTTACGCCCCGTTCTGTTGCCGTCCACGGCAACACTGCGGCAGGCAGGGTCTGGGTTTCGCTTCTCAGAAGGGAAAGGGTCGCAGGCATATCGATCTGGGCGGCAGTGTCCACTGCAGGATACCGGCTGCTGTCCCATCGATCGTTGCGCTTTAAGTCAAATATAAACAAAGCGGGCATAGGATCGCTAAACAGATATCCAAATTCCTGGGTAGCGCCAGTATTCGGATCTACCTGGAGCACATAGGAGGTAATCCACCAATTATTGTTTGGATTGTTAGACCAACCCCAGTAAAGCTGACCATCATTGCAGTTCCATTCCAAGCTTTGAATGCCGTACATTTCACGGCCAGTCTCTCCCACCATAGTAGGGGCAGCATAGGTCTCTGCGGTGAAGGTATACAACGCCCCGGTAGGATACTCCAGGCAGTAGAAATTTCCGCTGCCGTCGCAAGCCAGTGTGTTGGTATTGAGTGCGCCAATGTTTCCCACCTGCTCCACCTTGGTGCAAAGCTGGTCAAAGCGGAATAGGGAGCCAGTATCTGTCACGCCGTAGATCATTTTGTCCACAGGATTATAGGCCAGATCCACGGGTATAAAATCAAACTTCCGAATCCACGTTTCATGGCGCAGGTCGTTCTCATGCATCACATACAGATTCCCGTTTTCATCCGAGGCAAAGACAAAACCGTCCGCATTCGTAGCCGCCTGGAAATACGAGTTGCCGCCATAAACTTTCAGAACGTCGTATATGCTGGGATCATCTGTGTTTGGATGATTGAATGCATACCACTCTGTGCTCGTATTATGGATTGCGAATTCATGCTCGATATCAGGCTTCACGTCAAGGCTGCTAATGTCGAATTCATAGTATTTATAATTGTAAGAATAATCGTAAACCCAGATTCTAGCCAAACTTTCAAACCGTTTCGAATCTACGTCAAAAAGACGGGATACCTCCTGACCAGCCTCCATCTGGTTCCCGCCCCACACGCTGCCGAATATGCCAGTTGCAATCCGGCACGCAGCAATAAAGCGATTATCCCGGAACGTCAGTTCGAGGGTGTTTTCCTGTGGATCCAGGCTTATGCTCACCAGCTCCGGCTCCGTATTGTCAATGTAGGCGCGAGTCGTTAAGTACGCTCCTTCACCCAGAGCATCCCAGTCTACTTCCCCTGTTTCATGGTCCACGTAATATTCTGGAGCCAGAATCACAGTGACATCAAAGGCTGTACCCTCTTCCAATGGGACGCCCTGCGCATCTGTTCCCTTCCAATTCAGCGCCAGTGCTTTTGCGGTAGAAGCCCACGCATCTGCTGCTGCATAGTAATACGCAGCAGCTTGGGGACCAAACTCCCGCTGGAAGTATACCTCGCCGGTGTCGCAATTGGTGATCATCAGCTTCCCTGCCGCCGCATTGCGAATGGGAGTGATGAAATACTGCCGCAATGCATCCCCATTTTGGTTATTCAGAGAAGCACGCTCTGGCACATAGGTCTCATCCCGGACCGTGGTGGGGTTCCCTCCGAAATAGTACAAATCAGAGGAACCCTCAACGGTATAAGTTAAATAATTAATTGACGTCTGGCTGGTATAGGGCCATTTCTCGATAGACAGGTCGTTTGCGGCCTTGCATCCCCGATCAAACATGGAAGCATCCGTCCAGTTCCCATAGAAAGCCAGCACCGGAATGGAGTGGGTCACACCCTGGACTCCTTCGCTGGTGGCAGTGGGGGCCGCGAACACATAACCCTGCACATATGCGCCCGATTCGTACTTCTCATCCAGGGCTTTCTTCTGCGCCTCGGTCAGGGTCATGGTCACGGTGATGTCTGTCTTCCCACTGGCAGGAAGGGTTACGGTACCGCCGTTCAGGCCCTTCAGAAGCAAATAAGCGTCATAGGTGGTCACATCCCCGCTGCCGTCCAGGTCGGCGTAATCCAACGAGGAAATTTCCTCCCGGTTGCCGGAGGCGTAGTCCAGAAGTGCCTGGGCATCGTCCCGGTTGACGGTTCCATTGCCATCAAAGTCCATGTGGATGAGGCGATTGTCCATTTCCACGGCTTTGCCGTCCACCGTCCAGGCAATGTCCGCATCCAGGGCGACTGTAGTCTTGCTCAGATACCAAGCAGTCTGAAACTCCTCCCCGATTTCATCCAACCACTTTTCATCCATTGAAGCATAGTCTTCAAACAGGTCCTGGGTAAACAGGTCCGCAGACAGCAGGTATTCCTGGGCTTCATTCGTCAGGTTGTTCAAGGTAAAGCTAAATTGGTATGTTCCCGTCCGCTCAGGGTCATCTCCAAGCTCTGCCTTGACCTTGCCGTCAGGCTGGCCGTCTACCAGCACATAGGAGCTGGCGGAGATGGCGCTGCCCACATTGGCCAGGCCTGCGCCCTGCT
>UQZA01000043.1 GCA_900545515.1 uncultured Eubacteriales bacterium | reverse complement strand
ATAGACACTTTTGGGTTCGTATTCCACGTCCTTTTTTTGCCTGGAAGCTAAGCTGCAAGACATTTTTTATAATTGTAGCAGAGCAATTATGCGCAGTCAATCTCGGGGTTACAAATTTTAAGTATTATTTTGTGAATGATATAAAAAACGCCGCTCACACTAAAGTAAGGCCTTCAGCCTGAGCGGCATGCATGGTTGCATTATTCTGCAGAGATGAGATAATAGTACACAGGTTGTCCCCCGGACAACAGGTTGACGTCGGCATGGGGACAGACAGAGGAGAAGATACCGGCCGCCTTGGATGCCTGCTTTTCTGTGATGTCCTCCCCGTAGAAGATGGTGATATACTCCCGGCCGGTGTCCCGGACCTTCTCGGCCAGGCTCCGCAGGACGGCGTTCAGATCCCGGGAGGTGGCAAAGAGAGACTTGCCATACATGGCCAGGTAATCGCCCTGATGAATCTGATGGCCGTCAAAGTCCGAATCCCGGGCGGCGTAGGTGATCTGCATGGTATCCACCTGGTCCAGGGCGCCGGTCATGGCCTCCACGTTGTTTTCCCTGCTACCCTCCGGGTCATAGCTCAGCATGGCGGTGATGCCCTGGGGAATGGTTGTAGAGGGGATGACGATGACCGTCTTCTCGGTCAGAGGATCTACCTGCTCGGCGGCCATGATGATGTTTTTATTGTTGGGGAAGACGAAGACGGTCTCCGCCGGGACCTGGTTGACGGCTGTCAGAATGTCCTGGGTAGAGGGGTTCATGGTCTGCCCCCCGGAAATGACGCCGTCTACGCCCAAATCCCGGAAGACGGATGCAATGCCGTCTCCGGCGCAGACGGTGACTACGCCGAATTTTTTTTCAGGAGGGGCAATCTGGGGCTGGAGCTCCTGCTCGCTCATGACCTTCTCCGTGTGTTGCAGACGCATATTCTCAATCTTCACTGTGACAAAGGAGCCGTAAGTCAGGGCTTCCTGGAGTGCGGTGCCGGGATTATTGGTGTGAACGTGGACCTTGATGATCTCATCGTCGTCCACCAGAACCAGACTGTCGCCCAGCTCTTGGAGGAAGGCTCGCAGCTCCTCCGGGTCCCGGCTTGTCTCCCGGGAGACGATGAATTCGGTGCAGTAGGTGAAGGTGATGTCCTCTGTGTTAAATTCAGAGAAATCGGCCTGCTCCTTGAGAGGTTCCACGGGAGCGCTTTCGGAGATGGTCACATCCTCTCCCCGCAGGGCCAGGAGCATGGCCTCCAGGGCCCACAGCCAGCCCTTGCCGCCGGCGTCGATGACCCCGGCTTTTTTCAGCACCGGGTTCTGATTGACCGTATTGGCCAGGGCCACCCGGGCCTCCTCTACGGCGGCCTCGTGGACAAATTCAAAGTAACTGTTTTCCTGGGCAGCCTGGCCTGCCTTGGCGGCAGACAGGCGGGCAACGGTGAGGATGGTGCCTTCCGCGGGTTTCATGACCGCCTTGTAAGCGGCGTCCACGCCCTCCTGAAGGGCCTTGGCCCACAGGACGCCGTCGCACTCTGAGACTCCCTTCAGGGCCTTGGAGATGCCCCGGAACAGCAGGCTCAGGATGACGCCGGAATTGCCCCGGGCGCCCCGCAGCATGGCGGAGGCGGCAATGGAGGCCGCCTTTTCCAAGGTGGGGTCCTCCGCCTTTTTTAGGTCTGTTACGGCGGACTGAATGGTCATGGACATATTGGTGCCCGTGTCGCCGTCAGGCACCGGAAACACGTTCAGCTCGTTGATCGATTGTTTGTGGATTTCAATAGAGGCGGCCGCGCTGATGATCAGTCTGCGAAAATCGGCCCCGTTGATGGTTTGCCTCAAAGGAATTACACCTCCGAAATTGGAACAAGCCCAATATATAGAATGGGGTCACCCGATCATCATGGAATCAATATAGACGTTCACCGCGCGAACCTGGGTACCGGTGCACTTGTGTACCACATATCGGACCTCAGATATGATGGAAGCGCCCACGGCGGCCAGGTTTACCCCGTGGTCCACCATAATGTGCAGGTCGATGGAAATGGTGTCATCCTCGTGAAACTGCACCCGGACGCCCTTGCTCATGGACTCCTTCCGCAGCAGATGGACCAGCCCATCGGTCATAGAGCGGATTGCCATCCCCTTAACGCCGAAGCAATTGGAGGCGGCAACACCGGCAATGTTGGTATAGACATTGCTGCCAATGACGACAGCACCTCGTTCCGTATTCTGACGAATCATACAGGGACCTCCTTTGCCGGGAACCCGGCGGATTGTTTGGAGTTATTTTACCTGATTTGGCCCAAAAGCACAAGGGGGAGTTTTCCCGCGGTCAAACCATGGATGCCTCCCAACACGCGGGGGCGGGGATGTCCATCAGCTTGACCACGGTGGGGGCCACATTGGCCAGGCCGTAGGAACCCTCCTTCAGCTCATACCGGGTGTCCCGGTCATAGATGATGAAGGGAACGGGATTCAGGCTGTGGGCGGTGCGGATGGAGGTCTTACCCTTCTTAGTCTCCAGCATCTGGTCAGCGTTGCCGTGGTCGGCTGTGACGAGGACGGTGTAGCCATACGCATCGGCGGCCTTCAGAATCCGGGCAAGACCCCGGTCCACACACTCCATGGCGGTGACCACGGCCTCCAGAACGCCGGTGTGTCCCACCATGTCGCCGTTGGGGAAATTGCAGCGGAGGAAGTCGAATTGATGAGAGGCCATGGCACGCACCATGTGGTCTGTGATCTCCACAGACTTCATAGCGGGTGCTTGCTCAAAGGGAATTACATCCGAGGGGATTTCCTCGTAGGTTTCCAGGTGTTCGTCCACCTTGCCGGACCGGTTGCCGTTCCAGAAATAGGTCACGTGGCCGTATTTCTGGGTTTCGGACAGGGCGTACTCCCGGATGCCATGAGCGCAGAGGACCTCCGTGAGGGTGTTTTTGATGACAGGAGGCTCCACCAGGTAGTGCTCCGGGATCTTCAGGTCTCCGTCATACTCCAGCATACCGGCAAAGTGTACACCGGTGTAATCGCCCCGGTCAAAATGGTCAAATTCTTTCCGGTCAAAGGCCAGGGAGATCTCCTGGGCCCGGTCCCCCCGGAAGTTGAAGAGGATGACGCTGTCTCCGTTGGCAATTTTCCCTACGGGCGCTCCGTTCCGGGCCACCACGAAGGCGGGCAGGTCCTGGTCAATGCAGCCTGTCTCCTGCCGGTAAGCTTCAATGGCCTCCTTGGCAGAAGGGAACTGCCGGCCCAGGCCCTGGACGTGGGTTCTCCACCCGGCTTCCACCATGGGCCAGTTGGCCTGATAACGGTCCATGGTGATCTGCATCCGGCCACCGCCGGAGGCAATGGCGTAGTCAAAGCCAGGCTCCCGCAGCTCTGCCAGAACCTGCTCCAGTGCGTCCACATAGGTAAGCGCGGAGGTGGCGGGCACATCCCGGCCGTCCAGGAGAATGTGGCAGTAGACCCGGTGCACACCGGCGGTCTTGGCTGCTTTCAGCATGGCAAAAAGGTGGGAGATATTGGAATGGACGTTTCCGTCAGACAGAAGGCCCAGAAAATGCAAAGCCTTGTCCCGGGTCAGGCAGTTGGACACCAGATCCTGCCAGGTCTTGGACTGGAACAGCTTGCCGGATTCAATAGACTCCTCCACCAGCTTGGCCCCCTGAGAGTAGACCTGACCGCAGCCCAAGGCATTGTGGCCCACCTCGGAGTTGCCCATGTCGTCATCTGTGGGCAGACCGACGGCGGTGCCATGGGCCTTTAGCCAGGTGTGAGGGTAATGTTCCAGCAGCATGTCCAGGGTTGGCGTTTGGGCCAGCTTGACGGCGTCTCCGGAGCCGCCGTCGCCCCGGCCTACGCCGTCCATAATCACCAATACAATGGGTTTTTTCATATTTGATAGCCTCCAGCTGTAAAGTATCCATTTTGGGATTTAGACTATCCTATTTTACACCATTTTTAAGGGGGAAACAACTCTTTTTTTCATTTCCCACGAAAGAGACAAAAACTGCCCCCCGATTTGGGATTTCTTGCACCAATCTACCGGATTGGAAGCTGGAGAAGCCCGCCCCAGGAAGTCGCCTACGACGGACTAGCGGCAGGAAACCCGGCTCAGCACGGCCCCATCCAGGGTGTGGAAGCAGCATTCACCAGCCTGGTAAGTCAGGTAGCTGTGACTGCCGTCTTTGGGAATGGAGACGCTGCCCGGGTTTAGGGTCAAAACCCCATGGACTCTGCGGACGGCTTTGATATGGGTGTGTCCAAATAGAAAGACAGCGCCGGAAGCCAGAGGAGGCAGATGGTCTGGATTCCACAGGTGGCCATGGGTGGCAAAGAGGGTGAGGTCCGGCTCCGCCTGAACCAGGGCGTAATCTGCCATACAGGGGAAGGGCAGCACCATCTGGTCCACCTCTGCCTCGCAGTTGCCCCGCACGGCCAGAATCCGGTCCTTCAGACCGGAGAGCATGGTGATGACATCCTTGGGCCGGTAGCCCTGGGGCAAATCGTTCCGGGGACCGTGATAGAGCAGATCCCCCAGAAGGAGCAGCTTGTCCGGATTTTCCGCCTCTACCCGGTCCAAAAGCTGGCGGCAAAACAGGGCGGAGCCGTGAATGTCTGATGCGATCAACAATTTCATGGTGATGTTCCTCGTTTCGACAGAAATCTATGATGACGTGTATGATACCACGGCGGTTTTTGATTTGCAAGGGATATCTGGCCTGGTGAAATGAAAGGAAGTTGGCACTTTTCAGATAGCCAGGCCGGACTATAATAGAGCAGGAATTTGAACTTGGGAGGTAGACGTATGAAAACAAAGAAATCCAGCCCCGTTTTGGCAGTGGTTGGCCTGATCCTGCTTGTGGCAGGGGTCGTTTGCAGCATCCTGGCCCGGGGCGGCGCCATTGGCGAGGGAGCCGGAGACACAGGGAAGCTCCTGTATGCCCTGAGTCTGATTTTGGCTCTGGTGGGCTTGGTCACTTGCATCGCCGGGTTGCTCCGGGGCCGGAACGGACTGGAGAGCCGGAAGACCGACGTACGAACCCTGGCCTTGGCGTCTCTGTTTGCGGCTCTGTGCTACATTGGGTTTTCCTTTTTCAAAATTGATATCCCTGTGGGGACGGAAAAGACGGCGTTTCACCTGGGCAATGTGTTCTGCGTCCTGGCGGCCCTCTTCCTGGGGGGCCTGTGGGGCGGCATGGCCGGTGCTGTGGGTATGACCATTGCCGACCTCACCAGCGGCTACGTCACCAGCGCCCCCAAGACGTTCCTGCTGAAGCTGTGCATCGGCCTCATCGTGGGGCTGGTGGCTCGCCGCGTGTTCCACCTGGACCGGGAACAGCGGTCCCGGAAACGGGTTTTGGGAACGGTAGTCTCCACAGCCTGCGGCATGGCCTTCAACGTGGTGGCAGATCCCGTGGTTGGGTATTTTTATAAAACCTATGTGCTGGGCGTGCCCCAGGACGCTGCCGCAACCTGGGCCAAGATCGGCGCCGTTACCACCCTGGTGAACGCCGTGGTGGCCGTGGTAGTCGCCAGCGCCTTTTACCTGGCCCTCCGCCCCGCCTTGGAACATGCAGGCCTGCTGAAAAAGGCCGTTTAATGGTAAGCGTCAAAATGAACGGCGCCTTTGGCAGCCCCTGCACGGTGTCACACATCATTGCAAATCCTACATCCAACTCCTCAAAATTTCTCATTTTTCCTTTCTTATTTCCACCGTAACTGTTATAATCATATCGCCACCTGCTTTCGTGTTTGTCGCTTCAACTTACATTTTAGCACATGGTGGCTGGAGGGGCCACTTGCCCCTCCTCTTTTTTGCACTTTGCCAATCTTTATTTTACACTCAGTGTGTGATATTGGAGGAGGGTGGTGAGGCGCAGGCAAAAGATGCGGGTTAGATGAGGTTCCGGAGAGACTCCAGGGAGAAGGCGAGATTGGAGAGGCAGGCTTCTTCCAGGGTGGCTTCGTTTTCTCCGTCGTGCTCCACCTCCTTGGAGTAGAGTTGGTGCAGGCGGATCCGGTAGGTTTGGGAGAGAGTTCCGGTTTTGGCCCAGTGGACGGCTTCCAGGTACCGGGTCACTGCCCAGGCGGCGGCCAGTTTTTGCAGTTTTAACAAGGGATCGAAGTCTGAAACAGCCTGGAACCAATACCGCAGGAGGTAGTATGTCCCTAGGTTCCGAAGCTCCAGATCGGACTGGGCGTCAGCGGCGGCAAAGCGGCAGGGGGTGAGGGGCGTTGCCAGGGCCTCGTCCAGCAGGTCCTGCCACTGGGGCGTCAGAATTTCCAGGCCTCTGTGAAGCCGGAGGAGGGGACAAAAGTCTCCCGTAGGACTGGCCCGGAATTGGGACAAAATTTCGGCCTCCTGCCAGGGCTCCGGCGTCTGCCCATGGAAGGCGGCCTGGAACCGGCTGCCCATAGCCAGGCAGAGGGCCAGTGCCTCCCGGGCTGTCAGGTCCTGCCGCCACAGAAGCTCCAGGAGCGTTTTTCGGGCGGAGGCCAGCTCCAGGAGGGACTCCCAATCGTATTCCGCCTCCTGGGGGTTCCCCGGCTCGCCTTGCGTTTCCAGAATCCATGGCCCGGGCTGGGTGAGAATCCGGCGGGCGGCCTCGGGGCAGGCCAGGCTGAGGCCGTATTCCGTGAAGACGCCGTAGTCCTGGGTGAGCCGGGGAAACTTCCGGCAGGTGGCGCAGGGAGCCTCCGGTCCCAGCTCCAGCTCCAGGCGGCACAGGTGGTCCTCGGTCCAGAAGGGGCAGTGGCCGCCGGTCATGGCGATGATCCGGTCCCCGTCTCCGTCTATGGTCATGGATTGCCGCAGCGCGTCCCCCAAGGGACCGGGCAGGCGGTTATAAAAGCCGGCGGCGGCATCGTCCACCACCACCTCCCAGCCTACACAGCAGTTGTCCGGACAGGCTGAGGCGGTGCAATGAAAGTCCTTGTAAAAGGGCGGATATACATGAAGCAAGAGACTCCCTCCCCGTTTTTTTGGCCATTGTACCACGAGACGGCCAGGGTGTAAAGGATTGGGGAAATGCTGCTGCCATGAATGCGCGATGCTTTGGGGTAGAAAAGCCGCCGTCTATTTGTTATAATGGTGGCACATGCTGTGAAAGGTGGAAGGGAAACATGGAATTCCGAGTATACCGCCAGTGGCAGGAGCTATCACCTGCTGTGGGGGCCGGTGTGGAGGCCCTGCTGGAGGAGGCGTTTCCAGCGGAGGAGCGCCGGGACATGGAGGAGGTGCGGCAGCTTCTGGGTAAAACCAGCCTGGAGCTGCTGACCTTGGAAGAAGAAGACCGGGTGCAGGGCCTACTCATGCTATGGAACCTGGAGGGACTGATGTTTTTGGAGAACTTTGCCGTGGATGCCTGCCTTCGAGGCCGGGGAATTGGGGCCAGAATGCTGGAATATGTGTGGGAACATTGGAAAAAGCCGATGCTCCTGGAGGTGGAGCCTCCAGAGGGAGATATGCAGCGCAGAAGAATTGGGTTTTATGAGCGAAACGGCTTCTGCCTGAATGCATACCCCTATCAAATGCCCTGTCTGCACGGGGATGGCCCGGCATTGCCCCTGCTGCTCATGTCCAGGCCTGCCCCGCTCACGGATCAGGAGGCCCGACAGGCGGCGGAACGGCTGTACCGGGAGGTCTACGCCGGAAAGCGGAGGCCGGAGCTGCCATGACGGAGCAGGAGCTGATCGCCCTCCGGTTGTACCGCCAGCATTTGACGAACCCTGCGCCGGGGGAGGAGATTTGCCGGGATTTAAACGGAATTCAGGCTCAGTTCCTTTCCAACAGCCGCCATGCCCTGGCCATCCGGGGATGCGGCGGATCAGAGTGGAACCGGGGACTGGTGAAAAGCTGGACCCTGCGGGGGACGATTCACGTGTTTCGGGAGAAGGATCTGCCCCTGTACCTCCATGAGGGACGTCGCCATGCTCTGCGCCCCTGTGATACCCTGGAGGCGGATGGATGGATCACCAGGGAGCGGAAAGACTACTTTGCCTCCCTCATCTTGGATACCCTGACCGGGGGACCGGCTACCCGGGAGGCGCTGCGCCAGACTTGCCGGAGCAAGGGGCTTACAGACCGTGAGGAGGAGAGCGTGTTCCAGCCTTGGGGCGGAACCATCCGGGCCCTGGCGGAGGCGGGGAAGATTGTCCACCTGGTTCAGGAGGAGAAGGCCTTTTGCCTGGCGCCTCCCTTTACACCGATGGGGGAGGAGGAAGCCTGGCGGGAAATACTTCGCCGGTATTTTACATACTGCGGCCCTGCCAGTCTGCGGGACGCAGCCTACTTCCTGGGAGCAGCTCAGAGGGAGCTGAAACGGCGGATGCAGGGCTTGGACCTTAAGGAAGTGACTTGCGGAGGACGGATTTACTATGACCTGGGGGACAGCCGGACGGCGGCCATCCCGGAATGCCTCTTTTTGGCGGGATTCGACCCGCTTCTGCTGAGCTACGAGAAAAGGGAGAATCCCTGCTTACCACCCCAGTGCCTCCGTGGGATCTTTAGCCTGGCTGGGATCGTAAATCCCGCAGTTCTGCTCCGGGGGCAGGTGGTGGCCCGGTGGAAGCGAACCGGACGGAGCTTGCGTGTCTCGCCCCTGGCGGAGCTGAGTCCGGCGGATTTGGAGACAATCCAGGCAGCGGCAGCAGAATGCTGGCCGGAGGCCCGGTGCCAGATTCAGCCGGTCTGAGTAAAAAAGAGGTCTGCTGCAAAATGCGCTTTTTGCAACAGATCCCTTTCTAAAAGTTGAAGATAGCGGGAGAAAACACGGAAATTTGTGTATTCTCCCGCTAAAATATTAGGGACAATTTGACAGAAAGCTATTTTGCAACAGACCCTTTTAGGAAGCGTTACTTTTTCGCCAGGTATTTCCGCAGGTCCAGAGCCACGGCCACGACGATGACGATGCCCTGGGCGATGTAAGTGTAGGCGGGATTGACCTGCATGTATTGCAGGCAGATTTTCAGGACCTCGAATACCAGAACGCCAAGCAGGATGCCGGGGACGGTGCCCACGCCGCCGTTGGTGGATACGCCGCCAATGGTACAGGCGGCAATGGCTTCCAGCTCATATCCGAAGCCTGTAGCAGTGGAAGCGCCGCCGGCCTTGGCGCCCAGGAGGAAGCCGGCCAGGCCGTAGAGCGCGCCGGCCAGGGTGTAAATCCGGATGAGGGTGGCCGGAACGTTGACGCCAGCGACTGCTGCCGCGTTTTCATTGCCGCCGATGGCGTACATATACTTGCCGTGCCGGGTCTTATTATACAGCAGCCACATGAAAACGCCGACGACCAGGGCAAAGAGGAACAGGTAGGGAATGACCCCAAAGAGAGAGCCGTTGGCCACAGCCTTGTAGGAGTCCTTCAAGCCGCCCTGGGGATCGTTGCCGGTGTAAATCTGGCAAATGCCGTAGACGATGGTCTGCATGCCCAGGGTGGCTATAAAGGGAGGAACCTTCAGCCAGGCAATGACCATACCGTTGATCATACCGAAGAGGGCCGTAATGGCTACAGCGATCAAGAGACCCACAATGACAG
This sequence comes from uncultured Eubacteriales bacterium, assembly GCA_900545515.1. GTDB lineage: Bacteria > Bacillota > Clostridia > Oscillospirales > Oscillospiraceae > Faecousia. The sequence continues at coordinate 9,934 of UQZA01000043.1, read as the reverse complement.
GCAGATCCGGCATGTTGGGGAAGAACCGTGCGCCATATCCCACCTCCTGGAGGACTGTAGCAGCCACGCAGGCGCTCAACCCCACCAGACGGCCGGCGGACAGGTCCGTGCCCTTGGTGATGAGACAGCCGGAAACACCGGCAGCGATGATAAACCGGGGGGCGATGTTGATGATCAAATTTTTGCCGTTGTCCAGGGTCCAGAAATTGGGCTTGGAGAAACCGACTGCCAGAACCATAATGGAGATGATGATAATGATGGCGTAGTTGGACAGAAAGTTGCCTACCTCCCGGGCCTGCAGCGCCTTCCGGGCGTGCTCCGGCACGGTGACATTGCCGCTTGTTTGTTGTGTTTTATTTGCCATGTTCCCAGGGCCTCCTCTTATGCAAACTGTGTGGCCAGCTCCAGGATGGACTCCTGGGTGGCTTTTTGACCGTCGATGAAACCGGTGACTCTGCCGTCACACATGACCATTACCCGGTCAGACATGCCGATGAGCTCACTCATTTCCGAAGAGATCATAATGACGCTCTTCCCCTGTGCTGCCAGATCGGCAATGATGCAGTAAATTTCGTATTTGGCGCCCACGTCAATGCCGCGGGTGGGCTCGTCCAGAATGAAGATATCCGGGTCGTTGGCCAGCCAGCGGGCAATGAGCACCTTTTGTTGGTTGCCGCCGGACAGGGACTGAATCTGGGTCTTGCCCGAGGGAGTTTTGATGGACAGCTTGGCCACATTGTCCTTTACCAGCTGGTCCACCTTCCGGTTATTAATGAAAATGCCGGCGCTTAAGTATTTGCTCAGGGAGGAAATGGCCACATTGTCTTCCACGGACAGGACGCCCATGATGCCCGTGGCACGCCGGTCCTCTGTCAAAAGGCACAGGCCGTTGGAAATGGCATCCCGGGGTTTGTTGATCCGCAACTCCTTGCCTTTGTAGTAGATTTTGCCACTCTGGTGGGCACGGATGCCAAAGAGACCTTCCATCAGCTCGGTGCGCTGAGCGCCTACCAGTCCGCCGACACCCAGGATCTCTCCCTTGCGGAGCTGGAAGCTCACATCCCGGAAGGAGCGGGGATTGATGGAGGTGAAATTCTTGACTTCAAAGACCACTTCGCCGGGGGTGTTGCACCGCGTGGGAAACAGATTGGTCAGCTCCCGGCCCACCATTTTGGTGATGATCATATCGGTGGTCAACTCCTTGGCTGCCCAGGTGCCGATATACTGCCCGTCGCGCATGATGGTGACTTCGTCGGAGATTCTGAGAATCTCATCCATTTTGTGGGAAATGTATACGATGGAGACGCCCTTTGCCCGAAGTTCATCCACGATGGTAAAGAGCGCTTCCACCTCTGCAGCGGTGAGAGAAGAGGTGGGCTCGTCCAGAATCAGGACCTTACAATCTGCGGAAACTGCCTTGGCGATTTCCACCAGCTGCATTTGCGACACGGATAGAGTCTTCAGCTTGGCCCGGGGGTCGTAGTTCAAATGGACCTCCTTCAGGACCTGGGCCGCCTTTTCATACATTTTCTCGTGGTCTACCAGGATGCTCCGCATGGGGTAGCGGCCCACGAAGATGTTCTCTGCCACGCTGCGCTCGGGGATGGGCTGCAGCTCCTGATGCACCATGGCAATGCCTCGCTTCAGAGCGTCCAGGGGATCTTTGATGTGGACCTTTTCGCCCTCGTAGTAAATTTCGCCCTCGTCCATTTTATAAATGCCGAACATGCACTTCATCAGTGTGGACTTTCCTGCGCCGTTCTCTCCCATGAGAGCGTGCACAGTGCCCGGCTTCAGTTTCAACTGTGCGTGATCCAGTGCTTTGACGCCGGGAAAGGATTTGCACACATCACGCATTTCCAAACGGTATTCCGCCATGAAAGGCCCCCCTAAGTACCTAGATTTTTTGCCGCCGGAGCATCGGGGCTGGAATGAGGAGGAGGTGTGTGGGCTTGGAGCACACGCACCTCCTCCAGGTCAGTGAATTAGTTCATGAACTCGTCTACGTTGGTTTGGGTGACCTTCACATAGTCCACATAGTACTGCTTTTCCACAGCCTGGCCATTCAGGAGCATCTCCATGACCTCAATGGCTTTGGCAGCCTGGCTGGCGGCGTCGTTCAGAACGGTGCCGGTCATCTTGCCGGCCTTTACCTGGGTGAGGGCATCGGACAGGGCGTCCACGCCTACCAGATAGATGTCCTGGCCAACTACGCGGTTGGCAGCCTCAATGGCCTGCAGAGCGCCCAGCGCCATGGCATCGTTGTTGCAGAAGACAACTTCTACCTCAGCGCCGTACTTGGTCAGGTCGTTCTGGCAGATTTCCTGCCCCTTGTTCTGGTCCCAGTCGCCCCGCTGCAGGTCCAGCTCTTTGACCTCCATGCCAGCGTCAGTGAGAGCCTTTACGGAGTACTGGGTCCGCAGCTGTGCATCGATGTTTTCGGGGTCGCCCTGGATCATGATGTAGGAGATGACGCCGTCACCGTTGATATCGCCCTTGTTGGCGGTTTCCAGGATCAGTTCACCCTGGAAGGTGCCGGACTGAGCGGCGTCGCAGCCCACGTATGCGATCTTGTCCCAGAGCTGCATGATTTCTGCGGTGGGCTCCCGGTTGATGAACACAGTGGGGATGCCAGCGGCCTTTACCTGATTCACAATGGCGTCGGCGGCAGTGGTCATCACGGGGTTAATGATGAGCGCGTCCACACCCTGGCTGATGAAGGTGTTGATCTGCTCGGTTTGCTTGGCCTGGTCGTTGTTGCCGTCTACGATGGTGACATCGTAGCCCTTGGCCTTCAGGGAGTCTTCCAGGTTCTTCCGATAGGTGGTCATAAAGTTGTCGTCAAATTTGTAGATGCAGATGCCGATGCTCTTTTTCTCGGAGTCGCCGCCGGTGGTGCTGCCGGAGCTGTTCTGGCAGGCAGCCAGAGACAGAACCAGAACCAGCGCCATAACCAGGGCCAGGATTTTCTTCATCTTCATTTCGAACGAACCTCCATATGTTTTATAGTTGCGGGTGTTCCGCATGTGTATACTTTACTGGCTTCCTAGATAAAAGTACATAGAAAAACTTACTTGAAAACCAGGGATTTTCTACGCAATCCGTCTTATTGCACAAAACCATAGCACCCATTTTGTGAGTTCTGACCAGAGACGCTGTGGAAGGTAAACCGTAAACCCAGATTTGAAGGAGCACAAAAGTCCGGTTATGGCCGCACCCTTGTCTTCCCCCGGGAAGCCAAAGGTGCGGTCGCGCCAGTGAGAAACAGCAGCATCGTGCGTTGCGTCTTCCGTTTTTTTGCAAAGGTCCAATTGCCTATTGACAGAGGCATTTTATAATAACTTGTGGCGCACGCAAATGCGATTGCTCTGGGACCGGGCAGCGAGTGCAGATTTGTCAATGATGAGTTACAGACTTATGGTCAGAAAGGAGGAACGCTTTGGAGGATGCGGTTCGGGCCGCTTTGACGGAGTTGGGAATGGACACATCCATTGACCATGTGACGGATTTCACACAGATTGCCGCCTACGGAGTCATGACTACCCCGGCGCTGGTGGTAGACGGAAAAGTGGTGTCTTATGGCAAGGTTCTCAAAAAAGAAGAGGCAAAGGCTGTCACTCAAAGGGTGCCGACAGGCGCTTAAATGGAAAGACTGAAATCCGAGTGGTTGCGCTGAGGATGGGGCTCTGATAAACGATTCTCTCTACTGCCTCAAGGGCAATGCCATCTCAGGTAGTGGAGAACAGCATAGGGTGCCTTCAGGAGGCTGCACCCTACAGATTTCAGACCCATGGATGCGGGGGGAATTGCATTGCGCCCCGATAGTGGCTCTGGGCTACCGGTGGTATACGCCTTCCGCCAGTTCGGCGCTGCCGGGGGTCAGGATCAGGAGGCTTTGGCCGGGGAGGGAGAGAATGGAGCCGGTGTTGGGGTCCTGTAATGCCAGAAAATGGGTGCAGAACAGCTTCCCGTCTACGGCAAACTGGTTCATGGGATCATAGCCGCAGATGCGGAAGGGGCCCGCCCGGTACCGCGGGGTTTGCTCCAGGAATCGGGCTACGGCCTGGTGGTGGGTCCGGTCCTCTTGTTCTGCCAGGGCGGCGGCCTCCTCCAGGGCTTCGGAGGACAAGGGGGGAGGTGGAACGGAGGGAAGTAGACGGTTCAGGAAGGAGAAGAGAGGCTGGCTTTGCCCAGGTAGGGGATGGCGCAGGTCCAATCCGGCCCTCCGGGCGGACAGCAGGGTCAGGGCGCCGGTGTAGTACGCCATGCGCCGGGCGTCCGTCAGCAGGGGGCCGGGTTGCTGCAGCAAGGCCCGGTACCGGTCCAGCTCCCTCTGATATTTCTCCGGGGACAGCGTCCGAAGGGCCTGAAGCCCAACAAATTCGGCGGTACCCTCCACCGTCTCCACCAGGCACTCCTGGAGGCACTCCGGGCGCTCCTGCCGTTGCCGCCGCAGGGCGCAGAAATCGGTTAGGTGCGCCTGGGCGGCTTCCGGTCCGGCGGACGCCGCCTGAGCCAGAAGCCGCCCCTCCTGCAGCCGGGAGGCCAGGCTGGGCAAGGGCGCAGGGGAGAGGGCCAGGCGAATGTCCTGGGGAAAGCGGGTTTCCCCAGAGGCCAGTTGATGGGCATGGAACAGCTCATGGACCAGGTAGGAAGCGAGCTGGTCCAGATCCATTTCCTGCTCCAGGTTCCAGATGGCCAGGGGGCTGCCCTGCCACAAGATGGCGGTGTTGCCGCGAAATTCCGGGGGACGGGGGACCAGCTGTCCGCTGACGCAGGCCAGTTTCTCCTGGTACAAGGCGAAAGACCCGGAGGAAAAGCCGGGCCAGATGGACGGAAAGTCTATACGTTCCAGCCGGTTGGCGACTTCATAATAGGCTGTTTGTAGCATAAAAAAGCCCTCCTTTTCCACCATGGTATCACGGGGAAGGGGAGGGCTGCAATTGGAAAAAGGGGGACTTTTTCAAAAGGAAGGGGCCGGAGCTTGTGAGCGCGGTTCGGATGGAGATCAAATACGGGCCAGCGCGGAGCTGCGGTTTAAAAGGACATAAATCGCAGTGGCCGTGACGAGGCCAAGGGCGCCTTGCACGACGTTGCCCGGGATAGAAGCGGCGGCAGCCAGACCCTTGCCCAGCCACAAGCAGGAATAGCCGAAGTATCCTGCCACCATGACAGCCTCCGCCACGAGGCCGCTTGCCCCTTGAGCCAGCAGGAGCTTGGATGCGGGGCGATTGCGGAGAAAGCGGAAAATCAGCGCGGCGGCCACAGCCATACACAGCTTAATCAGGAAGGTACCCGGGGCATAGTGGGCATATCCGGAAAACAGGTCGGCCAGCATGGAGCCGGTGCCTGCGGCGACCCCGCCGTAGACAGGGCCCAACACCCAGGCGGAGAGCAGCACGGCGCAGTCACCCAGGTTGACGTAGCCCTGCATGGGGGATGGGATCTGAATCACCAGCGTCATGACGGTGCACAGGGCGGCAAAGAGAGCAGCCAGCACCAGCTTGCGGATTTTGACATGAGACATTCATTCTCACTCCTGTTACTTTCTTTCTGCCTTGTATTTTAATGACACCTGGCATGAAAGAAAGGCCCAGTTTGCGAGAATTTTATAAGGCCAGAAGAGACGGTGTTCTACCACACGGCTGCAGAATCCGTTCCTGCACGATGTTGGGATCTGATCGTAGGGGCGGACCCATGTGTCCGCCCGTGGTAGGCATTCCGAATTCGCCGAAGACTGGGAGGGAACCGCACGGTGTTTCTGCTGGGAGGACACATGGGCCAGCCCCTGGGAGGAGGTTTCCGCCATATTTTACCATTTTGATGCCCTCTATGGTGCAGGGAGGGTATGATACGGCAACGCTGAAGGGCCGGTCTCTGCACCCCATTGGCATTTTGCCGTCTCCGGGCTCTGTTCGGGGTTGCATTACAGAGCCGTAAGAACCGGCAGAATCAGATCTTTTGGGCCGGACAGGTAGATTCGCACGAGGTTCCGGCGGTGGTCATAGCAGTAGTTCATCCGCACGCCTGCTGGGAGCTGCTCCAGGAGCCGGTCCAGCAGTGCGTTTGCCCCTTGGGCGTCTGTGGCGGGGAAGTCTGCCGTTGTGCAGAGACTGGGAACCTGCTTCCCGGTGTCCTGGAGAAAGCCGGTCCAAATGGCGTTCCGCTTTGCTTCTATGGCCCCTTGCACATAAGGCTCATTCAGAAGCTTTCCCACCTGCTCTGGGGTGAAGGTCCAGGTGTTGCCCTGTAGGGCTCCTCCTAAAAGGCCCATTTTTCGGTAGGTGCGGATGGTCCGGCTGGATAGACCGGTCATTTGCGCAACGTCTTCAATGGTATATGTTTCCCGGTCCATGGGAGCGCCTCCTGCCAGTTTCCGTGTAGAGAAAAATATAAAAAGAAAGGCCGTTCCTTTGTGCAGAACGGCAAAACTGAGCTTTTTGGTTACGAAATATTGACAAAGGGGGGAAAATGTGCTATCATAACTGTCCATGCTGTGGTGATATGCACTGCCTATCTCCCCATCCTGTAGACACATAGTACCACAGCGGCGGGTTTGTGTCAAGTCCTGGAAAAGGAAAAAGAGACAACGGGCCCAGACGTATCAATGAAACATACACAATATTCCGGCATTTTGCCGAAAGAAAGGCTGTGATGACGTAAATGGCAATGGTCAAGGATCAGCTGTTTGGCAAGACTATGCGTAAGAGCTATGCCAAATATCAGGAAATCCTGGAAATGCCAAATCTTCTGAAGATCCAGAAGGACTCCTACCAGTGGTTCCTGGACGAGGGCCTACAGGAGGTCTTCCGGGATGTGGGCACGATCACGGACTTCAGCGGGAAGCTGGAGCTGTCCTTCCTGGATTTCTCCATGCGGGATCAGCCCAAGTATACTGTGGAGGAGTGCGTGGAGCGGGATGCCACCTACGCTCGCCCCATCAAGGTTCGGGTGCGCCTGCGCAACACGGAGACCGACGAGATCAAGGAGCAGGAGATCTTCATGGGGGACTTCCCCATTATGACAAACGGCGGCACCTTCGTCATCAACGGCGGCGAGCGTGTTATCGTCTCCCAGATTGTCCGCTCGCCCGGGATGTACTACGGCCACGAGGTGGACAAGGCGGATCAGCACACCTACACCACCACGGTGATTCCCTACCGGGGCGCATGGCTGGAATATGAGACCGACAACCAGGGCGTGTTTTACGTCCGCATCGACAAGAACCGGAAGCTGCCCATTACCTGCCTGATCCGGGCCATGGGTGTGGACACCGACGCCAAGATCAAAGAGCTTTTTGGCGAGGATCCCCTCATCAACGCCACCCTGGAGAAGGACACCTGCAAGACCCGGGAGGAGAGCCTCCTGGAGATTTACCGCCGCCTGCGCCCCGGCGAGCCTCCCACAGTGGAAAATGCCGAGGCCTATATGGACACCCTGTTCTTTGACGCCCGGCGCTATGATGTGTCCAAGGTGGGCCGGTACAAGTTCAACAAGAAGATGGACATCTGGTCCCGGCTGTCCGGGCAGGTCCTGGCGGAGCCCATTGCCGATCCCCTCACCGGTGAGATTCTGGCTATGCCCGGCGAGACCCTCACCCGGGCCCAGGCCAAGGAGCTTTCTGCCCATGGGGTGAACCAGGCCGTTCTGGTCCTGGAGGGGGGACGGACCCTGAAGGTGTTCTCCAACGACATGGTGGACATGTCCCGGTTTGTCTCCTTTGACCCCAAGGAGTACGGCATCAACGAGAAGGTCCGCTTCTCCGTCCTGCGGGAGCTGCTGGATACCGTTCCCGAGGGCGGCTGGGCTGAGGCCATTGCTCAGCGGCGGGACGACCTGATCCCCAAGCATATCATTGCAGACGACATTTTGGCCTCCATCAACTACCTGTGCTGCGTGGCTGCCGGTGTGGGCACCACCGACGACATTGACCACCTGGGCAACCGCCGTCTGCGCTGCGTGGGCGAGCTGCTTCAGAACCAGCTGCGGGTGGGCTTTACCCGCCTGGAGCGGGTGATCCGGGAGCGGATGACCGTCCAGGATCTGGACTCTGTCACCCCCCAGAGCCTCATTAACATCCGGCCTGTGACGGCGGTGATCCGGGAGTTCTTCGGTTCTTCCCCCCTGTCTCAGTTCATGGACCAGAACAACCCCCTGGCGGAGCTCACCCATAAGCGCCGTGTTTCCGCTCTGGGCCCCGGCGGCCTGAGCCGGGAGCGGGCATCCTTTGACGTCCGGGACGTGCACTACAGCCATTACGGCCGGATGTGCCCCATTGAGACGCCGGAAGGTCCCAACATCGGCCTCATCAATTACCTGGCCTCCTTTGCCCAGGTCAACGAGTACGGCTTTGTGGAGGCTCCCTTCCGGAAGGTGGACAAGGAGACGGGCTTCGTCACCGATACGGTACAGTATATGACCGCAGATGTGGAAGACGACTACTATGTGGCCCAGGCCAATGAGCGCCTGGACGAAAACGGCTGCCTGGCCAATGCCCGTATCACTTGCCGCCACCGCAACGAGATTATTGAAGTGGACCGGAACACCATCGATTACATTGATGTGTCTCCCAAGATGATGTGCTCCGTGGCCACAGCCTTCATTCCCTTCCTGCAGAACGACGACGCCAACCGGGCCCTCATGGGCGCCAACATGCAGCGTCAGGCTGTGCCCCTCATGGTGACCGAAGCTCCCATTGTGGCCACGGGCATCGAGCACAAGTGCGCCGTAGACTCCGAGGTCTGCATCAAGGCCAAGGGCGCCGGTGAGGTGACCGCCGTCTCCGCCACGAACATCACCGTGAAGTATGACGACGGTGAAACCGTCACCCACAAGCTCACCAAGTTCACCCGCTCCAACCAGGGCACCTGCGTGAATCAGCGGCCCATCGTGGAGGTGGGCCAGCGGGTGGAGCCGGAGCAGATCATTGCAGATGGTCCGGCCTGCTCCCAGGGGGAAATTGCCCTGGGCAAGAATGTGCTCATCGGCTTCGTCACCTGGGAGGGCTATAATTATGAGGACGCCATTCTCCTGAACGAGCGCTTGGTCCGGGAGGACGTGTTTACCTCCATTCACATTGAAGAGCATGAGACCGAATCCCGGGATACCAAGCTGGGCCCCGAGGAGATCACCCGGGACATCCCCAACGTGGGCGAGGATACGCTGAAGGACCTGGACGAGGACGGCATCATCCGCATCGGCGCGGAGGTTCGCTCCGGCGACTATCTGGTGGGCAAGGTCACCCCCAAGGGAGAGACCGAGCTCACTCCGGAGGAGCGGCTCTTGCGGGCCATCTTTGGCGAGAAGGCCAGAGAGGTCCGGGATACCTCTTTGAAGGTTCCCCATGGTGAGAGCGGCATCGTTGTGGACGTGAAGGTCTTTAAGCGGGAAAACGGCGATGAGCTGCCCCCTGGCGTCAACAAAGTGGTCCGGGTCTATGTGGCCCAGAAGCGGAAGATCTCCGTGGGCGACAAGATGGCCGGCCGCCACGGCAACAAGGGCGTGGTGTCCCGGGTTCTGCCGGAAGAGGATATGCCCTTCCTGCCTGACGGCACTCCCCTGGACATTGTGCTGAACCCCCTGGGCGTGCCCTCCCGTATGAACATCGGCCAGGTGCTGGAGGTCCATCTGGGCTATGCTGCCAAGGCCCTGGGCTGGAAGGTCTCCACCCCCATCTTTGACGGCGCCAACGAGAAGGACATCCGGGAGACCCTGAAGCTGGCCGGTCTCCGGGAGGACGGCAAGACGGTCCTCTACGACGGCCGCACCGGCGAACCGTTCGACAACCTGGTTACCGTGGGTTACCCCTACTTCCTGAAGCTCCACCATCTGGTGGACGATAAGATTCACGCCCGGTCCACCGGTCCCTACTCCATGGTGACCCAGCAGCCTCTGGGCGGCAAGGCCCAGTTCGGTGGCCAGCGCTTCGGCGAAA
>UQZA01000042.1 GCA_900545515.1 uncultured Eubacteriales bacterium | reverse complement strand
GGAAAATAGGTAATGCCAACATTTGAATGGACATCCAACAGGATGTCCATTTTTTCTATATCTGGTGTGTGTGACCGCTGTGTGGTGCGTATGCATTGGAAACCAGGTTTGTACCTTATCTATCCCGGTTTCAAGGCCCAGACACTTATTGCCAACCGCGATCTACAAAAAGAAGGCTGCCTCGCAACTGGTTTGGAGGCAGCCTCTTCGCGAAGAAGATTGCTGGGAAAAGGAGATCAATGAGAAAAATATAAAAAGCAGGGGAATAAACGACATTTATTCAGAAAGGAGTTTCAAAGCATACGAGACGGCAACAAACTGACAGCCTGTCCTCTGCCAGGGGAGAAACCGCCTCTTGCAGAGTATGCTTATCACGTAGAAAGTATCGCAATAGAAACGTAGAAAGTATAGATTTTACAGATTGTTACATGTTCTAGTCAAGCAAATGATCCGAAGTTGCCTGTATAGCAGAGGAAATCTTGGATGGGAATGCTGCACATCAGAACATGGGACTCACCGCCTTTCTTTGTTGTGTCTACATTGTAGCACAGATTTGCGATTTAGTCAAGCGCTTTTTTATTTATTTTTTGAGGGTTTTCTGCGATGCATTTTTACGATGCGTCCACACTGAGCTATTTGGCCCCTCGCAACTGAATGATTTGATCTCGCAGGACAGCGGCATATTCGAATTCCATCATCCGGGCAGCCTGGCGCATTTCCTTTTCCAGTTTGGCAATTTCCCGTTCCCGCTCCACCTGGGTCATCTTCACTCCGTCCTTGCGTCGGACCTCCGCTGTGGACTTGGAGATTTCGATCAGATCCCGAACAGATTTGACGATGGTCTTGGGAACGATGCCATGGGCTTCGTTATAGGCTCTCTGGATGTTGCGCCGCCGCTCTGTCTCTTGGAGGGCGGCATCCATGGCGTTTGTCACGGAGTCAGCGTAGAGGATGACCCGGCCCCCGGCATTTCGGGCTGCCCGGCCAATGGTCTGGATCAGGCTGGTTTCCGATCGGAGGAAGCCCTCTTTGTCCGCATCCAAAATGGCAACTAAGCTCACCTCAGGCAGGTCCAGCCCTTCCCGCAGCAGGTTGATGCCCACGAGAACGTCAAACTTGGCCATGCGAAGGTCCCGGATGATCTCCATCCGCTCCATGGCGGATATATCCGAGTGCATGTACCGGACTTTGATTCCCGCCTTTTGGAGGTACCCCGTCAGGTCCTCCGCCATTTTTTTGGTTAAGGTGGTGACCAGCACCCGCTCCTGCTGGGCTGTGACCTGGTTGATTTCCCCAATCAGGTCGTCAATCTGTCCTTCAATGGGCCGGACCTCGGTTTTGGGGTCCAATAGGCCGGTGGGGCGGATGACCTGCTCCACAATTTGCCCGGAGCGAGTGCGCTCATATTCAGCGGGGGTGGCGGAGATATACACCACCTGGTGCAGCTTCTCCTGGAACTCGTTGAAGTTAAGTGGCCGGTTGTCAAAGGCAGAGGGAAGGCGGAAGCCGTAATTCACCAGGCTCTCTTTCCGGGAGTGGTCCCCGGCGTACATGGCCCGGACCTGGGGAATGGTTACATGACTTTCGTCGATGAACATGAGAAAATCCCTGGGGAAATAGTCCAGGAGCGTGGTGGGTGGCGTGCCGGGAGCCCGGCCGGAGATGACCCGGGAGTAATTTTCGATGCCAGAGCAGAAGCCGATTTCTGCCATCATTTCCAGGTCATAATTGGTTCGTTGAGCAATCCGCTGGGCCTCCAGCAATTTGTTTTCCTGACGGAACCGCTTCACCTGCTGGTCGCACTCCCGGCGGATTTCCTCCATGGCCCGGGCCATCTTCTCTTTGGAGGCCACATAGTGGCTGGCGGGATAAATGGCAACATGCTCAATGAACCGCTCCGGCATGCCGGTGACGGCGTTGATTTCGGAGATTCGATCAATTTCATCGCCAAAGAATTCCACCCGAATGGCCCGGCCGTTCCAGTAGGCGGGATAAATCTCCAGGGTGTCCCCACGGAGGCGGAATTTGTTCCGGGAGAAGTCCAGGTCGTTGCGTTCATAGCGTATTTCTGTGAGTTTGCGGAGGAGGCTGTCCAGGGGTCGCTCCTGGCCCACCCGTAGGGAGATCACCATATTTTTGTAGTCAATGGGGTCGCCCAGCCCATAGATGCAGGAGACGGAAGCCACTACGATGACATCCCGCCGTTCGAAGAGGGAGGCGGTGGCGCTATGCCGCAGGCGCTCAATCTCGTCGTTGACGGCGGAGTCCTTCTCAATGTAGGTGTCAGTCTGGGCGATGTAGGCCTCCGGCTGATAGTAGTCGTAATAAGAGATAAAATACTCCACAGCATTGTTAGGAAAAAACTCCCGGAATTCGCTGCACAGTTGGGCGGCCAGGGTTTTGTTGTGAGCCAGGACCAGGGTAGGGCGGTTTAGCTGAGCGATGACATTGGCCATGGTGAAGGTTTTTCCGGAGCCAGTGACGCCCAAAAGGGTTTGCTCCTCCAGCCCCAGTTGCAAGCCCCGGACCAGCTTTTCAATGGCCTGGGGCTGATCGCCGGTGGGCGTATATGGTGCGTGCAATTCAAACTCCATGGTGTGTTCCTCCAAGTGAACGAGATAACGATAGTATGTTCGGTTTTTTGCATTATACCATGGATCGGTCGAAAGTACAATGGGCCAGAGAAAAGTTTCCGGAAAACTCCTCCGAACAGATTACCGGCTGCCTCCCGGGGCAAAGCAGGTCTGTCTGTCGTTGCGCAGACCGGACACCACGTATACCTCCCCATTGGAGATTTGGACATCCACCAAGAACCAGGGCGCCATGCTCCGAGCCAGCCGGTGGGGCTCAGGCAGTGGAAAGGAGCAGGGGCATGCCCGGTGGTGGGCTGGCGCTTCCCATTGGCAGTGAGCCAGAGTGATCCGCCCGCCGGGCTTGACATAGCCCGCCAACCGGCGTAGCAGGGAGGCAGGACTTGCAAAATAGGGCAGGGCATTGAAAACCATGCACCGGTCAAAGGGCCGGTCAAACCGGCAGGCCAGAATGTCTGCCCGAATCAGATGGACTGCCGGCTGCCGAAATTTCTTCTCCGCCTGGGCGATCATCCCTGGGGAGAAATCCACGCCAGTGATGCTGGACGCACCCCGCTGCAGATAAGCCGGAAACAGGCAGCCGGTTCCGCAGGCCACGTCCAGGATATGAACCCCAGGGCGGATTTCCGCCAGATCCAGAATTTGAGACACTGTGGTATCGCTGTAGGTGTTGACTTCATCCCAATCTGCCGCCAGGCAATCAAAGTAGGCGGCTACCGATTGCTTATCTGTACACATCAAGAACACCTCATTCCCAAGATTTCAGATTCGGTCTATTATAGACCGGCCCTATGAGAAAATACAAGGGAGTTTTGCGGGACTGCCGGGAAGTGCGTCTTTGGGGCGGCTTATATACAAAGCCTCCCGCTTTTGGGCGGGAGGCCGCTGGATTTGTTGTTTGTTGCTTTGGAATCACCGGACCAGGCCTGGCGGGAAGGAGGCTGGAGCCTTACTTCCCCGGCTTGTAGCTGTCCTTCAGGCTGACGGCCCGGTTGAACACCAGGTGATCCGGCTGGGAGTCCTTGGAGTCGGCGCAGAAGTAGCCCTGACGCATGAACTGGAACCGGCTGGCCGGCTGGGCGGAAGCCAGGGAAGCCTCTACTTTGCAGCCCTGCCGGATCTCCAAAGAGTGGGGATTCAGGCAGGCCAGAAAGTCCTTTCCGGCAGCATCGGGATCGGGGTCGTCGAAGAGATTGCTGTACAGGCGGACCTCTGCGTCGAAGCAGTTTTCTGCATCCACCCAATGGATGGTGCTCTTGACCTTCCGGCCGTCGGCGGGGTCGCCGCCCCGGGAGTCGGGATCATAGGTGCACAGGATTTCGATGACCCGCCCGGCCTCGTCTTTGACGCAGCCGGTGCATTTGACCACGTAGGCGCCCTTGAGCCGGACTTCATTGCCAGGGTAGAGGCGGAAGAATTTCCCCACCTTTTCCTCCATAAAGTCCTCCCGCTCAATCCACAGCTCCCGGGAGAAGGTGAGGGGCCGGGTACCGGACTGGGGGTCTACCGGATTGTTTTCCACCTGGAAGGTCTCAGAGTGACCCTGGGGATAGTTGGTGACGGTGAGCTTCACCGGGTCTAGCACAGCCATGACCCGGGTGGCGGTCTCATTCAGGTCCTCCCGGAGGCAGTGCTCCAGGAAGGCGTACTCCACGGTGTTGGGCGCCTTGGCCACGCCGATGCGCTCGCAGAAGTTCCGGATGGAGGCAGGGGTGTAGCCCCGGCGGCGCAGACCGCAGAGAGTGGGCATTCTGGGATCGTCCCAGCCGGAGACCCGGCCCTCCTCCACCAGCTGGCGTAGCTTCCGCTTGGACAGAACCGTGTGGTCGATGCCCAGCCGGGCAAACTCAATCTGCCGGGGGTGATGGGGGACGGATACATGCTCCACCACCCAATTGTACAGGGGACGGTGGTTTTCAAACTCCAGGGAGCACAGGCTGTGGGTGATGCCTTCCAGTGCGTCCTGAATGGGATGGGCAAAGTCGTACATGGGGTAGATGCACCACTTGGTCCCCTGGCGGTGATGCTCCACATGGCGGATGCGGTACAGCACCGGGTCCCGCATGTTGAAGTTGCCGGAGGCCAGGTCGATCTTGGCCCGGAGGGTGTACCGGTTGTCAGGGAATTCCCCGGCCCGCATCCGGCGGAACAGGTCCAGAGACTCTTCTGCCGGCCGGTCCCGGTAGGGGGAGACGGCAGGGTGGGTCAGGTCGCCCCGGTACTCCCGGAACTGCTCCGGAGTCAGCTCGCAGACGTAAGCCAGGCCCTTGGTGATGAGCTCCTCGGCAAAGGCGTAGGTTTTTTCAAAGTAGTCCGAGCCGTAGAAGAACCGGTCGCCCCAGTCAAAGCCCAGCCAGTGGATGTCCTCCTGAATGGCGTCTACGTACTCCGTGTCTTCCTTGGTGGGGTTGGTGTCATCCATCCGCAGGTTGCAGATGCCGCCAAACTTTTCTGCCGTACCGAAGTCAATGATGAGGGCTTTGCAGTGGCCAATGTGGAGGTACCCATTGGGCTCCGGGGGGAAACGGGTGTGAACCTGGTATCCGGCAAACTGTCCGCCCTCCCCCAGGTCCTCCTCAATGAAAGCGTGAATGAAATTTTTATTTTCTGTGATCTCTGCCATGTATAACATCCTCTCTCGGAAAGTTTCGGAAATCAATAGTAGCATTATAAGGCATTCTGCCCCATTTATCAACTCCCCATGCTGCCGGAAATTGGGAGTTTTCTAAAAAATTCTGTGTGATTTTTGACGAAAGGGGGGCTGCTCGGGAAATGGGGACTTTGATTTTCTTCCGGCATGTGTGATGCCGCTGCCTGCTGCGACAAACCAACGTTGCCTCAATTGTGACATTTGGACATTTTTCTTTGAGAATTAAAATATTTAAAAAATGTGTTGACGGTTTGAGCGAGGTCGGTTATACTAGTCACGAAAAGGAAATGCAGGATGAGGTTAGTGCGAGAAACTGAAATTAGTGATGCAGTGCTGCGATTTATAAGAATGGTCAAACCATATTTTTACGGAAAGTGAGATGGTGCGTCGGAAAAGAGGAGGCTTTGCAAAGACAGAAATTGGCTTCTGTGCTGCTTGGGTTGCATTTCCCATAGGAAGGTAGATAGTCGGCATGCTAGCGTTATGGATGGAGGGGCATTTTTATGAGACGCTATATAGGAATTGTGTTTCTCTGTGTTGCTGTGATGGTTGCCCTTTTGGGCTGCGATCGGGCTGAGGAATCGGCGGAAAAGGTGTACATCGCCTATTTGGAGGCGTGTAAAGTGAGCGCAGAGGCGCCGCTTCCTTATTGCCATTATGAGCACGAGATCTTGCGGGGTTATGCTGCGGATATTGGCGAGGGGCAATTGATCGACACCTATCGCATTCTGGAGCGGAACAAAATCAATAAGGATCTCTATGAATTTACCACAGAGGTGACGGACAGAAGTGGAGATCAGCAGGTGTGTTATCAGTTTGTTGGAAGAATTGATGGAGAATTCTATGTCATGATTAATACTTACGAGATCCCGGCGGAGCTACAAGAGGGCTTGAATGTGGATGATTATACATATTACCAGGAGAATACACTTCCAATAGAGGATGTTTGGGAACAACAGGCAGAAGAGCCGACTGACTAAATAGCTATTTTACATAACCAGTACGGGGAAATTGCGGGGACGATTTCGTTCTATTGCCAGGATTTGGGCATGGAATGGCAGGCATTGGAGAACGGTACTTACGGAGGAGAAAATCAATAGCGGAAAGCCAAGGTGCAGGGCCTGTTGCAGAAAGTAAAATTTTGCAACAGACTCTGCATATTTCTGCCCATTCCCGGGCCGCTTAAGGAACTCCGTATGTGCAGCACAACCGTTAATGCTGCAGCTGTTTCGCTCCAGCTATCTGCTCCTTGTTCTTCTGGAAATTGGGAGATTTCCGGAAGTTTCTGCGTGTTTTTTGACGAAAGGGGGGACCTGTACAGGGAAATTTGGGGATGACGGGCATGAAAATGTGAAAAAACGGAAAACATTTGGGGAACGGGAAAAATTCCGGTTGTCAATCGGCCTCACATATTATAAAATAGGGGGGAGAATCATACCATGGCGAAGTGTGAACATGGGCAGGAGAAAGGAGTGGATTCCAATGTCCCAGATTCGGTACAAGAGAATCCTGTTAAAACTCAGCGGAGAGGCCCTGGCCGGCGGCCAGCACAGGGGCCTGGATTTTGACACCATCGGCAGGGTTTGCGATGTGGTGGGCCAGTGCGTGGCCCAGGGCGTCCAGGTGGCCATTGTGGTAGGCGGCGGCAACTTCTGGCGTGGTCTGAAGGACGGTTCCGGCCGTATGGAGCGGACCCGGGCTGACCATATGGGGATGCTGGCCACCACCATCAACGCCCTGGCTGTGGCGGACTGCCTGGAGCAGCGGGAGATCCCCGTTCGGGTCCAGACTGCCATTGAGATGAAGAGCATTGCTGAGCCCTACATCCGGGGCAAGGCCATTGCCCATCTGGAGCGGGGCCGTGTGGTCATCTTTGGCTGCGGCACCGGTAACCCCTATTTCTCCACCGATACGGGCGCGGTGCTCCGGGGTGTGGAGATCGGGGCGGACGCCATTTTGCTTGCCAAAAATGTGGACGGGGTCTACTCGGCGGACCCGGCCAAGGACCCCACAGCCCAGCGTTATGACCACCTGACCTACGATGAGGTCCTGGCCCGGCATCTCCAGGCCACAGACACCACAGCCATGACCTTGGCTATGGACAACCAGATGCCCATCATCGTCTTTGAGCTGAAGGACCCCCAGAACATCTTGCGGGTCGTTCAGGGAGAGAAAATAGGTACCATTATTAAGGAGGACTAAGTTATGAGCGTTGATTTCAAGGAATATACCCGTAAAATGGAGAAGACCCTGGATGTGCTCCAGGACAATTTCGGCGCGGTTCGGGCAGGCCGGGCCAATGCGAAGGTTCTGGACCGGATTACCGTGGAATACTATGGAGTGGACACCCCCCTGGCCCAGGTGGGCACCATCTCCTCCCCTGATGCCCGGACCCTGGTGATCCAGCCCTGGGATACCAAGCTGTTGAAGGAGATTCAGAAGGCCATTCAGGTCTCCGACCTGGGCATCAATCCGCAGAATGACGGCCGTGTCATCCGCCTGGTGTTCCCCCAGCTCACGGAGGAGCGCCGGAAAGACCTGACCAAGCAGGTCCGGAAGTATGCCGAGGAGGCCAAGGTGGCCATGCGGAACATCCGCCGGGACGCCATGGACTATGTGAAGGCGGCCAAGAAGAAAAGTGAGATCACAGAGGACGATCAGAAGAAAGCGGAAAAGGATTTGCAGGACCTCACCGATCAGTACATCAAGAAGGTGGACGAGGCCTGCGCCGCGAAGGAAAAGGAGCTCATGGCCATTTGAGTGCCTGACAAATGTTTTCCGCCAGGCCTATGCCCTGGCGGAAAATGATTTCCGTTTATTTTCCGTGGAGACGGATCTGTGTGCAATATTACGAACGTGAGGACGCATGTGCAGCCTTGCTCTTTCGCCCTGCTTTCCCCCGGGGCATAGGTATGCAGCGAATGATTCTGCAAATTTTTCAGGTGGTGGAGAGACGCTGCAGGGCGCACACTGTGCGCCCTGCAGGGGTGGACCATATCCCGTCTGCCCCCAAGGCGGTAGGGTGAGGCCTCCTGGACGCACCGGCGGCAGGATGCTTCCCAATCTGTAGCATTTCGGAGAATCCGGACCTCCCTCACAGACAGGTACGAATTCGTTTGGGCCGGAAGCCAAGGCCAGCCCTTCTGCGGATGCGTCCGGGAGGCCGCACCCTATACAGCTCCGCATTGCTAAAACCTGGAAAGCCAAGCTGTACTCGCTTTAGCTGTGCGCACATACCCCTGAAGGGAAGCTGACTGATGAACATTGGAGAAGCTTGGCCCATGGATATGCAGCTTCGTGCAAAAGAAGCCGGAACTGTTCCAGGGGCAGGGGGTTCCGATTTCACCAAAGGATTACCAATCATAACGGAGACATTATGGGACTGTTTCAAAAGAAAGAAGCGGCGCAGCTGCCGCCGCCCCGGCACATTGCCATCATCATGGACGGCAACGGCCGCTGGGCCCGGAAGCGGGGGCTGCCCCGGACTGCCGGCCACGCCGCCGGGGCGGAGAGCTTCCGCCGGATTGCCAATTACTGCCGGACCCTGGGCGTCCGGTATCTTACCGTATATGCCTTTTCCACAGAGAACTGGAAGCGCTCCCAGGAGGAGGTCAGCGGCATTATGATCCTCCTGGGCCGGTACCTGGAGGAGGCGCTGCGGGATATGGAGAAGAACCGGGTGCATTTCGTGTTCTTCGGAGACCTGTCCAGGCTGTCGCCGGAACTGCAGGAGCTGTGCCGGAATGCGGAGGCCCGCTCCAGGGAGTATCATGAGGTTCAGGTGAACTTTTGCCTGAACTATGGCGGCCGGGACGAGATTCTCCGGGCTGCCCGCCGGTTTGCCCAGGCGGTGGCCAATGGGGAGCAGGAGCCGGATCAGCTGGATGAGAGCCTGTTTTCCCGGTACCTGTATTCTGCCGGGGTGCCGGACCCGGAGCTGATCATTCGGCCCTCCGGGGAGAAGCGGACCAGCAATTTCCTCCTGTGGCAGTCGGCCTATTCGGAGTATGTATTCCAGGATGTGCTTTGGCCGGACTACAGTCCCAGGGACCTGGACGCGGCCATTGCCGAATTCCACCGGCGCAACCGCCGGTTTGGAGGTGCTTGAACATATGAAAACCCGTGTGCTTTCTGCAGTGGCGCTGCTGCCGCTGCTGCTGGTGATTGTGCTGGTGCTTCCGGCCTGGGCCACGGCGGCCCTGTTTGGGGCGGCGGCGGCGGTGGCCGCTTATGAGCTTCTGTACCGCACCGGCATGGTGAAGAATCTGCGCCTGGTGGTCTATGCCATGGTCATGGCGGTGCTGGTGTCCTTCTGGAGCCTGCGCCAGGACCCCAATCTGGCGCATCTGGGGGTGCTGGCCTACCTGGCGCTGCTGTTTGGAGAGATGCTGCTGGCCCATGGCCGCCTTCGGTTTGAGAAGGTTTGCCTCTGCCTGGCTGCGGGGCTCCTTTTGCCGTACCTGCTCACGGCCCTGGTCCGGATTCGGGCCATGTATGCCGGCGCGGACCCTGGGCAAAATGATCTGGGGAAATATTACATCCTGGTGGCCTTTGTCATTGCCTTTACCGCCGATTCCGGGGCCTATTTTGTGGGCCGGGCCCTGGGGAAGCATAAGCTGGCCCCGGTGATCAGCCCCAATAAGACCATAGAGGGAGCCGTGGGTGGCATGCTGTGTGCTGTGCTGTTTATGGGACTCTATGGCCTCATTCTCACCAAGGCCTTCCAGTTTGATGTGATCTACTGGTATGGCGCGGTGTACGGAGTTTTGGGTGCAGGGGCCTCCATTTTGGGGGATCTGGGCTTTTCCGCCATCAAGCGGCAGATGAATATCAAAGACTACGGAGATCTGATCCCCGGTCACGGCGGCATTCTGGATCGGTTTGACAGTATGATGCTGGTGGCCCCTCTGGTGGAGCTGCTGCTGCGGATGCTGCCCTTTGCTGTGCCCACGTTGGGGGTGGGCTGAGATGGGGCGGTGCATTTCGCTCCTGGGCTCTACCGGCTCCATCGGCCGCCAGACTCTGGACGTGGCGGAGAAGCTGGGAGTTGGGGTCTGCGCCCTCACCGCCGGGTCCAATGTGGACCGGATGGAGGCGCAATGCCGTGCCTTTCGCCCCAAGCTGGCGGTCATGGCCACGCCAGAGCTGGCGGAGCAGCTGGCCCAGCGGCTGGGGAACCTGCCGGTGGAGGTCCGGTCCGGCAAGGAAGGCCTGCTGGCTGCTGCCACCATGGAGGAGGCGGATACGGTGATCACCGCCGTGGTGGGCATGGTGGGTCTGGAGCCCACCCTGGCTGCCATACAAAGGGGAAAGCGGATTGGCCTTGCCAACAAAGAAACCCTGGTATGCGCCGGAGAGCTGGTGATGGATGCGGCGGACCGGTATGGGGCGGAGATCATCCCGGTGGACTCGGAACACTCTGCCATTTTCCAGTGCCTGGCTGGCTGCCGGGACCGGGGGCAGGTCCGGCGCTTGATCCTTACCTGCTCCGGTGGCCCCTTTTACGGCAGAAGGCGGGAGGAGCTCCGGTATGTGACCCGGGCGGACGCCCTGTGCCATCCCAACTGGCGCATGGGTGCCAAGATTACCATCGACTGCGCCACCCTGATGAACAAGGGACTGGAGCTCATTGAGGCCATGCGCCTGTACCGCCTGCCCATGGAGCAGGTTTCTGTGGTCATTCACCGGCAAAGCGTGGTGCACTCCCTGGTGGAGTATGTGGACGGGGCGGTGTTGGCCCAACTGGGGGCGCCGGATATGCGGTTGCCCATTCAATTGGCCCTCACCTGGCCGGACCGGGCCCCTTGTCCGGCGCCAGACCTGGACCTCCTGTCCTGCGGCCCCCTGACCTTTGACCGGCCGGATCTGGAGACCTTTCCCTGCCTGGGTCTTGCTATGGAGGCAGCCAAGGCCGGGGGTACGGCCGGTGCGGTCCTCAGCGGGGCCAACGAGGTGGCTGTGGGGCTGTATCTTCTGGATCAGGTGGGCTTTTATGACATTTATGACCTGGTGAAACAGGCCCTGGACCGGGTTCCCTTTGTGAAGAAGCCGGACCTCGGTCAGATTCTGGCGGCTGACCGGCTGGCCCGGGAGGCGGTATATGCCAATTTAGGAGGCTAATATTTTGTATTTTCTGTATATTCTCTTTGCTATTTTGATTTTTGGCATCCTTATCATGGTCCACGAGCTGGGGCATTTTCTGACGGCCAAGCTGTTCAAGGTCAAGGTGAACGAGTTTTCCATCTTCATGGGCCCGGCCATTTGGAAGCGGCAGCGGGGCGAGACCTTGTACTCCCTCCGGTGCATCCCTCTGGGCGGATACTGCGCCATGGAGGGGGAGGACGAGAACAGCGAGGATCCCCGGGCTTTCGGAAACGCCACGTGGTGGAAACGAATCATCATTTTGGCTGCTGGCGCGACCATGAATTTTCTGACGGGTTTTCTGGTCCTGGTGATCTTGGTAGGCTTCTCCGCAGGATTTCAAGTGATCAGCCAGCCGGTGGTGGACAGTGTGGAGGCCGGCAGCTCCCTGGAGGGCTACCTGCAGCCTGGGGACCGGCTCTACCGGATCGATGGGGAGCGGGTTTATATCGCCAATGACTTCACCACCCTTCTGAGTTTGGACCTGGCCCGGGATGGAAATTTCCATGATGTGGTGGTGATCCGGGACGGAAAACAGGTGACCTTTCCAAGGCTCAATGTGGAGGCCCGTCAGCTGCCCTCGGGGGACGGCATGTCTCTGCGCTATGGCATCAATCTGGTAACAGAGCCCCGGAGTCTGGGAAATGTGCTGTCCTACAGCGCCAAAAGCGCGGTGAACTACGCCCGGACGGTCCGTCTCAGCCTGCAGATGATATTCCGGGGAGAGTTGGGCCTGAAGGAGGTAACCGGCCCTGTGGGCATTGTTAAGACTATTGCAGATGTGGGAACCCAGTCCCGGAGTGTGTCGGTGGGAATCTGGAATGTGCTATCCCTGGGTGCGTTCATCGCCATCAACTTGGGGATTATGAATTTGCTGCCCATTCCGGCTCTGGACGGCGGCCGGATTGTGGGTGTTTTGCTGACCTCCGGCATTGAGGGTGTGACCAAGAAAAAACTGAACCCTAAGATTGAGGGCTATATCCATGCTGGCGGCATGGTGCTTCTGCTTGCCCTGATGGTCCTCATCTTGTTTAAGGATGTCATTCAGATTTTTGTTTGAGGTGTGCTGTGCTATGATCAGACAGATTCAAGTGGGAGACGTTCCGGTGGGCGGTGGCGCGCCAGTGTCCATCCAGTCTATGCTCAACACCAAGACCACAGATGTGGAGGGAAGCCTCCGGCAGTTGGAGGCGCTGAAGGCCGCCGGCTGCCAGATTGCCCGCCTGGCGGTGCCCAATGAGGAGGCGGCCCGGGGCTTCCGGGAGATTGCCGCCCAGTCACCCCTGCCCCTGGTGGCGGACATTCATTTTGACTACAAGCTGGCCATTGCCGCAGCGGAAGGCGGCGCGGCGAAGATCCGCATCAACCCCGGCAACATTGGCGGGGAAGACCGGGTGCAGGCGGTGGTGGAGGTGTGCAAGAGCAAGCACATTCCCATCCGGATCGGGGTCAACGGCGGCAGCCTGGACAAAAAGCTCCTGGAGAAATACGGCCATCCCACGGCGGAAGCCCTGGTGGAGAGCGCCTTTTCTCACCTGGA
Organism: uncultured Eubacteriales bacterium; assembly: GCA_900545515.1. GTDB lineage: Bacteria > Bacillota > Clostridia > Oscillospirales > Oscillospiraceae > Faecousia. Next base: position 6,679 of record UQZA01000042.1, on the reverse strand, counting down.
GCTTCTGGAGAAGCAAGGCTTTTATGACACCTGTGTGTCCATGAAGTCCTCTACGGTGCCGGTGATGGTGGCGGCCTGCCGCCTGTTCCGGCAGCGGTGCGACTATCCTCTGCACATTGGCGTGACGGAAACCGGTCCTGTTCGTATGGGGATGATCAAATCGGCGATGGGCATTGGGGCCCTCCTGCTGGATGGCATCGGGGAGACGGTCCGGGTCTCTCTCACCGCCGACCCGGTGCAGGAGGTCTACGCCGCCAAGGAGATCCTTCGGGCCGCGGGTTTGCGGAAGGAAGGCGTAAACATCATTTCCTGCCCCACCTGTGGCAGGACCTCCATCGACCTCATTGGCCTGGTGGAGCAGGTGGACCGGGCGCTTCAGGGTTGTGAGAAGAACATCACCGTGGCGGTGATGGGCTGTGTGGTCAACGGCCCCGGGGAGGCCCGGGAGGCGGATGTGGGCATTGCCGGTGGCGACGGCTGCGGCGTCCTGTTTGTCAAGGGCCAGCCGGTGCAGAAGCTTCCCTATGATCAGCTTTTGCCAACCCTTCTGGACTACATACAAAAGCTCTAATTTGCCCCGGATTTTTTCCATGGGCAGTTGTAGCACTGGCGCGGTCGCGCCAGTGCTACAACAAGGTGCGTTGCGGTCTGAATTGGCTGATGTGAGAGCTGCTCTGTGGCTGCTCTCAGGATGCACCGGCTGTGTGACTGACAGAGAATTGCAAATGATTCAGAGGGACAATATGACAAAGCGAGTTTCTTTTTTACAGATGTTTTCCCAGTATTCGCCGCCCGCGCCGTTGGAGGAGCTCCTGGCGCAGGCGGCGATTCAGAATGCAGAGCTGGATATGGAGGAGCGAGCCATTTTCCTGGAGCTGCAATGTGCCGCTTACATTCCCCGGCGGCTGCTGGATGGAGCCTGCCGGGACCTGCGGGAGCTGTATGATGTGCGCCGGGTGGAGATTCTTCCCCATTTTCCCGGGGAGGCTCTGGGCAGGGTGGAGCAGGAGGAGCTGATGCAGCTCTTTGTGGAGCAGGATTCTTGGTCTCGGGCCTCTTTGGCGGGAAGCCGATGGTCTTGGGAGGGGGACAAGCTCACGGTGCAGCTTCAGGCCAATGGGAAGAAGGCTCTGGAGGCCTGTATCCCCGGGGTACGGCGGTATTTGGCGGACCGGTTTGGGCGGCAGGTCTCCATTGAGATCCAGGCCCACGGGGAGCTGGAGGGTCCCGATCTCTTCCGCCAGACGGAGAAAATGCGCTGGGAGATGGTGGAGCAGCTGCCGAAGACTCCGCCCCCTGCAGCTTCCCGGGAGCGTCCGGCCTCCGCTCCCCCCAAGAGCGGCGCTTCGGGAATGTCCGGTGGGGATACCATTTTTGGCCGGCCCTTTGTGGACCCGGCCGTTCCCATCCGGGATGTGACCCTGGATATGCGCACGGTGTGTGTGGCCGGGCGGGTGTTTGCTGCGGAGCATAAAGAGCTCACCAAAAACAACGCCATTGTGGTAAATTTTGACATCACGGATTACACCGGTTCCATCCGTATCAACCGGTACTTCCGGGAGCGGGACCTCCCGAAGGCCCAGGCCATTGTGGAGGCTACCAAGGTAGGCGTCTGGGTGAAGGTCTTGGCCAAGCCGGTGATTAACCGGTTTGACAATGAAATGGTCCTGGACCCCATTGCCATTCTCCCCCACAAGGCTCCCAAACGCTTGGACACGGCGGAGAACAAGCGGGTGGAGTTGCACCTGCACACCAACATGTCCAACATGGACGCCCTGACGGAGACCACCGCCGCCGTGAAGCAGGCGGCGGCCTGGGGCCACCAGGCCATTGCCATTACGGACCACGGCTGCGCCCAGTCCTTCCCCGAGGCCATGAAAGCGGCCTCCAAGGCCAAGGTGGCGGGGACAGACCAGAATATTAAGATTTTGTATGGCTGCGAAGGGTATTATGTCAATGATGTGGACGACCGGATTGTGGTTCACGGCGACCGGGAGGCGGATTTCAGTCAGGAATACGTGGCCTTTGACCTGGAGACTACGGGCCTGTCCTCCCAGCACGACGAGATCATTGAGATTGGCGCCGTGATCCTGAAAGAGGGCAGGGAAGTGGACCGCTTTCAGAGCTTTGTGGACCCGGGGCGGCTCCTGACCCAGAAAATTGTGGATCTCACCGGAATTACCGATGAAATGCTAAGGGGCGCCCCGGATATTGGGGAGATTCTTCCCCGGTTTTTGGCCTTCTGCGGCGACCGGCCATTAATTGCCCATAACGCGGACTTTGATGTGGGCTTTGTGTCCGCCGCCTGCCGCCGGTTGGGGATTGCCTATGGGCCCACGTACCTGGATACCCTGATTCTCTCCCAAAATCTGCTGCCCCAGCTGGGGAAGTTCAAGCTGGACATTGTGGCCAATGCCCTGAGTTTGCCGGAGTTCAACCACCACCGGGCGGCGGACGACGCTCTCACCTGTGGCCTGATTTTCCACAGGCTGAGTAGCCAGCTGGAGGAAATGGGCCTTCATACTCTCCAGGCCATCAACCCGGCCATGCCGGCCCTGCGGGCCAAAAATAAAATTGGCGACCGCCATGCCCGGCATATCATCCTCTTCGCCAAGAACCAGACGGGACTGCGGAATCTGTACCACCTGATTTCCCTGAGCAATCTGCAATACTTTAAACGGAATCCGAGAATTCCCAAGTCGGAGCTGATCACCTATCGGGAGGGCCTCATCATCGGCTCGGCCTGTGAGGCGGGAGAGCTGTTTCAGGCCATCATCAGCCACAAGAGCCAGGAGGAGCTGGAGCGGATCGCCTCCTTCTACGACTTTCTGGAGATCCAGCCCCTGGCCAACAACCGGTTTATGCTGGAAAAGGGCATTGCGGAAAACGAAGAGGAGCTGCGGGAGTTCAACCGCACCGTGGTCCGTCTGGGAGAGCGCCTGGGGAAGCCGGTGGTTGCCACTGGGGACGTGCACTTTTTAAACCCGGAGGATGAGATCTACCGCCATATTCTCCTGGCCACCAAGGGATTTGACGACTGTGATAAGCCCAATCCTCTGTATTTTCGCACCACGGATGAAATGCTGGAGGAGTTTTCCTACCTGGGTCCTGAGAAGGCCTATGAAGTGGTGGTGTGCAATCCCAACTCCATTGCAGACATGTGCGAGACCCTTCGGCCTGTCCCCCACAATCTGTTCGCCCCCTCCATTGAGAACTCGGTAGAGGATCTGAAAAGCCTGGTGTACGGCAAGATGCACCGGCTCTACGGGGAGAATCCCCCGGAACTCATCACCAAGCGGGTGGAGACGGAGCTGGGGGATATCATCCGCTGCCACTATGACGTGATTTACATGTCCGCCCAGAAGCTGGTGCAGAACTCTCTGGAGCATGGCTATCTGGTGGGCTCCCGTGGTTCTGTGGGCTCTTCCATTGTGGCCTACATGGCAGGTATTACAGAGGTCAATTCCTTTCCGCCCCATTACCGCTGCCCCAATCCGGACTGCAAATTCACCACCTTCGACGTGCCCAAGGGCTACGGCTGCGGGGCGGACCTGCCGGATGCGGTGTGTCCCAAGTGTGGGACTGCCTTTGACAAAGACGGCTTCAACATCCCCTTCGAGACCTTCCTGGGCTTCGGCGGCGACAAGGTGCCGGACATTGACCTGAATTTCTCCGGGGAGTACCAGGCCAAGGCCCATGCCTACTGTGTGGAGATGTTTGGAAAGTCCCATGTGTTCCGGGCCGGGACCATCGGCACCGTGGCGGAGAAAACAGCCTTTGGCTATGTGAAAAAGTACCTGTCGGAGCGGGGCAGGACCGTGTCCCGGGCGGAGGAGAACCGGCTGGCCTCCGGCTGTGTGGGGGTCCGCCGGACCACCGGCCAGCACCCCGGCGGCCTGGTGGTCATTCCTCAGGAAAACGAGATTTGGGACTTCTGCCCGGTGCAGCACCCGGCGGACGACCCCTCGGCGGACACCATTACCACCCATTTTGAATACCACTCCATGGAGGAGAATTTGCTGAAGCTGGATATGCTGGGCCATGATGATCCCACCATGATCCGGATGATGGAGGATATGACCGGGGTGGACGCCCAGAAGATTCCTCTGGATGACAAGGACACCATGTCCATCTTCACCTCCTCCAAGGTTCTGGGCTATGAGAACGACCCCATTTTGGGCCCCACCGGGGCTGTAGCCATTCCGGAATTCAACACCCGGTTCACCCGGGGCATGCTCATGGACACCATGCCCACCCGGTTTGACACCCTCCTGCGGCTGTCCGGCTTCTCCCATGGCACAGATGTGTGGCTGGGCAACGCCAAGGACCTCATCACCTCCAAGACGGCCACTGTGGACCAGGCCATTGGATGCCGGGATGACATCATGCTGTATCTCATCTCCTGCGGCATGCCGGAGAAGCGGTCCTTTAAGATTATGGAGGCAGTCCGGAAGGGAAGAGGCCTGCCCGAGGGAGCGGAGGAGGAAATGCGGGCCGCCGGGGTACCGGACTGGTACATCGGCTCCTGTAAAAAGATTAAGTACCTCTTCCCCAAGGCCCACGCCGTGGCCTACGTGATGATGGCCTTCCGCATCGCCTGGTTCAAGGTCCATGAGCCCCTGGCCTTTTACGCCGCCTATTTCTACCGCCGGAGCCAGAAGGGTGGCTTTGACGCCGCCATGATGACCCGGGGCCTGGAGGAGGTCAAGGCCCACATCTCTGCCATTGACGGCAACGACGCTGCCACGGACAAGGATGAGGACATGCTCACCACCCTGGAGGTGTGCTATGAGTTCTATCTGCGGGGCTTCTCCTTTGCTCCCATGGACCTGTACCGGTCCCATGCCACCAAATTTCTCATTGAGGATGGGAAGCTCCTGCCTCCGTTCGTCTCCGTCTCCGGCCTGGGTGAAACTGCCGCCTGGGACATTTTGGAGGGGCGGAAGGGCAAGAGGTTCATCTCCATCGAGGAGTTTTCCGTCGCCTGTCCCAAGGTTTCCAAAACCCACATTGAGAATCTGAAGGCGGCTGGCGCCTTCGGGGACCTGCCCGACACCAGCCAGGTCAGCCTCTTTTAGCTCCATACCGCGCCAAATGCCGTAGCCCCCTCGAATTCCGGTTTCGAGGGGGCTACTTGAAATGCACTGACGCGGCAGCGCCGGTCTGGAAGTCGGAGACGTTTAGGATGAAGGGGGATTGGGGCAGGCCGTTGGCAGATCATCTCCCTGCAGATACTCCATCATATGGTATAAAATGGCTTGAATGTAAGGAAGCCTTGCCCGGTAGCAGGGGCGCTCTCCCCGCCTTTCCTGAATCAAAAGCTCAGCGTTACACAGCGCGTTGATGTTCCGGAAAACTGTGCCGGAGTTCATTCCAAGATGATTGGATATTTCTTGAATGGTCATGGCGTTTTTGTGAATCAGCCGGATGATGTCCCGGCGGCTTTTATCTCCCAGAAGCTTGAAAGCGGTCAATTCCCGGTCCGGGTTCCAGTCTTTTTCTTCATAGGCGTTGCTCAGGGTGAGCTTGACGCCCACACCCATGTGAAAGCCTACAATCCGCTCTTCCTCGGAGTAGGTACCCAGGGCATAGCGGGAGCCCAAATACCGCAAAACCAGATACATTTGGTCAAAGGACTCTTCTGCAATTCTCCCAATTCTACGCAGCAGGAAGTCGTTCAGCATGGCGCGGTCCTGGAAAAAGAGCTGCCAGCGTTCTGCCAGAGCGGCAGAGCGCTGCACATAGGGCTGCAGCAGGACTTCCAGCCGCTCCGCCACTGGGCGAATGACTCGGGCCAGCTGCTGAACGCTGAACTCCAGGTCGGAAAAGGCTTCATGGAGCAGGAGATAGAAGTCCGAAGTAATTGGCAGCTTCTTGAGCTCCTCTGCAAGCCGGATGGGCGTCTGTGTGGTGTTGCCTTCAATGCCCAAGCCAAAGCGGTTGATCCAGCAGAATTGATAGCCATTCCGGCGTACGGTATTCCATTGATCCACCACAAAAGCGAGTTGCTCGTCCAGCGTGGTTTCCTGCATGCGGATATTAAAGTTGCTGTACGCAATGCAGGAAGCCAGGCAGGTGCTCTGGTTGAGACTGTCCAGGATCGGATGGTTTTGAAAGAAATATGAAATCCATGTTTCGTTGGGGTCCAGGCCCTGACAGGCAGAGGCGACAAGCTCCCCCGTCTCCTGGGGAGACAGGCAAAATGGTTCCTCTGTGGACAGGTCTTCCGGGGTGTCTCCGTTTACGTACCGGCGGAGCACTTCTACGGTTTCATATAACATATAGGGCTGGTTTGTGACAAAAACCTTCATAGGTTCCCTCTCTTGTTTGCGGTTTACACCCAAAATTCCCACATCCCATCCTGCTAAACTATCCAAAGTATACCACGGCGGCGGTGGAAAAGCAAGGCACGTCCCCAATCCCGACGTATGCGTGCAGTTCAGAACGGAACCTTCGAAAATTCCGTACTGGCGTGGCAGTGCCCGGCCTTCCTCCGGGGGAGCGAATGGCGCCATGGGATCTGTTCATCTGCCAGTGGCAGGTGACTTCATACTTCCAGGTGGCCCGGCGAAGCCGGGTCGGATGAGGAACGGTGAAATGTTGCCTTTCTGTGCACTTACAGACGGTGGTGTCAATCTGGCCGCCCGGCGCAAGGTCGGGCGGCCAGAAGGGGATGGAA
>UQZA01000041.1 GCA_900545515.1 uncultured Eubacteriales bacterium | reverse complement strand
GGCAGGGCTGGCTATCCTTGTTTTGCTTTGTGCTTCTCTACCGTACATGAGCATTCGCTCAAGGCAGCAATCAGTTCCGGCATGACATCTGAGCAACTCTGATCCTCATCATAGACGGCATAGCTCTCCCGTGTCGGATCCTTCATCCTCAACTTCAGGCCGTAGCCCTCAAAAAACGACTCCAGCTTCGGCGCAAGCTCCTCCCTGGTTTTGTCCTTCGGCCAGTAAAAAGCAACGCTATCCAGAAACATTCCCATATTTCATCTTCCTTTCATATAAAAATTTTTATTGATGCACACAGTGCATCTGGATTCACCCCAATAAATCGGCCGCAGACTCCCACTGCTCCATCAAATTTGACAGCACAGCGTCCTCCCGCTCTTTCTCCTCCAGGAGGTGGGACAGCTCCTGGTAATCGGCAGAAGCGGCAGCCACCTGCTCCTCCAAACCAGCCAGCAGCTTTTCCTGCTTTTCAATCTCCCGCTCCAAACGGCGGACCTGCTTCTCCAGCTCCTTGTCTTTGGGTCTGGGCTTCTCCTTTTTCTCCGCTTCCCTCCTCTCCGGCACAGCCGCCGGAGCCGGGGCGCTCGCCGCCTCATGGGCCAAAATGGAGCGGTACTTGGCATAACCGCACTTGAAATCCCGGATCCGGCCCCCCTCCAGCTCCCAGATCCGGTCTGCGAATTTTTCCACAAAGTACCGGTCATGAGACACAAAGAGCAGAACCCCTTCAAACTCCTCAATGGCGCATTCCACCCATTCCCGGGAGGCAATGTCCAGGTGGTTGGTGGGCTCGTCCAAAATGAGCAGGTTGATTTTCTCGTCCATCAGCATACACAGCCGGAGCCGGGATTGCTCCCCACCAGAAAGGCTCCCCACGGTTTTAAACACATCCTCGCCCTGGAACAGGAAGGCCCCCAGCCGGTCCCGGGCAGCCTGAGGCGTCAGGTTTTTCTCATAGAGCATGGTGTCATACAGGCTCCGCTCCGGGTGAGAAAAGTGCATAATCTGGGGCAGATAGCCCACCCGCACAGTGGGGCCAAATTTGATCTTTCCCTCACAGGACTCCTGCCCCAGCAGACAGCGGATGAAGGTGGTCTTTCCTGCGCCGTTGTCTCCCAGCAGGGCAATGCGTTCACCGCCCTGAACCAGCAAGCTCACATCAGAAAACAGCTGCTTCTCCCCAAAGCACTTGGCGAGAGCCTTCGTCTCAAAGACCACGTCCCCCTGGAAATCCCGCTGGGCAAAGGAGGCCTTCATGGTCTTCTCCACCGTGGGCTTTTTGGTCTTTTCGATGCGCTCCATCCGGTGCTGGATGGACATGGCCCGGCGGTACAGGGTGCGGTTGTTGATGCCCCAGCCCTTCATCCGTTCCAGGGTAAAGCCCAACTGCTTGAGCTTGGCCTGCTCCTGCTCATACTGCTTCATCTGCAAATCGAACCGGGCCTGCTTTTCCTCCATGTAGAACGAGTAGTTGCCGGAGTAAAGCTCTCCGTGGCCCTCGTGAATCTCCACAATCCGGTCGGCCACCTGGTCCAGAAAGTACCGGTCGTGGGAGATGGTGAGGACCGTCCCCTTGAAGCGGTTGATGTATGCCTCCAGCCACTCCACACTCTTGAGGTCCAGGTGGTTGGTGGGCTCGTCCAGGAGAAGAATCTCCGTCTTCTCCAGCAGGAGCCGGGCCAGGTTCACCCGGGTCTTCTCTCCACCAGAGAGCATGTCAAATTCCTGCTGCCGCATGGTTTCCGGAATCCCCAGGCCGTTGCAGACCTTGTCCGTGTCCACGTCCATGTCATAGCCGCCCCCGGCGGCAAAGCGGTTGCTCAGCCGGTCGTATTCGTTTAAAATATCCTTGGGGGTGCTGGCGGTCATCTGGGATTCCAGTTCCTCCATCCGCTGCCGCACCTCCAGAAGCTTCCGGAAGGCGGAACGGAGCACCTCCTCCACCGTATACCCGGCAGGGTACCGGGGAATCTGGGAGATGAGGCCCAATTTCTTGTTGGGATTCACATAGACTTCACCCTCATCGTAGCCAATCTCCCCAGTGAGAATGCGAAACAGGGTGGTCTTGCCGCAGCCGTTGCGGCCCAAAATGGCCACACACTGGCCCTCCTGCACCTCAAAGGTCAGGCCGTCCAGCAAATTATCTCCAATTTCAAAGGACTTTACCAAGTCCTTCACTGCAATGTCAATCATGGTAGCTCTCCAAACTCCAATTCCACTTCCCACAGCCCGTCCCGGAGCTGCCGCCTTTGACCGGTCTGCGCAAAGCCGTTCCGCTTATACCAGGCCAGCGCCCGGGTGTTGGACGAGAGTACTGTCAGCCTGGCGCTGCCGCACTGCTCCATGGCAAACCGAAGAAGCATTGTGCCATAGCCTCGCCCCTGCGCCCGGGGAAGTACATACAAATCTCCAATTTCATGATCTCCCATGGAGATCACCCCCACCGGCTCCTCTCCAGTCAGCAGATACAGCCGCTTTCCCGCCGCCATCTGCTGCTCCAGGTAGGCCCCGCAGTCCCGGCGCTCCAAAAACTCCGGAGTACACAGGTCCCGGTGAGATTCCCGCCAGGCTTCCCGGTAAACTGCCGCTGCCTGGGGGAGGCGCTCTTCCGTCACACGGGTGATGGTCATCCCTCCACCTCCAGCAACCCCTCCAGCTCCTGCCTGGTGTACAATAAATTCAGCGCCTGGAGCATGGCGTTGGTACTCATATGCTCTGGCAGGTGCAACGCCCGCAGGAGGGCCAACCGCTTCCGGCTGCTGTCCGGTCCCCCTGACAGGCCCAGAGCGTACAAATCCGCCTTGGTAATCTCCCCCCTAGGTTCCGGGTTCTCCTCCCCCTCAAAGGTGGCTCCTGCCCGGTGTAGGGCCTCCAGAAGCACCTCTGGCTTCATGCCCTCCACCCCCAGCTTTCCCTCTTTTCCAGGCGCCGCCTTCCGGCGCTCCTTTCCGAACATGTCGGGGATGTAGGCCTGCTTCAGCTGCCCCGCCGGAATGGCTCCTTTCAAGTAATTTCGGATCACAAAGCCCGCGCCATCGGAATCCGTGAGCAGAATCAGCCCCCGCTTCTCCGCCGCCTGGCGGAGAAGACTCAGAAGGGCCTTGTCCTTCATAACGCCAAAGCCCCGGGTCTCCAGGATGGTGGCGTCCACCACCTGGGACAGGGTGTTTTTATCATAACGGCCTTCCACCACAATGACCTCCCGCACCCTAACCATGCTTCGCCTCCTGGGCCAGCTGAAACAGACACAGCTCCAACAGCCGCTCCGGCTCGTCAAAGGAGGTTTTCAGCTTGGAATCCGTCTCCAGCACCAGATCCGCCGCCTGACGGCAGAACCGGGGGGAGAACCGCTTCGCCGTCCCCATAGTCTTCCGGGCGGCATAGTCCTTCAGGCCGCAGATCTTCATCAGCTCGTCCCCGCCCTTGCCTGCATCGATGAGAATCCGGGCGGTGGAAATCCGGCGCAGGTGAGCGCCCACCGCCCCCAGGATGGAAATGGGCTCCTGCTGCATCTGGTAAAGCACCTGCAGCTTTTTCAAAGCCCCTTCGTAGTCTCCTGCCCCCAGCGCGTCGGTCATTTGAAACACCACCGCGTCCAGGACCGGCTCCGTCACCGCGTCAATGTCCGACCTTCGGATCTCCGAGCCTGGGGCAAAGGCGGCAATTTTTCCGATCTCTCCTCCCAAGGCGGACATGGAGCCTCCTGTGATGTCAATGAGATAGGCGCACAGCTCCGGGGAAATGGTCTTCTGGTGGCTCTTAAAATGCCGGATGATCCAGACCGTCAGATCCCGCTGGCTTTGCTTGGGAAACTCCACCACCGTGGCATTTTGGCTGATGGCCTCAAAGAGCTTCTTCTGCCGCCGGTCCGGCTTGTACTCCGACGCGCCATAGGCAAATACCAGGCAGCAGTAGGGGGGCAAATCCCCCAGGAGGGCAATGAGCCGCTCCCGGTCCTTCTCTCCCAGCTTAAACAGGTCCACATCGTCCACCCGAATCAAGGACCGCTCCGCCATCATGGGCAGGTTCTCCACGCTGTCTGAGAGCGCATCCATGGAAAAGGTCTCTGTGGAAAAGCGGTGGTAATTGAACTCCTCCGTCAAGGGGTCGGTCAGCTTTTTTTGAAGCAGCTCCAGGTAATGCTGCAGCAGGTAGGTTTCCTCCCCCCAGAAAATGTAACAGAGCTGGGGGTTCCCCGCCTGGATCGCCTGCTTCAGCCCCTGCAGGGGCGCAGCCTGGGCGGTTTGTCTTGCCATATCGTTTAACCTCTGAATATCAATGTGCCGGCCTCATCGGTCCGGAAAACCCGGCAGCCTGCCTGGGCCGCCCGCTCCAGCATCTCGGGAGCCGGATGGCCGTAGGAGTTGATTCCCACAGACACTGCGATCACCTCCGGCCGGAGGGTGTCCAGGAGGGCAGGCCCTGTGGAGCTTTTGGCGCCGTGATGGCCCGCCACCAGAAGCTCAATGTCCGGCAGGGCGTGGGTTGCCAAAAGCCGCCGCTCCAAATTCTGGTTCATGTCTCCGGTAATCAGTGTATCATATTCTCCCGCCGTAAACAACACCGAAAGTCCACTTTCGTTGCTGGAAGTCCGGGACAGGGGCGCAAAAATCCACAGCTCTCCCTGTCCCAGGTCCAAGTGCACGTCCTCTTCCACGAAACATATCTGTTCTCCCGCTGCCTTCACCAAAGTCCCGCAGGTTTCGTCCTCCGGTACACGCGGTATGTAGAGCTGCTCCACCGGCATCCGGTCCAGAAGCTGAAAGACGCCGGACACGTGGTCCTCATCAAAGTGGGTCAGGATCAGACCGTCCACCCGGGTCTCTCCCTGGGCCAGGAGGTGGCGGGCCGCTTTCTCCCCCGCTCCCTCTCCCTCGGAGCCGCCACAGTCCACCACATAGGTCTGCCCTCCCGTTTGCAGCAGAATACACTGTCCCTGCCCCACGTCCAAAACCGTCACCCGAAATCGGTCTCCTTTTGGTTCCAGATATCCCAGAACCAGGGCCAAAACCAGGCTGGCGCTCAAGGCAAGGACAAGACTTCTCTTGCCCCGGCATCTACCCAAAAGAAACACCACCAAAATCACCAGGGCAAATCCCACCCAGGCGGCCAGATAGGGACTTTCCTCCGGAAAGACGCTGGCCAGGGGCAGCCTGCCGGTCCAACCGCCCACTCCCAAAATCAGCCGAAGGACCGGCTCTGTGCACCGGGCCACGCCCTTACCCAGGGGCAGCCAGACAGCTCCCAGCCCACAGGCTGCCAGGACGCCATAAAACCCCAGACTCACTGCCCAGAGGCTCACCAGATTGGTAAGGGGCGACAGAAGGCTCACGACTCCGAAGGTCCAGGCGGCCATGGGAGCCGTAAACACCGTAGCCCCCAGGCTCACCGCCACAGATGACGCCAGAACGCGGCATACCCGCCGTCCAAAGCCTCTGCCCTTTCCCAGCCCTCGGGTCATCCAAGCGTACAGCCGGCTGCTGAAGCACAAAATCCCCGCCACTGCCCCCACAGACAGCTGAAAGCTGGCCGATGCCGCCGTCAAAGGATTCCCCAGGAGCAGCACCAGAACGGCAAAGGCCAAAGCAGACGGCGGATCGTACTCCCGCCTGCACAGGCGGGCCAGAAGGGAGAGAGACAGCATCACCGCCGCCCGGGTTACCGAGGGGGTAAATCCTGCCACTGCCGCAAAGAAGAAGGCCACAGGAATCCCCAGCAGAGCTGAAAGCACCCGCTGCCGGAGAGTCAGTGCATACACCAAAGCAAAGAGAATGGACAGGTGCATCCCCGATACTGCCACAATGTGAGACATTCCCGCCAAAGACAGCTCGTTGCGCTGGGAATAGGACAGTCCTGCCTTCTCCCCCAGCAGCAGCGCCTGGGCGAACCCGCCGGTATCCGGCGAAAACAGCCCCTCTATTTGCCGCCCCACCCCCCGGCGCAGCCGCGCCGGAGCATCCCGGAGTCCGCCGCCGCCTCGGGTCACCGTGCCCGCCTCCCTGGTATAAGCCAGGAGAAAAATCCCACTGGTCCGGTGATGGGTGGGCTCCCGGCTGCCACCGTGAGCCGTCAGGCGCAGCTGTGCGGGGACAGTCACCTGGTCTCCCGGCTCCAAAGCTTCCTCCTGCTGCAGGTACAGCCGGGTCCCATAAGGCCGCCCTTCCAGAAAGACGGTTCCATCCACCCAGCAGCCATCATCCGTCTGCACCGGGTAACCTGCCACCTGCAACGTCAGCTCCGCCGTTTGCCCATCGGCTTGCCTGGCCGGTTGCAGGTAAACTCCATCGTACAGGTAAAACCACGCAAATCCCAGCGCCAAGCCCAAACAGGCCAGGGCGCCTGCCGCCATAGCCCGCCTCCTCTTCCCCAGGAACAGCAGAGCTCCCCATAGAAGCACGGCCCCAGCAGCCATGGGCAGCAGCCGCAGCCCCGGAGCCAGATAGCTCCCCAGCCCACAGGCCCCTCCAAACCCCAGGGCAAACCAAACCAGCCGCCGCATTGCCTCACCTCCCTCATTTCGCTGATGCCAGTCAAAACTTTCTCATTTTAAAGATTATCACAAAAAGCCCCTCCCCGCAAGAAAGAAAAGCGCTTTCTGCAGGGCGATAGCATTTACCTTTTCCATCCTGGTATCTCTAATGCTGTTCACCTCGTATTTGAAATCTAGTTATCGTATTGACATTCTGAGAATAATCCCATATACTGTTTCCAAAGAAGAATCCTTCTGGTCAGTCTTGCCCTTGCTGACGGGCAGTGTCGTGGGGGACGTGGATTGGTGTCTGGAGAACCCCCATAGGCCAGAGAAGCACCACCGCGTTCTTGCCTATGACCGTAACTTGATTGGAGGAGGAATGATGATGAGGAGACTGTTTTCCCTGCTGATGCTGGCGGTGTGCCTGGGATCGCTGTACGGCTGCTTTGCCGGTCTGCAAGAGGATGCCCCGGTGGCGCCCCAGGTGTCGTCCGATGCATCCATCCAGGCGACAGCAGATTCGGAGCCCCTTACCGAGCCGATAACCGAGCCCATGACTGAGTCCATCACCGATCCCATAACCGAACCGTCCGCTGAGCCTGTTACGGTACCCGCCACAGAGCCAGTTCCTGCCCCCGTTGCGTTGCAATACGAGGATATGAAAGCCATGTGGCTTTCTCAGTATGATCTGACAGGCATCTATCTCGATGGGGACACCCAGCGGGAAGAAGCGGATTTCACCGCCCGGATGGCACAGGTACTGGACAATGTAAAGGCCCAAGGCTTCAACACGGTGCTTTTGCAGGTGCGTCCCAACGCCGACAGTATGTATCCCTCTAAGCTCTACCCCATGTCCCCCTATGTAGTGGGGCAGTCAGGTAGGCCGGCACAGAATGACCCTGTTGCTCTCATCGTCCGGCTGGCCCATGAGCGGTCGCTGTCCATCCACGCCTGGATCAACCCCATGCGGGGCATGACGGAAGAAGAAATTCAGTTGGTGGAGGGGGAGTATCCCATCCGACAATGGTATGATGACCCCCAGCTTCGGGGCAGGTACATCGTGTCAGTGGACGGCAGATGGTACCTAAACCCCGCCTATGACGAGGTGGTGGATCTGATCTGTGCCGGTGCGGAAGAAGCTCTGCGGCTGTATGACTTTGACGGCCTGCATATGGACGATTATTTCTATCCCACCACCGATCCGTCCTTTGATGCCGACGCCTACGCCAGCTATCAGGCCAGCGGCGGCGCCCTGGAGCTGGCCGAGTTCCGGCGAAAGGCCCTGGATGATTTGGTTTACCAGCTTCACGAAATGACGGGAAAATCCCGGGTCGGGCGGATCTTCGGCATCAGCCCTGGGGGCAATGTGGACAGGGTCTTTCATACCCAGTATGCCGATGTGTACCTGTGGTGCGGAGTGGACGGCTATATTGATTACATATGCCCCCAGGTCTACTTTGGACTGGAGCACGGCAGTTACGATTTCGTGAAGGTGTGCCGCACCTATCAGGACATGATCCAGACTGATTCGGTGGATCTGATCATCGGCATGACCTTCGGAAAAGCCTTTTCCGGAGAGGATCCCTGGGCAGGCAGCGGCAAGGACGAGTGGAAGAGCCGCAAGGACGTTCTGGTGCGGTGCCTGAAGGCCACGCTGGATTTGGAGGACTGCCAGGGCGTGGCGGTGTTTTGCTACCAGTATTTCTTTGATCCGCTTACCGGCCAGAGCATAGCAGAGACTGCCGAAGAGCGGGACCATTTTGTTCCGGCATTTCAAGAAATTACCTGGGACTGAAGGGCAAAAAAGCCCTGGCCTTTTGGCGGGACCCATGCGGCAGTTCCGCACCCGTATGATGGAGGCCCTCTTCATTAAGGCAACAATGAAATGATATAAAATTTTTTGCGGCACTTACGGTGCCGTGACACCCGCAAATTTTGTACGGCTGCTCTGCGTCCATGCAGAATTTGCGGGATTCGTTATGCCGCAGCATCATACAGCTCATGCTTCCCCAGCGGCGTGAGAAGTTTTTCTTGTAAGCTGCCGGATTCTGGGCTATAATATGGGTAATACCCGAAATTTAGGAGGTGAGACCTATGGTCATCGCCGTTTTGGGCGGAGGCGCTTCCGGTCTCATGGCCGCCATTGCAGCCTCCAAACATCCCGGCTGTGAGGTCCATATTTTGGAGCGGCAGAACCGGGTTGGCCGCAAACTCCTGGCCACAGGCAACGGCCGGTGTAATCTGACTAACACCGGGCTGTCCGTTCAGGCATATCACGGCGAGCGCCCAGAATTTGTCCTCCCCAGCTTGCAGCGCTTCGGGCTAAAGGAAACCCTGGCCTTTTTTCAAAATCTGGGGCTCCTAACGGTTGCGGATGAATCCGGGAGGGTCTATCCCTGGTCGGACCAGGCCGGGAGCGTGGTGGATGTGTTACGGTTTGCCCTGGAAACGCCCAACGTCCATCTCCACACAGGAGCCGAGGTCACCAAAATTTGCCGCCAGCCGGAGGGTGGTTTTCTATTAACCTGCGAGGATGGATCCCTCTCTGCCAGCCGGGTCATTGCCGCCTGCGGCGGTCTGGCGGGGACCGCTTTGGGCGGCTCCATGGCAGGCTACCGGCTCCTCAAGAGTCTGGGCCACCACTGCACCAAGCTGCGCCCTGCCCTGGTACAGCTGAAGTCCTCCTATCCCCGCTGCGCCTCTCTGAAGGGCATTCGGGCAGTCTGCCGCCTGTGGCTGACCCAGAACGGCGAAACCACCGTGGAAAATCGGGGAGAAGTCCAGTTCACCGCCTATGGCCTCAGCGGCCCCGCCATCTTCGAGCTTTCCCGGGACGCCTGCATCGGACCCGGAGACTGGGTCTGCCACCTGGATCTGCTGCCCAGCCTGACAGGGGACGCCCTCAAGGATTTCCTCACCCGGCGCAAGCAGCAGTGCCCCGGGCTTCAGGCGGAAAATCTCCTCACCGGCACCGTACACAACCGGCTGGGCCGCATTTTGGTCCAGGAGGCCCAGATCCCCCTGACCGCGTCCCTGTCCCAGCTCACCCCCCGGGACTTCGCTGCCGTTGCCTCGGTAGCCAAAGACTTCCCCTTCACCCTCACCGGTCCTATGGGCATGGACAGCGCCCAGGTCACCGCCGGGGGGCTCTGCACCGAGGAATTTGACCCCGTTACATTGGAAAGCCGCCTGTGCCCCGGGCTATACGCCTGCGGCGAGCTTTTGGACATAGACGGAGACTGCGGCGGCTACAACCTCCAGTGGGCCTGGAGCTCCGGCTATGCTGCCGGAACCGCCGCCGGAAAGGACACACCATGATTCGAATCCGCGACATCGCCCTCCCACCCGGTCACACCCCTCAGGCCCTTTGGGCAGCGGCAGCCAAGGCGCTTCGTCTGCCGCCTAGGGAGATCCAGACCCTGCAAATCGCCCGGCGTTCCCTGGACGCCCGAAAAAAAGAACGCATTCAATGGGTCTATACCGTAGACGTCACCGTCTCCGGCCGGGAGGACCGGGCCATCCGCCAGGGCGGCGCCAAGGCCGGTCCCGCCCCCATCTTCCGCTATGAGATCCCCCACCCCGTCCATGCCGCCGGGGAGCGGCCCGTTGTGGCAGGCTTTGGTCCGGCAGGCATGTTTGCCGCCCTGGTTTTGGCGGAGGCCGGCCTTCGGCCTTTGGTCCTGGAACGGGGCCGGGACGCCGCCTCCCGCCACCGGCTGGTGGAGGAATTCTGGCAGACCGGCCGTCTGGACCCCCGGTGCAATGTGCAGTTCGGAGAGGGCGGCGCCGGGACCTTCTCCGACGGAAAGCTGAACACCGGCACCCACGACCCCCGGAATCACTGGGTCCTGGAGCAGCTGGTCCAGTGCGGCGCCCAGGAGCAAATCCTCTATGACGCCAAGCCCCATATGGGGACCGACGTGCTCCTCACCGTGGTGCAGAACCTGCGCCGCCGGGTGGAGAAGCTGGGGGGCGAGGTCCGGTTTCAAACCCAGCTCACCGGTCTGGAACACCGAGACGGAAGCCTCGCGGGGCTCTCTCTGGAGGGACCCGGCGGACGGGAGCGGCTCCCCTGCCGCCAATTGATTCTGGCCATTGGCCACAGCGCCCGGGACACCTTTTCCATGCTGGCCTCCCAAAACATTGCCATGGAGCCCAAGCCCTTTGCCATGGGCGTCCGGATTGAACATCTTCAGCATCAAATTGACCTGGCTCAGTACGGCGGAAGCCGCTCCGCGCTGCCCCCGGCGGATTACAAGCTGTTCTGCCACCTGCCGGACCGGACGGTATACACCTTCTGCATGTGCCCCGGCGGCTATGTGGTGGCTGCAGCCTCTGAGGAAGGTGGAATTGTCACCAACGGCATGAGCTACTCCGGGCGGAGCGGCACAAATGCCAACGCCGCCCTGCTGGTCTCTCTCCAGCCCAAGGATTTCCCTTACGGCGGCCCCCTGGGCGGGATGCGCTGGCAGCGGGAGCTGGAACAGCTGGCCTACCAGGAGACCGGCGGCTACCGGGCCCCTGCCCAGCGGGTGGGGGACTTCCTGCAGGGCGTCCCGTCCCAACACTTTGGGGCCGTCGCCCCCACCTACCGCCCCGGCGTTGTACCCTGGGACCTCCGGCGGGTGCTGCCTGCCGTCCTCACTGACGCCCTCGCACAGGGGCTTCCCCTTTTGGGGCGGAAGCTGCCTGGCTTTGACCACCCGGAGGCCGTTCTCACCGGTCCGGAAACCAGGAGTTCGTCCCCGGTGCGCATTTGCCGGGACGCCAGCCTCCAGGCCTCCCTCCGGGGCCTGTTCCCCTGCGGGGAGGGGGCCGGATACGCCGGGGGCATTCTCTCAGCCGCCGCCGACGGCATCCGATGCGCCGAAGCTGTCATTGCGGCCTGCCCGCAAACGGAAAGGAGTTCCATATGATGCAAACTCTCCCGTCTCATCCGCCGCTTTCCTGCAAGAATGAGCGAAAGCTGTGTAACCAGGTCAGCGGCGTGCTGCTGACCTACCTGCTGCTGATGAATCTCACCGTCATAGCCGCCATGCTGGTGGAGGCCGGGCTCCGGCTGATCCACCTGGGCACCCTTGGCTACGGGCTAAACGCCGCTCTCCACCGGGTGATGCAGCCAGACTATCTCACTCAGCTGCTCCAAAGCGGCACCGGTTACCTGGTGGTCTCCGGCCTGTGCCTCCTGCTCATCCTCCTGTGGAAGGGGCGCTCCTTCTACCGGGACGTCTTCCGCCCCGGCTGGCCCATGTCCGGCCCTGTCTTTTGGCAGCTTCTGTCTGTATTCATGGCCATTCAGGTTCTCTCCTCCGTGTTCTCCACCCTGGTGGAAACCCTGCTCAACCGGTGGGGACTCACCGCCATGCAGGCTCTGCTCCAGGCCTCTGACATGGATAGCTCTCCTGGCATGATGCTGTACGCCGCTGTGGTGGCGCCGGTGGTGGAGGAGCTGCTGTTCCGGGGAGCCGTTCTGCAGAGCTTCCGGCCCTTTGGCAAGCGCTTTGCCATCGTCTTTTCCGCCCTGCTCTTCGGCCTGTTCCACGGGAACCTGGTGCAGATCCCCTTTGCCTTCCTGGTAGGGCTGGTGCTGGGTTACACAGCGGTGGAACACTCCATTGTCTGGGCCATGGTTCTCCATTTCATTAACAACGGAATTTTCAGTCTCCTGCTGGCCTGGGTTCCAATACTCCAGAACATCCTACTTATGGTCCTGTTCCTGGCAGGCGTTGCGGTCTTCGTCATCCACGGCAACGATGTCCGGCGCTACCACCGCAGCCTCTACTCCATGCCCCCCCAAGCCATCTGCGGCTTCTGGACCGCCCCTTGCACCATCCTTCTGCTCCTGGTGTGCCTTCTGTCCGCCGTGATGGGCATTCAGGTCCAATAGCCGCCACACTTCACCTGGCACACGCCCTCCCGGGTTTCCCTGGTTGTGCTGGTCTGTAAAGTGGATAGACTCCCCTCACTTTGCGTGGATCTTTCGGTAGGAATCTCAAGTGTCGCCCCAAGAATCGTGGGAATTATGTTCCATCCGTCAAATGCAGCTGTCAGCCGTGACTGATGAAGAACGGCGATACCTAACGGATTGATAGGCAGTCTCGTTAAAAAGGAAACATGGTTGCATTTTAACCGATCCTACCAATCTGCCAGATATCGCCGTTCCACATCCGCCTCACTCCGTTTGGCACCTTCCCCCGGGGAAGACGGGGCGCTGCCGCGCCAGGGCAATGTGGCAGCGCTTAAGATGTCTTGGAGCGGTAGCTCCGCCGGCACGCAATGGAAAATCCCCTGAGGCAGCGCCTACAGGGGATTTTCTCATTGAAAGGAGAGCAAATTAGAAATTCTGATCCAAAATCGTCAGGAGCTTGGCCATCTGGGCCCGGGTCAGGCTGGCTCTGGGACGGAGGGTGCCGTCTCCGTAGCCCTCAAAGAAGCCCTCGGCTACGGCCCAGCTCATGGCCGTCTTGGCGTAATCCTGCACCTTGCCGCCGTCTGCAAAGGCCGTCAGGTCTGCACCCTCGACAGCTTCTTGTTTCAGGTACTCAGTGACATACCGGTACAGGAAGGTAGCCGCCTGCTGGCGGGTGACGGTTCCCTCGGGCTGGAAGGCGGTGGCGGTCATGCCCTTGGCTATGCCCAGGTCCTCCGCCCAAGCCACGGCTTCTGCGTAGTACCGGCCCGCTTTCACATCGGTGAAGGTGGCAGCCTCCGCCACCTCCGGCTCTCCTGCCAGGCGGTACAGGGTGGTCACCAGCATACCCCGGGTGAGGCTCCCCTCCGGAGCGAAGTGGGTCTCATCCATGCCGTTCATAAGACCTTTGGCAATGACATAGTCGGTGTACTCGTGGTACCAGCGGCCGGTATCCAAATCCTGGAAGGCCTCACTGGGGCACTCCAGATCCACAGGTAGCTCCTCAGTAAACCCAGGCTTCCCGTCGTTCAGCTCCCGGTGCTGTACGGTGACGGTGGCGTCCGCCCCCGTCTTCAGGCCGAAGGTCAAGGTTGCAACCGGGTCGCCTGCGGCAATACCCTCCCGGCTCACGTAGCCGAAGGTTACAGCCCCGGAGCCGGTCACCTGGGCAGTGTAATCGCCAGACACGGCAATCTCCTGCAGCTCCAGGGCCGCCTTGTTATAGGACACGGAGATGATGCCATTGTTGGAAGCGGCGTCCACACCTTGGCCGTCCTTGGCGGTGATGGTCATGGTGACCGTCTTGCTGTCCTCGCCGGGTGTTACCTGAGACATGGGAGCGCTGGCGTTCATCATCTGCGCCTCCAGCCTCAGGGGCTCCTCCAAAATTCCGGTGGCTTCCACCGCTTCTGTGGTGGCGGCGTTGCTCTCTACCGCATACAGAGCTGCAGGCCACACCTCGGCTCCCACCTGGCCGATCCGGTCGGAGATGAACATCTCCTGCTCCTCATTCCAGGCCAAACGGTAGAATTCGTTGGTCTCGCCTGTGAAATGGGACAAGTACAGGTTGCCGTCATCGCCCACTACCATGGAGCCGTACTGATAGCTCTGATAAGAGGGGAAAGACAGATTCAGGTCGGTGGGAATCAGGTTAATGCCAATGGAGCTGGTACCGTCGTACTGGAAAGTCCACAGCCAGCCTGCGTCGTCCAGGGCGATCATCAGGTCGCAGACCACGCCCTTTTCATTGGTTTCCGTCCCACCAGAGGCCAGCGCCACAAATTTGGTACCGCCGGTGTACTCAGTCAGATAATCCGCCAGATCCCAGCCTGTGTTGAAGGTATTATCCAGGGGCGCGCAGGGACCAATCAGATAGGCCTGGGCTACGCCCATCATCCCGGGCTTCTCCCGGGTATTGAACTGCTCCAGAGCAGCCAGGTCGGACATAGCGAAGCCAAAGCTACAGGCGGTGGCAGATCTGCCGTCCTCCTGGCCGGTGGTCAGATCCACCTGGTGCATGAACCAGGCGTTCTCCGTGGAATCCTGGAGATACAGTCGGTCCATCACCCCGTCATAGGCAATCGCCGCCAGGGAGGTGCTCAGGGCCGCGCCAGGGGTCCAGGTGTTGTCCTCCTCCATATTCCAGGTGAAAAGCATGGGATTACCCTCCTTATCCTGGAGGGCGCCCTTCAGGGTGACGTCCAGAGCCTCCACGGTCACCGTGCAAGAGGCTGTGAAGGAGGAATTCAAGGTGGAAGCCGCAGTAATCACCGTCTCACCAGGTGCAACCGCCGTGACCACACCTTCATCATCCACGGTGGCAATCGCCGGGTCGGCGGAAGTCCAGGTGACGGTCCGGTCTGTGGCCGTCCAGGGTTGCACAGCGGCGGTGAGGGTCTTGCTGGAACCCTGGAGCATGGTCAGGGTCTGGGCAGAGATCTGAATGCCGCTGACCGTATCTGTGGGGCTGGACCAGCTGCCCCCAGAGGCCTTTTGGGGCAGCACCAGGGAGGTGGTCTCCGTCCGGAAGTCCCGGTGCATAGTCTCCGCTCCGGTTTCAGGGTTGATCTCGTAGAAATAGGCGCGTGTGCTGTGGCTCAGGATGGCGCAGGTCAGCCCATACAGCTGCCCGTCGTTGAAGTTCCAGGCCAGCGCCCGCACGTTGTTCCGGGTTTTGGAGGAAATCTGCCTGGGAGCCTCTCCCAGCTGGCCGCTGGAGAGCTGTCCGTCAAACAGGTATGCATCCCGGGAGGTCAGAGCTCCGTCCCCATCGAAATCTCCGTTTTCGGCCTTCTCAATGGTCTCCCGTGCGCCGGTGGCATAGTCCAGGAGGGCCTGCACATCGCCGCCGTCCACGCGGCCACTTCCATCAAAGTCGTAGTCCAGGTTGCTGGTCCCCTGCAGAGTCTCCAGGGTGTAGGCGTATACGAAGCCACGGTTCGCCACCTCGTTGCTGTCCCCGTAGACGGCACTGTAAAAGGTGCCATCGCCGTCGCAGGCCAGGGTGCTGGTCGGGAAGGGAATCTCCGCCAGGTCTGTCACCGCACCGGTGAGCTTGTCCACCTGGACCAAGCGGTTGCCGGTCACACCATACAAGGTGGAAGTGGCAGGGTAATAAGCCATGTCCGTCAGGACCACGCCCATGTTGGCCACGTAGGTCTCAATGGACAGATCCGCTTCGTCCAGCACATACAGTCCACCCTGTTCCGTAGCGGCAAAGATCATGCCGTCTACCTCCGCAGCCGCCACGTAAACCTGCTCACTGGTGGCCAGCTCGCCCAGGTCCTTGCTGTCCGCCTGATCCAGGCCGACCCAAGTCCGGGTCCCAGTTTGGAAGGCCAGTACATCCGGCGTGGCATCTTCCCCGCCGTTTTGCAGGTTCACCTGATAAGTGGCGGCATTCAGAGCATAGTCATAGACACGAAGCAGGAAGCTCTTGCCGGTCACGCCAGTCAGATCCAGGGTATACTGTGCCGCTTCGCCGGGCTGAATGTCCTGCTTGGCCCCGGTTTTGGCCAAAATCTTGGCTCCCGAAGCATTGTACAGAACTACGCCTGCCACATACTGATTGTCCTTAGCCTGTACCGTCAGATTGCCGCCCATAAGGCTGAGGGACACGTCCAGCAGCTCCGGGGCCGTGTTATCCACCACCATGGGCACGGTGAAGGAAGCGCCCTTGCCCAGGGCCTCCCAGTTCACGTTCCCCTCCCGGTCGACGTAGTACTCCGGCGCCAGGGTCAGGGTCAAGGCCAGCTGGTCCCCCTGGGACGCGCCCCTGGGGGCAAAGTCAACACTCACATTGGCGCTGGTATTCCGCCAGGTGCCGGAATTGGTGTGGTAATATGCAGCATCCATCGCGCCGGCTTCCGTGTCCATCATGGACTTACCGGCAGTCAGATTTTCCACCTGAACGCGGGAAGCAGCGGCGTTGCGGATGACGGAAACGGTGAGCTGGCTGATCTGGTCGCCGTTTTCGCTGTTGATAGCGGTCCGTTCCGGCAAATAGCGTGTATCCGTCACCACAGGATTGCCGCCAAAGAGATACCGAGAGCCGGGGTCGTTGGCATAGGTGATGGTGGCGAGGTTGGTGTTGGTGCTACCCAAATAGGGCAGCCGCACTTCGCTGTTTGTGTCGTACTCCAGTCGGGAGCCCACCTCAAACATGGACCCGTCGCTCCAGTTGCCGTAGAAGCCCAGCACGGGAATGGAGTGCTCCGTGCCCTCGGCTCCCTCTGTCGTAGCGCCGCTCTTGGCGTACACAAAGCCCTGTATGTAAGCGCCAGAGGGATACTTATCGTTCAACGCCGCCTTCTGAGCATCGGTCAGCTTCACCGTCACCTTCACATCTGCAGAGCCGTTGGCAGAAACCGTCACGCTCTGGCCCACGTCGAAGGTCACATCCGCGTCCAGCATGGCCGTCCAGGTGTCCATGTAATCCCCCTGGTCCCCATTTTGGTTGACCACATTGGTGAACACGCCCTGGGTGAAGAAATCGGCGGACAGCGCATAGGTCTTCTCCACATCCGTCAGGTTGTGGATGGAGAAGGAAAAGGTGTAATCGCCGGTTCTGGCCGGGTCATCTCCCAGCTCCACTTTTACCTTGCCATCGGCATAGGATTGGTTGGCGTCTGCACCCATGAGAATGTAGGAATCTGCGGCAATGGCCTTGCTCACATTGGCCAGACCCGCGCCCTGGCGCAGGACGGGATAGTAGCCGTCACCTTCCTCGCCCCAATCCTCCAGCTGGGGGACCGCAGTGGACATGAGGAGGCTCTGGGCCAAAACCCGGGGGGTGAGGCCGGTTTTCTGGGCCAGGCCACTCTCCCGGATGTATTGGGCCACCAGGGCCACCATGCCGGCCACCTGAGGTGTGGCCATGGAGGTACCGGACATGTTCTCATAGGAGGTCCCGCCGGCAATCAAACCATTGACCGAGTAAATGTTGCCCCCTGGAGCAGTGATCTCCGGCTTCATCTCCAAGGTGCCGGGAACGCCCCAGCTGGAGAAGTCGCTCATGGTGTGATACTTTTCCTCCCGGATTTGGGAGCCAATCCCCTCCTTCACGGTTAGCTTGCCTACATAGTACTGCACCGCACCGGTCACTGGGGTAGCGGCCGCCTTCAGCATAGCCCCGTCGGCCTGAGTCACAGAGACACAGGGGGCCGTCTGGGTGTAGTCTGTCAGATCCATGCTGATGGAGCCGGGCTGGTTGTTGTAAATGATGGTGGCAATGGCGCCGTTTGCCACAGCAGCCTCAGCTTTCTGGTAGAAGGATGTGGTGCCCCGGGAGCAGACGGCAATCTTGCCCTCCAGTTCACTGGCAATGGCGCTGAACTCCTCCTCCGTGCCAACGCCGTCGATGAGGAGATACTCATGCTCCCCAGCGATGGTGGCGAGGGGTTGATTCTTGAAGCCGGTGCTCTGGGTGTAGACCACCACGTTCTCCCCTACGGTAAAATACTCACCAGTCACGCCAGCATTGTCAATGGAGGCCACGCACAGGGAGTTGGTATAGGAGCCGGGAGAGCCCACCATATCCATGCTCACATCGTCGGCGTACAAGTACCCGGCGTTTTGGGCCTCGGCTACCCAGGAGCTGGCGTTGCCTGCGGCAATGGCCACCACCACGCCGCACTGGGCCAGACTGTCCAGAATGGCTTGGTATTCCTTCTGATCATGCCGGGAAGCGCCGGGGTTAGAGGAACCCAGGGAAAGGTTGATGGAATCGCACTTCAGCACAATGGCGTCCTCAATGGCCACCAGATAGTCCGATTCATAGGCGCCGCCGTTCTTGCCGAACACCTTCATGGTAATGAGCTGGGCGTCCGGAGCCACACCCTGGACCTTCACCGTGTCCAGAGCATTGGAAAACGTCCCGTCAGCGTTGGGGATGTAGGCATTGGCCGTAGAGATGCCGGCCACATGGGAGCCGTGTTCACCCTGTTGGTCCCGGTCATGGGTGATGTCTAGGTCCTTGTCCACATAGTTGTAGCCAAAGGGAAGCTTGGTGTTGAGGTACAGCTGATTTGCCGTCACGCCGCTGCTCACATGGAGCTGGCTCAGCACACTGGCAATCTCCGCCGTATCCAGCAGATTGTAATCCTCCACGGTTTTCCCCGCCTGTTCGGCCTGCTTTTGCAGGGAGTAGTCGAAGCCGGCGGCGCTGAAGGACTGATGGTCCGTATCCGTACCGGTGTCAATGACGGCAATCCGGCTGCCTGCGCCAGTGTAACCGGCGGCCCAAGCTGCATTGGAGCCGATCATGGACGAGGAGGTGGACATATTGGGGTCGTCCGGCAAATCCACATCCACCACGGCAGGTGCATACTGGGTCTCCAGGATCACTTGTTCCACACCAGGAACCTGCCGGATGGCGTCAATCTCGCCATACTCCACATTGGCGGAGATCAGGTTAGCGGCCAAGGTCAGGTTCCAAACCACATCCAGCTGCTTTCCGCCCAGGGCTTGGGCGGAGATGGCCTGGGCCATGGCCTCCTGACGGGTCTCCAGGCTGGCCCGGTACTGGACCGCCGCCTGATTTTCGGCAATGTTCTGAACGCCAAATTTGGAAATGGCAGGGGCATCCTCTAAAAAAATGGACACACGCACCAAATCCGTATCCCGGTAGGCCGGGGCAGCTTCTTCCGCCTCCTGCAGCGGGAGCTGGGCGGTCACTGCATCGTTGTCCACCTGGGACCAGGACACAGACCCGCCTGCAGCCGCAGCCTGCGGGATCCCGATGGAGCACAGCAAGGCCATGGCCAGCAGCAGCGCACACAATCGGGATGGTAGTTTTCGCCTGTTTTTCATATGGAATCCTCCTTTTCTTTTTCCCAAACAATCATTTGGGCGCTCAAACGGGGCCAGGCCCCAGGTTTGACAATCTTGGGGGAGCGGCATCAAAGCATCTCGCCGGCCGCCATAAACGTTTAGTTTTATCTAAATTATAGGCGCTTTATTCGCCCCTGTCAATCCCCATTTTCGACCACCCTTCCAACCATAGCTTGCTGCCTCCCCCACAAGGGCAAACCCCATATCAGCAGATTCCGGGAAGGCATCTTCTGTTTTTGCACTGGCGCGGGAGCGCCAATGCTATCCCCTATCAGCATCTTCATATACTGGCTCATGGAGAATTCCCGTCCATATGGAAAATCCCCTGAGGCAATCCACAGGGGACTTCCCAACAGAAAGGAGAAGCGTGAAACTGAGAAGGTAAAGTTAGAACTCCCGGTCCAGAATGGT
The DNA here is from genome assembly GCA_900545515.1 of uncultured Eubacteriales bacterium. Classification (GTDB taxonomy): domain Bacteria; phylum Bacillota; class Clostridia; order Oscillospirales; family Oscillospiraceae; genus Faecousia. The sequence goes on along the minus strand of UQZA01000041.1, from coordinate 56 downwards.
GAGGAGCTTGGCCATCTGGGCCCGGGTCAGGCTGGCTCTGGGACGGAGGGTGCCGT
>UQZA01000040.1 GCA_900545515.1 uncultured Eubacteriales bacterium | reverse complement strand
AGACTCCTTTTTTTGAACTTTTTAGCCCCAGTGGATAATTCTGGAAGAATTTAGGATGCCATATCCTCTAGCCGCAAAACGGCGCCGTGGAATGGGCGCGCAACAAGTTAAAAAAGGCCGTCGCAAGCAATCGTAGCTTGCGACGGCTTGGTGGACCTGAAGAGATTCGAACTCTCGACCCCCACAATGCGAATGTGATGCGCTCCCAACTGCGCTACAGGCCCAAAAGAATTACACGACACATTATAATCACTTTTCCCAGGCCTGTCAAGGACATTTTTACCGGCAAGCAGGGCACTCCCAGGGATGGGCGCGTAGCTTGGGCCCAGAAAAAGGAAATGCTGCCGCCCTGGTCCACATCCCCTTATTTACCCGGAGTCCGGTAGCCGTGAAGCAGCAGTTGGCGCTGCTGGTCCAGCAGATTGCTAAAGTGGTCCTTGTCGATGGAGTAATAAACCCGCGTGCCCTTCACCATGTAGGTCACCAGCCCAGCATCAAACAGCTTGTTCATGTGATGGTGAATCGTGTTCCGGGCTAAGCCGAAGTGATCTGACAGCTCCTGTCCGTAGGCCGGGCGCTCCAGCAGATAGCAGAAGATATCAAAGCGGGTCTGGTCGCCCAGGAGGTGCAGGCAACGGAAGATGTGGTTCTTGGAGGTCCCATCGGTCTGCAGGAGATTGCGCAGGAAGTCCTGCAGGACGCCGCAGTAGATGATATTTTCGCTGCCGGCGGCAGCCATGTCAAAGAAAATGTTGGCGCTGGGGGAAATCAGCAGCGGGCGGAGCTGATATTGCACATCGTCCTTCAGTTGAAAGCCACTCTCCTTTCGCAGATAGGTCTCAAGATCTGTGTCTGCAATTTGAGCAGAATATTCCTCTGCCAGGCGCTGCAGCGTCGGGCGCATCTCCTCCAGCGCCGCAACCACGGGGCGCAGGCACTGAGAGACATGCTCCAGCGTCGTCCCATAGTGCCGGTATGCCTTCATCAGAGCGCTCCGGCCTCTGGTGGTTAAGGACAAGGTGGACAGGTTTTCCTGCAGGAGCTCCACGCAGCCGTCCGCTGTTGGCGGCAGCAAATGGGAAAGGTCAAATGAGACGAGAATATCCCGGGCAATCTGCGCCGGCGTCCGCCGGGCCATGCCGGCAAGAAACTGCTCCAGGTCGCCGCTGCACTGGCAGGCAGCAGGTGCAAAAAGCAGCAGGGCAATGGAGTAGGCTCCGCCGGTATTCTGGGCGATGCTGACCAAATCCACAAAAAGGCCCTTTAAATGCGCCTCCGGCACATGGACCTGGGCATCCAGCTGCTGCCGGAGCGCGGCAAAGGGAGCATAGCGCTGCCGAAAACGGGAGAGGTCCTGATACCCCTTACTGGTCAAACGGCTCTCCAAATACGCTTGATCATAAGAGTTGGCCCGCGCACCCAGATACACCAGAGCTTCCAGCACCAAATTGGGCGATGCAATGTACTTCATCGTGTCACCTGCCTGTTTCATACGTTCAGGAAAAACTTCTTTGGCTTTATTATCGCATGCCAGTTTTCCGCTGTCAAATGATTTTTCGGCGGGACACAGCATGAAACCCCTGCCTATAAGCCGGGACTTTGTTTCGGTAATGCCAAGAACTTGGTTTTGCTTGACATTGGTAGTCTGTTGTGCTAGAATATCAGCAAATACCATATACACATAGAACATTGAACTGCTTCGCGCCGGAAAAAGCGGTGGCCGGGTCTCATCCCCCATGTGGTTCATCCCCGGAGGCAGCTGCCCGGCATTGTCTGTGCATGTCAATGGCAGAGACGGTCAAAACAATAGAAGTCACGGCATGTGCCGTCAATGGAACCGTAACTTCGCTCTAAATCGTAACAGGAGGAAAAACACATGAAGCAGAATCGAATTTTTCACAGAGCGCTTTCGTTGTTCTTGCTGGTAGCCATACTGGCAGGCTTCGCAGTCCCCATACGAGCAACCAAAGCAAGCTCCGATTTGCCTCTGGAAATGGAGCAAATCGAAAACAGCAGCGTCACAGCAGAACTCCCCCGGGAGCCTATGGGAAGCATGCCAAACGGAGCTTCCACTGGTGCGGCAAGCGGGGGCGCGGCATCGGATGACAGCATGGTCCGGGTGTCCATTCAACTGGAAAAAGCCCCTACCATCGACGCGGGTTTTGAGATCAAACACATTGCGCAAAATGCAAAGGCCATGCGCTACCGGGACAGTCTAAAACAGACGCAGGACCAGCTGCAGGCAACCATTGAGCGCCAGGCGCTCCATGGTCAAAGGCTGGATGTGGTCTGGAACCTAACCCTTGCGGCCAACATGATTTCTGCCAATGTTCCGCGCAGCGCCATAGAGAAAATTGCCGCCCTGGATGGTGTGAAGGCCGTTGTAGAGGAAACCTGCTATCAGCCGCAGGTCGTTTCTGTGGGCGGCGAGTATCGCCCAGATATGGCAGTCTCTGGCCAGATGACCGGCGCATGCCAGGCGTGGCTGGAGGGGTACACAGGCGCTGGCCGTAGAATTGCCGTGATTGATACAGGCCTGGATACGGATCATCAGTCCTTCAGCCCATCCGCTTTTGCCTATGCCCTGGATCAGGCGTCCAAAGAAAAGGGGATTGCCTACCAGCTTCTGGATGCCGAAGAAATCGGCTCTGTGATGAAGCAGCTGAATGCCTATCAGCGGGCAACCGGCAGCGGGCAGTCCCTCTCCGCTGCAGATCTTTACATCAACAGCAAGGCCGCCTTCGGCTACAACTACATCGATGGCGATTTGGATGTCACCCACGACCACGACGACCAGGGTGAGCACGGCTCCCACGTTGCCGGCATTGCCGCCGCCAACCGTTACCTGGAACAGGGCGGCACCTATGTAGACGCCATGGAGGAGGTGCAGGTAGCCGGTAATGCGCCGGACGCCCAGCTCCTGGTCATGAAAGTCTTCGGCAAAAACGGCGGCGCGTTTGACTCCGATATTATGGTTGCCATAGAGGACGCCATGATTCTGGGCGCCGATGCGGTGAACCTGTCTCTGGGTTCCTCCTCCGCCGGCACGGCAACAATAGAAGATTCCACCTACCGGGCTCTGATGGAGCGTGTGGTGGAAAGCGGCATGGTGGTTGTCACCTCTGCTGGCAATGATGGCTACTGGTCCATGTACAGCACCGGCGGCTATCTTTACAGCGACGATGTGAACTATGACACCGTCGGTTCCCCCGGTTCCTATGCCAGCTCCCTGGCAGTGGCCTCTGTGGACAACGATGGCATTATTGGTCCCAGCCTGGTTGTGGACGGCAATTCCATGGGCTACATGGAAAGTCTCGTGGACAGCTACGGCTACGCCTTCGGGAATGCTGCCATTTCCACCCTGGACATTTCCCCGGACGGCAGTGGCACGCCCTACGATTTCGTCTTGGTAGACGGCTATGGCACTGCGGATGACTATACCGGCATCGACTTGGCCGGAAAAATCGTGCTGTGTTCTCGCGGTGGTGATTACTACTATTACGAGAAGGCCAACACCGCCGCCGAGCTTGGCGCGGCAGCACTAGTTGTATATCACAACGAAGCTGGCGTTCTCTACATGGATTTGTCCGGATACAACCATTCAATGCCCGCTGTGTTCATCAGTCAGTCCCACGGCGCCGTCATCAAATCCGCCGCAACGGAGCAGGTGACCGAGGACGGACGTACCTATTTTACCGGTCAAATCACCGTCCGCAGCAGGCTTTCTGGCAATTATGAAAACTCTGATTATAAAACCATGAGTTCCTTTAGCTCTTGGGGTGTACCGGGCGACTTGTCCATAAAGCCTGAAATCACTGCGCCTGGCGGCAACATTTATTCTGTGAACGGCGCGGCATCGGAAACGGACCAGTATGAGCTCATGAGCGGTACCTCCATGTCCTCCCCTCAGGTAGCCGGTATGGTGGCGCTGGTAAAGCAGTATCTGCAGGAACAGGACATTCATGTCTCCGGCCTCAACGAGCGCGGATTGACTCAGGCTTTGCTCATGAGTACGGCTGAGCCCATGCGCAATGGCAGCAACGGCAACTATTACTCCGTGTTCCAGCAGGGAGCCGGTTTGGCCAACGTCAGCGCCGTGCTCAGGACCCCCGCTTACCTGACGGTAGACGGTGCAGCCGACGGCAGGGTCAAGGTGGAGTTGGGCGACGACCCCACCCGCACCGGTGTCTATACCTTCCGCCTTCAGCTGAACAATCTAACCCAGGAGCCCCTTGCCTATCAGCTGTACGCCGATGCTTTCACCCAAAATGTGTTCCAGGACGAGGCGGGCAATGCCTGTCTGGATACTCTGACCCGCACCCTGGAGGCCGATGTGGACTTTGCGGTCAACGGCGCTTCCCTGTCAGCCCCCAGTGACCGCAACGCCAATTTTGACTTCAACGGCGACGGCCGGGTGACACGTGCTGACGGTCAACTGCTGCTGGATCATGTGACCTTGGGCACAGAGCTGACGGCAAATGCCGACTATGCCGATATGAACGGCGACGGCCAGGTAAATACTTACGATGTGCATCAGTTCCTGCGCCTGTACCAGGGCGCTGTGGAAGTTCCCGCCAGTGGCTCCGTCACAGTAGATGTCACAATGACATTGACCAGCGACGAGAAGGCAAGGCTGGATGCAGAAAATCCCAATGGCGCCTATGTGGAGGCCTTTATACAAGCTGTTCCTCTGGCTACCGCTGATGGAGAGCTGCTCCCCACTCTGAGCGTCCCCGTTTTGGGCTTCTATGGCAATTGGAGCGATGCATCCATGTTCGACGTGGGCACACAGATTACCCACGCCACTGGAGAGGAACCTCGCAGCTCCTATCTGGGCAATCCCTCCGGTAACGCCGTCGGTGTGGTTTACGGCGATAATCCCAGACAGATCTGGTATTTCGGCGGCAACCCCATCGTGCCGGATGAGCACTATCTTCCCCAACGCAACGCCATCAATACCGCCAGAGGCGATTTCTTCTACCAGTGGAGCTTTGCGCCAATCCGGAGCGCTGCCGCCACCCGCTTCACAGCTGTGAATACCACAACCGGCGAATCGTTGGCCTACAGCGAAGGCGGTCCTGTCACCGCTGCATTCTACTATCCCCTGTACGCAACCTGGATGGGAACGCCCCAATATTTGGAGCTCGGCCTGCACCCGGATGTAGAGGTGGGGGAATCCGGCCTTCTGAGCCTGACTTTGGCGCCTGAGTATTACGTCCACAACGGTGTGGTGGATTGGGACGCCCTGGGTCATGGCGCCACCATGGAGGTTCCCTTTACAGTCGATGTGGAGGACCCCCAAATATTGGAAGTCAAAGTGGACACGGAACACAATGTGATGCTGGTCACTGCCAGCGATGACCAGTATCTGGCTGGCGTTCTGCTTTACGACGTAACCGGCCGCAAGCTTCTCAAGTCCGTGGGCACCACCCCGGATGCCAAGCCCGGCGAAACCATCACGTTCTCCGTGCCCCTTGACGGCGTGGCAGGCTACAAGTTCATCATTCAGACGGCAGACTATGCCGCCAACTTCGCCACATATCAGATCCGGGAAACCGTTGGCGACCCGGAGCCTCTGCCCACCAGACTGGCTTTTGATGAAAATCTGCGCACCTGGTCTACGTTCCACAAGGAAGACTATTACTGGAACAGCAGCAAATGGTTCGACAGCGATATCGCACCCGTTTCAGCTACCGCTGTGGGTGAATACGCCTTGATCTGCGACGAGGGTGGAAAGCTATATGCTGTCCCTGTGGACGATATGCTGAGCTACCACTATATCCGCAAGCTGGAATATGTCCTGACGGATATGGCCTATGATGCTTCCACTGACACAGTATACGGCGTCACAGGCAGTGGCCTGCTGGTTTCCGTGAACAAATGGACTGGCGAGTTAACGGAAATCGGCAACATTGGTATCGATACCAACACCCTGGCAAACGACGGTAAGGGTACCTTCTATTGCTTCACCTGTACGGAGGTTCAGGGCAGCTATCGCTTGGACCTTTATTCCTTCACCCTGGATGAATCCGGCAATTTGACCTCTCCGGTGTTGGTCGGTTCCCCTTATACCGGCTATGCCAAATCCTCTGGCATATCCACTATGGAATACGACCCCGTGAATCAGATTCTTTGCCTGTTTGCCCGCATTCCCGGGTATTCCTATGATTACTCTTACTACTATGAGATTGACCCCGCCACCGGTAACAGTCTGCTGGCCGATTATTATCCACCCACCCCCTTCACAAAGAGCGCCGTGGCGTTGATCTTCCCCCAGTGGGGCGAGGGTGGAAGTGCGTGGACAGAACCCACCGACCAGGTAGCCAGTGTTGGCTTCTCCAGAAACGAGGTGGAAGTTCTCATAGGTCTGACTGCACAGCTCCATCCGGAGGTTCTGCCGTGGAATCTGACGGATAAGAACGTGATCTACAGCTCCGCAGACGAAACCATCGCAACTGTGGACGGCCGTGGCATCGTCACCGGCGTTGGCCTGGGTACCACAACCATCCGCGCCACTTCGGTGTTGGATTCCACCGTATACGCCACCTGCACCGTTCACGTAAAGCAGTTAAACGTCACGGTGAACGGCATTCTCAGAGACAGCGACAAGCTTGGTACGCCGAAGTTCTATACCTGGAACATGGAAACTGGCGATCCCTACGTCGTTGGGAATACCCTAAAGAATCCGCCTATGGCTGTTACCAGAGTCCCTGAGACTGACACCTTCTACCTGCTGGATGCCGAACACGGCACGATGCATCTTCTGGATCAGGACGGCAAAGACTTGGTCGAGCCTGCGGATCACTACTATCAGCAGAACTACTGGATCTGGGATTTGGCCTACAGCCCATACTTCTCCACAGAGGATACTCCTGCAGTTTATGGCATCCGTGAAAACGCCATCATTGCGCCTACCAATCCCATGAATCCTCAATTTGCAAACATCAGCCTGGGGAAATACGGCGTTTCCTTCCTGGCAGGCATTGCCGCCGGTGGTTGCGAGCACATCACTTACAAGAACTACTACGGCTATGACGCAGAAACAGACAGCGAAGTGGTCTATTTGATCGACGATCAATGCAACGTCTGGCGCTGCAACATGTTCCTGGAGGACGGATACCGCTATAATTTCGTCTATTCCGTCATTCCCAGCGACATGGAAATCAACTATCCCGCCGGATTCTCCGGCAGATCCTCCCTGGTCATTGGGGAAGACGGCGCACTGTATTTCTCCGCCTGGGTCGGCTCTACCAATGCGCTTTACCGCCTGGTTTACGACGAGAGCTCCGAAACCTACCTCAGCACACTCCTGGGTGATTTTGGCCAAGACGTCTGGCCCGCCGTCATCCTGGATGCCACCTCCAACGCGCCTGCAGCCGCCGTTCCCCCTCAGGGAAGCACGCTTTACCTCCAGCCTGAACCAGAGGCAGACGGCACGCTGCATGCTGTCCAGGTAGAAGAAACAGAGTCCCAGTTGAGCCCCGGCATCCAGACGGACCGGGATCAGCACACCATCACAGTCCCCATTGTGGCCACAGAGAGCACCAACGGCCTGTTCCATGTGGAGTATGATCCCGATGCATTGGCCCTCGTCAGCGTGAATCCCGGCGCTGTCCTCAACCGCTATGACACCAGCACCGCAGGTAAGATTCGCATGGGCTACGCCGACGCCAATGAGATTAACGGCGTCATTGCCAATCTGGTCTTCCGCTACACCCCTGGAGACGAAGCGGAAGAGACCGACCTGATCCTGTCCGTGGTGGAAGATGGAGCCACCTCTGCCGGTACCACGGAAGCCGTGAAGATCACCTTGCCTGAAGACCCCTTCCCAGAGCGCTTTGAGGATGTCCAGAAGGGAGACTGGTTCTATGACGATGTCAAGTTCGTTTACAACCAGAATCTGATGGTGGGCGTCTCGGAAACCCGCTTCGCTCCCAATGCCACCGCAAACCGCGCCATGATCGCCACCGTCCTGTACCGTTTGGCGGGCACCCCCACGTATACCACAGAAAATCCCTACACGGATCTGAAGCAGGGCTCCTACTACTACGACGCCGTGCTGTGGTGCACCGAAAACGGCATTTTTGAAGGCTACGGCAACGGAAAATTTGGTCCCATGGACGCCGTAACCCGGGAGCAGCTGGCAGCTGTGCTGTACCGGTACACCGAAAAGTACTTGGATATGGATGCTTCAAGCCGCGTGGTTTTGAAGGATGTCTACCGGGATTATGAAAAGATTTCCCGCTGGGCAGAAGACGGTATGAGCTGGGCATCTGCCACCGGGCTAATGGAAGGTTACCCCGACGGCACCGTGCGGCCTCGCAATGGTGAAAAGCGCTCCGAGATTGCGGCCATGTTCCACCGGTACTGTGTCAATATCCTGGACGTGTAATCCCCATCCGCTCAGGCGAGTGGAGCATATTGCAAAATAGCTTCTTTGTAAACCTTGTCTCACACAAACAGGGGAAGAAACCACAAAAAACGTGGCTTCTTCCCCTGTTTTCAACTTTTTCTACCAGAGATTTATATAAAACGCATGTTGCTGCGGGCCCTTTTCTAGAGGCCGGGAAACCAGCTTGGGCGCCGCACCCCTTTCCTATCTGGTCTCCGCCTGGTTCTCATTCCGTTTCATCCTGTCCCACAACCAGAACGCAGGGATCAAAGCAGCGTTCCCGCAATTCGTCCATGGCCTGCTCCGGATCCTGTTCGTCGGTGAGCCATAGGCTGTAGCAATATTCACAGAAGCCGGACAGATCCATCTTAAAGTTGGTCTCCCAAAGGTTGTTCATGACCCAGGAATAGACCGGCCGGTGGTTGTTCCTCTCCCCTCCATCACAGAGCCGGATGGGATGGTGCTTCATCTCGCCCATGTAAATGAGCGGCGTATCCCGCATGGCAATCAGGGCGCTGCCCTTGGGAGACAGGTAGGCCAGGCCCTCATCCGACATATAATACTCCATGCAGGTTCCCGGAAGCTGATCCACACCGGGGCGGAAGGCTTCGCCACCCTTGCGGATATACAAGCTGCTGTCCGGCAAATGCAAACTCAGGGGCAGAAATACGCTTTCGATGTCCGAGGACAAGGTTTTACCCAGTTGGAGGCAGAAGTCCACCCGCGGCATGGCTTCATAGAACTTGACCGTCACATCCGCCCGGACCGTACCTGGGAGGCGGTAGCGAAGCTGCAGCTGGGTAAATACCTCTCCCCGTTCCAGGCATCGGACTTCTTCCAGCTGACCAATGTACAGCCGGGCGTGCTTTCCCCGGATGTTTCTGCCAACCAGCCGCCGCTCCTGCTCTTCCCGGCAGGCACATGCAGGGTCCTCCACGGAAATGGAAGTCACTTCATATACCGGGGTAAAAAACGGAGCTTCCCCCAAGCCCAGGAGATTTTGGCCGGTGCGCTTGTCCACCAGGGCGGTGACTCCCTCATGGGGGCAGTAGCACAGATGGAACCAGCGGTTTTCATATTCATACGGCAGCCGGTAGGTCACCGGATCATAGTCATTCACAATGTCCCGAACCCGCTCCGCACCTACGTAGCATTTTCTGCTGTTCAGCGTCTGGTTTTCTTCCGGCAGCTCCCGGTAGGTATAGCATACTTCTTCATGGGGAGCAAAGGTGTCCACAAAGCTGATTTTCCTGCCTCGGGGATGAGGAGAGACCTGGCAGGCCAGCTTCCGCCCATGGGCGTCCCGGACTTCCGCCCTGGCCAAATGGGGGCTTTCTATGTAGAACTCCACCAGCCGCTGCCCCGCCCTGTCGCTGACATGACACGCCCGGACTGTGCCCCTGGTGCTGTAATACCGCAGAATGTCCCCCTTCTCTGCCGCAATCCGGTTCAACATCCGGGATGCAGCTTCATGGGCTTTGGAGGCATAGCTGTTTTTGCGCATGTCCAAATTCAGCACCATCGTATCATAGGGATTGGTAATGGTAGAGGAGTGTCCCCAGGTGTGCTCCGCATAGAGCATCAGGTTATCCTGCGCTGCAGCATAGAGGTCCGGGTACTTGCTGGCAATCTCTCCATCCAGCCGCTTACACAGCTGATAACGGTGCTGCGCGTCTTTGTAATGCTTCACGGCGTAAGGCGTGCTGCCAACGCCGTTGGCCCACCAGTCGTTCAGGTCCCCCCGATATACCGGGGCGTCCTCCAGCTTGGGACGGATGGCTGCATACAGTTCCTGGAGGGAAACCATTTTCACCTGGACATCCGGACCATAGCGCCGGTTGTACGCCTCTATGGTATGCAAAATTTCCAGCGCCGGGGCGCGTTGTCGCTGAATACGCCAGATACTGCGGTGATCATAAAATCATACCCGTAGCCCTCTTTTTCACACAGGCTCAAATACTGGTCCAGATTTCTATGGAAAGTCGCTACAGAGTCCTCCTCTTCGGCCTGCTTCCCCAGGTGATTTTGCATCATAAAGTTGACAGACCGGTTGGCCTTCAGCCCCAGCACATTGCCCAGATTATAATGCTCCCCGTTCCATACCAACAGGCGCTGCCCGGCAGCGTTTTCCCACCAGAAGGCATTTTGGTTCTGGTACAACGGATACATGCCGTGGTGGCAATGAATGTTCATAAAGAGGAATTCCACGCCCTCGGCCAGCATGGCGTCCCGGTAGCCCATGGAAATGCCGTTGATATCCGCCATCATAGCGGTGCGCATGGCGGCGCCGTGTGCTCCCAGGCACTGCTGCCAGCGGTTCAGCCGCTCCCGGTATACAGAGCAATCCACCAAATCGTTAAAGTTCAAATAATTGGCAGACAGGCCAATTTTTCCCTCCGCCGCCAATCTGAGAAAGGCTGCCTGCTCCTCCGCCATTGCGGATTTCCAAAACTCCTCCACACAGAACAGGGTTTCGCAGTTCCATCGGAAGCCGGCGTTGGCTGGCTGCTCCATCATGGAAAGTACGGTTTTGATGTAGTTTACCTGGGTGTCTATGACCCGCTCCTGCAGGTCTGTATAGCCGATGTCGGTATGAGAGTGGTGAATCACATAGACGGTTTTAATTGAATGTGCCATGGTAAGCGCTCCCTTCATTGTCATGCAAATTTTTTTCGGTCAAGTCCATTTTGGGGCTTGACTTTTTATTTGCAGGCTTTCTTGATTCCTCTCGCACGCAGGCGAGGAGGATGCGGACCCATTCCCCATCCGGCGAACAAACCTGATAGGCTCCCGCCGCCTCGGGAATGATGCAGGTTTCTGCATAATGCAGCTCAAAGGGGTCAAATCGACCCTCCGTACTGACAAGCAGGGCACGCTGGCCTTCCACCAGGTTCATCACATGGACGCTGCCATTGCGGTGAATGGGTAGCTTCTGGTCTGTGCTGATGCGGTAAGTATCCAGCGGCTCCTTTTCATGGAGGCCCGTGCGCTCTATGCTTCCGTCTTCATTTTGGTAGACCTGCGTCACAGCATTGACCAGATGCTCCTGAACCCACTGGGTATCCCGATCCCACTGGATATTGGCTGCACCGTGCTCCAAATGGACTGGCCGTGGCCTTCCGTCCAGATCCAGGCGGTCCCAGTCCCACAGCTTGAATGTAAAAATATACGGCGTGGCGCTGATCTCCAGCACCATGGTGTTCGCCCCGGAGCAGTGCACCGTTCCCGCCGGAATCAGCACATGGTCGTGCTTTTTTACAGGAATCCGGTTGACGAAGCGCTCCGCCGGAAAGGGGGCTCCGCCCTGCTGGGCCGCTTTCAGGGCCTGCATCATCTCCTCCGGTTGAACGCCGGTTCGGAGGCCCAAAAAGACGCAGGGGTCTTCCCCCTGGGCGTCCAGAAGATAATAGCTTTCATCCTGCGTGTACTTCATGTTGAAATGCTGCTGGATATACTCCGTCAGAGGATGCACCTGCAAAGACAGGTTCTGGCCGTTCATCGTATCCAGCATGTCAAAGCGAATGGGAAATTCCCTTCCAAACCGGTCATAAACCCGGTCCCCCAGCAGCTTCCGTGGGCAGAACATGACCAAATTCTGGGCAGGGGTCTGAATCTTCTGTCCGCCAAAGTCCAGGAGCAAGCTGTTTTCCTCCGGTACGCCATCGAAGCTCCAAGCATAGTTCTTTCCGTTTTCCGGAAGATGAAAATGGTTTTTCATCCAGTCCCCGCCCCAGACCCCTGGATCAAAGTAGGGCACCATCCGAAACGGACGGGTCACAACCTCCTCCAAGGCGGCGCGGTACCCTTCACCGGATACCATAGCCGGGGAGCCCTCTGTGGTCATGTCCAGATAGAAATCCAGCTTAGGCAGAAGCCGCTCCTTCACCCGGTCCGCCCAGCGCCATTGCGCAAAATACCCTTGCTTGTATTTCTCCCGCTGGGTCAAGTTCTGCTTGGCCGTGCGCCAGTTGGTCATGCCACGGCGAAAGCGCAGCTGGATTTCCCAGCGGGTGATATCCGCCAGAATCAGGATATCCCCCTGACACACCAGCGACGCACCGACGCCATATACCAAGACCAGGCCGGAACCTACCTCCCCGATTTGCCGGCGGGCTCTCTCCAGGTTCTCCTCCGGAAAGAACTCCTCCAGCCGCCTGGCCGTCATGATGCCAAACACCGGATCGTCCGTTAAATCCTGGGCAACTTGCCGGTCCATCTCCTCCGGCGGAAGCGCCAGGCAGTCGCTGTGGATTTCCAAAGCCAGTCCCATGGGCCGCAGTCCCTCTAGCAGCTCCTGTTGATCGACTCCTGGATAGCACTCCACAACACAGACGGTCTTTCCTTTTGCGCTGCACCGTTGGGAAAGCACGGCCCGAATGGAGGCGTATCCCCCCACAGCTCCGCCTTTCCCACCGCTGAGTGGAATGGTTGGAAACAGTTGAAATGGATAGGTCGGATGGGTCATAGACATGGTTGCTCCTCTCCAAACACACAAATCGCTTACATTTAGAACCAGCATACACCAACGCGCCCTGTAAGTCAATATATAAGTTCATTTTTTGCATTTTGTATTTACATATTCCGGGGCACATGCTATACTAAAGCAGATACAAGGAGCTAACCCGGGAACCGGGCGCTTCTCCGGCGTCTCCATGTTCTCCACCTTATTTTCAGAGAGGATGATTCCCTTGGCACAGGCACTTTACAAGCAAATTGCAGAATATATCCGCGAACGCATTGTCAGTCAGGAATATCCGGTAGGCAGTCAGATTCCCACGGAATGCGAGCTGGCAGAGCGGCTCCAGGTCAGCCGCCCCACGGTGCGGCAGGCGCTGGACACCCTGACCAGAGAAGGCCGTCTCGTACGGATCAAGGGCAGCGGTACATTTGTGACCGAACCGAAGCTGCTCCATGAATCCACCAGCTTTATCACAGGTTACCGGGAAGAGAGCAGAAAAAATCATCGCATTTTACGCACAAGGGTTGTCTGTATCCGGACGGAAAAGGCCAGCAGTCAAGTGGCAGACGCCCTCAAATTGCATGCCAATGCTCAGGTCACCCGCCTGACCCGTGTCCGGCACTTGGAGCACGTCAACGAAAACGCGCCGGTGGTCTACACCACGGTGTACGTACCTCACCAGCTTTTCCCCGAAATGAGTCAGCTGGATTTTACCGATGCGTCTCTTTATGAAGCCCTGGACGCCCGGGGGCTGGCAGTGGCTCATGCCTCTCGCAGGCTGGAGGTCACCATGCCCCCTGCAGAGATTGCCGTTGACCTGAAAATCTCCCCCTTTGAGCCGACTGTATGGATTACTTCTCTGGGCTACACCAAAAGCGGCCAGGTGGTGGAGTACAGTGAAAGCTATTATCCTGCCAGCCACAGCAGCTTCCAGATTGAAATCAACCGCTGAAGGAGGGCCTATGAAGGATATCTACCTGTGCCTGGATGTGGGCGGCACAGAAATCAAGGCCGCGCCAGTGGACGCAGGCGGCGCGCTGCTCCAGCCATTGCGTCATTTTCCCGCAAGGTCCCACCAGAGCGCCCCCACTTTGTTGGACCATTTTGCCTCTGTTCTTCAGGAAATCTCTCCCGGTCAGGCCATATCGGGGATTCGCCTGGCCTTCCCCGGCCCCTTCGATTACGAGGCAGGCATTTGCCTCCTGCAAGGGTTGGGAAAATTCGACGCCCTTTATGGGGTCAACCTCCGTCATGCCCTGGCCTGTCGCATGGATATCGAACCGGAAGCCATTCGGTTTGCCAACGACGCCTCTGCCTTCGCCCTGGGTGAGCTGGGCTTTGGTCTGGCCAAAGCAGCGCCGCGCGCCATGTTCATTTGCATCGGTACCGGCTGCGGCAGCGCCTTTGGGGTAGGCGGCGCCTTGGCCCCCTTGGGAACTCCCGGCGTTCCGGCCTGTGGATGTGTTTACAGCGCTCCCTTTCTGGAGGGGCGTGTGGATGATTATCTCTCCCGCCGGGGGCTCGAAAAGCTGACCCAGGAGTACCTGGGGATGCCTTTGGACGGTAAGTCCCTTGCCCATCTGGCTCAGGAGGGGAATTGCCAGGCGCAGCTGTGCTTTTTGGCCTTTGGCCGGCAAATTCGGGACGCTCTATCCCCGTTTCTTGTGCAATTTCGCCCGGATGTTCTGTGCTTTGGCGGTCAAATCACACGCAGCGCCTCGTTTTTCCTGAAGCCCATGGAACATGCTTGCCGCACGCAGAATATCCGGCTCTACATCACCGAAGACACCTCCGTCCGTACACTTCAGGGCTTAACCCGCATCTGACGCCTGGGTGCAGAAGCCTATGAAGCGCAGGCGCCAGGGCGCCTGTGCAAAGGCCAGGACATACCGCATCATTTGACCTTGTCAGTTTTTGATTTTGTGGTACAATGGAAGAAAGACCAGCGCGGCGCCGCCGCCTGGTGGAGTTTCCGGATGTATGGGAGAAATGGACAAGGATATGGACGCAATTGTGGAGATTCTGGCCCGGGAGTTGGGACAACAGGCAGAGTATGTGAAAAATGTGGTGCAGCTTTTGGATGAGGGAAATACCATTCCCTTCATCGCCCGCTACCGGAAGGAGCTCCACGGAGCCATGGATGACACCACACTGCGAAATTTGGAGACCAAACTGCGGTACCTGCGCAGTCTCCAGGAGCGGCGGGAAGAGGTGCTCCGCGCCATGGAAAGCCAGGGGAAGCTGACCCCGGCCCTCCGGCGGGCCGTGGAAGCTGCCGGGACCCTGGCGGAGGTGGAGGATCTGTACCGGCCCTACCGCCCCAAGCGCCGGACCCGGGCCACTGTGGCCCGAGAAAAGGGGTTGGAGCCTCTGGCAGCGGAGCTGTTCCGGCAGGATGGCCGGGCCCCCACTCTTCTGGCAAAGGGATACATAAACCCGGAGCTGGGAGTGGAGACGGTGGAGGAGGCGCTGGCCGGAGCCTCGGATATTCTGGCCGAGGAGATTTCCGACGATGCAGCCATTCGCAAGGATTTGCGGCAGCTCATGGCCCGGCGGGCAGTGCTCACCTCCCGGGCGGCCTCTCCGGAGACCGACAGTGTATACCGGCTGTACTATGACTTCTCCTGTCCCGCCGCCCAGCTCCAGGGTCATCAGATCCTGGCCCTCAACCGCGGGGAAAAGGAGGGCTTCCTGAAGCTCTCCCTGGACCTGCCTGGGGCGCAAGGGGCCGCCTTGGTGTGCCGCCACGCCTTGAAGCCTCAAAAGACCGTGTCCGCTTTTGTCAAGGCGGCAGCTGAGGACGCCTATGCCAGACTGATCGCCCCAGCAGCAGAGCGGGAGCTGCGCAATGACTTGACCGGCCGGGCTTCGGAAGGGGCCATTCAGAACTTCTCCCTGAACCTGAAGCCCCTGCTGCTGCAGCCGCCGGTCAAAGGGGCCGTGACCATGGGCCTGGATCCAGGTTACCGGAACGGGTGCAAGGTGGCGGTGGTAGACCCCACCGGCCGGGTGCTGGATACGGCGGTGGTATATCTCACCGGCTCTCAGAAAAAGCAGGAGGAAGCCCGGGCGCGCCTCCTTTCCCTCATTCAAACCCACGGGGTGCGGCACATTGCCATTGGCAACGGCACTGCCTCCCGGGAGACGGAGGCGTTGACTGCGGATCTCATCCGGCAGATGCCAGAGGTCTCCTACATGATCGTGAATGAGGCTGGCGCTTCCGTGTACTCCGCTTCCCCCCTGGCAGCGGAGGAATTCCCGGAATACGACGTCAACCTTCGCTCCGCTGTGTCCATTGCCCGGCGGCTTCAGGACCCCCTGGCGGAGCTGGTGAAGATTGAACCCCAGGCCATTGGCGTGGGCCAATACCAGCACGATATGCCCCAAAAGCGGCTCACAGAAGCCCTGGAGGCCGTGGTGGAGGACTGCGTAAACGCCGTGGGGGTGGACGTCAACACCGCCTCCCCCAGTCTTCTGGCCCAGGTAGCAGGCCTGAATGCCACCACAGCCCGGAACATTGTGGCCTACCGGGAGGCAAACGGCCCCTTTACCGGCCGGAAGCAGCTGCTGAAGGTGCCCAAGCTGGGGCCAAAGGCCTTCCAGCAGTGCGCCGGCTTCCTGCGGGTGCCGGAGAGCCGGGAGTTGCTGGACCACACCGGGGTCCATCCTGAATCCTACCCCGCCGCAGAGCAATTGCTTCAGCTTTTGGGCCTCCGGAAGGGAGAATCTCTTGCAGGTCTTTGCCAAAAGGTGGATGCCTTGGGCTGGGAGCAGGCGGCTTCCGCCTGCGGCGTGGGCGTTCCCACCCTGCGGGACATGGCCCGGGAGCTGGAAAAGCCTGGCCGGGACCCCCGGCAGGAGCTGCCCGCTCCCCTTCTCCGCCGGGATGTGATGGCAATCCGGGATCTGAAGCCTGGGATGGTTCTCACAGGGACGGTGCGCAATGTGATTGACTTTGGCGCCTTTGTAGACATCGGCGTCCACCAGGACGGTTTGGTCCACATCTCTCAGGTGACAAACCGGTTCATCCGCCACCCATCGGAAGTAGTACATGTAGGAGACGTAGTCCAGGTGGCGGTGCTGGAGGTAGACGAAAAGCGGGGCCGCATCAGCCTCACCATGAAAAACTTGCCAAAGGAGGCGAGGTCATGAAAGATCGAATTTTAGAGCTCCTGCGTCAGGAGTCAGGCTATCTCTCCGGTCAGGAGATGAGCACCCTTTTGGGCGTCTCCCGTGCAGCAGTGTGGAAAGCGGTGGAGGCTCTGCGGAAAGAGGGGTACACCATTGACTCCGCTCCCAACCGGGGCTACCACCTGGACGCCCCCACCGGCCGTCTTTCCGCCCGGGAAATTGCTGCCCGGCTGGACGGCCACCCTTGGGCGGAGCTGGTGCAGGTTTTGGATTCTGTCGACTCCACCAACAACCTGGCCAAAACCCTGGCCGCTCAGGGGGCGCCGGCAGGCACGGTCATTGTGGCCGACAGCCAGACTGGAGGCCGCGGCCGGATGGGTCGAAGCTTTGTCTCCCCCCCAGGGGTGGGAGTATACCTGTCAGTCATTCTCCGGCCGGAGGCGCCGCCGGAGGAGCTGATGCACCTGACCTGCGCCGTGGCAGAGGTGCTCTGCGACGGGATAGAAGTTGCCTCCGGCCTGCGTCCAGGGATCAAGTGGACCAACGACCTGGTATCCGGTGGCCGAAAGCTATGCGGCATTCTCACAGAGCTGTCTCTGGAGGCAGAGAGCGGACATGTGCAGTACGCTGTGGTGGGGGCAGGCGTCAACTGCGACCAGACTCTCTCCGATTTTCCACCGGAGATTCGGGATATGGCAGGCTCCCTGTCTATGCTGACAGGCAAGGCTGTGAGCCGGAACACCCTGGCGGCAGAGATGATCCGAGCCCTCAGCCGTCTGGATGGGGATCTGGTGGAGAACCGGCAGGAGTGGATGGACCGGTACCGCCGGGACTGTGTCACCATCGGCCGGGCCGTCAGCGTGAGCCGGGCGGGAGAAACCCGGTGGGGGCAAGCGGTGGACGTGGACGACCGGGGCGCTCTTCTGGTGGATTTCGGCCAGGGGCCGGAGGCCGTCCAGTCCGGCGAAGTCAGTGTACGCGGTATGTATGGGTACGTATAACGTTTTCATATAAAAGCAAAAGGAGGATCAACATGAACGAAATTGTGCAAGCCATGGTGACACGGCGGAGCTGCAGGCAGTATTGGGACCGCCCGGTACCGGAGGAGCTGCTGGACCAGGTCCTGCTGGCCGGAACGTATGCCGCCAACGGCAGAGGGAGGCAGGCAGGCCGGATT
The DNA here is from genome assembly GCA_900545515.1 of uncultured Eubacteriales bacterium. Classification (GTDB taxonomy): domain Bacteria; phylum Bacillota; class Clostridia; order Oscillospirales; family Oscillospiraceae; genus Faecousia. The sequence continues at coordinate 2,702 of UQZA01000040.1, read as the reverse complement.
GTGGTCCTGACCAAAAAGGAAGACATAACCGCCCTGGAAAAGCTCAATGCCCAGGCCTTGGGCAATCCGGAGGCCCAGCCTTTTTATGGCGCGCCGGTGGTGCTGGTGGTCCTGGCAGACAAGTCCGTCCACACGGCGGTGGAGGACGGGAGCTTGGTCATTGGCAACATGCTCCTGGCTGCCCACGCTCTGGGTTTGGGAGCCTGCTGGATTCATCGCGCCCGGGAGGAATTTGAAAGCCCGGAGGGCAAAACGCTCCTGGCTAAGTGGGGCATCACCGGGGATTACATCGGCGTGGGCCACTGCATTTTAGGCTACCCCGCCTCAGCGCCCCAGGCCGCTGCCCCCCGAAAAGAGAATTTTGTTACAAAAGTTTAAATTTTGAGTTGCAAAACCGGCACGAGGCGGATATACTAAAAAGTAGCCAATTACCAGAAAGCTTGGAGGAATGTGTATGAAAAACTTATGGAAATTTGCCGCTGCGCTGGCTGCCATTGCAGGCTCTGTGGTGCTCATCGCCCGGTATGGCGACAAATTCCTGGCCAGGTTGCAGAAGCTGCGGGACCGCTGCTGCCATGGCGGCTGCTCCTGCGGTGAGAAGCTGGCCGACGCCGCCTGTGAAGCCGGCGAGGCAGTGGAGGAAGCAGTGGAGCACGTGGCCGAGGGCGCCGAAGAAGTGTTGGAAAACGTGGAGCAGGCTGCAGAAGAGGCCGTAGAAGCCCCTCAGGAAGCCGTCACGGAAGAGGACTTTGCAGACTGAAACCGTCCTTCCAAAAGATGCACAGCGCACAGACCGGATCTGTGCGCTGTGCATCTTTTTGGGCGTCTGGAAGCTCAACCCGGGCGGATGGAGCCTCCCTTTTGATAAAAATCCAGCATATGCTGAAAAATAGCCTGGATAAACGGGAAATCAGTCCGGTAATAATACCGGTCTCCCCGAACCTCCTTGGTCAAAAGCTCTGCGCTGGTCAGACTGTTCAGGTTGCGAAAGACCGTACCAGGATTTAAGCCCAGGTGAGTGGCCAGCTCCTGCATGGACATGGACTTTTCCATCAGGGCCTGGACCATTTCGGACCGTCCCTTGTCCCCCAGAAGCCGAAGGGACGCCAGCTCCCGCTCATTGAGCCCTTCCTGTTCATACTCCTGCTGCAGGGTAGGCTGGATAGCCACACCAAGGTGCATAAAAAAGCTGTTCCGTTCCGGGTCCAGGTACCCCGCAGCGTTGTGGGCGCCCAGATATCGCAAGGTAATTCCTGCCTGCTCCAGAGGTTTTTCCAAGGTCGTTCCCGCTCGCTTCATCACAAAGTCCTCTACAGAGGTCTCCTGGAAAAAACGGTCCCAGGTTTCTCGCAAAGGTTCTGCCTGGGCAACAAATGGCTCCAGCAAAGCCTGCAGCCGCCGGGCAATGGGCATAATCAGCTCCCGCAGGCAGTTCATCTGATAGGTGTAATCCGAAAACACCTCCAGTAAAATAAGGAGAAAATCCTCCTCCACCGGCAGCTTTTTCAGTTCTGCCGCCAGAGACCCTGGCCGCCCCTCCGGAAGGGCTTCCACATCCAAGGCGTACCGGTTGATTGCCCTGATGGTAAAAGGCTGACGGCGAATCCGCTCCCAATTGGCACATATGCGGTCCATTTGCAAAGTCATATCCGTCGTATCCAGCCGGATAAACCAATACACCATGCAGAAAGCCAGGCAAGTAAACTGGCTGTGCTCATCCAAAATCGGCCGCCGGGCAAAAAAGCGGCGGAAGTCCGGGTCCTGACGGTCTACACCCGCACAGGCCGCCCCCATCAGGCGAGCAATCTCCGGAGCCGGGATGCAGTAGACCCTATCCATCGTCAGCCGGTCGGCTGAAATGCCGTTGATATAGGCATAGAGCAGTTCTACGGTTTCGTATAGAATACAGGGCTCTCGCCCCACGTTCATTCTCATCTTGCGTTTCTGATCTCCTTCCATTCCCCACAAGTTTCACAGCTCCTCAAAGGTGGGCGGTTTTCAGGAGGCTGCATCTAAATTATACCAGTTTTTCTCCCACAATCAAGGCAAAACGTGGAAGGAAATGTGTCAAAAATACATGGGCAGGAATTTCCCCGGCTAATTTTGCCCCTTTGCTCCCCGTGTGGGGAGCGACGTGGCAGCCTTCCGCCGCCGCCTTGCATGGGCAGTTTCAATCCACGCTCCCCGTGTGGGGAGCGACCCGAATCTGAGATTCGACAAGTCACGCCATGTTCTGTTTCAATCCACGCTCCCCGTGTGGGGAGCGACATCATCCTTTGCTGTAATGCCAAAGTTGCCAGGAAGTTTCAATCCACGCTCCCCGTGTGGGGAGCGACTCCATCCCTCCCGAATTATGCCACTGAGCATATGTTTCAATCCACGCTCCCCGTGTGGGGAGCGACAGCACGTTTTGGGCCCGATGTCAATACCGCTTATGTTTCAATCCACGCTCCCCGTGTGGGGAGCGACTGCAAAAATGCACAAAATTCTTTTTCTAATTTCCGAGGAATATGTCGACTCTGCCAAAAGGCAAGCTGTGGGACTAAATATAAAAGGCAATCTTCCGTTCATTCCGTCCGCATTTTAGCTAAATTCATGCGCGAAGCTACCGGGAATCTTTTGGGTGTTTCCCCTTCGCATTTACAAAATGGATAGATCATCAATGCAGAATTTCTTTGCGTTGTATATCCATTTTATATATA
>UQZA01000039.1 GCA_900545515.1 uncultured Eubacteriales bacterium | reverse complement strand
GTCTTCCGTAATGATGAGGGTGGCGGTGGGATCCACAACCAGCTTGCCCTCGATGGTCAGCTTGCCGTCAATGGTTACATCGCCGGTCACGGTGACGGTCTTCCCAGCGGGAACATAAGAACCATCGTTGAAGGGGATGTCGGTCTTGCCGTCCCAAACCACGGTGGGAAGCTTCTCCAGGTCGCTGGAGGCAACTACCAGATTCCGCTGGCTGTTCAGCACTGCCACGATCTCGGCATCGGGCCGGAAGGCGTTGTAGCCCAGGTTCTTCAAGGCGCCGTTCAGCTCCACATAAGTGGGGCCGGCCCAGTACTGGGCAGTATAGTCGGAGTTGTAGACATAAGCGCCCAGGGCCTGGCGGCCAATGTAGGTCAGGCCTTCCGGCAGCTGGATGGACTCCAGAGGCACGCCGCTAAACGCACCATCGCCAATGTAGGTCACGCCGTCAGGAATGTCCACGGTGGTCAGGGAAGAGCAGCCCTGGAAAGCAAAGTTGTTGATCCGCTTCAGGGTGGAGGGGAGGGTCACGGAGGTGGCATTGTAGTTGCCAGACAGGCCGTAGGTGCCGATATACTCCACGCCTTCGCCCACTACAATACTCTTCTGCATATTACCGGCGAAGCCGCAGTCGCCCCACTCCTCCACGGTGCCAGGGATCTCCAGGGTCCGGTCCGTGTTGACGGTCAGGCCGATGGACTTGGCTTCCCAGCCCAGGTAACCCATGGCCTGGTAACCTACCACCTTCAGATTCTTGGGCACATTGAACTCCGTAACATTGAACATCTGGTCAAAGGCCCGTTCGCCCATCTCCTCAATGGTATCGGGGAGGGTCAGCTTGAAGATGTTCTGGTTCTGGAAGAAGGTGCGGTCCTTCACACTGGTGACGGTATAGGTCCGGTCATCGCCCTCGCAGTAGACTTCAGCGGGCATGGTATATTCCCCCGCCGCAGCGCTGCTGTTAAAGCCAACTACCTGTACCTCCGTATCGGAAATGGGCATATAGGAGAAGGTGCCGTCTGTGAAGCTGACGCCGTTGTAGCCAGTGTAGGGCACGCCATTTAAGAGGATCTCCTGGCCGTAGCCGCTGCGCCGCAGAGCAGTGGCCGTCTCCTCCGTCTTGACGTTCATCACAGGAGCTTCGCCCAGCTCCAGGTTCCAGGTACGGAAGCCATCCTTGCCAATGGTCTTCACACCGGAGCCGATGTTGATGGTCTTCACGCCCTTGGCGTAAATGTAAGCATTGAAGCCGACCGATTCCACCGTATCGGGAATGTCGATGGTCTTCATGTTGGTGATCCAGGCAAAGGCCCAGTCGTCAATCTCCGTCACAGAGGCGGGAATGGTAATCTTCTCCAGGCCGGAGCCGTAGAAGGCAGCATTGCCGATCTTCTTCAGGCCGCTGGGCAGGCTGATGCGCTTCAGGGCTGTGCAATTCCAGAAGATACCCATCGGCAGCTCTGTCATGTTGTCCGGCAGCTCCACGTAGGACAGATTCTGGCAACCATAGAAGATGTAATCGCCATACTCCGTCACACTTTCCGGCAGGGACAGGGATTCCACCCCTGCGTTGAAGAATGCCTTATTGCCAATGTGGGTCAGGCCCTCTGGCAGATCCAACGTGGTAATTTTGGCCTTCTCGAAGGCAGACTCGCCAATCCACTGAATGCTGGCGGGTATTTTGTCAAACTCGGTGGCAATGAACGTATCAAAGGCAAAGGTATCCACTTTTTCCAAGGTATCCGGCAGGGAGATCTTCGCCAGCTTCATGCACATGAAGAAGGCGCCGTAGCCCACATCGGTTACTCCCTCGGGAATCACCACAGAGGTGATGCCCTGGTTGTTGTAGAAAGCTTGATACCCGATGGATGTGACGTGGAAGGTCTTTCCGCTGTACTCCACCGTGGCGGGAATTACCACATCTCCACTCAAATCCGGATAATTTGCCGCGTAAGAGCTCGCCTTGCTCTGATCCCCAAGCAGCTGTACGCTGTCAGGGCCGATGACCTTCCAATACAGGCCGTCTTCCGTCTGGAACCGGTCGTTCAGCTCGGGAGCCTCGCCATAGGTGAGGAGCACCGGGGTACCCTTGCCCACCGTAACCCTGGCATAGGCCGTCAACCCGGACATTGCCGTGGCAGAAATCATGGTCTCGCCATCGGCCACACCGGTGACCATGCCGTTGGCGTCTACCTCGGCCACAGACTCATCCTGAGAGGCCCAAGTGAGCTTGGCGTCCGCCAGGCGGGCGGGCTTAATGCTAACGTTCGCCTGCTTGCTCTCGCCAACCTTCAGGTTGAGGCTCTCTATGGTCATGCTCTGGGGACCCAGGTCCACAAAGGTCAGATTGGAGTTATAGGCCACATCCTCCAGCAGCAGTCCAATGCGGCCGGGGTTCTTGCCATCGGCAGCCAGATCGCTGGCCAGCTCCGTCACGTCAAAGGTGAAGCGAGTCTTGGCGCCGGTCTCGGTGATGGCATCAAAGGCTTCCGCCTCAGCCAGGTACCAGTACTCCTGGGTGCTGTCAATGACACGGATCCGCTGGATGTAAAAGTCATCAGATGCTACGCCGGTGAGATAGACGTTACCGTCCTCTTCATAGAGCTGCACATCCTCCAGCGTAGGCTTGGTGTTATCCAGATAGAACTTGAACTCCTTAGTCTGGGGTTCTGTGGAACCAACCGGGGTAGCCTGGATGGTATAAGTGTACCATTTGCCGGACTCTGCCCAGTCACCGGCGTCGTTCACGCCGTCCTTCATGGTGTGGCCGGTCCAACCGGGGGTGTAAAGGAGGGCTGTATACTGGATTCCCATCTGGGTTGCCGCGCCATAGGTTTTGCGCACCATGCCCAGGTCGCCTGTGGTATAAATCAGATTCCCGTCCTCATCGGTGACGGTCTCCTCCACGCTGTAGACATTCCGCAGGAGGCTCACCCGGGCCACCAGCTGGCGATTGCCCCGCTGAGGACCATAGGCCATCTTGGATTCGTTATACGCACCGCTGGTATTGTTGACGCCTACAAAATAACCGCTTCCGGCGGTGTCGATATCCGCCAGGGCCGTACCCAGCATGTTCTGCTGTTCGCCCGGGTCGCCGTCAAACGCCGTGAGGCCGCCCCAGTCGCCGTAGAAGCCCAGGAAGGGGACGCTGAGGGAGACGCCCTCGTCATCCTCGGCAGTCAGGAAGGTAAAGCCCTCCACATAAGAGCCGTTGGGGAAGTTGCCGTCCAGATACTTTTTACCGGCCTCCGTCAGCTGGATGGTCACGGTGAAGGTAGCATCGCCGTTGGCCGCAACGGTCAGCTTGTTACCCGTGAGGCCCGTGTAGGTGACGTTCACCTCACTGGCGCTGAGCCGCTTCTCGGAATTGGCCACATAGTTGAGGCCATTGAGCTCTGTGATGGTTTCCACCAGAGCTGCGGTATCCAGAGAGTAGGTTTTGGCGCCATCGGTCAGGTTATGTACCGTCGCAGTGTAGGTATACGTACCGTTTTCGCTGGATCCCACCTCAGCCTTGGGCCGGTTAGAGCCCTCTACGCTGAGGTACGCGCCGGACACGATGGCATAATACACATTGGCCACGCCTGCGCCCTGGCGGCGGACGGAGAAATAAGTGCCGCTACCATTGTCCAAGGAGGGAACGGCGGTGGACATAAGCAGGCTGTTGGCCAGTTCGCCCAGCTCGAAGTCCGACAGATTTGGGTAAGTCTCTTTCAGATACTGGCGGAGCACTGCAGCCTCGCCGGCCATGTGGGGGGTGGCCATGGAGGTGCCGCTCATGGTCTCGTAGCCGCCGCCAATGACGGAGGAGTAAATCTGTCCACCAGGGGCAGCAATTTCCGGCTTGATGGTGAGGTCCGGAGCCGGTCCAATGGAGGAGAAGGAGCTGACCTGATAGCCGTTGTAATTGAGAGCCTTCCCGTAGTAGTCAGAGGAGAAGGTGATCTTCTTTTCCGGCGCATCCAGCATGGCCTGAACGTCCTGCTTGGCAATGGTGATCACCGGGATGGAATGGCTCTGCAGGGAGGCATAGAACAACCCCTCATCGGTGTTGTTATAAATGATAATGGCAACTGCACCCACTGCGGCAGCGTTGGCAGCCTTCACGTCAAAGTTGATGGAGCCACGAGCCACCAGGGCAACCTTGCCGGTGAGGTCCAGACCTTCAAAGTCCTTTTCCTCGCCCAGGCCGGGAACCGGCACATACTCCAGGGTTTGACCTTCCATGGTATCCAGGATGTTGGTCTCCACCTGACTGTTATAATCTACGCCGCCGTTATACGGGATTTTTGTTTCACCCAGGGCAAAATGATTCCGGAAATAGCCCACATTGTCCACAGACGCCACGCTCACCGAGGCCTCCAGAGTAGACGGAGAAGCCACAATGGCGCTGTCCGGGTACTGGGCCAGGGTCAGCTGGGTACCGGCGGGGTTGTAGTAAGTAGAAGAAGTCTCGTTACCAGCTGCAACCATAACATTGACGCCAGCTTCCTGGGCCCGGGTGTATACCCCGTAATAGGTGAGGTAGCTGTCGGTCTCTTCTTCATTCTCGTCGCCGTACTCGGTAAAGCCGGCGGGGGAGCCCAGGGACATATTGATGGAGTCAGCGCCCAGCTTCACGGCGTCGTCCACACCGGCCAGGATGATGTCATCGCTGGTGGAGCCGGAGTTGTCCTCGAAAATCTTCATAATCATGAGCTGTGCATTGGGAGCCACGCCCTTGAAGTCATCGCCGTTGTTACCGGCAACCGTACCGGCCACATGGACGCCGTGGGACTGGCCCACTGCCTCGGCGTTGGGGTCGCCGCCGGCATAGTCATAGCCGAAGGGCGCCTTCTCGTTGATGTATACATCGTCTACGTTGGACACGCCGCAGGACAGCTTACCCTTGAGCAGCTGCGCCACATCGCTTTTGCTGTACTTACCATCTGTGGGCATGACAGAGAACGCCTCGTGGTCGGCGTCAAAGCCGGTGTCCAGGATGGCCACAATGGTGCCGGTGCCGTCGTAGCCCAGCTCGTTGGCCTCGTTGGCGCCCACCATGCCGGTAGAGCTGGTCATGGAGATGGTGTACTCGTCTTCGCCGAGGGTGGTGGGCAGGCTGTACTGCTCGGCCACAAAGATCCTCTTCACGCCGTCCAGCTCCCGGGCCCGGGCGATGTCACCGTAGGGCATCTTCATGGAGAAGCCGTTGAGGACGGTGGTGTAGGAATACTCCAGGTCGGAAGCGCCGTTCACAGACTGGGTGGATACCGCGCCGCTCCAGGACCGGATCTCCGCCTTGATGGCGTCCTGGGTGCTCCGCAACTCCCGCTCCAGGGCCACACCCTGGGTGGAGGCCGCAAAGCTCTTCACATCGGTGGGAGCAGCCTCCGCAAGGGGGGCGTCTTCCAATTCTACAATGACAGTGACCATGTCGCTGTCCTGATACTGATTGCTCTCGCCAGTAATTTCCGAAGCGCTATCCTCTGAGAGGTCGCCCTTCTCCGGACGGAGCATGACTTCCTGGTCCGCAGGGGCCAGGTTTTCTTTGGTTGTCCATTGCGCGGAGATCCCATCCTCCGCCGCCTGCACCGCCGGAACAAAGCCCAAACCGGTCACAAACAGGGAGAGGATCAAGAGACATGCCAGTAGTCTTTTCTTCATCGTCTGTCTTCCTTTCTGCTGTGTTAAATTTTACACGAAGCTGCCTTCGCTGTGGGTGTATTCTAACACATCAAATCGAAAAGCGCAAGGGTTTCTTCTATTTTTTTCGAAATTTTTTTAGATTTGTATAGAACGACCGCTGAAGAGGAAACAGCCTATCTCTCCAATCTCCTCTGCATATCCCCCATTTTCCCTTAAATTACCGTGGTTTTCGTCTTAAAATCAGCTGCTTTCAGATATTCCCGCTATCCCGCTCCCCATTTATCATTCGATAGCCGCCGCAAAAATAAGCCTTGACACTTGTAAAAAAACAGACTACAATGTACTTGTTCCATATTGGTCGAAATATCGGGCGCCCACACACCCGGCGTCTTACAGGAGCGCACTGCCCCCCAATGGGGTCGCCCTCTGTTCCGGTGCAGCCTCCCGGGCGCATCAGCAGACGCCGGTCCCAATCTTGAACAGCATTCCGGCAAATCCGTACCCGCCCAATCCCCATCCGCAAGCTTCTCACAGCCCGGGTGGGCTCCAGCGCCGGTGCGTCCGGGAAGCCGCACCCTGCCACCCGGTTCCATCTTCCCACCACAACCCGCCGCCAGAAATCGAAACAGTGAAAGAAAAGGGGTCCCCCATGAATATCCAATTTTTAACGCGCATTTGCCCGGAAGCCGAATGTATTTTTCTCCTGGAGCGGCGTTTCCGTCCAGGTATGGACGCCCAGAACAACATCGAGCAAGTCCGCCACTATTTGTCAGACAAGTACGACATTCCGCCTTTTGAACTGGAGCCGCTGCTACAGCCCCTGGCAGAGGTTGAAAATTATGTAAACTCCAACCTGTCCGTCAGCGAAGAGCGCCTCCGTTTCTTTTTCACCACCCGGGGCAATGCCCCCAATTCCCTGGCCTGGTCTCTGTACAACGCCATCAAGCAGGACAGCCAGTACGGCAGCTTGTCCGGCTCCCAAAAGCTCCGCACCGTCAATCAAACTCTACAGCATTTTCTAGATGTGCCCGAGAGCGCCCTTGACCATGTGACATGCATAAATGACCTGGTCCAATTCCTCATGAAAAATGGATGTACGGAAGATGTGAAATGGGTCTGCACTGCCCTGTATTACTCTATGGACGAGTATCTGGAGGAGCTGGACGTGATTTTGCGCAAGGCCACCGGCCTGTTCCTGGAGCATCTGCCGGACGTCACCGATCTGTGCCGCCAAACCGCCGCCTATGCCAAGGAGCAAATCGGGGACGATCCCAGTCGCGTGTTCCACAACCTGAACGTCGCCACCCAGCCCAGCGCCGTCACCATCTATCCCTGCCTCATGGGCTTCCACGGCCTCAGCTGGGATTTTGCAGACTCCCGAATTTATTTTGGAGTGTATTATGAGGCTCTCACCAATCTCATTCAAAAGTACTCCGACCAGTCCGCCAGCCTGGTGAGCAGGCTGAAATCCATCGGTGACAAAAGCCGGTTGGAAATTCTCCGGTCCCTGAAGGCCGGGGAGTGCAACGGCCAGGACATCTCCGAAAAGCTGGGCCTGGCCCCCGCCACCATTTCCCACCACATGAATCTCCTGACCAACGAGGGCTTCGTCACCACCACCAAGCGGGGCACCAGCACCTACTACACCCTGAATCCCCCTACCCTGCGCCGTTTTCTCCAGGAGCTGGACCACTGTCTCCTGTAAATTCTTACATGCGCTCCCGCGCCAGTTCATTTTAGACGGCGGCCCTTCAGTCGATGACATGGACGTCACCTCCCGCCATCAGCATTGGTCTCTGCATAGATGCGCAAAAAACAAGATTGGCTCCTGGCAAGGGAACCAATCTTGTTTTTTTGGGCAATCCGCCCTGTCACGCAGAAAGAAAAGAAAGGACTGTGAAGGATTTAGGAGGTTTCGAAGAGGAATCCCCGGTCAGGACCCGGCCAAGGCCCGGCCCAGGGCTTTGCAGGCAGCGTCTGCCTCTTCGTCAGGCGCTTCCTGGCAGATGACACTGGCAGCCGCCAAAATGGCGCCGCCCTGGACGCAAGAGCCTTCCCAACTCCGCATCCACTCCCCATCGCCCCAGCCATAGGAGCCAAACAGAGCAATGGGTTTGTCCCGGAGCTGGGGTAGGCAGGCTTCGAACATGGGGGCAAACTCGTCCGCCTCCAGCTCCTCCGCACCCATAGCCGGGCAGCCAAAGGCGATGGCGTCAAAAGAGCCCACCTGGCTGGCGGAAAACCATGCAGCGGCAATCGCCTCTGCCTCAGCCCCCGCCTCCTGGGCCCCGGCAGCCACCTGTCGAGCCATCTGCTCCGTGTTGCCGGTTCCGCTCCAATAAACAACTGCGATTTTCTTCATGATGTGCAACGCCTCCGGTGTGAGAAAAATCCTGGGTTAGCCAGAGCTAACGTTTGGGAGGAATGGCGCTGCCCCGGTGAGACTGGCAACCTGCCGGGGCGGCGACAACCTTGGGAGGAAACAAGATAGGTTAGCTCTGACTAACCATAGGATACCATACCGTCTCTGGTTTGTCAAGAAGTTTTTTCTTTTTTTGAAAAGACGCCGCCAGGAACCGTCTTGCCCCAGGTTTATGATTGAAGGAGAAAATCGTATAGTTCGTCCACCTCCTCCTTTGCAAGCTCCTGGGAAATTTCCGTCTCCGTCTCCCCCAATATCGGCACGCCGGATGCTTTGATCTGAATGCTCTGATCACAGTCTGGTTTTCTCTCGGTACAGAAAATCCATACGTCTGTTTGGGTATGCCGGGCCCAGGTAGAAATTCTGGGTGTGCCAGTCTCGTCCCGGTACAGATATGCTGCCCCGTAGAGATAGGCCGCCGGCAAGTCCGAAACCACGGTACATCCATATCCATCCGCCTGGAATTTTCTTTGCAGCGTCTTTGCCAGGTGTAAAGCGGTCTGGCTGGCCGGTGTAATTGCGACGCTGGCGCAATCTGCGGGAAACTGGTATTCCGGGAAGCTTTTGCGGCAACCTTCCTCCCAAAGAAGAACCGGTGGCAGGCCGCTTTTGGCAGGAAACGGGCCTGCGCACAGAAGCCCTGGGCATTGCTTTTCATGCAGCCAATCCAGGACGGCGTCCATCCCCTCCCCAGTGGCAGACGGAAGAAGGACGGTAGGAATCCCAGGGTGTTCCCGGAGGGCCTGCCTCCACTGCGCAGCCGTATGCGCCACAGCCCGCACGGTAAAAAACAAATCCTCCTGGCAGACCGGAGCCGCGGATGGATGGTAGACAATCGCTTCTGTAATAAAATCCGGCCGGCTTCGGGAGATATCCACCTGGCGACCGGCCAATTTCTCATACACTTCTGCAACAGTCAGAGAAAGCGGAGGGCTCTTCCGGAGCAGCTCATGGACCGCAGCCGTGACCACCGGCGCAGCATAGCTGTTGGTCACCTGGGTTTCATAGACCCGGCCTGTGGGACTGGTCAGCGCGTGTCTGGACGATGCAGTAATCTGGACCTGCTCTGGCCCCGCCGCATCCTGCACCGCATACTGATAGCCAGACATCTGCGGATCTGCAGAAACACCCAGCACACCCATCAGGCAGGCTGGAACGGTATACGCATCCCGGTTGCTGTGGGCCGCAACCACCATCTGGTTCCCCCGAATCAGCCTTGCAAGGATGGGACAAAGCAGCTCATAGTCCGAGGATAAGGTCGTGCCAAGACTCAGGTGAATCAGGGGGATCTTCTCCCGCCAGCACCACTCCAGGGCAGCCGCCAGCTGCCCGACCGACGCCCGCAATTTGGGGGAGGAAAAAATTCGCAGAGAGCAGATTTCGGCCTCAGGTGCGTACATATGCAAGATTTGCGCACTGGTGGTGCCGTGGTCCGTCAGAACCGGCTCATCCTGGCGGCGCTGGCGGATGGTCCCATCCTCCAGCACACACAGGTCGTTCCGCGCCGGAAGCCTGGGAACCACCTGGGGCACAACGCCGTCGTCAATTAATGCAACTCTCATGACAAGGCCCCTTCTCCTTTTTCTGCCTGGGTCTCAAAATGCTCCTTTTGGTACTGGAACAGCTCTGCAAACCGGCCGCGCTGCTGAAGCAGGGCCTCCCGCGTTCCATCCTCCAGAACCACACCGTGCTCCAATACCACAATCCGGTCCGCCAAGGAAACATTGGACAGGCGGTGGGAGGTAAAGAGCACCGTTTTGCCCGCTGTGAGCTTTCGCAGCTCTTCAAACAGCCGGTGCTCGGCCTCCGGGTCCAGATTGGAGGAGGGCTCGTCCAGGATCAGCGCCGTGTGCCGGCGGAAAAAGGCACGGGCCAAGGCAATTTTCTGGTACTGTCCTCCAGACAGCTCCATACCATTCTCATCAAAAATCCGGGTCAGGTAGGTGTCCAAGCCCTTGGGTGCACGCTGCAGCAGGTCATCACAGCCGCTTGCGGAAAACGCCTGCTTCGCAGCGGCAACGCAGTCCGGGTGGTCCGGGTCTGCAATGGTCAGGTTTTCCAGCAGGGTGAAGCTATAGCTCTGTTCATCCTGAAAATAGGCGCTGAAATGCTTGCGCAGCTCCAAAATCGGATATTCCCGGATATCCACGCCATTGACCCGAATCACGCCGCTGTCCAGCTCATAAAAGCGCAGGAGCAGCTTGATCAGCGTGGACTTTCCGGAGCCGTTCAGCCCCACCACCGCCACCTTTTCCCCTGGGCGAATGGCAAAGGAGACACGATCCAGCACCTTCCGGCCGGTCTTGGGGTAGGAAAAGCACACCTCGTCAAATTCAATGGAGCGCACAGCAGAAAGAGGCCGGGTGCCGGTGTCCAAAACGTGATTTTGGAACTGGCGAATGGATTTCAAATTTGTAATCTTCAGCTGATTGTCATAAATCTGCATGACGGCGCTGAGCAAAAGGGAGACGCTGGACCAAAGCTGGGCAGCCAATCCGGTATACAGGGAGTAGTCGCCCACCGTGGCGCTGCCTGCCAAGATTTGCATAGAAATGTCCACCCCCACCCAGGCAGCCACAGCCTCCGGCAGGAATTCCAAAAGACTGGTCAGAATGCTCCTGCGCCGGTTCATGTCCCGCCGCTCCTCAAACATGGTTTTCCAGAGGCGCTGGTACTTCTCCTTCAGGCGGGTGCCTGCGTGGAAGAAGCGAATGCTCTGAGCATAGCTGCGGCTGGTGGCAATAGCCTGCAAATAGCCCTTTTGCCGTTCGCCGTTGATTTGCTCCAAACTGAGGTGATAGAGCAGCTTCATATACCTGGCCCCAGCTATGGAGGAGGGAACGGCCGCCACAATCATCAAAACGCCATAGAGCAGATTGGCCCGGCAGACTACTACACATGCAAGGAACGCAGAAATCCCGGCGCTCACAGCGGATAAGGTATTCCACAGCAAATTCTCAATGGCATAAGCATCCCGGGTGCAGGCCGTCAGCTTGTCATAGTAATTCGGATCATCAAAGTATTCCAGATCCATACCAATGGCCTTTTCCATCAAATAGGCCGCCAGCTCTCCCTGGATCATATCCTCATGCATGGATTGGGCGTACACTCCGGCCTTTTGCACACCCCCGCGCAGCAGCGCAAGAGCCAACATGGCGGCAGCCAAAAGCAAAACCTCCCGCTGCCCCCCCAGCTGCGCGCCGGAGAGCATGTCCAGCAGACATTTCCCCAGCCACGCGGTCACAATTCCAATGACGGAAGGGAGAAGGTTCGACAGGAGGCGAAGCGCCGTATAAAAGGGAGAAGTTCTCCAGGAGAGGGAGAAGCAGAAGGAAACGGCGGACAAAAAGGCTCTGGCATCTTCTATCCGGCGTGTTTTCATGTTGCTTCTCCCCCATCCGGTTTGTACTGCAGGGGCCGTCGTATGGTCAAAAAGCCCCCCTTTGTTTCTTATAGGATAGCAGAATTTGACTGAATTTGCAAATTATTTATCACGGGCATGGAGTTTTGGCCTCAATCCCAGTCACGCCTCCAGAGCCAGGGCCCCGTCCTTCATACGCCAGACCTCGTCTGCCTGGGCGGCGATGTCCATGTCGTGGGTGACTACGATCACGCAGCGCCCTTCCTCGTGAGCCAGCCGCAGGAGGATCTCCATTACTTGGTTGCCGTTGGCCGTGTCCAGGTTGCCCGTGGGCTCGTCGGCCAGAATGATCCCTGCACCGGAGGACAGGGCGCGGGCAATGGCCACCCGCTGCTGCTCCCCGCCGGAAAGGTTCGCGGGGTACCGCTGATGCTGCTCCTCCGAAATGCCCACAGATGTAAGTAGTTCTTTCGCCTTTGCCTTGGCCTCCTTTTGCTTGACCCCATTGGCCTCCATGGGGAAGCACACGTTTTCCAGAACTGTCAGCAGCGGGAACAGCTGAAAGGCCTGGAAAATCATGGCAATCTCCTGCCTCCGGCAGCGGTCCAGGTTCAGCGACCGGTAGTCGCTCCCGTTGAGCTGCAGGGAGCCCTCTGTAGGCCGGTCCAGCCCCGCCATCAGGCTCAGGAGCGTGCTCTTGCCGCTGCCAGAGGGGCCGATGACGGCGTACAGCTTCCCGGCGGAAAAGGTCCCGCTGATTCCGTCCAGGGCGTAGCGGCTGCCGCCTGGATAACGATAGCTTACCTGTTGCAAGGTTAATTCAGACATCATGCGTCCTCCTTCTCATTCTTTCACCTGGAGTAGCTCCAGGGGCTTGCGGTTTACGGCGCGGACTGTGCCCAGAATGGTACCCAGGAGACACCCGGCCAGGTACAGCCCCAGGCTGATCAGGCAGGAGGTCCCCAGGGCCTGCCTCCCCAAAAGCAGGAAAGCCACCAAAACTCCCAATCCCACACCCAGCAGGGCCGCCAGCACCGGCTCCACCCCCAGCATCCACCGGGTCTGGCTGCGGGAAATGCCCAACACCCGCAAAATGGCCGTATCCTTCGCCCGCTGAGCCAGCAGAAGCATGGCCAGGGCCGCAGAAACGAGGGCAGCCACCGCCTGGGTGATGGGGAACAGCAGGCGCATTAGGGAGAGATTCTTTTCCAGAGGCTGAATAGCCTGGGTTAGTTCGCTGTCTTGGAGGACGAACAGTGTCTCATCCCCCGGTATTCCCTGATTTTCCCGGTTCTTCTGGTCTTCGGCTAGCAGCTTCTCCGCTACTTCCCGGAATTCGTTAATCCGGAAATTTTGTGCCGGGTCAAGGGTAAAGTCACATCTTGTGTATAAATACGTTGGCTCCGCCTCGTGCAATTCGTGTATACTATCCAGCATCTCCTGGGAGATGAGCACGTTCGCTGTCTCTGTGGAATTATTTGTGAAAGATCCGCAGATATAGCAGAGACCTCCCGCCGTCAAGAAGTCCAAATTCACAAGGTCTCCTGGTTGAACCTCTAACATTTCACATAGAGTTGTGCTCAGTAAAACCGGGCAAGCAACCCAATATATGCTGGCGTTGTCTGTCGACACATTATTCATCTGGCTAAAGTTTTCTGTGCCCCAATTCGGTAGAAAATGGACCATTATGGTGCCGTCCACCACAGGGGCATACCGATCCAGGTCGCTTACACCGCGTATCTGTGTAGCCGCCTCCTTTCCCGTAAGGGTTCCGTTTTTATCTTTGCCATATACAACGCCATTGATTGCGGACTCCAACACCATGTCTGTAATAAAGCCAGTCTCCTGCAGCTGCTCCGGAACATCGTGCGAAAGAAATCCATAATTATATGCGTCGGAGGCAGTATCCTTAGGGAGAATCCGCCCACCAACTTCTATGGTGCAGTAGAGCCGCTCCATTTCCTGCTGGTTGGATAGGATGCTCTCTTGCAGATAGCATAAGCCAAACAGCAGCACTGCAGCAACCAGCAGAGCCAGCAAGCCCCTACCCGGGGACCGGTGGATTTGCCGGGCAACATACCGGCACCGAACCGATAGCGCACAATTACGCTTTGCTTTTCTTTCCATGGGTTTTACCTCCTTGCAATAGTGGTAGAATGGAGCAGAAACTGGGAATCGTTAAAAGGATCGCCTCGAAAAGGAGCAGGAAACACCACACTGCAGCCCCTAATCCAATCAATTTGGTCAGCGGAACACGCACCGCCAAGGACTGGGCCGTCTGGAGCGATGCCACAGCCTCTCGGGCCTTTTCTAAGCCATAGTAATAAGCCGCCACAAAACCAGCCATGACACCAGCAAAACCCAAAAGGCCCATAGGGAGCAGCGCCTGGCCCAGGGCGGAACCCTTGGGCGTACCCAAGCTCCTGAGAATGGCCACTTCCCGCCGTCTGGCTCTCTGATACAGGAACGCAACAAGCCAAAAGCCTAACACCAGCAGCAGGCCCAGCAGCAGAGCACTATTGCGCGTGGTTTGCAGAACCGCCTGGGAGGAATCATAAAACGCGTCCCATCCGTCATCCACAAATTCTGCCCGGAAGCCCAGCTCCTGCAGCTGTGTCCCAGATTCTTCCAAAAAAGCGGCTTTGTCGGCGGGATTCCGGAGCACAAAACCACAGCTTCCAGCCCATACGGTCTGCCGGAAGTGAGCTGGATAGAAACAATTCGGAATATAGATTTCCGAATACTGCATAGAATCTGTATTTTTTTGCAAGCTATATACCGTCCCCACAATGGTATACGATTCGGTCACCTCAGGGGCCCCCGCAAGGTTCGGCTCCCAATCCGGATAAGTCTGCCCCCAGTGATACATCTCCAAATCTTTTATCGTAATGGTCAAGGTATCCCCAACCTTCAGGTTCCGCCGGTCTGCCAAGCCCTGATGGACCACACAAACTTTGTTCCGCGCTGCGTCATCTTCCAGGGTTAAGAGTCTCCCCTCACTGAGAAAATAGTTCTCAGCAAAATGCGGAATCGTAGCCATATCCTTCACTGGAATTACCGACACACCATGCTCGTTGGCATTGAGGTACTCCAGCGCCAGAGCCACATCTGCCAACTCCGGATCGGTAAAGTCTACCACAAACCCCTGGGGGACAGGATAAAAATAGTCCCACAAATCTCCCTCTGCCACTGGAAGGGAGTATTGGTTATCATCACCTGCGTAATAGGCCGCCTGGTCCAATCTGGGACCCTGGACCGTACCCAAAGGAAGCAACGTATTACAAGGCTGGGTAATCTGCGGGTAATAGTATTTTTTCCACTGGGCACAGAACAGGTACGATTCTCCAGGCTGCAGTTCCTCCTGCAAGCGGTTCATAAAATCACGATTTTGGGTGACATCCATGCGAAAACGCATCTCCCC
The DNA here is from genome assembly GCA_900545515.1 of uncultured Eubacteriales bacterium. Taxonomy (GTDB): domain Bacteria; phylum Bacillota; class Clostridia; order Oscillospirales; family Oscillospiraceae; genus Faecousia. The sequence continues at coordinate 7,015 of UQZA01000039.1, read as the reverse complement.
TAAAGAAGCCATTTCCGGGTGACCGGAGAACAGGTTGGTAATGTCAAACGTCAGATAAGCAACCTCTCTGGGTACGTATTTTTGCGCGTACATACAGAGAGGTTTCTCTGTTTCCTTCGTAATTTCCCGAAATGTCCCCTGTAGGTACAGGATATGATTATTCAAATCGCCATTTAGGTCCGTGTTAAATACATCCTGCATAGTCCCATATCTGCTGACATACGTATTGACATAATCTACATATTCGCTTTTCTCCAAAACCGACAGAGAAGGAAACGCGTCCTCCGCCTCTGTATTCTCTGTCCGGAGCGCGCCAACCGCGTGATAATATCCTGCGCTGTCCGCCACTGCATCCTGAATCACCCAATATTGCAGCACCTGCGACAGAAAGGCAAAGGTAAGCCCCGCACAAAAGAGAAGCAGCAACATGGTGCGCCAGGGCTGCCGCCATGTGGCCTTCAGGCAAACGTTTTTTCGCATAATTTTCCTCCCTTTTACATGCACGCGTTTGGAGCGTGACCCCGTTATTCAAACAGTGGCGCTTGAGGAGGCCCCAAGCGCCACCGAAAACACACGAATCTACTACGTCAGGCATGTTTACGTGGGCACTTTAAAATCAATCTAGCTGAATCGACGCACTGGAACTTGTCTCAAAACGAACGTTCGTGTAGTTTTTCTGCGAATTGTTGCCGCCATTGGCGTTACTTGTGCTCGTATAAAGACCGGTACCAGCACAAGTACACAGGTCATAACATCCGCACGCACAAGAAGAGTACTTGCAGAAACAAGAGGCATAGGCCGCAACAGAATGATGCGCTACTGGGTTGTGCTCCTTCCTTAACTTCATTATGATGTTCACCTCCTCCCGTCAGCATTGCGCCAAACACAAATGGTGTCTCTCGCAATCATCAAAACCTACTAAAAATGCCTTGTTTTAAAATGTAACATGTCTTCCGTAAAGCTGGAGCCATATTGTGCTACCATCCGTGTGCTTTATGCATCAGAATACAGGACCGCTCCACTTGGTGGGAAACCACCCCCAGAGCCATATTTGATTTGGATGCTTTATTTTGCCAAGCCTCAATACGGCAGTTGAAAATACAGCAAGCATTCCCGTGCGTTCCACGCAAAAATCAAACCGGATCCCCCACCTGTGATGCTGGTATATCAGCTGGTATCGTTTCCAACGTCTTCAAAACTGTTGAAATAGAATTAAACTGATAATCAGACAGCGCCTCTACCGGAATCGAACATCCCGTTCGCTTCTCCACCTCCAAAAGCAGGTAGAACAAATCCATTCCCGAAAAACCGAAGAACTCCCCGGTAAGAGGAAGATCCCAGTTGCCCTTCGCAAGCATTTCCTCTGGTACGCCAAACTTGCTGCCGAGCAGCTCCAAGAGCCAGGCCCGGGGATCTGGGGCCGCTCCGTCTTGTGGAGGCGGCGCCTCCTCCTGGGCATCCATGAACAGGGTGTGATACAGGCCCTCAAAATCCTCCGTCCACCCGTTGAACAGGCAGTTGCCCTCCGGATACGCCTCCCGCTGCTGCCGGATCCGGCCGTCGATGTCCTCCAGGGTTGTGTGAGTCAAATAGAGCTTCCGCTCCTGTCTGGAGTCCACCCCGTCTATGACGGCGTTGCTGACATGGACAGCATCGATGCCCACCCCCAGACGCAGGGAGAAGTCCCGGCTGATCTCCTCCACAAAGGGCATCTCCCCCAGCTCGCTGGGAATGCAGCAGAGGAAGGCATCCGGTTCCGCCGCCTGAGCCAGCATGTAGGTCCGAATGCCAAAGCCGTTGGTAAGATAGTTGTTATACTTCATCACCGCGTCCGGTGCCTCCAGGAGGATGATGCTGGGCTGCTCCCTTGTTTCCAAGTCCTTCAGGAGCACATTGATGCGCTCAATTTTCTCCGCCTCATCTACAGACAGCGCACAAAGTGCCGGTTCGATGGAGGCAAAGCCCAGGAGCCCGCCAATGGGCTGCTTGGTGACCACCAGGGGGCGCTCTCCATCCTGCACCAGGCGCGCATACAGCTTCACCAGCATAGCAAAGACATCTGCCTCCTCAATGAGGCCGCCCACCAAAACCAGGGGGACCTGGAAGCGGTGCAGCTTCTCTTTGGGGTAGAGGTCCTCCCTCTTGGTCCAGAGTGTAGTGATCCGCACCCGGCCTTCGTACTCTCCAGCCAACTCCCGCAGCCCATCCGGGACAGAATCAGGACTTCTCCCGATGTAATGAACAAGCTTTTCGTGAGAAAGGGCCCATCTGACAAGCTCCAGCCGCTCCTCGCAAATGCCCTCGTTGTCCTCGGCAGTCTCCACTGCCAGGAGAATGTCCCAGGCCTCGGGGCGGCTGTCAATGCGATCATCCACCCGGATGCCTGTGTCAGGAAGGTGGAGCATGTGCCCCGCGTCATGCCCGGCGACGGAAAAGCCGGAGGGCGCCAGGAGGCTGGCCAGCCGGTAATCCGGCTGCAGCTGCTCCCAGTGCATCACCACTGGCAGTATGGTAGGCGTCAGGGGATACAATGCCACGCCACGTCTCATAAACCGCTCACCTCCCGATCCTTCCCCCTGCGAACCTGCCCAGGATAGAATTGATAGATCTCTCGCATCAGCAGGCAATTCTGAATTTCTCGGTATGCAATGCCCTTGGCTTCCTGACAATATTTTAGCTTTTGGGTGGGGGAGAGCTGCGCCTCTCCGGTATCCGCCTTTTTTGCACAAAGCGTGCAATGCCGGAAGCACCAGCACCGCTTGCAGCGCTCACTGGTGATATTGGCAAAGTTCAGTAACCGCTCGGCGTTCTCCAAGTCAAAACCGGTCTCCAGGCTGCCAATGCACATGGCCGGGGAGGTCTCACTGACCCGCTCGCAGGGGAAAAATCGGCCCTCCACATTCACAAACACCCGCATTTTCCCGGGAACGCAGGGGCCACTGGGTACGTCAATCCGCTGTAGCCCGTCCGGCTCCTCCGCTCGGGACACCTTATCCATGGCGTTGGCCAAAGCCTGGTACGTAATGGGTGAGATTCGCTCCTTGGGATATTTCCCCCAGTAGGACAGGTAGGACAGGAACATTTGGTATTGATACTTTTCTATGTACGTAGAAGAGAACCGGGTCTCCTCGTCATCATACTCTTTGTCTACAATGGCAGCGTTCAGGCCGCCCCGATGTACTACATCATAATCCACACAGACAGAGTTGATGCAATCAAAGTCATTGGTGGGATCGATGACCATACTGAAATGCACATGCTGGGCATACTCCGGCTCCAGTTCATGAATTCGCCGGATTCGTCCCATCACTGTGTCAAAGGTCCCCTGTCCATTGGCAAAAACTCGGTTTGCATCGTTGATTTCCCGGGGACCATCAATGCTGATCATCAGACTGACCTCATGCTCCGCCAGGTAACGAATGATATCATCGGTAAGCAACGTGCCGTTGGTGGTCATATTGAAGGTGAGCTTCTTTCCCACGAACCGGGCTTTGCTGTACTGGATGACCCTCTGCACCAGGGGAAACTGCAGCAGCGGCTCCCCGCCATAGAAGCTGATGGACACCATGCGGCTGTCAATGGAATGCTCCCACAGAAAGTCCACGGCCCGCTTTGCCATGTCCCAGGTCATATGTTTTGCGCTGTGGTGGCGTTGCCTGGCGCTGGAGGTCTCGGAGTAGATGCAGTACTTACAACGGAAATTGCAGCTCTGGGTCACCTGCAAAATCAGCTGGCGCAGGTTCCGGTCCAGAAATTGGGGAAGGTACCTGCTGTATGGATGGCAGAGCTCTTCCACCGGACTTTCGCTGGTCAGGTATCCCATTTCCGCCAAATGCACCAGCTCATCCGGCGGCTCTGAGACGACGTCGCCGTCCAGGAGACGCTGCAAAAACAAATAGCTGTCCGGTTGAATCTGACAGAGCTCGCTTTTGGCCACGTCGTAAAAATACCAGCTATTTGGAGTCCGAAAGAGCTTAATAAACGGCCTTTTCATCATATGCAAAACTCCATTCTAAAATAAATACAACCTCAAATCATTTCGCTGTCTCGTCTGATTCCGTTTTTATGGAAACCGGCTGTCCAGGGGCCAGCACAAAGTCACTTTTTCCAAGTATTTTATGAAAGATGTGGGTATTTCTCCACCACCCTGCACCCATTGTTTGGTATAGGATAGCAGAGTTTACTTGTATTTTCAAATAATCCATCACGAAGGCGGATTTTTTTTACGCGAATGCAGGAATGTTTGTTCCACGCCGCTATTTCTACGGTCATGTCCAACCGCTGAGAGAGACAAATGCACTCTGGCAGAAAATTCGCTGTTCCAATTTTCACCATCTTGTGATATACTAAAAAACATAAAAGTTCAAATTTCTGTTTGGTGGTGATGTAGACCGTGGAAGCAATATCTGGCTTTGAAAAAGTGGAGAACCTCCCTGTGAAACCGGCAGTCACCTGGATTCGCATTCTCCTCTGCGATGATGATCCTGTATTTTTGCGGAAAATCAAAGGAATGTTGGAGACATACCTGCAATCTCATCAGATCCCGGCAAAAATTCATGCCTTACAGGGCTGGAATCACTTGGCAGAGCGCATCTTAGACAGCTGCGATATGGCTTTTTTGGACATTCCCCTCCCATCCTCGGACCTCACTGGTCTGGACATTGCCAAAAAACTACGGGCAGCCCGGGAGGACGCGGTCATTATATTTGTCAGCAACCACCTGACATACGCGCCGGCCTGTTTTGAGGTCCAGGCCTTTCGGTATCTGCTGAAAAGTGAATTCGACCAAAAATTTGATTTATATTTGCGGCAGGCCCTGGAGCGGTTGCAATGTTTCCGAAAAACGATTAAAATAAAGTCCCGGGGCGAGATGGCGGAGCTGCCAGTCGGCAACATTGTGTATGCGGAGAGCCGGCAACATCAGGTTTGCATCCATCTGAAGGACGGTGAATCCCATGTATGCTATGGGTCCTTAAGCAGCCTGGAGGTCCCCCTATGTCCCTTGGGTTTCTTGCGGGTTCACAGGAGTTTTCTTGTCAACATGCTGTACATTTTGAAACTGCAGAGCCAGAAAGTTGTACTGAAGGACGGAACTGCTTTAAAGGTCAGTGAGCGGAACTATTCGGAGCTGAAGACGCAGTACCAAACCTGGAAACGCAGGCAGGGGCCATCCATCTCACCGGAATCGCTATAAATGGAGAAAAATCGGGATGAAAATTTTGTTTACCGGTTTCGAGCCTTTCGACGGCGGAACCAGCAACCCCTCCTATGCATGCCTGCGGGAATTGCCGCCCACAATAGGGACGGCGGAGCTTGTGACCATGGAGCTACCCGTATCCTTCCGCCGGGCGCCGGAGCTTCTGCTGAAGGGAATGGACGCGGAAGGTCCGGATGCGGTCATCTGTCTGGGCCTGGCAGCCAACAGGAAGAAAATTTCCCTGGAGAAGGTGGGACTCAATTACGCCTATGCCCGGATTCCGGACAACGACGGTATGCAGCCCCGGGACATTCCTCTAGACCCATCCGGGCCTGCCGCCTGCTTTTCCACCTTGCCGGTTTGGGATCTGGCCGCAGAATTGAACCAGGCAGAAATTCCAGCTGAGGTATCTCTCAGCGCCGGGAGCTATGTGTGCAACTGCCTGCTGTACCATCTGCTGAGAGCCGCAGGAAGGATGCCCGCAGGCTTCATTCACGTGCCCCCCACAGAGGCAATGCCCCTGGAGATGGTGACCCGGGCCATGAAACTCATCGCCACCCGTTTGGGCGGTTAACCAGAGAGGAAAAACCAGATGAAATATTGCTTTGACGAAATCATTGACCGCAGAAATACAGATAGCATCAAGTGGGATCACATTCCAGGTAATCCAGACGCCATCCCCATGTGGGTAGCAGACATGGATTTCCGGTGCCCCCAACCGGTCATAGACCGGGTAATGGAAAAAGCCGCCTTCGGCGTTTACGCCTATACCGCCACACCCCCGGCCTTCCGGGAGGCCACTGCCAGCTGGCAGCGCCGCCGCCACCATTGGGACATGGGAGAGGCTACAGTCATCCCCGTGTCCAGCGTGGTACCTGCCCTTTACACCGCCGTAGCCGCCTTCACAGAGCCGGGCGACCGGGTGATTCTCCAACGGCCGGTGTATGGTCCTTTCACCGACGCAGTAACGCAGCAGGGGCGGGAGATCTCCAACAATGCGCTCTTGCTTCAAAACGGGCATTACGAGGTGGATTTCGAGGACCTGGAACGCCGCGCGGCAGACCCCCGGGCCAAGCTGATGCTGCTGTGCAGCCCGCACAACCCTGTAGGCAAGGTGTTTACCCGGCAGGAGCTGGAAAAAATTGGGGAAATTTGCCGCCGCAACCATGTGCTTCTCTTTGCCGATGAAATCCACGGAGATTTTGTATACCCGGGAAGCTGTCATATTCCAGCGGCCTCCATCCTCCCTGACTGCTTGGTGGCCGTTGCCCCCAGTAAAACCTTCAATTTAGCATCTATGAAGGCAGCCGCCGTCATCTCGCCCAATCCAGATCTGGCAAAGCGATTCCAGCAGGTTCTCTCCCTCAGCCACGGGGACAACATGAATATGCTGGGACTATACGCCTATATCGCCGCCTACGAAAAGGGAGACGAGTATCTGGAGCAGCTCCTTACTTACCTTGCCGGCAATGTGGCGCACTTACAAAAGCGTCTGGCGGAGCAACTGCCCCAAATCCGGCTGATTGCGCCCCAAGGAACTTATTTGATGTGGTTGGACTGCCGGGCCATGGGCATGGCTCAAAATGAGCTGGCAGACTTCTTTACATGGAAAGCCGGCGTCGCCATGAACACCGGCGAGTGGTTTGGTCCCGAAGGCACAGGCTTTATGCGTATGAATCTGGCCTGCCCCAGAAAAACCTTGGACCTCGCTCTGGACCGGATCGCCGGAGCATTTGCAAAATAAAACCCACGCCGTTTTTGGGCACGGAAATCAATTTTCAAATTACGAGAACTATGCTATACTGAAGGGCATGGACA
>UQZA01000038.1 GCA_900545515.1 uncultured Eubacteriales bacterium | reverse complement strand
AACCTGTGACCCCATGCTTGTAAGGCATGTGCTCTCCCAGCTGAGCTATGCTCCCCAAGGGCGCCCTTCGAAGCGCCGCTCCGGTTCGGAGCTCAGCACATCTCAGCGACGGGTATCATTATACACAGCGGTCCCCGTTTTGTCAAGCACTTTTTTTCAGTTTTTTCCTAGAATTTTTCCCGTCCAAAATGCCGAGTATTTTCCTTGTTTTCCGGAAATTTTCAAATTTCCAGGAGCAAATTTTGAATTTCCTCCGGGCCAAATTGATAGTCTGCGTCACAGAACTGGCAGCCAATGTGGACGGTCTCCCCTTCTGCGGCAATCTCTTCCAGCTCCTTTTTCCCCAGACTGATGAGGGCTCCCTTCACCCGCTCCCGACTGCAGTAGCAGCGATAGGACACTTCTGTGGTCTCCAGGACCTTCAGTTTCATTCCGGGGCAAACCGCTGTCAAAATCTCCTCCGGCGTCATGCCGCGCTCCAGCATAGGGGTGACGGCGCCGGCCCCACGAATGCCCCCCTCCAGGGCCTCAATGACCGCATCCGGGGCATTTGGCAAGAGCTGGAGGAGGTATCCCCCTGCCACCTGAACAGTCCTGTCACGGGCCACCAGGACGCCCAGGGCGCAAGCCGTAGGCGTCTGCTCACTCTGGGCAAAGTAGGCGGTCAGATCCTCTGCAATTTCCCCAGTGACCATTTGCACGCTGCCCACATAAGGCTCCTTCATCTGCAGGTCCCGGATCACGGTGAGCATGCCTTCCCTGCCCACAGCTGCGCCCACATCCAGCTTCCCCGGGTACTTCTCCATCAGGCTGATAACCGGGTGCTGCACATAGCCCCGGACGTTGCCCACAGAGTCGGATACGCAGAGAATGGTCCCCAAAGGTCCGCCCCCCTTAATCTGCAGCGTGACAGAGCCATCCTCCACCTTTTGCATGTTCCCCAGCAAGGAGGTTGCCGTGAGAGCCCGTCCAAAGGCCGCTGTAGCTGTAGTTGTGGTACCCTGGATTGCAGCCCCGCGCCGCACAATCTCCGTAGAGCGAATGGCTGCCGCCTTCACAAAGCCATCAGCAGACATTGCCCGCACAATATAATCACCCATGGGTGGTCTCCTCCCTGACTGCCATAAAATATACCCGCTGCTCGCCGGGACCCGGAGACGCGGTGCGGCGGTCACCAAATACCTCAATGCCGCCAAAACCAGCCTGGGTCAACCAGGCCTGCAGCTCCCCAATGGTATAGGCGAACTCCCGGTGCTCCTCCTGGTTTCTGCGCCACAGGCGTCCCTGCCGCTGGAACAGGTCCATGCCGTAGTAGCAAATCCGTTCCGTCTTCTCATAGCTTCCCCGCCAGACGCAAAATACATCCTCGTCCTCATCCAGAAACACCTGTCCATCCATGGCCTGTAGCTTTTCCGGGGTATTCACGTCAAAAATAAAGACGCCGCCGGGGCATAACGACCGGTACACCCGCCGGAATGTCTCCTGGCAGGCGGCGGGATCTGTCAAATAATTGATGCTGTCCAGACAACACAGGACCCAGTCCACCGGGTCCGGCAGACAAAGACGCTCCATCCTCTGGCACACAAAGAAAGGGCGGTTATCCGGCAGGGCCGACGCCTTATCATAGGCCACAGTCAGCATCTCCTCGGACATATCCGCCCCAATCACCTGGTACCCGGACTGGGCCAGAAGTAGGGACATCGTCCCTGTGCCGCAGGCCAAGTCCAACACAGAACGGGGCGCTACGCCCCGTTCTGTGAGAAGCGTTTGTACAAACGCCAAAATTTCGGCATAAGGAACGTCACTGGTCAGCCGGTCATAAGACGCAGCCAAAGACCCATAGGCGCTCATTCCTCCACGCTCTCCATTCGCTCAATGACCAAGCGGTAGCCATCGGTACCATAGTTGAGGGAGCGGTTCACACGGCTGATGGTGGCACTGCTGGCGCCGGTCAGCTCCAGGATCTTGTTGTAGATCATTCCCTGGTTCAGCAGCTGAGCGACCTCAAAGCGCTGCTCCATGGCATTGAGCTCCGGAACGGTACACAGGTCCATGAGGAAGTTATAGCACTCCTCCGGAGTCTTCAGCTTCAGGATGGCCTGATACAGGGGGCTGTTGGGGTTGGCTTTTCTACTTCTGCTATTCATATGTCATAATCCTCCATAATTGAATTTGTTAGATGGGAATCTGTGCCTACCACGCCTCTATTTTAATGTATAACAGAGGAAAAGTAAAGGGGAAAATGTAAAAATTCTGCAAATCTTTCAAAATTTCGGAATTTTTCCACCAATCGCGCACAGACGTGCTTTTACAGAAAGACAGCATGGAAGGGCGCACCGCATCCCTTTGTGCGGTGCGCCCATATTTCCTGGATACCCTGCAGGGGGGATAGCATCACTTACCGATTGAAAATCTTAAAAATCTCATCGATGTCATCCACATCCTCAGTAGCAACCGGCGTAGGTTTTGCGCGCTCTCCTGCGGCAGTAAAGGGGCCGGGACGGGACACAGACTTGGCAGAGGGGGTGCTGTTCTCAGCCTTCTTGGACTCGAAGCCGGTGGCAATGACCGTCACTCGCATTTCATCTTCAAACTCATCGGAGTAGGTAGCGCCGAAGATGATATTGGCCTCGGGATTGGCCGCCTCCTGCACAATGCTGGCAGCCGTCTCCACATCGTCCAGAGTCAGCTCCGGAGAGCCGGTGACATTCACAAGCACGCCGGTGGCGCCATTGATAGAGGTCTCCAGCAGGGGGCTGGCCACTGCGCTCATGGCAGCCTGCTCCGCCTTCTCCCGGCCGGTGGCGATGCCAACGCCCATATGAGCCCGGCCCGCGTCTTTCATAACAGCGGATACGTCAGCAAAGTCCAGGTTGATGACCACACGCTCGGAGTACCCCACCAACTCGGAAATAGAGGTTACAGCCTGCTTCAGAACGTCATCGGCAATGCCGAAGGCGTTGGCAAAGGTGATCTTCTGCTCAGTAACATACTTCAAGCGGTCGTTGGGGATGATGATGAGAGAATCTACCTTCTCGGACAGAGAGGCAATGCCGGACTCCGCTTGGCGCATCCGGTTGGCGCCCTCGAACTTAAAGGGCTTGGTCACCACACCCACCGTGAGAATACCGGCTTCGTGGGCCAGATCCGCCACAATGGGAGCTGCACCGGTGCCGGTGCCGCCGCCCATGCCGGCGGTGATGAAGACCATGTCGGTGCCTTCCAGAATCTTGGAGATCCCGGCACGGCTCTCTTCAGCGGACTTCTTGCCGATTTCCGGTTTGGAGCCGGCGCCCATGCCGCCGGTGAGTTTCTCACCGATCTGGAGCTTGTTGGGGCACTTGGACTTGTTGAGATCCTGCTTGTCCGTATTGACGACGACAAATTCCACGCCGCTCACGCCGGACTCAATCATGCGGTTGACAACGTTGTTGCCTGCGCCGCCCACGCCGATCACTTTAATATTTACAACCTTATCCGGATAAGACTCAATGGCAGAACTAGACATATTTTGCTCTCCTCCTATGTAATCTTTTGTATTCACGCCCCGGTGGGGCAGAAACCGAGCACACTTATACCCATTTATTCTATCGTGAAATCCCCATTTGGTCAATAGAAATTCTCATTTTTTCGCCAAGTTTTTCAATTGTTCACAACCTGGGCAGGTTACCACGGGGTGAAGATGGCCTTCCTGTCCTGCTCCAGACTCAGATCCAGAACGCCGCTCTGATAATCCGCCAGAGTGGCTACCGCCTGGGTCATATAGCGGATTTTATAGGTCAGCTCCGTGGGCCCGCCCAGCAGAATCTGATACTTCTGGCCGTACCAAAGCTGAATGTCATACAGGCTGGATACGTCCACAGTTGTCACGTCCCCCATATGCTCCGTCTCTTCCAGTGCCTGCAGAATCTCCAGAGCCGCGGCGCCCCGCTCAGCAGCAGAGCCGTGAATGGCGCTCTTCTCCCCGGTCTCCTGTGCAGAAGTCTCTTCCCCCGTAGGAGCGCTTTCAGCGGCAACTCCCTCGCCGGCCACCAGGGAGCCTCCCGGTGAGGGATGCTCGGCACAAATGCCCAGCACTTGGGTATGCTTGGCTGCCTCGGACTCCTCCACCGGCTCCAGAAGCTTGCCGCCACAATCCATCAGCCACCAGCCACCTTCGGTGGAACGGATGGCGTAGGACACCTCCAGCTCCACAATGTCAATATTGACCGTATTCGGAAGTTTTATACCAATCTGCACCTGATCCACATAGGGAAGCTCTGCCAAAATTCTGCCCGCAGCCCGGGACTTGCCAAAGGTCAGCAGATTCTCCCCTGTTTCGATGCCGGAAGCAGCAATCACCGTCTCTGCAGTGTACTTCCCGTTGCCAGTGACCACCACATTCTGGACCTTGAAGAAAATGGTCAGGCCCACAAGAAGCGCCACCACCACGGCAGCTGTGGTAAGCAGCTTCCACAGTAGCTTCCTCCGGGGCAATGCCTTGGGTGGAGTCCGCCGGGTCTCTTCCCGGCGCTTGCGCTCCTCCTCCCGCTTCTTTTGCCCGGCCTGTCTGCGGCGGGCTTCTCTGGCTTTTTCCGCCATCTCCCGATCTCCAGATGGGTTCCGGACACGCTGTTCCGGCTTGCGCGGCGGTTTCTGATCCTGCCGGGGCGTTCGGTCCGGGGGGCGGGTTCTTTTTGTCTCCTGCTTGGGCTCCTCTCGCTTCTTCGGGCGGCTGGCAGTTTCCCGCAGCTTACGGCGGCCCGCATCGGGCTGCCGGGCCCTGCTTCGGTCCTCCCGAGGGGGCCGCCCCTGGCCGGTCTGGCCCTGGCGCTGGGTCCCGCCTTCAGGGGGCTTTCTCCTGCGCCCCCTCTCCTGTTCGTCCCAATCCATAGTACAATCCTCCATGGCAGCACTCTGCCCTTTCATGTTCCATCCGAATGGTTGCGCCCAGGGCCGCCAGCCGCCGGGCAAAGTCCTCATAACCCCGCAGGATATGCTGTACACTTCCGATCCTGCTGGTACCCTGGGCCCCCAAGGCACCCACCACCATGGCCGCCCCGCCCCGCAGGTCTGTGGCTTCCATGGCCGCGCCATGGAGCTCCGGCACCCCGGTGACAGCCGCAATGGCCCCGGAGACCTGAATCCTGCCACCCAGGGCCCGCAGTGCAGGCACATGACGGTAGCGGTCAGCAAAAACGGTCTCCTCAAACACCGTCACGCCTTGGGCGCGAAGCAGAGCCGCCATCACCGGAGCCTGGGCATCGGTGGGAAAGCCCGGATAGGGCGCTGTGCGAATGGGCGGCACGCTTTGCAGCCGTTCCGGTCCATGGATGCGCACCTCTCCCGGTCCCTCCTCAATCCGGCATCCGGCGGCTCGCAGAACCTGAATGACCGGACCGTAATCCCCGGGCCGGGTCCGCTCCAGGCAGAGGTCGCCCCCCGCCGAAGCAGCAGCAGCCAGGAACGTTGCAGCTTCCATCCGGTCCGGCAAAACCGTGTAGGCCGCCGCATCGGGGAAGCCCCCTTCAATCTGGAGCATGGAGGTCCCCGCTCCATAAATCCGAGCGCCCCCTGCTGTCAGGAAACCAATCAGGTCTCCAATCTCCGGCTCCCGAGCCGCGTGATAAATCGTGGTGGTTCCTTCCGCTCCCAGGGCAGCCAAAATCAGGTTTTCCGTAGCCCCCACACTGGGGAACGGGAGGGTCACCGCCCCACCCCGAAGCTTCCCCCGGCACACCAGCCGGTCCCGGTCCCAGGAGAACTCCGCTCCCAAGGCCTCCAGTCCCGCCAGGTGCAGGTCAATGGGCCGGGCTCCCAGGCAGCAGCCCCCTGGCTCATATAAGGTGCACCGGCCTGTGCGGGCCAGCAACGGCCCCAGAAACAGGATGGACGAACGCATCCGCTCCATCAGAGCCCGGGGGATCTCATCCCGGCACAGATCCTGGGCGTCTACCCAAATGCTGTGCCCGGTGCGGTCCACCCGGCAACCCAGATGCTCCAAAATTTCTGCCGCCGCCGCCACATCGGATAACCGGGGGCAGTTATGTAACAAACAGCCGCCCCGGAACAATATGGCAGCCGCCAGCAGGGGCAGCACACTGTTCTTGGCTCCGGAAATGGAAACCTTTCCCTCCAGTGGCCGGCCGCCCTCCACAATGATCGATTCCATTGGCCCGCTCCTTCCGCCCAAGAATTGGTTTTGCCCATCCTATGCAGAAGGTTCGGCCCGGGTGTGTCAATTTTGCTTTGCAAGCTCCAAAATGGCGCCGTAAATCCGCTCTGCGGAGTCCACCACCGCCAAATTCAGCAACGCCCGGCGCATGGCCCGGCACCTTGCAGGGTCATTGAGCAGGACCTGCGCCTCCCGGAACAAGGCCTGCCCCGTGCAGTCCGCCTCATGAATGATCTGGGCCGCTCCCCGGTCCGCCAGAACCCGGGCGTTTTTCTCCTGGTGGTTGTCAGTGACGTTGGGAGACGGCACAATGATGCAGGGCGTACCGGAAGCGGCGATCTCATTGAGGGTAGACGCGCCAGCCCGACCGATGATCAAGTCCGCAGCCGCCATCCAGGTGGGCATATCGTAAATATACTCCACCATCTCCAGGCCGCTGCACCCAGGCAGATCCACCCCTCGCTCCTTCACATATTCCGGCATCCACCGCCAGCCATAGGAGCCGGTGGCGTGGATATGTTGATAGGGGCAGCCCGCCTCCTGCTCCAGGCGGAAGAAATCCGCAATCACCTTGTTCATTTCCCGGGCTCCCAGACTGCCCCAGGCTGAGACGATGACGGGGCGCTCATCCAGGCCCAAGGCCTGCCGGGCATCCTCCTTCCTCGTATAGAGGAACTCCTGGCGCACAGGCATCCCCACCACCTGCACCCGCTCGGGGCGCTTGTACTGGGACCGGCTCTCGGCGAAGGAGACCAGAATCCGGTCCATCTGGTTGGCCACCATCCGGGTGGTAAGACCGGGCACGGCGTTGCTCTCATGGATGCAGGTGGGAACCCCCACTCGGGCCCCCTCCTTCAGAAGAGGAAAGCTAGCATAGCCTCCGGTACCCACAATCACATCCGGCTGAAAGGTACGGATGAGCCGCCGGGCCTTCCCCAGAGAAAGAGCGGTGTGGTAAGCGCCGGTGAGATTGTGCCAGATGGCTTTGGGACTGAAGCCCCGGCGGAAACTCCTGGGGTCCAAAGTCTCCAGTTGGAAGCCGGCTTTCGGCACCAGGGTGCACTCCATTCCCCCCGCTCCTCCCACGAAGAGAATCCGGCTGTCCGGTTTTCGCTCCCGGAGCAGGTTGGCTACTGCAATGGCAGGATTGATGTGACCACCGGTCCCGCCGCAGGTAAACATCACATTCAAATGGCATTCCCCCTAACCCCTGGTGCTGGAGCTCCAGCGGGAAATACTGAGCATGATGCCCATTTCGCCCAGGTTCATCATCAAATTGGTGCCGCCGTAGGAGAAGAAGGGCAAGCCCACGCCTGTAGACGGCAGAAGGTTGCTCACAACCCCCATATTCAGCACCACCTGCACTGCCAGAAGCGTTGTAATTCCCACAGCCAGCATGGTGGAAAACCGGTCGGCGGCATGCATGGCAATCCAATAGCCCCGGATAATGAGAAGGGCAAAGAGAATGATGATACCCACAGCGCCAATGAGGCCCAGCTCCTCACAGACAATGGCAAAAATGTAGTCGTTGTGTTCTTCGGGAAGGTACAGATGCTTTTGCCGCCCCATGCCAAAGCCCAGGCCGAATAATCCCCCGGAGCCAATGGCATACTGGGACTGCAAAACCTGATAGCCCTTGTCCTGGGCATCGGCCTCCGGGTTCAGCCAGGCGGTAATCCGGTCCCCGGCGTAGCCCATGACGGAGACATACAGCACCAGGAACACCACCGCCAGGCCCATGGCCAGGAACAGCCACCGCTTTTTGGTGCCGCCCACATACATCATCACCACAGAAACAATTCCGATGATCATAATGGCGGACAGGTGCTTCTCCAGGGCCACCAGGGCCAAAATCAGGAGCATCACGCCGCCCATCCGGACCACCCCGTAGCGGAAATCCGCCATTTTCTCCTTATACTGGGCTGCCATAGCCGCCATCATACAGATGAGGGAGAATTTGGCCACCTCCGAGGGCTGAAACTGCTGGCCGGCCAGGTTGATCCACCGTTTCGCGCCGCCAGCCTCCACACCTACAACGAGAACCGCCACCAAAAGCAAAACACTGACGGCATAGATTACCTTGGCCAGCTTCTGCCAGATGTGACAGCTGAACCGGCTGGCGCCGAACATGGCGGCCAGTCCCACGGCGGCAAAGCCGGCCTGCCGGATAAAAAAGTGGAGGGAATTGCCGGTTTCATAATTGGCCCGCACATAGCTGGCAGAGAACATCATCAAAAGTCCAATGGCCACCAGCAGCAGCACCAGCACCAGAAACGGCACATCCATCATCCCCCGATCATCGATCTTGGGATGGCGGCGGGATTCCCGGATCAGCTCTTCAGAAGACATGGACGTTCCTCCTTTTGGGACTAGGGCCAGTACCGCCCCCGCAGGCCAAACCAGGCGGCCACGCACATGAGGCAGGTAACCGTGACAAATACGGCAAAGATCTTCTCCTCGCTCCAGCCGCACATCTCGAAATGATGGTGAATAGGCGCCATTTTGAAGATCCGCTTGCCGTGGGTCAGCTTGAAATAAACCACCTGGATGATATCGGACAGGGTCTCCACAATGTACACAAAGCCCACCAATATGAGCACCAGGGGAATGTCCAGGGCAAAGGCCAGACCACATACCGCGCCGCCCAAAAACAGGGAGCCGGTGTCGCCCATAAAGGCCTTGGCCGGGTGAAAGTTATAGGTGAGGAAGGCTCCCAGGCCGCCCAGCAGAGCCGCCGGGAAAAGCGCCAGATTCATTCTCCCCGCCGCAATGGCGGCGATGGTAAAGAACGCCATCACCGGCATGGTCACGCCGGTTGCCAAACCGTCAATCCCGTCTGTCAGATTCACCGCGTTGACGCAGCCCACCATCACAAACATGGCAAATACCATATACACCATAGGATGAATGTAAAAGGTCTTTCCCACAAAGGGGATATACAGGTCGCAGGTGAGAAGCCCTGCCCGGAATAAAATATACAGGAACAGCGCCGAAACGGCCAGCTGGAGCATAGCCTTCTGAATGGCAGTGAGACCCAGATTCCGGTGATAGCGGACCTTAAAAAAGTCATCCAAGAAGCCGATGAGGCCGAAGCAGAGGGACAGCACCAGCACATACAGCGCCGAAAAGTCTCCCTCCTTCATGTACCTCACGCCAAACACCAGGCACAGAAAGCTCCCTCCAATGAAGGTGAGACCACCCATCGTGGGGGTGCCTGCCTTGGTCGCGTGCCAGTTGGGGCCCACCTCCCGGATCTCCTGTCCAGCCTTCAGGCGGCGCAGCATGGGGATCAAAATCCACCCCAGAGTGAGGCTCAGAGCAAAGGCGCAGAGAGTGGTCAAAATGACATAGATCAAGCTCTTATTCAGCATATACGGCCTCCGTTTTATTTCTTTTCCAGGAACTGGTCCAGAACCTGTTCCATTTTCATGCCCCGGCTACCCTTAAACAGGATAATATCGCCGGGCCTTGCCTTGGCCCGCAGGACACGCACCAACTCCGGCGCACTGTCAAAGGCCATGGCATCCACTGGGCGCATGCCGCCTGTAATGGCGCCGTTTACCACTCGTCCGGCATTTTTACCTAAGGCCAAAAGCAAATCACACTTCCCGGCAGCAATCCGGCCAACCCGGTAGTGCTCTGCCTGGGTGCAGACACCCAACTCCAGCATGTCGCCCAAAACGGCAATTCGCCTTCCGTTTTTCTTTCCCAGCACCGTCAGAGAGGCGGCCATAGACTCCGGACCAGCGTTGTAGCAGTCTCGGATGATGGTATAGCCTCCGGCCTCATAGATCTCCTGGCGGCCCTCCATGCTCCGGAACCCAGCCAGCCCCTGCCGGATCCCTTCCACCGGTACCTCCAGCAGCCTGGCAACCGCCACGGCGGCCAGGGCGTCGGAGACAAAGTGACGGCCCTCTACAGGGAGGCAAACCTGAAAGGACTCCTCCCCGGCTGTCACAGCCAGTTCCGTGCAGCCCTCAGCTTCCTGACGCACGGAGCCCTTTACATCGCAGGCTGGATTCTCCAAGCCAAAGTAATGGGGCGCCGTACTACCGCTCCCCCGAAGATTCCATAGAAGGGGCTCATCTCCGTTGTAGATCAGGTGTCCGCCAGGGCGCAGGCCCTGGAGAATCTCCAGCTTGGCGTGGAGAATGCCCTCCCGGGAGCCCAAGTGTTCAATGTGCATGGTGCCAATGTTGGTGATCACAGCAATGTCCGGCGCAGCAATGGAGGTGAGGTAGGCCATTTCCCCGAAGTGATTCATCCCCATTTCCAGGACCGCTACCTCTGTATCCTCCGGAAGTGCCAGGATGGCCATGGGCATGCCGATGTCGTTGTTATGATTCACCGGTGTCTTGCCCGTGCGGTATTTCTGAGAGAGGATGCCTACAATCATTTCCTTGGTGGTGCTCTTGCCCACGGAGCCTGTGACGCCCACCACCTTCACATTCAGGCGTTTCCGCTCCTCTCGGGCAATGTCCCCCAGGGCCTTCCTGGTATCTTTTACCACAATGGCCGGAAAATCCCCCCCGCTGTGGCTGCACAGGACGGCAGCCGCACCGGCGGCCAGGGCAGCGGGGATAAAATCATGGCCGTCCCGCACCCCTTCCAGCGCCACAAACAGCTGGCCGGGCTTCACGCTCCGAGAATCGTTACTTGCTCCCAAAAAGGAAATCTGGGCATACTTGGGGTCCACGGTACCACCGCACCACTGGGCCGCCTGGGCCAGTGTGATTCTGCTCATATCGCCTCAAACCTCTCTTCTTCTGTGATAGGCGGCCAGCCACGCGGCGACCTCCTCCCGTTCATCCAAATGGCGCTTTACGCCACCCACTTCCTGATACGTCTCATGTCCCTTGCCCGCCAGAACAATCACATCTCCCGGCCTGCCGTGATCCAGTGCAAAGCGAATGGCTGACCGGCGGTCTTCCACCGCCACCCAGGGCGTTTTGCTTCCGGTGGCGCCTGCCAGAATCTCCAGCAAAATGGCCATGGGATGTTCGGTGCGGGGGTTGTCGGAGGTAAAAACCACCCAATCTGACAGCTCCACGCCGATGCGCCCCATCACCGGCCGCTTTTGCCGGTCCCGGTCGCCGCCGCAACCAAAAACTGCCACCACCCGGCCTCTGGCAAATCCCCGGGCGGAGCGGAGGATGTTTTCCAGGCCATCTGGCGTATGAGCATAGTCGATGAGCACTGTAAAGTCAGTCCCCGGAGTAGGGACCACCTCAATCCGTCCCTTGACGCCCTGAACGCGGCCCAGGGCCTCTGCCGACTGCTCCAGGGGGAGTCCCAGCGCCTGAGCAAGGCCCAGGACCGTCAATGCATTATACGCTGTAAAGAGGCCGGGAATGCCCACCCGGACTGGCAGCGTCTTCTCTCCTGCCAAGAGGTCGAAAGAAACCTGATCCGGACCCAAACGCAGATTTTGGGCCACCAGATCTCCCTTCCCCGCTTGCTCCGAGGTCAAAATGGAGCGGCAGGCAGCCCCCTCCAGCATCCGAGAGCAGTACGGGTCATCTGCGTTCAGTACACCTACGTCGCACCGGCCAAAGAGTACGGCCTTGGCCCTGGCGTAGTTCTCCATGGTTCCATGGAAGTCCAAATGATCCTCTGTCAGATTGGTAAAGGCGGCAGCCTGGAAGTGGATGCCCCCCACCCGGTCCAGAGCCAGGGCATGGGAGGAGACCTCCATCACCACATACCGGCACCCTGCCGCAGCCATCCGGGCCAGCAGGCCCTGGAGGGCAAAGCTCTCCGGTGTGGTGCGCTCTGTGGGGAGCGCCTCCTGGCCGATCATGTTCTGAATGGTGCCAACAAGGCCCACCCGGGCCCCGGTGACCTGCTCCAGCACCGATTTCAGCAGAAGCGTCACCGAAGTTTTGCCATTGGTGCCGGTGACGCCCACCATGGTCATGCGTTCAGCAGGGTGACCGTACCAATTTGCGCCCATTTGCGCCAAAGCCCGGCGGGCGGAGGGCACCTGAACATAGGGCGCCGGCTCTGTGGGAATTCTCTCCGTCACCACCAGCCTGGCCCCCCGGGCCATGGCTTTGTCAATATACCGGTTGCCATCGGTGGCAAAGCCGGAAATCGCCACAAAGACGTCTCCCGGCTGAACCTCCCGGGAATCATAGGCCACGCCAGTGATGTCCCAGGTGGCCGGGGCAGTGGAGGTCAGAACCTCCACCCCCTGCAGCAGTTCAGACAGCTTCAATCTTGCCGTCTCCTTTTCATTTAGTCTTGTGCCGTGTGGTCCACAAAGTCCACACGGATGGTGGAGCCCCGCACCACTGAGGTTCCCGGTTCCACGTCCTGGCCGGTGGCCGTGACGTAGCCGCTGTCCTCTGTGGCGCCCTTGACCAGAATGTAGAGCCCTGCGTTGGCCGCAGCCTGATTGGCCTGGCCAATGGTCATACCGGTGAAATCCGGCACGGTGACAAGATCCTCCGGCGGTTCCTGCCCCATATACAAAATGACCTCGGAATTGCCTGGCAGCTTCGCCCCTGCCTGAGGGATTTGGCCGGTCACCGTGCTGCCGCTTCCCACCAGTTCATAGGTCAGACTCTCGTCTTGCAGGGCCGCCTTAGCCTCCTGCTCGGTCATGCCGGTGAGGGAAGGCATATCCACCTCCACACTGCTCATGTCCACGCCGGTATAATCCCGGGACACGCCCAAATAGGGCAGGATATCCTCCAGAACGCCCCGAACCGTGGGGGCAGCCATGACGCCGCCGGAAATATAATAGCCGGTCTCTGCCGAAGGGGTGTCCAGAGCCACCAGTACAATATACTGCGGATCATCCATAGGCGCAATCCCCACAAATGACACAATTTTATCGTCTACTGCTTCGCCGTTCTCGTCGTAAACATCAACTTTTTCCGATGTACCGGTTTTGCCGCCGATGGAATATCCGGCAATTTTGGCATTTCCCGCCGTACCTTCCTCCACCACAGAGAGAATCATGTCCCGCATGATAGAACTGGTTTCCTCACTGATCACCTGACGGATGACGGTAGGCTCTGTTTTTTCCACCACGTTGCCGCTGTCATCTAGAATCTCACTGACCACATAGGGCTGCATCAGATATCCGCCGTTCACCACAGCAGAAATCGCCCGGACCAGCTGCACTGGTGTCACCTTAAAGGTCTGGCCAAAGGAGCCGGCAATCAGCGCCGCGCCGTAGCCATCGGCAGAAGAATCGGTAATGGTGGATTTGGGGAAGAAGACGCCGCCGGACTCGCCGGACATACCCAGCCCCGTGGGCTCCAGCAAGCCAAAGGCCTTCACATACTCATAGAATTTCTCACCGCCCAGCTTTAAGCCGATGTGGGCAAAGGCGATGTTGCAGGAATTCTGCAGAGCCTCAAAGGTGCTCTCCGCGCCGTGGCCGGAATGCCGCCAGCAGTGCAGAGGCGTACTGCCACGTTCTACAAACATCTCCGACCCGCCGCAGTAGAAGCTGTCGTTTACGGTGGTAGTCCCCTCCTCAATGGCTGCGGCCATGGTGATGGTTTTAAAGGTGGAGCCGGGTTCGTAACCGTCGGAGACCACCCGGTTGCGCCACTGGGCCAGCCGGGCCGCAATCAAGGCCTCCTGATAGGCGTTGACCGCCTTGTCGTAGGCCTCACTTCCCTCCTGCAGGGTGGAATAAGCTCCCTTCAGCCGGTCCAGCTCCTGTTGCACCGCCGGGTCTCCGATCTCCAGATAGTTGTTGGGATCATAGCCGCCCAGAGTAGCCATCCCCAGAACTTCCCCGGTTTTGACATTCATGACGAGGCCAAACGCCCCATTCTGCACATCATATTTCTCAACGGCAGCCTCCATATTCTTCTCCAGGTAGTACTGCACCGTGGTGTCCAGGGTCAGCACCACGCTGTTGCCATCGGAGGCTTCGTAGTATTTTTCAAAGGAATAGGGCATCTCCGTCTCATAATTGCCCTTGGTAGTGATGACCTTTCCGGCAGTTCCCTGAAGAGTGTTGTTGTAATAGGCCTCAATCCCCTCTGCACCCACGTTGCTGGAGTTGGTAAAGCCAATCACCTGGGCAGCCAGGCTGGAATAGGGGTAGGTCCGTTTGGAATCCGGCTCCAGGTGGATGCCGATGATGTCGTTTTCTACAATGAAATCCCGGATCTTGGAGGTCACTTCGTTAGGCTGCTTGGTGGCCAGCATCTTATAGCGCATGGTGATATCCGACGCCTGCTCCTGAATCCAGGCCGGGTCCAGATTTAAAATCTCCCCCAGGGTATTGGCCACCAGGTTCAGATCCACCTGGTTGTCATGGAGCTCCTTCGGATCCAGAAACACATTCTCCACGCTGGTGGACACCGCCATCACATTCATATTCCGGTCGTAAATGCTACCCCGGGAGGCGGTGACGGTGGTGGTGCGGGTCTGGTTGTTTAACGCCTTTTCAGAATATTCGTCGTGGCGGAAGACCATCAAATTGGTGAGCATTCCCACCACAGGCAAAAATGCGACAATGCCGCACAGGATTAAAATCACTCCGGTGCGGCTCAGCATGCCACGGTCGGCCCGGATGCGCTCCTGCCTTCCCTGTTTTTTTCTCTTTTCCTGTTCTGCATTGGATTTGGATTTCATAGCGCCACCTGGTACTTTCTGGATTTAGGTCTGTGCAACCGGTGGGCAGCGAGACATACCTCACTGCCCACCGCGTACAAACCTATGTGAAACTGTATGTCCGGCTCAGTGCAAATATTCCAGCAGGCCCTGGAAGGTCTCCACAATGGCGTCCCAGGCAGCCCGGAAGGGGTTGGTAGAAGCCTGAGGCGCAATCACCGCCGTATCCTCAGCGGGAATATGCAGCGTCACAGACTGCTTGGCGGTAGGCTGCTGCATTCCCAGTTCCTTCGCCCTGGTCTCGATTTTCTCCAGATTGATGCTGCTGTCGTATTCGTTTTGCAGCTTCCGGTTTTCCTCCTGGAGCTCCGCCACGGTGTCCCGCATCTCGCCCAGCTGGCTGGCAGATTCGTAGACCTGTGCATAGCCAAAAAGCACCAACACCAGCATCAGGAGTGACACCGCAATGCCCAGGAGGGCAAAGGGCGACACCACCATCTTTTGCCGGGCCACCGGCTGTTTTCTGTGCCGGGGACGGGGCTTGGCAGCAGGAATCTGCTGGGCGACCGATTCCTCGCTTACGTAGAATGAGGGGTCATAGGCCGCAGAGCCTTGGGTGCGGTATTCTATTTTGCGTCTGTCCTGCGCCACAGCCTGGCCCTCTCTTCCCATTCAAAATCAAAGCTTTTCACAGGCCCGAAGCTTGGCGCTGCGGGCTCTGGGATTGTCCTCCAGCTCCTCCCGGCTGGCCGTCACCGGCTTACGGGTGAGGAGCTTCACCTGCGGCTTTTTACCGCAGACACAAACCGGAAACTCCGGCGGGCAGGTGCAGCCCTTTGCCGCATCCTGCATAGCATTTTTCACAATTCGGTCTTCCAGAGAGTGGAAGGTAATCACAGCCAGGTGGCCCCTGGGGGCCAGACGGGAAATTGCATCTCCCATCACCCGCTCCACTGCGGTCAGTTCATCATTGACTGCAATGCGAATGGCCTGAAAGCTACGCTTGGCCGGGTGCTGCTTCTCCCGCAGAGCCTGGGGAGGCATTGCCGAGCGGATGACGTCCACCAGCTCCAGGGTCGTGGAGATTGGGGCAGCGGCGCGGCGGCGGTCTATGGCCGCGGCAATCTGGGGAGCGTAACGTTCCTCACCATAGGCATAAAGAATCCGGCGCAGCTCCTCCCGGGGCCAGGTGTTTACCACTTCAAAGGCAGTCAACCCGGCACTGCGGTCCATGCGCATATCCAAGGGGGCGTCCTCCATATAGGAAAACCCCCGCTGACCGTCATCCAGCTGGGGGGACGACACGCCCAAATCCAGCAGAATTCCGTCTACTGCCGGAATGCCCAGATCCTGTAAAATCCGGTCCAGGTCCTGAAAATTGGCGTGAACCAAAGTCACGCGGTCCATGTAAGGCGCAAGCCGCTGCCGGGCTGCGCAAAGTGCAATCTCATCCCGGTCCACCCCAATGAGGCGGCCTGTGGTCAGGCGCTTGGCAATTTGGCTGGAATGTCCGGCTCCCCCCAGGGTGCCGTCCAGATAAATGCCATCGGGCTTCACAGCAAGCGCCTCCAGGCACTGGGAAAGGAGCACTGACTTATGTTGAAATTCCATTACAGTCCGATGGCCTCCAGAGACGCGAGCAGATTCTCCGGGGTCAGCATCGCCTGCTCGAATTCGGCATAAGTATCGGCGTCCCAGATCTCCGCCTGGCCTGCCCGGCCCACAATCACCACATCCCGGTCGATCCCGGCATATTGGTAGAGATTGGACGAAACAAGGAAGCGAAACTGCTTGTCCGGGCTGCACTCCACTGCGTTGGAAAACAGGAAGCTGGTGGTGCCGGACTTCTGGGACAGGGGCAGGGCATCATACCGGGCGCAAAGACTCTCCCACCCGGCCTGGGTGTAAACGGTGAGGCAGCGACGGCCGCCGTTGGTGCCGATGGTGACAAAAAAGGTCTCCCCCAGCTCCCCCCGCAGCTTGGCGGGAACAAACAACCTGCCTTTCTCGTCCACCTTTGCCGTGTACTTGCCGATCATCGTTCTCACCTCGCTCCACTTTGCTCCACATTTTTACCCTGACGCTCCACGTAGTTGTAGTATAACCCCGGGCCAGGAAAAAATCAATCTCTTTTTCCAAGAAGCTGATAGAAAATTTTGCGGATTTTCCGGTCATTTCCTACAAACTCCCAAGTTTTTAAACGTATGTTCGCGGAATTCTGACATTTTCTTCCAGCGTACAAATGCCCCTTGTTTTCGCCACGGACCAGCTGCCCCTCTCCGCTTCACCTCGCCTCCACAGGAGACATCCCAGTTTTCACTCTCTGTACTTGTCAGTGGCAAGTGATGAGATCCTATGGCGCTTCGCACCTTCCTCCCGTGGGAAGCCAGGGCGCTGCCGCACCAGTGCAAAAAATATTAAGCGGGAGAAACCTCATTCTTTCATGGTTCCCCCCGCTGTTGATTCCTTCTGAGCCGTCAGTCAACTTACTGGCGTTCCTGGGTAAATTCCGGTTGGTTTTGGGAGAAATCCCACTGAATCTTTACCGTCCTGGTGCCTGGAGGGTTCAGGAGCAGGTACTGGGACAGGGGATTTTCAATCTGATTCTGGAGATTCCGGCGAATCTGGCGGGCCCCGGAGCTGCCGCACCAGCCAGCCAGAACGCCTGGCAGTTCCGGGGCAAAGCACAAATGCAGCCCGTTCTTCTCCGCCCGCGCCTGGAGCCTGGCCAGCTGATTATCTGCAATTTTCTCCAGGGATTCCCGGCTCAATGGGCGAAACACCGCCACCTTGTCAATGCGGCCCAAAAACTCCGGGGTAAAATGATCCTTCAGGCAGTCCTGGACCCGGTCTTCCCGGGAACCGGGCAAGAATCCCAGGCCCTCTCCCTCCCGCCTGCCTCCACCTAAGTTGGAAGTCATAACCACCAAGGTGTTTTTAAAGCTCACCTGGCGGCCCAGGCTGTCTGTGAGGACGCCGTCCTCCATCACCTGCAGGAGAATGCCTGTCACATCCGGGTGGGCCTTCTCCAGCTCGTCAAAGAGGATCAGGCTGTAGGGCCGCCGCCGTACCTTCTCCGTCAAGACGCCTCCCTCTTCATGGCCCACATAGCCGGGAGGCGCGCCAATGAGGCGGGAGACCGACTGCTTCTCCATGTATTCCGTCATATCCAGCCGGATCATGGCCTCCTGGCTGCCGTAAAGCTCCTGAGCCAAGGCCCGGCAGAGCTCTGTTTTACCCACACCGGTGGGCCCGGTAAAGAGCATACAGGCAATGGGCCGGTTGTGATCCGCCAGGCCGCTGCGGCCCCGGCGGACTGCAGCGGCGGCCGCCTCCACCGCTTCGCTCTGGCCAATGACCCGGCCGGCCAGGGCATCGGCCAAACCCAGGAGCTTCTGCCGCTCCTCCATGGCCAGATTCCCCACAGGAATCCCCGTCCGGGCCGATACAGCCCCTGCAATGTCCGCCGCCGTCACCATGCGCCCCCGTTTGTCGCCCCCCCGGCTCAGCATCCAGTGCATGCGATCCCGCAGTTCTGCCGCCCGCTCAAACCGGCTGTCCCGGACGGCGTCGCTAAGCTCCAGCTCCAAGGATTCCTTTTCCTGCTCATAGGCCCCCTTGGACGCCCGCATTTCCTCCAGGTGAGCCCGGGCAGCCCCCTCATCCAGGAGATCAATGGCTTTATCCGGCAGGAACAGCTCCGGCAGGTACCGCCGGGACATCTCCACCGCCGCCTGCAGCGCTTCATCGGTGATTTTCATATGGTGATGCCGCTCCAGGCCGCCCCGAATGCCCCTTAAAATGGCCAGAGCCTCCTCTGCATTGGGCTCTTCCACCAGAACCGGACGGAAGCGCCGCTCCAAGGCCGGGTCCTTCTCAATGTATTTCCGGTATTCGGCCAGGGTGGTGGCCCCCAGCATTTGCAGCTCCCCCCGTCCCAGGGCAGGCTTTAGAATATTGGCGGCGTCAATGGCGCCTTCTGCAGCCCCGGCCCCCACAATGGTGTGCATTTCATCCACAAACAGAATCACATTGCCTGCCCGGCGGATCTCCTGGAGTAAATCCCGTACCCGCTCCTCGAACTCCCCCCGGTACTTGGTTCCTGCCACCAAATTCGCCATGTTGAGGCTCAGGAGCCGCTTATCCCGGAGCTGCACCGGCACCCGGCCTGCTACCATCCGCTGCGCCAGGGCCTCAGCAATGGCCGTTTTCCCCACACCCGGCTCGCCGATGAGGGCAGGATTGTTCTTGTTTTTCCGGCTCAGAATGCCGATGACTGCCTCCAGCTCCCGTTCCCGACCGATGATAGGCTCCATGGACGAAGCCTTTTCCAGCAGGTCCTCGCTGAATTGTTCCAAAAGTTTCGTAGTCTCCACCTTCCCTTTCCGCTTTTCCTCCCGATGCCGGTTTACCCGGTCAATGGTTTGGGTAAATACCCCGTCTACACAGATACCGGACAGCTCCATGAGCTGCCGGCCGGAGGCCTCCTGCTGCCTTGCCAGAGCCAGGAGCACATGCTCCGGCCGGATGCGGCCACTCCCCGTATGGCGCGCCTCTCCCGCTGCCTGGCGCAGAACCCTCCGCGCGCCTGGGGTCAGGCCCTGAGGCAGCCGCAGGCCCGGCGCTCCTCTGCCCCACAGAGCCGCCGCCATCAGCCGCAGTGTCTCCGCCTGGAGGCCCGTGCTCCGCAATATCCGCCCTGCCAAGGTATCCGTCTGGGTTAAGAGGCCTAACAGTAGGTGCTCGCTGCCCACATAGCTGTGCCCCAAGGCCCGAGCCTCCGCCGCTGCACGAATCAAAAGCTGCCGGGTTTTTCGCTCATAGGAAACTGCTGCCAAATTTCTCACCTCACCCAGTGGATTCTATCCATGGCTACTTCGGAATATACTGGCCCCTGTTTCCATCTTTTTTCTGATGTAACGGAAATTTCATTTGCATTTTGTGAAAAACATGCTAGAATAGCCTTGCATACACCTATGTACGCCCCTGGCTGTACATAAATTTACATTTGGAGGAAACGAGCATGGCTTACAAGATTACTGACGCTTGCGTCAAGTGCGGCGCCTGCGCCGACGCTTGCCCTATGGGCATCATCACAGAGGGTGACGACAAGTACGTCATCGACGCCGATCAGTGCGTCGACTGCGGCACCTGCGCTGACACCTGCCCCAATGAGGCCATTGAAGAGGCCTAAGTACTGTCCTTGCCGGGGCTGTCTCAAAGTCCGTTTGAGACAGCCCCATCCTTTATTCTATGACAATGGATACACTTTGGGGCGGCCTCACCTTTGCACCGGGTGAGAGCTTCCCTTTGAGCACAGATTCCATGGTGCTGGCCGATTTTGTCCGCCTTCCGAAAGCTGCCCAGGTGGCGGATCTGGGGTCCGGCGGGGGTGTGCTGGGGCTCCTGCTCTGCGGCAGATACTCAGACTGCACCGTCACCGGCGTGGAGCTCTGTCAGCAGGCCCATCAGGCAGCTCTGGAAAACATTGACCGGAACGGGCTGGGCCGGCTACGGAGCGTCCTGGGGGACCTGAGGCAGGTGCGGACCATACTGCCGGGGGGCGCTTTCTCCTGCGCCGTCTCCAATCCCCCTTATTTTTCTGGCGGACTCCCTTCTTCTGGGGTGGCAGGGTCCCAGGCCCGGCAGGAAAGCGCCTGCACCCTTTCTGATGTGTACCAGGCCGCGTCATGGCTCCTGCGCTTTGGAGGAGACTTTTTTCTGGTTCACCGGCCGGAGCGCCTGGCCGATCTCATGGCTCTGGGCCGTCAATGGAACTTGGAGCCCAAGCTACTGCAGCTGGTGCGCCACAGGCCCGCTTCCTCGGCCAGCTTGGTCCTGCTGCAGTGCCGTAAGGGGGCAAAGCCAGGATTACGCCTGCTACCGGATCTCATTTTATTCCACCCTGATGGTTCCCCCACATCCCGATACCGGGAAATCTACCACTTAGGAGACTGACTATGGCCGGAATGCTCTACTTGGTTCCCACCCCCATTGGCAACCTGGGGGATATCTCTGTCCGTTGCCGGGAAATCCTGGCCCAGGCAGATTTCATTGCAGCAGAAGACACCCGGGTCACCCTGAAGCTGCTGAACCACCTGGAGCTAAAAAAGCCCCTGGTGAGCTATTATGAGCACAACAAAGCTTCCAGCGGCGGGAAAATCCTGGATCGAATTCAGGCCGGGGAGGTCTGCGCCCTGGTGTCGGACGCCGGTTCCCCTGCCATTTCTGACCCAGGTGAGGACTTGGTCCGGCAATGCGCTGAAGCTGACATCCCCGTCTCCGCCGTCCCCGGTCCCTGCGCCGTGATTACGGCCCTCAGCATTTCCGGCTTGCCCACAGGGCGCTTCACCTTCGAGGGCTTTCTCTCTACGGCGAAAAAGAGCCGGAATCAGCATTTGGAGGCCCTGCGGACAGAGACCCGCACCATGGTGTTTTACGAAGCGCCTCACAAGCTACTGGCCACTTTGGAGGATATGTCCGCCGTCTTCGGTCCGGACCGCCGGGTCTCCCTGTGCCGGGAGCTGACCAAGCTCCACGAGGAAGTGATCCGCACCACACTGGGCGAGGCTGCGCAGCGGTACCGTCAGGCAGCACCCAAAGGGGAATTCGTCCTGGTCCTGGCGGGCGCCACGCCGGAGCACGCCCCCGTCAGCACCTTGGAAGAGGCAGCACATCGGGCCCTGACGCTCATAGAAGAAGGACTCTCCAGGAAGGACGCTGCCCGTCAGGCCGCTCTGGAAACGGGCCTTCCCAAAAATGCCATCTACGACGCCACCTTATCATAGCGGATTTCTCCCTGTTTTTTTGCCGGATGCTTGACAGGAACACCCGCATCCGCTACAATATTTTAGGTCGAGTTCCCTAACTCCCCTCTCCCCAAGCCCCCGTACCTCACCAGGATAGAGGGTCCGCCTCCTAAGCGGAATGTAGTGAGTTCGAGTCTCGCCGGGGGTGCCACCACGCCGGAGCAAAGCCCGCTTTGCTCCGGCGCCTTTTGACAGAATCACCATCTGCTCCCCTCCCTTGCCTCTCCTTTCCAAAACGTAAACACTTCCCTGGTTTATGCTTTGAGTTGGGTGCAAAACTGAGAGCGGCAGCGAAAATGGGCGCGCCTATCACGCCAAAAGGTCTCTTTTTCCCGCCAGGCAAAAGAGACCTTTTGAACTAAAATATACCATGTGGCACAGCAAGTTGTCTGATCCTGCTCAGAAACTTCTAAAATCCCAAGAGACCAGCTCTCGCCCACATCCGTTTGGCTCATCCCTATGTTCCGGATGCAGAACCGTCTGCATCCTGGGATAACAGTTCCAGGCAAAGCAAGTCCCCATCTTCCAAATATACGCGGGTTATGGCACTGGTCTTAACATAGCAGACGCCGTCCGCTTCCCCAAATGGGCCAACTTGTCTCAGGCAAACACACAAATTTGACTGTGCCAGCACATACCCCACCACGTCCTGATTACCACTTTTGTAAAGTTCCAGTCCTACCATACGGTTATGTTCCATGCCGTGCATCAAAACTGTTTTCAGCCCCGTCTCTGCCAACTTTGGAACAGGTGGTGGAGTTTGGTTCTTTCGCTCCAGAAGCCTTACCAGCATGCCCAGATATTCCGCATCTTGGCTCACAGCGACCAGGTCAGAGTTTGGATACAGTCCAAATCCATCCCACTCCCCACGGGGAGATACTTTTTGAACCAAAAAGAAATCGTCAAAAAATCCCACTGCTTTTCCCACCACAAAAGTATCCGGGGCGCTCTTGTCTATATGAAACTGTAGCAAGCAATCCCGCTCCAGCAAATCAGACTCTCCCCACATGCTGCACCTCCCAATACCGGCGCATTCGCTCTTGCTCAGATTCCGTGTCGCAAAACAGGCAACCAATTCTGCTTTTATAAATGCTGCGAACGCTTCCAGCTACCCCATCTCGTCCAATACTTTGCACAACAACTGCCCGGTCTGTATAATGTGTCACCAGACCACTGATGAGCCGTTTCCCAGACCTGTTGAGAATCTGGACTCCCTCCCCCCGTTCTTTGGCATGGTGCAGCAACGTATCCCAATTTGATTTCCCCTCTGCCAGGTCCTCATGTTGCGAGTCTATTTGGGGAAGTTGCCTCAAATAGAAAGTATTCTGCTCCATCCGGTACAGAAAGGCAGGTGAAAAAAGAAACCATCCATCTGCCTGGCCAGTCGGGTCCAAGAGCTTCACCAAAACATGTCCCTCTTGTTCCCAATGTACAACAGACCCGACTAAAAATGTATCTGGTTTTTTCATATTAAAGTAAAAGGCACACCGTTCTCCTGAGTGTACATGAACTTCCATATCGTAAAACATAGTTTTCATATTCAGATCCCCCTCAGCACATCTTCCGCTGTACTTGTAGGTGTATTGGTCCCCATCTGACGTGGTCGTCTTCGTGGACCGTCCCAGGGCGTCATATTGGAAGCTGGTGCTGGCTCCGTTGGCGTAGGTCTGATTCGTCAGAAGGCCATTCT
>UQZA01000037.1 GCA_900545515.1 uncultured Eubacteriales bacterium | reverse complement strand
ATACCAGGTCGAGATGGTGGACTGAGAGATTCCGGAATTTTTTGCCAGCTCGTATAATGTCTCACTTAATCGTTCTGCTTGTTGCTATTTAAGTTAAAGGCCCTAACCATATCCAAGATGAGTATTTTTGGTCAGACATCAAATTTTTCCATCCATTAAAAAGCCAATTGAGTTGCGGGGTCATCTCAACTATGTTTCCATCAGTGAAAAAATGGGACAATGTTATACCAAAAAGTTCACGCCCTTGCCAAGGCGGATTCCTTTTGCTATACTGACACCAATCCACACTGTGTTCCCGGGAGGCTTTGTATGTTTCAAATCACCCTCCTTGCCATGGGCAAGCTAAAGGAAAAATTCTATCTCTCCGCCGCTGCGGAGTATGAAAAGCGCCTGTCCGGCGTCTGCCGGTTTCAGCTGCTGGAGCTGCCGGAATGCCGTCTGCCGGAGTCCCCCCAGCCGGCTGAAATTGCCATGGGGCTGGCCAAGGAGGGGGAGCTCATTCGTCAGAAAATCCCCAAGGGCGCCTGGTTCTGCGTCCTCACCCCGGAGGGGAAGGAGCTGAGCTCCGAGGCCTTTGCCGGTCAGCTGGCCCGGGTGAAGCTCTCAGGCCGTTCCTCGGCCTGTTTTCTCATTGGCTCCTCCTATGGCATCGAACCGGCGCTGAAGGCCCAGGCGGATTTGCTCCTGTCCATGGGGAAGATGACATTCCCCCACCATCTGGCCCGTATCATGGTCCTGGAACAGCTCTACCGGGCGGAATCCATCCAAGCGGGAACCAAGTACCACAAATAATTTCATCCGGCTACAGGCCGCACAGCGCCTCACAGCCCACCTGTAAAAGCGGAGAAGTCCTGGCCTCTCCGCTTTTATAATTTACATATCTCACCAAAATACTTACTTAAAAAATTGCATATACCTTGACAGGCGATGTATATTGGTGTACAATGGTTCAAAACACAGGAGGTGATCTCATGTCCATTGCCGGAGATCTGATCCGCGGGCACACAGACACGATCATTCTGGCCCGGCTGATGCTGCGGGACAGCTACGGCTATGAAATCAACAAGACCGTGACCCAGCTGTCCGGCGGGAAGCTGGAGCTGAAAGAGGCCACCCTGTACACCGCCTTCCGGCGGCTGGAGGAGGCGGGGCTTGTGGCCTCCTACTGGGGCGGCGAGGCCAGCGGCGCCCGGCGGCGGTACTACGCCATTACTCCCCAGGGCCGGGAGGCCTGTAGCCGCCTGCTGGCGGAGTGGGAAGAAACCAAGGAAATCATGGACAAACTACTGGAGGTGGAGAAATCCTTATGAGAGACAAACTGAAAACCTACATCGACTATCTCTTCGCCGGCGCTCCCCAGACCGCAGCCACGGCGGAGACCAAAGCGGAAATTCTGCAAAACACCCTGGACAAATACGATGACCTCATTGCCGAGGGGAAAACACCGGAGGCCGCCTATTCCCTGGCCGTGTCCGGCATCGGTGACCTGGGCGACTTTCTCACCCGGGGTGTCCGGACGGAAGCTCCCCCGGCTCCCTCCCCTTCCCCCCGGGCCCAGCCCAGCTGGCTCTCCAGTCTGCTGCTGGCCTTGTCCATCATGCTTTACATCTGCTGCGTCATTCCCGTCATCGCCGGGGAAAAAGATGGTGTGGTGATGATGTTCATCATGATTGCCATAGCCACAGGCCTCATTGTTTTCCGGGGCACCTTCCTGCGCACCGGCTCCCGGAAACAGACAGACGGCCAGGAATCCCGGGATGAAACGCCGGATGATCCCAAGACCAAGCTCCGCAAGAGCATCAACGCCTTGATCTCCACCCTATGCCTGGTCTTCTACTTTATCATCAGCTTTGCCACCATGGCCTGGTACATCACCTGGGTCATCTTCCCCCTCTCGGCGGCCATTCAAAATATCGTAAAAGCCTGTTTTGATTTGAAGGATTGAGGAGACTGCCATGAAACAGAATAAAAACAGCGTCATTGTACGCATCATCCTGTGGACGCTTACCGCTTTGATTCTTCTCGGCGTCCTGCTCTGGGGCTTGGAGCTCCTGCCCGGCTTGTCGATCCGTGGTCTCTCCTTTGGGGGCTGGGACTTTCATTATAAGGACAGCGCACAGTACCAGGTGGGCAGCGGCTCTGTCTCCGCCGCAGGGCTCCGTTCCCTGGAGGTCAACTGGGTAGACGGCTCGGTCCATCTGGAGGTAACCGACGGCGATTCCGTGGTGTTTCGGGAGCCTGACGGCCTGGACGAGGAGGATCAGCTCCGCTTCCAGGTGGTAGGAGACCGGCTGATCATCCAGTATTCCAAGCCCAGGTGGGGCTTTGGCTTTCATGCTTCCCAACCGGCCAAGCACCTGACCGTGGAGATCCCCCGCACCCTGGCAGGGCAGCTGGTGGAGCTGCAGGTGGATACGGTGAGCGCACCGGTAACCGCCACCGGCCTCACCGCCCAGGACTGCGAGGTGGACAGTGTTTCCGGAAATGTGACCTTCACAGGCTGCTCCTTTGGAGAGCTGGAAATGGACACCGTCTCTGGCGGCCTCCAGCTGTCTGGGCAGGCAAACAGCGTGGAATTCGACGGCGTATCCGGCGGCATGGACCTGACGCTGCTTCAGGTCCCCCGTAAAGTCTCCACCGACACCATCTCCGGCAGTATCCACCTGACCCTCCCCCAGGATGCGGCTTTCTCTGTGGAGCTGGACTCTGCCTCCGGCAAGCTGGACAATGAGTTCTCTTCCACAAAAACTGGCGATATCTACTATTGCGGCCAGGGGGGCGGCACATTCCAGTTTGACTCCGTCTCTGGCGATGTGGTGATCCGCATGGCCCGCTGACCCCATAGGCGTTGGCGTAGGACGCGGCCTCCTGGACCCACCGGCAGAAAGGACTGACCGGTTTGTGGTTTGCTTAAAATGAGTTTTTTACAACATGTTCCTTTCTAAAAGTTGAAGATAGCGGGAGAAAACACGGAAATTCGTGCTTTCTCCCGCTAAAATATTTGGGACAATTTTATAAAAAGCTATTTTGTAGCAGCTCTGGCCGATTTCCAGGGGTTGCCCTGGCTGTGGGCGCATGCCCCGGCGGAAAGCAGGGGCGCTTCTGATCCAAGGTAATGCCGAATCATTTTTCTCTCGCTTTTCGTTCACAGCATTTCACTTCAGAGAAGGCCGGGGAGGAGGTCTTCCACGACCTCTCTCCGGCGAATCAAGCGGGGAACGCCGTCCTCCAGGAGAATTTCCGGACAGCGGAGGGAGCCGCCGTAGTTGCTGGCCATGGAGCGGCTATAGGCTCCAGCGCCGTGGAAGACCAGAATATCGCCGGGGGAAACCGGCGGGAGAAGGCGGCGGCCGAAATGATCCAGGCTGTCGGTGCTCCGGCCGGACAGAAAACGGCTGCTCCGCCCCTGCAAACCGATGCTGCCCAGCAGGGAAACATGGTATTGCACGCCTGCCAGGCAGGCCCTGGGCAGGTCCGCCATGGAGGCGTCAACTCCCACCCAGCTGTCCTTCACTCCCCGGACTGTGGCGAGGAGCAGGCCGCATGGAGCGGCCAGGAAGCGGCCCAGCTGGGTGCGAATTTCCATTTGCTCTCTCCCTGCCGCCGGTACCGTGCGTTCAAAAGCCTCCCGAATGGCGGCGGCCTCCTTGGGCAAATCCAGGGTGTAGGCTTCCTTTTGGTCCCAAAGCAGTCCCCCGCCCAAGTCACACCAGGCCACAGGCAGCCCCGCCGCCTCCTGCACCTCTTCCACCAAGCCGAATATCGCCTCAGCAGAGGAGGACCACTCCCCTGGCCGGTACAGACCGGTTCTGTGAACGTGAAGTCCCAGGCTGGTTGCGCCCCGGCGGGATGCCAAGATTGCCGCATCCAGCAGCTGCTCCCGGTCCATGCCAAACCGGGACCAAAGCGCCCGTTTCCCGCTCCCGTGATGGTACTTCAGCCGTAGCCCCAGGGTTTTGCCCTCCGGCAGGGGCGCTTCCGCCAGCTGGGACGGGCTGTCCAAAATCACCTGGGCGCCGGTCTTTCGGACGGCCTCCCAGTCTTCCCTGCCGGGAAAACAGGAGGTAAACAAAAGCGACTGCCCAGTTCCGCCAGCCTGAGCCGCCAGAGACAGCTCCACTTCGCTGCTGCACAGAAGGCCGCAGCCTGCCTGAAGGGCCAACCGCCACAAAGCCGGATTGGCCGCCGCTTTCACAGGGAAAAACTGGCGAAAGCCCGGCGCCCAGGAAAAGGCCTCCTTCAGAAGCTTCACACGGCCCAGCCAGGTTTCCCGGTCATAAACCAAAAGCGGCGTTCCATACTCCTCTGCCAGTGCGCGCAGCAGGGCCGCAGAGCAGAAGGTTTTATCAAAAGCATATTCCGGTTGCCCCATAGCCTATTCCGCCAATCTTCGGTTTTCCTGATACAGAGCCGCCAGCCCCTTGATCAGCAAATCCTCATCATAAATCATTTGGGTACTGCACAGGGGGAGGATAAACTTTCCAATGCCACCTGTGAGTATGACGGTGGTTTTGACTCCCAGCTCTGCCTCCATCCGTGCAATCATGCCGTCCAGCATACTGGCAGTGCCCAGCATGATGCCGCTGCGCATGCAGTCGATGGTATTCCGGCCAATGGCTTTCTTAGGCTGATCCAGGCTGATACCCGGCAGCAGAGCAGTCCGGCTGGTGAGGGCCTCCAGGGAGATTTTGACGCCGGGACAGACGCAGCCGCCGATGAGGCTGCCGTTCTGGTCCAGGACCGAGATGGTGGTAGCGGTCCCCATGTCCACCACAATCAGGGGAGGCTGATATTCCCGCAGGGCAGCCACGGCGCCTGCCACCAGATCCGCGCCGGTTTGGGCGGGATTGTCAATGAGAATGTTGAGGCCTGTCTTGAGGCCAGGCCCAACCACCAGGCAGCTTTTCCCTGTGAGCTTTCGGATGGCCGTCCGGAAGGAATTGAGCACCGGTGGCACAACGGAGGCCACAATGCTCCCCTCGATCTCCTGGGCGCTGACGCCAAATAAATCCAGCATGGTCTTCAGCTCGGCGCAGTACTGGTCGGAGGTTTTGATGTGATCGGTGACAATTCTGGCTTGAAAGAGAATCTCCTTCTCTCTGACGCCTCCCAGCACAATATTGGAATTTCCAATGTCTACAGCTAAAATCAACGTGTTTTCCCCCTATTCTTGTGGCTGCACCGGCCTGATTTCACAGGTGGGCGCGCCATGCCCCGTCTCCAGGACGGCATAGGTCCCGCTGGACCCTCCGCAAGCTCCCGGATTGATCAGTAGCACATCCCCCTGGTTCCGGCAGAAGCTCCGATGGGTGTGGCCAAAGAGGGCGACCTGAGCTCCCGCCTCCTTGGCCGCCAGGCGAAGGCGAAGCAGGCTCAGCTTCACCCCGTGGAGATGTCCATGGGTCATGTAGATTACCACATGGTCCAGGGAGACGGTTCGGATTTGGTCCTGCCCCGGTTCCCAGCCATAGCGGTCACAGTTCCCCGCCACCTGATACAATGGGATGTCTGGAAACAGCTTCCCCAGCTGTTTGCCATCGGCCCACAGGTCACCCAGATGGACCATTGCCTGGGGCTTCTCCCTGGCTACTATGGTCTCCATGGCTTCTACACAGCCGTGGGAATCAGATAGAATCAAAATTTTCATGGCTGCACCATTCGCTCCTTCCCTGCATATAGTGTACCAAAGAACGGTACCCTGTGACGCTTATTATAACAGGAGTCCGGACAGGAGGCAATCAAAATGCAGCAAAATTCCGGTTTTTCTATGGCCGAAGCCGCAAAGCTTTTGGCGTCCGCCGAGGGGCAACAGCTTCTGGCGCTGCTGCGCCGGGATGGGGGCGACGCCTTGAGCCAGGCGGCAGCCGCCATGCGCGCCGGTGACGCAGAAGGCGCAAAAGCCATATTGCAGCCCATTTTGGGTACGCCGGAAGCGGCGGCCCTCTTGGAGCAGCTCAACAGGAGGCGATAAATTTGGCAGATTTCAGCGAAATGCTGAACGGCATTCTCAGCAATCCTCAGGCCATGCAGCAAATGATGGCCCTGGCCCAAAGTCTGGGCCTACAGGGACAGGGCGGACAGCCTCAGCAGTCCGCTCCCACCCCTCCTCCACCCCCGCCTCAGTTGCCCCAGCAGCCAAGCCAGCCGGACCCGATGCAGCTCCTTCAGGGCTTTCTGCAGATGTCCAAACAAATGGGTGGGGACGAACGGCAGTTGGCCCTCTTCCAGGCCCTGAAGCCCTTCGTCCGCCCGGACCGGGCGGAAAAGCTGGACCGGGCCATCCAGGTGGCAAAAATATCCCGCCTTGCAGGAAACGCCCTGCAAAAGCTGGGCCCACAAATCCTTTCAGGCAGGTGAGTTCCATGTATAACCGCTACATTCCCCAGGGCGACGGCACCTACCAGCGTAGCCGCCTGCCGGAATCCCGTCCACCCCGGCCGCCCCGGCCCAGACCACCGGAGCTACCCAAACCGGCTCCTCCCCCATGCCCCCCGCCGGAGGAGCCATGCACCCCAGAGTGCCCCGATCCACCGGCAGAGCAGCCTTGCCCGCCGGACCGTCCCAAACCACCGGTCCCCTGCCCCCCTCCCCGGGAGGAACCCTGTAGCGCCGTCAGCTTCCTCCAGAGCCTGCTTCCAAAGAACATGGACACCGGGGACCTCTTGATGCTCCTCATTCTCCTACTCCTCATCCAAGACGGGTCAGAGGATGCCCCAACGGCGCTGTTGACGATTGCGTTGTTTTTCTTGCTGTAGGACAGTTATATAGTGCTTGTGCTTATGGGGCAGTCTTCCCACCAAAATGCCGGGAATGTAGCACCAATCTAATGGTGGGCTACATTCCCGGTTGCCATCTGCTCTACAAAGGTATAATAACGCACTAAGCTTTCATGATGGAAAGCCGTGTGCCAACAGGGATGCTGCTCGCCCCGATCGGAACCCAGAGCCAAGGGGATTTTCCCCTCTTGACACTACCGGCAGCAGCCTGAGTCAATTTCTCAGCCTCCGCCTCCAGAAGCCCATTCAGTGTTTCCTCCACGCTTCGCCGAACCAATTCCTTGATTTTCCACTTGATAATTTCTTCATTGAATTGTACAATGTTGTTGGACATGGTTTGTCGTCTCCTTTCGAATATTTGTGTCACAACTTCATTCTACCAGGGACCGGCAAACCGTGTCTACTCTTTTGCCTCCTTCAATTTGCGCAACTTATTGTACCTTATCGAAGGATTTCCGGGACTGGATTGTTCGGCAGAAAAGTATTCTTCTTGACTTGATGGAGGGGGATTGAATGGAACGAGCCGCCCAACCTCTGCAATTGGACGACTTTGAAGACAACTTTTCTAAACACTACGGCAAGTTTTTATCGAGGATACTGAGCCTGTCCAAGATGCTCAAAAATCCCAACGACATGAGAGGGAAGGCGAAGCCGCGGTCATACCATAGAGCAAAAAAGGCCGTTGCCTTATGCGGGTAGCGGCCTTCTCTCTTACTTTAAGTATTGTTTTTTAAATCATATGCACATAAAAGCTTGCGATAGTCTGTTGAACGCTTATCCAGGAAATTCCTAAGGTAAGCTTCAACCTGCCCCAAATTCATCCGTCCTGACATGATAGAACAAATCATCTCTAATGTTTTGTAAGTCCGTGGTATTTGCGAGTCATCAATCACCTCTTGCGGACTGACATGGCTTCCACGACATGCCGACGGTAGGCTTGCAATGAGTGCTTCAATTTTAGCTTGCTGTTGCTGCTTTAGCTCTTCACTTCTATCGATTTTCGGACATATAGAAGAAAAAGCATATATTGGAAAATACTGTGAAGATTGGATTCGTTGCTTATTTAATAGACACAGCAGTTGAGAGTTAGATTCCTCTATTATCTGGAAATAATTTGCCATCATTTCAGATGTAGTCAAGAACTCATATTTTATAGTTTTTTTAGATCCAACAACAAGCACTTTGTCAGCGTTATCTAATTCATCCAAGTCCTCAGTAATAGAAACCTCAATAGCTCCGCCTTCGCATATCTCACGAACGACAGTCTGAACTTTTCGGATATCCATTGCCGAAACAGGCAAAAAAAGATTTGCTATTGCCTGGTATACAGCTATAAAATTGTCTGTTTTTAGCTTATTTATTCGTATAGTTTCAAAACCTTCGATATCAATATCATGCTCCATAACTTCCGTATTTTCGGAGCCATTTTCATATTCGATCAAGAGAAAATTGTCTCGTATTTTTTTCGCCTCGTCAGAATTGTAATCCACATAAGAAAAAACGGTTCTGAGAATGTACTTTATATTTTTATCACCAATATTATATCCAATAAATATAATTGGATTATGGATAAAAAGAGATAGTAATTGTGCACGAATTAGTTCGTACTTTTTGTTAAACTCTTCATAATCGCTTTCAGTGATAATGATTTTCCCAGGCTGCGTTACACACCCGTGAATTTTATATACAGATCCGTAGGGATTGCTAAGCAAAATATCATTTCCTATCAGTGGATTGAACGAAAACAATTGTTCAATCATTTGATCGTAATTAGTAGTAATTACTGAGCTTATATTTTTGCGAGCCTTCTTGAACTCTGCTATCTCGTGTAACGCGGAATCTTTGATAATTACCTCTTTAAGTAAATCAGTCAGATAAAGTTTAAATCTACTAATATTGGTTCCTCTTAACATATTTTCATAAAACAAGTCATTAATATATCCAAATTTTCCATGTCGATTTTCCTTAAGGTATTGATTAAAATCTTTTTCTATTTGAGTGGCAATTTGTTCATAGGCATAGCCAGTTGATTGCATATGTTCAGCCTTAAGGTCCAGATAATACTCGGGATCTGGATTGAAATCACTCGCTATCTTCTGAAGTAAAGAATCCCAGCTATAAGAATTTTCTAAATAGCGTAAACTAATACCAGTTCCAATGAATAACACGGGGTGGTTATGATAATTGGATATGAATTCCTGTATGTTCACAGTATACCTCCTCTTCGAATCATAGTGTATCACGAAGTCGCGATAATTTCAACGAAGTTTGACCAGAAATAGTCAGGTCCTATGGAATCCTTGCCATTTCAAATACTATATAACCATTTGAAACACTTCAACGCTTATTCGATCGCTTTTTCCTTCTCCAGCGGACATTGCGGCTGTTTGGCATTTTCAGACTTGGGCTTATTATAATTCTCCCGTTCAATGATACCGCACTTCTGCTTCACCTGTGCGATATACAGACTGCTGACCTTCAGGTCGCTATGTTCCAGAACATACGCTTTGATTTCATCGTAGGTTGCCTTTTTCTCTGCAGACGTCAAATCCAATTCATCCATCTCTAACTCAATTTCTATATGCTGAGTCGATTTAAATTTGGGCAAAAGACATACAGTCTCAACATCTGTAGTATGCGGAAATGAGTCTACCACCCGATACCCTCATTCTCCAAAACTCCACGGTTTCTCTTCCACAACTCCAAAATGCCAAGCAATCGCATCCGCAATTCTTCCACAGGCCTTTCCATCCCCATACGGATTCACCGCATGTGCCATTCTGGCATAAGCCTCTCCCCCCTGGAGCAGCTCCTGGGTGAGAGCGATGATGGGTTCCGTCTCCACACCGGCCAGCTTTGCGGTGCCTGCGGCGATGGCCTCTGGGCGTTCCGTCTCCCGGCGGAGAACCAGGACGGGTTTGCCCAGTGCGGGGGCTTCCTCCTGGAGGCCGCCGGAGTCGGTGAGGACCAGGTAGGAACGGGCCATGAGGTTGTGCATTTGGGCCACGTCCAGGGGAGCGATCAGGTGGATCCTGGGGTGGTCACCCAGGAGGCGGTGGGCGCAGTCCTGGACCACGGGGCTCAGGTGGACGGGGTACACCACCTCCACGTTGGGATTCTGGTCTACAATGGTCCGGACGGCGGTGAGAATGGCCTCCATGGGGGCGCCGTAGTTCTCCCGCCGGTGGCAGGTGAGGGTGATCACCTGTTTTTCCGGGAAATCCAGGCGGTTCAGGGTCTCGTCCTCGAAGACAAAGTCCGGGCGCACCGTGGTCTTCATGGCGTCAATCACTGTGTTACCAGTGATGAAAATCTCTCCTTGGACGGACTCCCGCCTTAAGTTCTCTGCGTTGGCCCGGGTGGGGGCAAAGTGAAGGGTGGCGATATCTCCCACCAGAGTCCGGTTCATTTCCTCCGGAAAGGGGGAATACTTGTCATAGGTCCGCAGGCCGGCTTCCACATGACCCACGGGCACCTTGTGATAAAAGGCAGCCAAGGCCCCGGCGAAGGTGGTGGAGGTATCCCCGTGGACCAGAATCAGGTCCGGCTCCGCTTCAGTCAGAACCCGCTCCATGCCCAGCAGAGTCTTGGTGGTGATGCTGGAGAGGGTCTGCTGCCGCTCCATAATGTCCAAATCGTACTGGGCTTTCAAATGGAAAATCTCCATGACCGAGTCCAGCATCTGCCTGTGCTGGCCGGTGAGGCAGCACAGACTTTCAAACTCCGGCCGGCGGGCCAGCTCCTGGACCAGGGGGGCCATTTTAATGGCCTCCGGCCTGGTTCCGAACACAGACATGACTTTGATCCTGCGATTGCTCATTTGCTCTCCGCCCTCTCCTTGGTCTCTTCATTTGCTTCCTCCGGCAGCTCCGGCGGGCGTTGGTGGTTCCGGTTGAAAATCAAGCGGAAGCCAATGGCGCCTACCACAAACACCGCCCCGATGAGGATGAGGGCCCGTCCCTCTCCCGAGGAGGTGAGCACCACAGCCGCCAGGCCCAGCATAGCCGTCAGCATGTATGTGATGGCCACCGCCTGCTTTTGGGAAAAGCCCATATCGATGAGGCGGTGGTGAATGTGCCCCCGGTCCGCCTTCATGGGGTTCTGGTGCTTGGCCAGGCGGCGGATGATGGCAAAGCAGATGTCAAAAATGGGGATGCCCAGCATCAGGAAGGGCACGGCAAAGGAGATGATGGCATACAGCTTGAACATCCCCTGGATGGACAAGGAGGCCAAAATAAATCCCAGGAATGTGGAGCCTGTGTCCCCCATAAAGATCTTGGCGGGGTTAAAATTATAGGGCAGGAACCCCAGGCAGGCCCCCAGAAGGGCAGCTACCACAATGGCAATGTTGCTCTCCGCCACTAACAGGGCGATGACCAAAAGGGTCGCGGCCGAAATGGCAGACACCCCCACCGCCAGGCCGTCCAGGCCATCAATAAAGTTTACGGCATTGGTAATGGCTACAATCCAGACAATGGTAATGGGCACAGACCATTTGCCCAGATCCAGATACTGCACCGAGCTGGTCACAATGGGGTTGGAAAAGTAACGGATGGTGCAGCCGTGACTGGTCACCAAATAGGCCGCAAAAATCTGCACCAGGAATTTGAACCAGGCCCGCAGGGTCAGGCAATCGTCCAGGACACCCAAGACCAGGATGACCACAGCGCCCAGGAGGATGCCCCGCATCTGCTCGTCCACGTTGGCAAACAGCAGGACCGTCAGCAAAAAGGCAATGGCAATGGCCAGACCGCCCAGCCGGGGAATGGGCACCGAGTGCATTCGCCGCGCATCCTTGGGCACGTCCACCGCCCCCACCTTATAGGCCATTCGCTTGACTATGGGCGTAATGCCAAAGGACACCGCCGCAGAAATCAACAGCGAAAGCAGCATTAAAACGCCAAAGGGAAGTGATTTCATACTGTTACCTCACCGCAAAAGAACTCTCCCGGTTATAGACCGGGCAAGGTTATTGTTCGACATTTTTTCTCTACTATCCGGGGAAAGCGCAAGAGACCAGAGCAATTCTACCATATTCCGACACATATGACAAGAAGGAAGCTGCCCAAACACAGGGCAGCAGCATTTCCTTTTTTCCATCCCGGCGCAGAAGCGCCCCCGGCTTCCCTCGGGGGAAGCCAGGGCCGCGCCAGTGCGAGGTCAAAACATTCTACCAGCCTTAGGATTGGGTCATTGACTTGTGTGGTTGGCTCAACGCTCCTGGGTTAGCTTTTCCAGAGTGGCCTGGCGGACGCAGAGGCAGAAAATTTCCATGGCCTGCTCCAGCTCCTCCACAGGAGGCAGGCTGGGAGCAATGCGGATGTTGCTGTCATGGGGGTCCACGCCGTAGGGATATGTAGCGCCGGCGGCAGTCATCACCACGCCCGCCTCCCTGCACAGCTCCAGCGTGCGCTTGGCTGTCCCGGCAGGTGCATAGTAGGAGACGAAGTAGCCGCCCTTGGGCCGCTGCCAATGTCCCAACTCCCGGGGCGCCAGCTCCCGCTCCAGGGTATCCAGCACCATCTGGAACTTGGGCTTCAGAATGCGCCCATGCTCAGCCATAATCTCCAGAGTGTGTTCCTTGTCCCGCAAATAGAGCACCTGGCGCAGCTGGTTGACCTTGTCGTAGGAAATCATCTGCACACCCATCAGCTTCTGCATATATTGGAGATTGGCCTCCGATGCAGCCATCACAGACATGCCGGCCCCCGGCAGGGTAATCTTGGAGGTGGAGGCAAATTCAAACACCATATCTGGATTTCCTGCTTCCCGGCACAGGCCCAGAATGTCCGGGAAGGGCACATAGGGGCCGTCAAATTCATGTACACAATAAGCATTGTCCCACATCAGAACAAAATCCGGTGCTGCAGGCCGCAGACCGGCCAGGCGGCGGATGGTATCCGGGGAATAGACGATTCCATCGGGATTGGAGTATTTCGGCACACACCAGATGCCCTTCACCGCCGGATCCTTCACCAGCTCCTCCACCCGGTCCATGTCCGGTCCCGTTATGGTCATGGCTATGGGGATGAGCTCTGCGCCGAAGGACTCCGTAATCCGAAAATGCCGGTCATAGCCCGGGGCCGGGCACAGAAATTTCACCTTCTCCAGGCGGCACCAGGGTGCTTCGCTGTGCAGCAGGCCATGGGAATAGGCTTTGGAAATGAGATCATACATCAGGGTCAGGCTGGCGTTTCCGCCGGCAATGGTCTCCTCCATCCGGCAGCCCAGCACCCCGGCCCAATACCGCCGGGCGGCAGGCAGACCTGCCAGTTCTCCATAGTTACGGGCATCGATGCCGTCGGAGAGGCACTGCTCCGGGCGGGTCAAGACGGTGAGAATGTCGCTGACCATGTCCAGCTGGGCGCGCCCCGGCTTCCCCCGGGCCATGTTTAGCTTCAGGCCGCGGGCCTTCCAGGCGTCCAGGTCCTGCCGCACCTGACGCAGCTCCTGGGCCAGTCCGGCGGAATTGAGATTCTGATAAGGTTGCATGATGACAGTCCTTTCTCCCTGTCTGTTCGCAGGGGTCAAAATCGGCATTGCCCCTTCATTATATGGGAAATCCAGGGGAATTGCAATCTGGGATTTTAAAAAACCTGTATCATCAGCCATAGCTGGAGAAAGTGCACAAAAAGCAACTTCTGAAATTATGCGGATTGCCCAAAAGTTTTTTGAGTTTTTTGACAATTTCATACAAAATTCCACGTTGCATTTTGGACGCCGGTGGAATAGTATTTGATACATATTGGAGAAGTTTGTGCAAAGAGCATGGGACGGTACCTATGCTGCTTTGCGAGCTGTGCATTTTTTGTCCGTGTGAAAGGAAGGGGTTTTCCATGAATCAGGAGATCATCCACGTGCCTGAAATTTTCGGCAGCGACGTATTCAACGAATCCACCATGAAAAAGCGGCTGGAGCCCCAGGTTTTTTGCGCCTGGAAATCCTGCATTGCCGGGGGGAAGCCTCTGGAGCTACCTGTGGCGAACGCCATTGCCGAGGCCATGAAGGAATGGGCCACCGAAAAAGGGGCCACGCATTTTACCCACTGGTTCCAGCCCATGACCGGCTTCACGGCGGAAAAGCACGACAGCTTTATCACTCCTGCTGACGGTGGGAAGGTGCTGATGGAATTCTCCGGAAAGGAGCTGGTCCGGGGCGAGCCAGACGCCTCCAGCTTCCCTTCCGGCGGCCTGCGCGCCACCTTTGAAGCCCGGGGCTACACCGCCTGGGACCCCACCGCTTTTGCTTTCGTAAAAGACGGCAGCCTGTACATCCCCACCTGCTTTTTCTCCTACACAGGAGCCGCTCTGGACAAAAAGACGCCTCTGCTTCGGTCCATTGACGAGGTGAGCCGGGAGGCCGTTCGGATTCTCCGCCTCTTCGGAGACACCGAGACCCAGCGGGTCATTGCCTGCGTGGGTCCGGAGCAGGAATATTTCCTCATTGACAAAGAGGATTTTGCCAGGCGGGAGGATCTGCGTTTCACCGGCCGGACCCTATTTGGCGCACCGGCGCCGAAGGGCCAGGAGCTGGACGATCATTATTTCGGCGCCATCCGTCCCCGGGTTGCCGCATACATGAAGGATCTGGACGAGGCTCTGTGGCGGCTGGGGATTCTGTCCAAAACCAAGCACAATGAGGTGGCCCCTGCCCAGCATGAGATGGCCCCCGTTTACACCGACGCCAATACCGCCTGCGACGCCAATCAGCTGGTGATGGAGATCATGAAAAAGACAGCCGAAAAGCACGGGCTGGTCTGCCTCCTCCACGAAAA
Source organism: uncultured Eubacteriales bacterium (assembly GCA_900545515.1). Classification (GTDB taxonomy): domain Bacteria; phylum Bacillota; class Clostridia; order Oscillospirales; family Oscillospiraceae; genus Faecousia. The sequence goes on along the minus strand of UQZA01000037.1, from coordinate 8,880 downwards.
GCCCTTTGCCGGGGTCAATGGCTCCGGCAAGCATGACAATTGGTCTCTCAACACCGACACCGGCAAAAACCTCTTTAAGCCCGGGCGCACGCCCAGGCAGAACGCGCAGTTTTTGGTCTTCCTGTCCGCCTTTATCAAGGGCGTAGACGAATACCAGGATTGGCTCCGCTGCACCGTGGCCTCTGCCGGTAACGACCACCGCCTGGGGGCCAACGAAGCGCCTCCTGCCATTGTCTCCATCTTCCTGGGGGACGAACTGGAGGCTGTGGTGGAGTCCATCATCAACGGCACCAATTACACCGACCTGGAAAAGTCCGTCATGCGCATCGGCGTAGACGTCCTGCCCTCCATCTCCAAAGACACCACGGACCGGAACCGGACCTCTCCCCTGGCCTTCACCGGCAATAAATTTGAATTCCGGATGCTGGGCTCCTCCCAGTCTGTGAGCGGCCCCAACATTGCCCTCAATACCATCATGGCAGAGGAGCTGAAGTGGTTTGCAGATCAGCTGGAGCAGTCCACTGATTTTGACGCCGATTTGCAAAAGCTGATTTGTCAGGCCCTCACGGAACACCGGCGGATCATCTTCAACGGCAATGGCTACGATAAAAGCTGGGTCCAGGAGGCGGAGCGCCGGGGGCTGTCCAATCTCCGCACCACAGCCGAGTGCCTGCCCGCCTACATCTCTCAGAAGAACATCGACCTGGTCACCCGTCATGGCATTTTTACAGAGACCGAATTCCGGGCCCGGTATGAAATTCACCTGGAGAGCTATTGCAAGCTGCTGCACATTGAGGCCATGACCATGACCGACATGATCCGCCGCCAAATTCTCCCGGCTGCCTCCTCCTATGCTGCGACCCTGTGCCGCACCATTGCAGCCAAGGAAGGGGCGTCCGTCTCCTGCCGGGCAGAAAAGGCCCTGGCTGCCCAGCTTTCGGATGCCACGGACCGCCTTTTTGACCACTGCAATGCGTTGGAGGAAACCATGCTCCATTTGCCTCAGGACCGGGCCAGCCAGGCCATGTATTACTGCAAGACCGTCATCCCCGCCATGGACGCCGCCCGTGCCGACGCCGACCGGCTGGAGACCCTGACGGACAAATCTTACTGGCCCTATCCCACCTACTCTGACTTGCTTTTCTACGTCTGATCGTATATAATAAATCTGTGTGGCGTTTCCTCCGGTGCCCTCGCGCCGGAGGAAACTTTCTGTGAATCCATCCAAATACCAAAGAGATAAATCGGAGGAAACGGGTATGAAATATATTTTTGTCACCGGTGGTGTGGTGTCCGGCCTGGGAAAGGGCATTTGTGCCGCTTCTCTGGGGCGGCTTTTGAAGCAGCGGGGGCTCCGGGTGCGAAACCAGAAGTTTGACCCCTACCTGAATGTGGACCCCGGTACCATGAGTCCCTATCAGCACGGCGAGGTCTTCGTCACTGACGACGGCGCGGAAACCGACCTGGATCTGGGACATTACGAGCGTTTTGTGGATGAAAGCCTTACGGCCAATTCCTCCGTCTCTGCCGGTAAGATTTATTGGTCCGTCCTGAACCGGGAACGGGAGGGCGGCTATCTGGGCCGCACCGTCCAGATTATCCCCCACATCACGGACGAAATCAAGCGCCGGGTCTACTCCATGGCCGGTCCCGATGTGGACGTGGTCATTACGGAAATCGGTGGCACCGTAGGCGACATCGAAAGCCAACCCTTCCTGGAGGCCATTCGCCAGGTGGCAGCCGAGCAGGGCCGTCGGAATGTGCTGTTCATCCACGTCCCCCTCATCGTCCAAATTCCCGGCAGTGACGAGCTGAAATCCAAGCCCACCCAGCACTCGGTCAAGGAGCTGCTGTCCATCGGCATCCAGCCGGATATTTTGGTCTGCCGCAGCGACACCCCCTTCACCGAGGAGATTCGCCGGAAAATCAGCCTCTTTTGCAATGTGGACCCCAGCTGTGTCATCCAGAACTCCACCGCCTCCACCTTGTATGAAGTCCCCCTCATGCTGGCCAAGGAGGGCCTGGATCAGGTGGTCTGTGAGAAGCTCCAGTTGGATACGCCCAAGCCGGATCTCGCCCCTTGGTCGGCTCTGGTGAGTCAAATCAAGGGAGCCAATCGCCATGTGCAGATTGCTCTGGTGGGCAAGTATACCCAACTCCACGACGCCTATCTGTCTGTGGTGGAGTCTCTGTTCCATGCCGGCACTGCCAACGACGCTGTGGTATCCATCCGATGGGTGGATTCTGAAGAGGTCACCGCAGATAACGCCAAAGAAATTCTTGCCGGCTGCGACGGCATTTTGGTGCCCGGCGGCTTTGGCGACCGGGGCATCGAGGGCATGATTGCCGCCGCCCAATATGCCCGGACCACAGATACCCCCTATTTGGGCATCTGCCTGGGAATGCAAATTGCAGTCATTGAATTTGCCCGCCATGTAGCCGGGCTCACCGGCGCACACTCGGCGGAGTTTGATGAATATTCCCCCTACCCTGTGGTGGCCCTGATGGAGGACCAGGTGAACGTCACCGCAAAGGGCGGCACCATGCGTCTGGGAAAATATCCCTGCGTGCTGGATGAAGCCAGCAAATCCTTCGGGCTGTACGGCAGCCGGGAAATCTCCGAGCGCCACCGTCACCGCTATGAGTTCAACAATGAATTCCGCCAGGTTCTGACGGAAAAGGGAATGCTGCTGGCCGGTCTGTCCCCGGACGGCCACCTGGTGGAAGTGGTGGAGCTGCCGGGCCACCTCTGGTTTGTAGGCTGTCAATTCCACCCCGAGTTTAAGAGCCGCCCGGACCGGGCCCATCCCCTGTTTTTTGGCTTTGTCAAAGCGGCTTTGACCCACATGGAAGCATAAAAGCATCGGCCCGCCGGGCACAGACGGTACCTGGCGGGCAATTCCATTTTCATCCAAAATTGGAGGGACTTTCTCATGACCTATGACGAGGTTTTGGGGCGTGCCCGGGGAAATATGGGGCCCCATTGCAAAGCTTGCCCGGTCTGTAACGGCTCTGGCTGTAAAAATACCATTCCCGGTCCGGGTTCCAAGGGGCTGGGTACGGTGTTTCCCCGTAATTATGCGGCATGGCAGGAAATTGCCCTGAATATGGACACCATCTGCCCCATGGAGCCGGTGGATACGGAGCTGACACTGTTTGGGCATTCCTTCTCCCTGCCGGTCTTTGCCGCGCCCATTGGAGCGGTGCGAAATCACTATGGTGACAAGCTCACAGAAGCGGAATATGACGCCGCTTTGGTCCGGGGCTGCCGGGAAGCCGGGATTGCCGCCTTTTTGGGGGACGGCCTGGCGGATTTCCTCTTTGCCACGGCCTGCCATACCATAAGGGAGCAGGGCTTTGCCGTTCCCACGGTCAAGCCCTGGAGCCGGGACCTGGTGTTCCGGAAAATCGACCAGGCCAAGGAGCACGGCGCCCAGCTTTTGTGTATGGACATCGACGCCTCCGGCCTGCCATTCCTCAAGAACATGACACCGCCCTCCGGAACCAAGAGCGTGGCGGAGCTGAAAGAGATCATGGATTACGCCGGAATTCCCTTCCTCCTGAAGGGGATCATGACTGTCCGTGGCGCGGAAAAAGCCCGGGAGGCAGGAGCTGCCGGAATCATCGTCTCCAACCACGGGGGCCGGGTTTTGGATCAGGTCCCCGCCACGGCAAAGGTCCTGCCTGCCATTGCCAAAGCCGTAGGAGATTCCATGACGATTTTGGTAGACGGCGGCATCCGCACCGGCCTGGACGTGTTTAAGGCTCTGGCTCTGGGGGCGGATGCAGTCCTCATTGGCCGCCCCTTTGTCACCGCCGTTTATGGCGGAGGGGCGGAGGGCGTTGGCGTTTACGCTGAAAAGTTGGCCACCGAGCTGCGGGACACCATGGAGATGTGCGGGGTGCACCGCCTTTCAGAAATAAACGGAGACTGCATTTGGAACGGCTGATGGCCCACATTTTTATAAAGGAGCGCTACTTCTGGCTGGAAATCGGGGATCTCCCCGGTTTCCAGCCAGAGTGCTTTTGCCACATCCCACGTGGTTGGCTGTAACCAGCCTTTTATGATTTCGGTGGGCAGCCTCGCAGGGTTAGATTTTAACCGCCTGCCCCACCGTACCGGGTTGTGCCTGGAAGGTTTCGGTGTATTCTACCCGGTCGATTTTACAGCCCTCGCCGATGATCACCTCTTTGCCCCGGACCACCATGGCGGTGGTGTACTCCAGCTCCACCCGGTCGCCCTCAATGGAATTGGTGCGCAGGCTGGGGGTCCGGCCGATGGAGAAACCGAAAAAGCGGAAGGTAGTGTCTTCCTGGCGGACGGTGATGGTGCCGCCACCGATGTCTCCAATTTCCGAGGAAGCTCCGGCGCTAATCTCAATGGTTTCGGCATTCAGGAGGCCGGAAATCTCCGTTATGCCCTTGAGCCGCACATGCTCCGCCTCCAGGTCCCCCTGAATCCGGGTAGAACCGGAGGAGCGAAACTCCCGGCAGTGCACACCGGCCTCAGCCCGCATGGCGCCGGATATCCGGAACTCACCTCCAGTGACCTTCCCCATGGCCTGGAAGCTGCCGGAGCACTTCAACTCCTGGGCTTCTACCGGGCCGGTACACTGGAAGGAGCCGGAGGTTGACAGCTTTTCCCTGCAATCCATACTGCCCTCAACTTTCACCGAGCCGGAGCAGCTGACGTTCTGGGCCACCATATCCCCCTTCACCTTCCCCGCTCCGGAGCAGGAAAGACTCTCGCATTTCAGGTTACCTTGGACCTTTCCGGACCCGCTGATGGATACCTTCCCGTACTCTCCCCCAGGCATGGTGGAGCTACCACTGATTCTCATGTCCATTTTGTCGCTCATAATGGCGCCTCCTTCAAAAATTCCAAAATGTCACTTTCCCGTTCCCCGTCGGTCAGGCGGGCGCTTTGGATTTCCTCCACGGTAAATTCCCGCTGGCCGAACCGGTCCTCTACCACAAGCCGTCTGGCAGAGCGGCGCTGCTGCCGCTCCCCCTCCAGCTCCCCTGCCAGCTTCTCCAGGGACGTCCCGTCCCGGCGAGACAGGATTAGCTCCAGCCTCGGACAAATCTGGTCCCGCCGGAAAAAGGTTTCCTGGCCGGTGGTTGTGGATTTCCGGATGAACCAGGCTTCCGGAATCAGACCCATTCGCTTCCAGCGGTACAGCGCCCCGTAGGAAATGCCGTATTGCTCCAGAACCTCTTTTTTGGAAATCAGGTCCTCCATTGGATTCACCCCTTAACATTGTTATGCCCAAATTGTAACATAACACTGTTAAGATGTCAACCCCTTTTTCAGCTCCGGATTATCGTGCTTGTTGTGCTCATTGGGCAGAAGGGCAGACACGCCCTCCACACTGTACTGCCATAAAATACCGGGGCCGTCTACGATTCGCTCCGTAGGCAACCCCGGCTTATTAAATATCTTGTACTTTTTTATGCTTCCCAAAGTACGCCATAAAGTAATCCGCAAAGGACAGCAGCATGGCCAGCACACATAGGGACACCAGAAGGCTCAAGGCCCCGGAGGACACGTTGGGGTAAAGGACCAGGATGATCATACTCACGAACAAAACGGTGGTGCAGATCTTCCCGCTCATGAGGGCGCCATTCAGCATTTTCCGCTTTCGCAGGTTGATAATGCCCATCACCAGCATGAAGCCCTCCTTGACCACAAAGAGGCCCAATACATACCACAAAACCGGATGGCGCACGGCCAGGCAAACCAGCAGGGTGCACTGGGTCGCCTTGTCTGCCACCGGGTCCAGAATTTTTCCCAGGTTGGTCACCATGTGAAACCGCCTGGCAATTTTTCCGTCCACCATATCGGTCAGGGTGGAGACCGCCAAAATGCCTGCCGCCCACCAGTAATCCACAGGACGCTCCGCCCGAAGGAAAAGCACCGTATACACTGGAATGAGCAGCAGACGAAACAAGCTTAATATGTTGGGAATACTAAGAATTTCTTTCTTCCAATTGCGCATAGCAGATAAACGCTCCTTGCTTTCTTGTCGTTTATAGTATCACCCTGAGGCCCGAATGTCAATGAAGGGTATGGAGCAAACAGGAAAATTAAGAAAGGTTTAACTCTCTCAAACGCCCGCCAAACCGGTACGCTGCCTTCGGCCGGACAGCGGCATTTCTTTGTTGCGTCTAAATTTGATTGTGTCTACCGGACTGTCAGATGTCCCCGTTTCTCATCTGCCTCGCTCCGCTTGGCACTTGCCCCCGGTGGAAGGCAGTGCGCTGCCGCACCAGTAAGGAAATGCTGCTACCGTGCACCTTGGGCGGACCCTCTTGACAAACCCCAAAAAGCTTTGTAACATGGGCCCTAAGGGAAACCTTGGATTTGTACGAATACAGGAGGAAAGACAATGGAACTGTTGAATTTCGGCCCCAAAAAGCTGGGCTTTGGCTGTATGCGTCTGCCTATGTCAGAGGGCACGGTGGGCGGCGAGGGCGTTGTGGACACCCGGCAGGTCTGCGCTATGGTAGATGCCTTTCTGGAGCAGGGCTTTTGCTATTTTGACACAGCCCATGGATACATCGCTCAAAAAAGTGAACCCACTGTGCGCCAATGCCTGGTGGAGCGGCATCCCAGGGACCGCTATCTGCTAACCGATAAACTGAGCGGCACCTTTTTTCAAACTGAGGAGGAGATCCGCCCCTTCTTTGAAAGCCAGCTGGAAATTACAGGGGCCGGTTATTTTGATTTTTACCTGATGCACGCCCTGAATGCCAATCAATATCAGAAGTTTACTGAATGCAACGCCTTCCAGGTGGCGCAGCAGCTGAAAAACGAGGGAAAAATCCGCCACGTTGGTATCTCCTTCCACGATACCCCGGAGGTGCTGGAGCAGATTCTGTCGGAGCATCCGGAAATCGAGGTGGTGCAGATTCAGTTCAACTATGCCGACCTGGAAGACCCCAAGGTGCAAAGTCTGGCCGTCTATGAGGTCTGCCGCCGCCATGGCAAGCCGGTCATCGTCATGGAGCCGGTCAAGGGCGGCGCATTGGCCAATTTGCCGGAGGCCGCCGGGCAAATTCTGGACCGGCTCCAGGGGGGCAGCCGCGCCAGCTACGCCATTCGGTTTGCCGCCTCCTTTGAGGGCGTCGCCATGGTGCTCAGCGGTATGAGCAGCCTGGAGCAGATGCAGGACAACCTGAGCTACATGTCCAGCTTCCAGCCTCTGACCCAACCGGAGCAGGAGGCCGTCCGCCGGGCCGGCGCCGTCTTAAAGAACCAGGAGGCCATCGCCTGCACCGCCTGCCGGTACTGCGAGGCCGGTTGCCCCATGCGCATCCCCATTCCCGATCTCTTCGCCGGATTTAACGGGAAAAAGCAGGGCTCCGGTTCCACCTTCGACTACGAGACAGCGGTGTCAGATGGGCGCGGCAGGGCCTCCAGCTGCATTGGGTGCCTGCAATGCGAAGCCGTCTGCCCCCAGCATCTGCCGGTGTCCGCCCTTCTGGCGCAAGTCGCCGGTGAGTTCGAGGCTGCCCACGAAGCATAAGGAGATTTTGGCATATGCATTCATTCTGTGAAAACCGGCTGGTTGCCCTGATTTGGCGGCTGGCTGGGTTGTCGATTGGAACCTACGGCCTGATTCTGATGCTCCAGGCCTCTTCTGTGAAGCAGCAGCTATGCTATTTCACCAACCAAAGCAACCTGTTCATCTTGATTCTCTTTGCCGGTTTGGCCGTTCAAACAGCAATTCAAATTGGCCGGAACGGCATACACGGCCCCGTAGCTCACACCAGATGCGGCCTGCACCTGGCCCTGACGCTCTACATTACCATCACCATGGTTTGCTATTGGGCTCTGCTCTCCTGGCAAAGCTTCAGCATGGCCGGTGTTAAAATCAGCCAGTTCCAGATGAAACTGTCCAATTTCATTTTACATACCGCCGTTCCCATCTTTGCCCTGGTGGACTGGATGCTATTTCTGCCCCATGGGCGAGTGCGTCCCCGGGCTGCTGTGTATTTTCTGGCCTATCCCATAGCGTATTCCATTTTCATAGCCCTTCGGGCTCAGTTCGGCGGATATTTATATGGAACCGTCCGGTACCCCTACCCCTTTGCTGACCCGGATCTCCTGGGTTGGCCGGTCACGCTCCTGGTGGCAGCGCTCCTACTGCTCGTCTACTATGCTATGGGCCGCATGTTCATCGCCCTGGACTGCCGGATGACCACGAAAAAGGAAAGTTCTCCGCAGGAAAAACGGTGAATGTGTACAGGAGCAGGGCGTTCAAACCATTTGTCATGAATGGGCAAGCCACAACAATAAACTGATATGGGAGATAAGCCAAGTGCCTGAAATTAGAATAATTGGCGCGGAGCACAAGCAGGACATCAACATCCCGAACGAGCCGTTTTTATTATTTGGAAGAATGATTCCGTCATATATGAATGGGCAATGGCAATACAGGGTTGTGCACTTCGGGAAAGATGAAGTCCATGAAATGTGTTTCCCAAATGAAAACTACGATTACGATGAGCTTTCAAAAAACAGCGTTTTTGTCGGTGCATACGACAGAAATACATGCATCGGTCTAGCCATCTTGCAGCACGCAATGATGAAATATATGTACCTGTATGATTTAAAGGTTAACGCGGACTACAGAGGCCATCGGGTGGGAAAAATGTTGATAGACGCTGCAAAGGAAATTGCCACAAGCCAAGGATATCGGGGAATTTATACGCTAGGGCAGGACGATAACCTTGGCGCGTGTTTGTTCTATTTAAAAAACAACTTTGTAATTGGCGGGCTGGATACTCACGTATATACAGGTACTTCTCAAGAAGGGAAAAGTGATATTATATTTTATTTAGATTAAGGTCTGGGCGCTGTTCCGTTCTATGGGC
>UQZA01000036.1 GCA_900545515.1 uncultured Eubacteriales bacterium | reverse complement strand
CATTTCCCATCCCGTCATGGGTCAAGGTATCCTTTACATAGTCATTCGTCACAGATTTCAGGTTGTGCTTGTCGTCATAGTCGTAGTGATACGTCCCGTTCCCCCCGGTTACCAGCTCCTTCAGGTTCCCGTTTTCATACTCGCTGCTCTCCTCCTCGTTCCCTGTGGACTTCACCGACACCAGCTTCCCGTCCTTGTCGTACTTCATCGTCTGCGCCACTTCCTGGGTCAGGGACAGGTTGTCAAAATACGCCACATTCCCGTTCCGTTCGTAGGCGCAGATCACACGGATGCTCTTCACCTGGGTGTTGGCTTTCTTTGGCACAATGGCCAGGGAGGCATACTGCCACTCCCTCACATCCGGGTTGAAGGGCACATAGTGATACTCCTTGCTGTTGTCGCTATAGGTCAGCTCCGCTCGTAGGCCAAACTGCTTGTACTTATCCTGGGCTGCCGCATCCTCTCCTTCTGCCTTCTCCTCGTTATCTGGCACCGCGTCCGCTTTTGCCCACCCGGACAGCACATAGGTCTTTCCCGTCTGGTATATCGGGATCTCCTGATACCCGCAGCTCTCCGTATATGCGTCTCCTATGATGCGAATGCTATGCGCATATTCTCCTTCCTCAAATAACCCAACACCTTTGTAGTACTTGGATGCAGGCCCTTCCGTCCAGTCCACGCCCCAGTACTGCAAATCTCCATTTTCCACCAAATTCACATTGGATGGCGCCTCGCCTCGTTCCAGCTGCACATCATCCACATAGAAGTACGGCCCTGCTCCGTTGTTATAGATCCCCACCGTGTATGTCCCTTTTTCCGGCGGGATAAACGTCACGCTCAACCGCACCCAGCCTCCGTCTACCTCTTGGCTGCTCTGATAATTCAGGTAGTCGCTCTTTTGCTGGTAATCCCAATACTCGCCCTTTTGATTGATTCCATTCCCTGTCACCTGCAGGTACACACCCTCGCCGCTGAAAGACGTGCACTGGGACGTGTTCACATAGGCTGAAAACGTGTATGCCTTCCCTCCTGCCAGCGGCTCGCTGCTCCGGGTGACAGATATGGTGTTGCTCTTCCCCGGGCGTATCCACCCTTTACAGGCATTCTGTCCTGTCCGTACCAGCTCGCTTCCTGTCATGGCTTTCGTTACAATGTTGCTATCCGTTCCGTTCGCTCCTGTCAGCGTCCACGCCGGGCTGCTCTTCTCAAACCCGTGGTTCCGCAGCTCGTTCATGGCCGATACGCCTACTGTCGCCGTCTTCAGCGTCCGGTTGTTCCGGCGGTCCGGGGTCCCCACGCCGCTGTATACCGCGTTGCTGGCTCCCAGCAGCTTCCCGGCATTGTCCGTGGTGTAGGCATTTACCGTCCGGCCGGCGTAGTCAAAAGTGTAATACGTCAGAAGGTCGTCGCTGGTGTTGTATCGCCGGTCGTTTCCGTAGTCCCGGTACTTCGTCTGCCCCTTCACCCGGTGGTTCATCTCTATCAGCGCTCCCGTTTGGGCTGTGCTTGTGTAAGAGGTTGCTTCTGTGATCTCCTGGACCCATCGCACCTGGCCGTCCTTGTACTGGAACTGCACCCCATAGTGGGCCTCCGCGTCATACACATACCGCATCCGCGTGTCCGGTGATGTGGAGTTCTCCTTGCACATGCCATACTGCGCCAGCAGCGTCCCATCCCGGCTGATGCTCACCAGCTTCTTGTCCTTGTAACCCAGGGTGTAGGTCCGCCCCGCACCATCCTTCACGCTGGTCAGATACTTGGCGCTGTCATAGTTCAGCGTTGCCACCGTGATTTCCGAGCAGCCCTGATTCTTCTGCACAATCCGGGTGATTCGGCTCCCGCTGCTGCTGGGATAACCGTTGCTGGCGCTGGTGCCATCGCTGTACACATAGTAAAGCCGAATCAGATTCCCGTTGGCGTCTTCCATATGCAGCAGATGCCCGTTGACAAATACCAGCGCGTTGTTTTTATCATCTGTCATCCGATAGTAATTGGGAAGATATTCGTCTATTTTCAGTCCCAAGCCATCCTCGTCATAGTAAAGACCGTCCTTTTTCTCCTCGTCCTGGGAGAAATAGTGGGCTGTCCCGTCTCCGTCTGTATACTTCAGGTATGTCTTCTTCTGGTCCGGCTCGATGTCGCTTTGCAGCTCCACCTTCTCCACCCTTTGCATCACATTCAGGTGTACCCCCGCACCAAGGTGCATCCCCAGGCCCAGCCAGCCTGCTACATCGTAATTCTCCTCCCCATACTTCATGGCGTAGCTGCTGTTGTACACCAGCTCCAGACTGAAGGGATTCACCGTGGAGGCATAGGACGCCAGCTCCTTACACACCGTCAGCTGTCCCGTGTAATCCGACAGGTATGCCGTGCCGCCGTTGCCTACCCCATAGGTTTGGTATGTATAATAAGGCTCTATGCCGTTGGTGCTCCGATAGCTCACCACGAAATATACGTTGTGACAGGAGAACCACGCCCGGCATTTGTTGCTGGACGTTGCGTTGGAGGTCAGCGCCAAACCGTAATTGCTACTCTGATCTGCATACCACTCCTTCGCTGCCGGTGTGATATCCCATAAATGAATGGTATTAATCGTATGATAGCTGGCCTCTACATAGTCCAGCACCGGGCCGTACTTCGGTTTTGTTCCCCACCGCAGATTGCTGTCCAGCGTCTTGTTCTCCGTGTTGGCCTGCATATACAAAATCGCGCTGCCATCATACTTGTTATCCACGCCCGAGCGCCAGTCATTCTGATACAACCCTGCATAGGCCCGCACCAGCGTATGTCCCTCCGGAATATCCGGGTACTGATTCAGGCGGAAGAAGACTTCCATCTGTCCGTAATCTCCGTGATACCCACAGGCAAACTTTTCATCTTTAATGATATAGTTCATACCGGTGGTGCAGACCGTCCCCTCGAAGTCTGTGGACTTGGTCTGGTCAATGAGGGTGGGGTCAATCGCCACCGGGTAAACCCGGTCCTCCGCCTCCATCCAGGTCCGGTCTGCCGTCACCGTCAGAATCCAGCTCCCCTCCTCTTCCTGGGTCAGGCGGTATTCCACTGCCTCGGAACAGGCGCCCTGTCCATCCATCATATAGGGGGCCGGAATCCAGTATACCCTCTCTCCGGTTTCCTTGTTTAAGGCGACAGAGCCATCCTCCAGCAGCTCCGGAGTGAGCCCCTGGAGATTCAGGCGGAAGGAAAAGGCGTAGCCGCTGGACAGAGGCTCCTTCACCAGAATGGTCTCCTTGATGTGGTAGCTGTACAGCTCATACTGGAAGTCCACACCGGGGTAGACCTCCTCATACACCACCTGGGTCCGAAGACGGGTGGGGGTAATCTGCTGGCTCAGAGACTCTTCCTCCTCGCCGGCCTCTCCCCGGAACAGATTCTGCACCGAGGCAACCAGACCGGCAAAACCAGTGGGAGCCGCTTCCTTCCAATCCGGGTAAGAAATCTGAGCCACCGCCTTCCGGTTATAGTCCGGCTGGGATTCCGTCTCCTCCGGCTCTGTAGCTTCCGTGGTGGGCGCAATGGTTTCCGGTACCGTTTCCTCCGGGGCCTCCCCTTGCGCCGTCTCTGTGGCTTCCTGGGCCTCCTCCAGCCCGGTAACCGGGTCTGTCTCCGGTTCCGTGGCCACCTCTTCCCTTTCGCCCACCGGCTCCTCCGTCAAAGCCTCCTGCTCCGCTGCCTCCCAGGCCGTTTCCGCCTCCGGAAGCACTCCCGGCTCCACGCCCTCTGTCTCCGGGACGGTTGCCGCCTCGGTCGCTGTCTCCGGAGCCGTCGCCCCTTCTGTGGCCGCTTCCGTCTCCGGAATTGTCGCCGCCTCGGTCGCTCCTTCCGTCTCTGGATCCGTTGCTCCTTCTGTGGCTGCTTCCCTTTCCGGAATCGTCGCAACTTCCGTAGCCGCTTCCGTCTCCGGAATTATCGCCCCTTCTGTAGCTGCTTCCGTCTCCGGAATCGTCTCGGCTTCCGTGGCCGGAACTGTCTCTTCCTCCTCCGGGCTTACCAGGGAAAACTCCATCCCCTCTTCCCCCGTGTTGGCCGAAAACAGAAATCCGCTCCCCAAATTCCCCGCAAACCCACGGCTCTCCTCTCCGTTCACCGCCACATACCGGGGCGCCTCCGTCCCTTCCTCCTGCGCCGCCGTCCGCATCCCGTTTTCCTGGATCACCAGCGTGTTGTCAATGTCCTTCCACTCTTCCCCCTGGGCATAGTGCACCGGCACCCCGTAGTTCACCCCTACGAAGCTCCCGTCCTCCATCCGGAAGTGCTTCTCTTCCTCCTCCCGGTTCTCCGTCACCTCTCCCAGCACACGGCTCCCCGCTTCTCCTGGGGCCACTTCCTCCGTGAGCGCTCCCCCGGAAACCTCCGCCGCCTGGCTTTCCTCGGCCTCCTCCGCCCGTACCTCCACAGGCGCCACCTGCACCGTCATAAGCACTGCCAAGATCCACGCCAAAATCCGCAACCCCGTTTTCTTCATTTCTCTCTTCCCCTTTTCTTTCTTTTTCTTCCGATGATCCCAGCTTTCCTTTCCTGCCCCATATGTTTTTCCCTGAAACCATCTCTTCTCCTTGAACTCTACCACCTTTTCCATATATTGTCAACCTGACTTTTGTATTCCTTCGCCAACTTGATTCCTGCAGCCCGGCGGTTAATTTTTTGAAATAATAAAAAACTCCCCAGTGGCCCAGCTCATAATTGTAAGCGCTTAATAACAGCCCGCCTATCATCTCGCCCTCTCATATGAGATAATATCCCAAAACTTGAAAAACTCACGAAGAACGGCGCAATCTGACTATTTTGTAGGCGGTTCCGTTCAGAAGGAAACATGTTACATTTTTACCGGTTTTACCTACCAGCCTGTCAGATGTCGCCGTTCCTCATCCGCCTCGCTCCGCTCGGCACCTTTCCCCCGGGGGAAGGCAGGGCGCTGCCGCGCCAGTGCGGAATTGAAAATTAGATAAAAAGATCCCAGCCGGCAAGTTTTCACTCACCGGATGGGATCTGAACTGTCTCGCAGTCATCTACATATTCCACTGGGCATCCCAGCTGGCGTCTTCCGTCTCTGCCCGCTTATCCCGGCACAGAAGCTGGTTCACTGTCCAGGCCACATCCGCCCCCTGGTACAGGACCCGGTAGGCAGCGGCAGTGATGGGCAGGTCCGCTCCCAGGCGAGTGGCCAGCAGGTGGGCCGAGCGGGCGGCGTAATAGCCCTCTACCACAGCCCCCACCTGGGTCATGGCCTCCTCCGGCGTCTTGCCCTGGCCGATGAGGATGCCGGCCCGGCGGTTCCGGGAGTGCATGGAGGTACAGGTGACAATCAGGTCCCCCACCCCTGCCAGGCCCGTGAAGGTCTCCCGTCGGGCACCCAGAGCAAGACCCAGACGGGCCGTTTCCGTGAGGCCCCGGGTCATGAGCATGGCCTTTGTGTTGTCCCCGAAGCCCAGGCCGTCGGAAATTCCGGCGCACAGGGCGATGACATTCTTCAATGCACCGCCCAGCTCCACCCCCACCACATCGGGGTTGACATAAACACGAAACCGGTCGGACATAAAGGCATCCTGCACCAGCTCAGCCGCCGCCTTGTCTCCGCAGGCGGCCACACAGCCTGTGGGAATCCCCCGGGCCACCTCCTCAGCATGGCTGGGCCCGGACAGGACCGCCACGGTGTGGCCCGTGACCTCTCCGGCCACCTGAGACATGCGCAGAAGGGTCTCCGGCTCAATGCCCTTGGTCACCGATACCAGAAGGCTCTGCGGGTCCAGATGGGGTGCAATGGTCTGGCACACCCCCCGGAACGGAAAGGACGGAGAGGCCAGGACCACCATGTCCCGTCCCCGGACTGAAGCCGGGTCCCCGGAGCACACCAGCTCCGGGGGCAGAATGGCCCCAGGGAGCATGGGGTTGACCCGGGTGCTGGTCATAGACGCCGCTTTTTCCGGGTTGTGAGACCACAGGGTAACCTCGTGGCCGTTTTTGCACAGATGGATGGCCAGGGCCGTCCCCCAGCCGCCGCTTCCCACTACGGTAATCTTCATGTACGTTCCCCTTTCCGGCGGAAGGAGGCCTTCCGCTCCGTTCCGTGGCACAGCCGCTGCAGATTACTCCGGTGCATAAAAATGGCCAGCACTGCAATCACCACTGCCGCTGCCACCACCCAAGGGCGGTCCCCATGGAGCACCCAGAAGCTGACGCCCAGAGCCACCGCCGCCAGGCAGGAGCCCAGGGACACATATCGGGTGAGGAGCACCGTAAGGCCAAAAACCCCCAGCACCAGCAGGGCAATCCGCCAGTCCGCCACAAAGGCCACCCCCAGGCCACAGAGGATACCCTTTCCTCCCCGGAAGCCCAGGACCACCGGATAATCATGACCCACAGAGACCAGGACGCCAGCCAGCATAGCCCCCTCCATGAAATAGCCATAGGGCTCCAGAAGGAGGGCCCCCAGGTAAGAGGCCAGCAGGGACTTCCCCAGGTCCATCAAAATCACCAGACCGGTCTTGGGAACGCCGTAGCTTCGCATATAATTGGTCATGCCGGCATTTCCGCTGCCGTGGGTGCGGACATCGTCCCGGTCCAGGAGGCTGGACACGGTCACCGCGCCATTTAAGTTTCCCAAAAGATAGGCTGCCAACGCCGCCACCAGAATATGTGGAATCAATCCCTCCATGACCTATTCCTCCTTATCGCCCTTTTGCCGGATGGTCATACGGATGGGCGTCCCGGCCAGGCCAAATACACCCCGGATCTGGTTTTCCAGATACCGCTGGTAGGAAAAGTGGAACAGGCGGGCGTCATTGCAGAAAATGACAAAGTGGGGGGGCTTCACCCCGGCCTGGGTCATATAATAGATCTTCAGGCGGCGACCCTTGTCCGTAGGCGGCTGCACCCGGGCGGTGGCGTCGGCCAGGACGCTGTTAAGTGCGCCGGTGGTGACCCGCATGGCATTGCTCCGGGCCACCTCGTTGATCATCTCATAGAGCTTGTCCACCCGCTGGCCTGTAAGAGCGGAAAGAAATACCACCGGGGCATAAGGCATAAAGCTTAAGTCCTGGCGGACCTGGGCCTCCATGTCCCGCATGGTGTTGGTCTCCTTTTCCACCAGGTCCCATTTGTTCACAGCAATGAGCACCGCCTTGCCCGCCTCGTGGACCAAGCCCGCAATCTTGGTGTCCTGCTCCGTGACGCCCTGGGTGGCGTCAATCATGACGATGCACACATCCGCCCGCTCAATGGCGCTTACAGAGCGCAGGTTGCTATAGCGCTCGATGGCGTCATCCACCTTGGACCTCCGGCGCATCCCTGCGGTGTCAATGAAGCAGTACTTTCCGAAGCTGTTCTCAAAGTAGCTGTCGATGGCATCCCGGGTGGTGCCGGCCATATCGGAGACAATGACCCGCTCCTCCCCCAGGATCTGATTCAGGAGGCTGGACTTGCCCACATTGGGCTTGCCCACAATGGCTACTCGGGTGAGGTCCTCATCCTCCTCTTGGACCGTCTCCTCCGGGAAATGGTCCACACACCAGTCCAGCAGGTCGCCGGTGCCGTGGCCGTGGACGGCGGAAACCTCAAAGGGGTCCCCCAGGCCCAGACTGTAGAACTCATAAATGTCCGGATTCACTCCGCCCACAGAGTCGCATTTGTTCACAGCCAGGGCCACCGGCTTCCGGGCCCGCTGCAAAATCGTGGCAACGGCACTGTCCGCAGCTGTGAGGCCCACCTTTACGTCCGTCACCATGATGATGGCGTCCGCCAGCTCGATGCCAATCTCCGCCTGGCGGCGCATGAACTGGAGAATCTCACTGTCTGTCCCCGGCTCAATGCCGCCGGTATCCATCAGGTCAAAGGTACGGCCCCGCCACTCGCAGGTGCCGTAAATCCGGTCCCGGGTCACGCCTGGGGTGTCCTCCACAATGGCAGCCCGCTGACCGGTCAGTTTATTGAAGAGCATGGATTTGCCCACATTGGGGCGGCCAACAATGGCCACCAAAGGTCTTGGCATATGGAATCCCTCCTATACTCGTATCGTTTCACAAAATCTTTTGTTTTATTATCGCACATCTGTGGAAATTGGTCAAGCATCCTCCGGCAAAATGCAGGGTAGCAGCATTTACTTTTTGTACTGGCGCAGCAGCGCCTTGGCTTCCCCGGGGGGCAGCCAGGGGCGCTCCCGCGCCAGCAATGCCAAGATGACAGCATTTCCCTTTTGACAGCGTGCCCCTTAATAAAATAAGAAAAAAGAGGAAGGCGGAACTTTGCCTTCCTCTTGCTTTCTTCGCCTCTTACTTGGACTCCACAGCGATCACCTGACGGCCATTGTAGTAGCCGCAGGCCTTACAAGCTCTGTGGGGCAGGCAGAACTCGCCGCACTTGGGGCAAGCAACCACGCCGGGGGCGGCCAGCTTCCAGTTGGAGCCGCGGCGCTTGTCGCGTCTTGCCTTGGAAACTTTACACTTTGGAACAGCCATGCGTGACACCTCCTTAGGTCGAACTGCTTTTCACAGCGTCAAAATTTACATATCTTTGAGAAGCTGCTTTAAAGCAGCAAAACGGGGGTCCAGTTCCGGCTCACAGCCACAGGGGCCGTCATTCAGGTTCGCGCCACACCGGCAGCACAGGCCTTTGCAGTCCGGTTTGCACAGGAGCTTGGAATCCATATTCAGGACAAACGCCGTGGTCACAATGTCATCCAGGTCCGCGCTGTCGCCTTCCAGCTGGAAGACCCACTCATCCTCGTTCTCTTCATCGGCCAGCTCTGTCACCAGGACGGCAGAGATGGGAAATTCCACATCCCGCTGAAACTCCCGGGCGCAGCGGTCACACACGCCGTGGAGCCGCGTGGTGAGCTTCCCCTCCAGGATCAGGACACCGGCAGTATTGCGCACCGTGCCCGTAGCCAGGACCGGCTCTTGCACCGGATAAGAGGAGCCGAAACGAAGATCGCGAAAATCCAGACTGGTGGAAAAAGAAACCGACGCGCCGGGGCAATCGATGATTTGAGACAGTCCGAGCAGCATAGTAACCCCTTCCTTGCAGTCATGCAGGAGATATTATAGGGGATTTGGGGGCATTTGTCAAATGTTATTTTGCCTATTTTCTGGCTTTCAAAGAGAGCCTTCCTCTCCCGGCCCCAGGTCTCCCATATTGGCCCGGGCCGCCTCCTCCTTCAGGAAGCAGATCATGTAGCACAGGGCCAGCAGGTCCGCGCTGCCACCGGGGGAGAGATTCCAGGAAATAAAATCCTGATCCATCCGGTCCAATCCCTCCCAATCGGGGAAACGCCGGAGCTGGGCAGTCGCTTCCTCCGCCGCCTGCCGCTGGCCCCTGAGCCCGCCCCGGGCCATGAGATTTGTGTCCTCTGCGGTACCCATAAGGGCCAAGAGGGCCTTGCAGCCTGCATCGTTCCAGGACAGGCCCTGGGCCAGGCCCTCTTCCAAGGTAGGCAGCCCCACCGTCCGGACCGCAGGGAAGCCCGCTGCCGCCTGTCCCCGGACTCCGGTGACGCCGTGGCGCAGGTACAACGTTTCTCCAGCCGTGCAGGCAGTTTCCGGCGTCAGGCGCCGGTAATCCTGCTCCACCAGGCCCTGGGCCAGGACCCCGCACCGATCCAGGACCGCCGCCGGGTCCCCCCACTGCTCCCGGGGCAACTGCCCCAGAGCCGCGCAGCACAGGCCCATGGAAAAAATAGCCCCCTTATGGGTGTTGACCCCGCCGGTGGCCGCCAGCATGGTTTGCTCAGCCAGCTTTCCCTCCCACCGCAGGGCGGCGAGGAGCTCCTCCGGTCCCAGAGTCCCCCCCATAGCCTGCCGGACACACCGTTCAAAGTAGGGAAACAGGACAGACGTGCTGTTCAGAAAGGTAAAGATGTCCATATCCCGGTGGCTGCCGCTGTTTTTCCGGTCCACCAGCCCCGGCTTCGGCGTCACGCAGACCTCGTACAGCAGGCTCCGGCAGGCCAGTCCGGCCACAGTCTGGGCATCCTGTCGGGCAAAAGCCTGGCGCAGCATGGTCTCGGTCTTCTGCCGGAGCTCCTGAACGCTGTGGCTCCGGCTCCTGGCGCAGGCCCAGGCCGGTCCCCCGCAAATCAGGCACCGCCTGGGCATCAGGCCCAGGGACTGTCGTTCCATCTTCTCTCCCCGGGGATCCAAGACGTCCAGGTCCAGCAGCCGGCCAATCTCACAATGCTCCTCCATCTCCACCGTCAGCTGCTTGAGGGCGGCGGCGTCCCCGGAGACCACATAAAAGCCCTCGTTGCCTGTAGCCGGTCCATACCGCTCCCGGTGCAGGCACGAAATGCCCCTGCCCGCCAGCTGCCCCAGCAGCAGCTCCTCAGCCCAGAAAAAGCCACGGCGGATGAGCAGACTGTTTTTCACCGGTCCAGCCACATTCATGGTCAGGCAAATCAGACTCTGCCCATACCGATCCAGCAGCGTCCGCTGCCGCTGCACCCGGCGCACCCGAGCCTCTAGCATCTGCTCCAGGGTCACTTCCTGCTCCATCTGCATCCGCTCCTCCATGGGTTATCCTCCGTTTTCCTGAGATTTGCTTCCAAGATGGCATAACCGGGGTTGGGTAGGCGGCTGCCCCTTGCCTGCCGGTGAAGCAGCACGGGCAGACGCGCCTTCCCGCACCGCAGTCTCACGCAGCAGAGGGCTGCTTCGGATGGGCGCGCACAAACTGTAGCTGGAGCCGTCCCGGATCAATTCCCCAGCAAAGTAGAGAACCGGAATGATCACAGGAATGGCCTGAACCGCATACGCATCCACGCATTCATCGGATATTTGAATGCTGATGCGGTTCAGCATCCCATAGCTGCACAGCTCATCCAGAATTTCCTGACCCAGCTTGTCGGAAAGCTCCAGCTTTTTGCAGATATAATCCCTGGTGAAATTCCGCCCGTATGGTAAGGAAAAACCCAGCAGGTATACAGCCAGGCGGGACTCCTTCCCCAGCATGGTAAAGAGAGTCTCATAATCCCGGAGCTCCTTGAGGGCCGACAGAAAGCCGTCCTTGGGCTCCTGCATCATCAGAACGTATTTAAACTTGGACGCAACGGAGGCTTGCATCAGGCCATCCTCAAAGTTGAAGTAACAGTTGGTAGGGTCCCGCCCGGAATTCAAGTCAGAGTTGAGGTCCGCATTCTCACAGGCTACAGCCGCCGCCAGCAGGGCGCCGGGATTATCACTGGCTAAGGAGCCCCTTGTCTTCATCATATGCCACGCCAGCTGCACAGCGCGGGCAGTTCTTTGCTCCGACGGAGTGTTTTGAATCTCCTGGGCCAGGGTATTCTCCACATTTTTCGGAGGTATGGTGGACAGTCCATAGAGGTCGTCCAGAGAACACCCCAGGCTGCTTGCAATTTGAGGCAGAAGCGCCGCATCCGGTACACCACCCCGCTCCCAGCGGGACACCGCTTGAGCGGAAACATTCAAACATTTTCCAAGCTCACTCTGAGACAGCCCCGCCTGTCTGCGGAACTTTGCAATGTTCATGCCGAGATCGCTGCTTGTCATAGGTGCCGCCTCCTAAAGCAATCGTTGTAGCCGTAAATCGAAATGAATTAAAAAAAACCGGCGTAAAGGCAAAAGCAGGTGTAAACATCCATACTATACCAGAAACTTCAATATTTTGCAACACTCCGGCACAAGCGAGCCGATTCTCCAGCCCCATTTTTTTGTTTTTATTGAGGGTACTATGGGTTTTTGAGAGAACCATCAACCAGGACTGTGGCCAAGCGCGGCATGATTTCTTGCCTCTCGCTTTAATTTGGTATATGATATAAGTGTCAGGATTTTCTTGGAAAGGAAATTCACAGTTGCGCCTGCGATGCCCGCGCAGGGTGCGGCAAACCAAAACGTAAAGGAGAATGTTTATGAAAAAGACCTGCATGTCCGCACGTATGGTATCTCTGATGCTGGTGCTTGCGCTTCTGGCCGGTTTCGCCCTCCCCGTCCGGGCCGGACGGGCAGAACAGGGCAGCCAGGCAAAAGCCTTGTCCTTTGAGCAAACGGCAAGCAGCGCAGCCCCCCAGCGCCTTCTGCCGGAAGCAACGAAGCCGGAATCCCAGGCTCCGGATTATGCCAACACAGACCTGGTCCGGGTATCCATCGTACTGGACCGGGCTTCCACCATCGGGGCCGGCTACGCCACCTCCGGCATCGCGGCCAACGCCAGCGCCATGTCCTACCGGGATTCGCTGAAGCAGGAGCAGGCCGGTATGACCGCCAGCATCGAGCGGGCCACCGGCAACCGGCTGGATGTGGTCTGGAATCTGACCCTGGCAGCCAACCTCATCTCCGCCAACATCCCCTACGGCCAGCTGTCTGCCATTCAGGCGCTGCCCGGCGTCCGGGAGGTCATTCTGGAAAACCGGTACGACCCGGCGGTATACTCCGTAGACGAGCCGGACTCCCCCAATATGTCCACATCCTGCGACATGATCGGCTCGGCTGCTGCCTGGGCCTGCGGCTACACCGGCGCGGGCAGCCGGATTGCCGTGATCGACACCGGCATTGACACCAACCACCAGTCCTTCTCCGACGAGGCCTTTGCCTACTCCCTGTCCAAGAGGGCAGAGCTGACGGGACAGGACGCAGACACCTATGTAGAGAGCCTCCATTTGCTGGACGCAGAAGAAATCACCTCCCTGGCCGGGGAGCTGAACGTACCGGTCCAGTTCCAGCCGGAGGACCTCTATATCAACTCCAAGATTCCCTTTGGCTATAACTACATCGACCGCAGCCTGGAGGTCACCCATGACAAAGACAGTCAGGGAGACCACGGTTCCCATGTAGCCAGCATTGCAGCTGCCAATGCCTACATTCCCCAAGGGGACGGCAGCTTTTCCAGCGCCCTGGAGTCCGTCCTGATGCAGGGTGTGGCGCCGGACGCTCAGATTCTCACCATGAAGGTGTTCGGCGCCCGGGGCGGCGCCTACGACTCCGACTATATGGCAGCCATTGAAGACGCCATCGTCCTGGGCTGTGACTCTGTGAATCTGTCTCTGGGCTCCGGCAATCCCGGATTCAGTCACAGCGATCTCTATGAAGAAATCCTGGACCGTCTGGCCGACTGCGGCACCGTGGTCACTGTCTCCGCCGGCAATGCGGGAGGCTGGGCCGATCAGGCAGTCAGTGGCGTTCCCTACCTCTACAGCGAGGACGTGAGCCTGGACACCGTAGGCTCTCCCGGCAGCTACACCAACAGCCTCAGCGTCGCCTCAGTGGATAACACCGGCTACACCGGCATGTACCTGACTGCCGGGGAGCACAACATCTTCTACGATGAGAACACCGACTACGGCAACGGCCCCCTGAAGGCCCTGGCTGGGGAGCATTCCTACATCCTCATTGACGGCGCCGGTTCTGAGGCGGACTGGATGGCCCTGGCCGGGCAGCTGGAAGGAAAAATCGCCATCTGCTCCAGAGGCGAGACCTCTTTCTATGAAAAGGCCAATGCCGCCGCCGCCAACGGGGCCATTGCCACCATCATTTATAATAATGTACCGGGCGCTCTGAGCATGGACCTGTCTGGATACCGGTATGACCAGCCCTGTGTAGCAATCACCCAGGAAGAAGGGGCGATTCTCCGGGCATCTGCTACGGCCAAAACCGCGCCGGGCGGCGCTGCGTACTATGAGGGAACCCTCACCGTGAGCCAGGATGTCAGCTCCCAGCAGACCTCCCCGGAGTATTACACCATGAGCTCCTTCTCCTCTTACGGCATACCCGGAGACCTCACCATGAAACCGGAAATCACAGCCCCCGGCGGCAGCATCTACGGCGTCCAGGGCATGGACCCGGCTGGTACCTCCTATCAGAACATGTCCGGCACCTCCATGGCGTCCCCCCAGGTGGCCGGCATGGCCGCCCTGGTTGCCGGACACATCCGGAGTAATCAGCTGGATGAGAAGACCGGTGTATCCAGCCGTCATCTGATCCAGAGCCTCCTCATGTCCACCGCAAAGCCTCTGCAGGAGGAAGCCAGCGGCGGCAACTACTGGTCCATTCTGCGGCAGGGCGCAGGCCTTGCTCATGTGGGCTCTGCCATTTCCGCAGGGTCTTACATTCAAATGGGAGAGAACGCCACCGCTTCCTGGGCTGACTATAAGGTCAAGGCGGAGCTGGGGGACGATCCTGAGCGCACCGGCCGCTACACCTTTGATTTCTCCCTGCACAATTTCAGCGACGCTCCCAAACACTACACCCTGACCAGTGATTTCTTCACCCAGGGTCTCCTAGAAGGATCCGGCGTCACTTACCTGAACACCCAGACCGTGGCCCTGCCCCTGGAGGTCACCTATCAGGTGGACGGTACTTTCTTCATCCCCAAATCCAAACTGTCCTGCGACCTGGACGGTAACGGAGTCACCGACGCCAAGGACGCCCAGCTGATTCTGGACTACGCCGCCGGTCTCCGGGACGCCATCGGCGAAGCGGCGGATCTGGACCACGACGGCGCCGTCACCACCTATGACGCCCACCTGCTTCTCAGCACCCTGGAGACGGGCGAGATTGTCGTAGAGCCCGGGCAGGCCGTTACCATTCAGGTGAGCGCATCCATCCCCCAGGACGTCAAAGAAGCCCTGGACAGCTCTTACGAAAATGGCGCATACCTGGAAGGTTTCGTCTACGTGAACCCCATTGCCACCGCCGACGGCGCCCTGGAGGATGTGGCCCATTCCATCCCCGTGCTGGGCTTCTACGGCAGCTGGAGCGAGGCCTCCATGTTCGAGCCGGTATCCGTCTCGGAACGTATGTATGGCTCTGACCAGGTACCCTACTCCGGCACCTACTCTAACAGCCTGGTGGTGAAATTTGACGGCAACACCACCCCCTACTTCCTGACTGGCAACCCCTACATCATCGAAGATGAAATTCCCACCAGCCGCCTGGCCATCCGCAGCGTAGACACTGTCCACAGCTACGAGTACTCTCTGATCCGGAACGCCGCCGCTCTGGTGGTCACCGTGACCGATCAGGACGGGGAGCTCCTTTCCGCCACCTCTGTGCAGCAGCAGGCCCTCGGCTCCTTCTTCCAGGAAAATCGGGGCGCCTGGGCCAACACCGTGGGCGCAGGCAGCATCAACCGGAAGGTCGCTAGCCTGGGGCTGGAAGAAGACGAGACCTTCACCGTGGAGGTCATTGCAGTCCCCGAATACTATACCGGCCAGAACGCCATGACCCTGGAGGACATTCTCGCCCTGAAAAGCTCCGGCAGTCTGAAGGAGGGCTCCTTCCTGACCACCACCCTGACTGTAGATGACACCGCTCCTGTGGTGGAGAGCATCACCAAGGATCTGCTCACAGGCAACTTGACTGTCACCGCCCGGGACAACCAGTACATTGCAGCCATTCAGGTTTCGGACCTGTCGGGCACCAAAATTTACGGCAATGCCCTTCCGGATGCCACAGAGAAGGGCCAGCGCACCTCCACCACCATCGACCTGGCCGGCGCCCTCATCGGCGAAACCTGCCTGGTGATGGTAGCAGACTATGCAGACAATGTCACAGTCTATGAGCTCACCTATGGTGGGGAGAGCGAGGACTACACCGGCCGGATGTTCGGCTTCACCAGCGGCTATTTCCGCGGCCCCGCCAACCGCTGGGTGGAGCTTGACCCGGAAACCATTTGGTACGATTTCCGTGACGAGGTGGGCGAGGGTATGGAGACCGTTGCCGCAGCGGGCAAATCCTTCACCGCCGCAGAATATGTAAACGGCCGCATTTTCACCGCCGCCACAGACGGCTGCATGTACACCACTCTCCACGGCCAGTGGGCCAATTACCAGAAGGTGGGCCGCTTTGCCGGCATCACCGACGCCATTGCTGACATGGCGCTTAACGTCCAGAACGGCAAGCTCTATGCCTTGGA
This sequence comes from uncultured Eubacteriales bacterium, assembly GCA_900545515.1. Classification (GTDB taxonomy): domain Bacteria; phylum Bacillota; class Clostridia; order Oscillospirales; family Oscillospiraceae; genus Faecousia. The sequence goes on along the minus strand of UQZA01000036.1, from coordinate 8,440 downwards.
CACGCATAACACCCTGTACACCGTGGATATGATCACCGGGGCGCTAACCCAGGTAGCCACCCTTTCGGCGCCTCCTCTGGACGAGTGGTCCAGCGCACCGGAATTCCGAACCCTGGCCATTGACGATGAGGGCAACTTCTATACCATCAATTCCGGCGGCTCCACCACTGCATTCCTGTACCGCTTCACCCTGGATGACGTATCCGGCGGCGCCGTCACTGGGCTGTCACCTGTGAATCCTCAGACGCCCTGCGGCGTGTGGAGCTTTGCCACCGAGTCCATGGCATGGGATCATGACCGGGATCTGCTCTATCTTGCCTCCGCTTACAGCACCATGGACATCGACAATAAGCTGTATACCATTGATACCCAGACCGGCCTTGCCACACCGGCCAATCCGGACTACGCCGGCGATTATGACGAAAATCTCGACCGCAATGCCAGCCAGCTCTATGACCAGATCGTCGGTCTGTACATTGTCCCCGCCGGGAGCCAGACAGACGTGCCCACGGACACTGCCCAGGCCATTGAGCTGAGCGCCGAGACCCTGGAACTGCTGTGCGGCGGAACCGCCACTCTCACCGCAGACGTCTACCCCTGGACTCTCACAGACCAGACCGTCACCTGGTCCTCCAGCAATGAGGCCGTAGCCACGGTGCACGATGGCACCGTCACGGCGACCGGAGCCGGCACCGCCACCATTACCGCCACCACCCGCGCCAAGCCCAATCTCTCCGCTTCCTGCACCATCACGGTGGACCGTGTTCCGGACATCCGGTTCTCCGGTCTCATTTACGGCGCAGACAACATCCCTGTCTGGGCGGAGTTTACCAGCAGCAATCCCGGAGATTACACCATTGTGGGACAAGGCGACCGTTATGTCGCAGGCGGTTTCCTGGATGAGACCATTTATGTCCATGACAACCTGACCATGTACGCTGTCGATGCAGACACCTTCGCCGCAACTCACTACGGCGGCATTGCCGAAACCTGGGCCTGGTCCGACGCGGCGCCCGCTCCCGCCACAAAGGAAGGGTATTTCGGCCGGTTAGTGGGCATCTGTGACGGCGGCAAGCAGGTAGAATTCATCAAGCCCGATGCCGGGACTCTCACCAGCTGGAATCTCTCCGGCGGCTTCTCCGAAGATCCCATGGCCGTCCTGGCCTATGCGGGCAGCGGCACCTATGACTATGACGCCTACTTTGAAGTCTATCCCAATTGCCCTGCTGTCTTCTACTATATGATGACAGAGGGGGGCGAGCTGTACCGCTTCATCATCTTCACCGCAGACAAGGGCAAAAACTATAACCTGACCCGCCAGTACCTGGGAAGCACCGGGCTGGATCTCACCAACGTCTCTCAAAAGGACGGTTCCTTTGGTTCCCTGCTTTATGATGAGGAATCCGGGTACCTGTTGCTGTCTGCCTACACCGGAGGCGACACCGCCAACCTGTACGCCATAGATCCCCAGCGGTTCCTGGTCTCCAAGCTGGGAGATTTTGGCCCCGATGTTTGGCCCGCCGTCTCCCTGTACCAGTACGACCGGGCCACGGAGCTGACTTTGCGCATGGAGGAGACCACAGCGGAGATCTCCGTGGATGACCTGCTGCAGCTTCATGCCAAGGTGAAGCCCTCCTCCTTCACCGGCGGCATCGTCTGGAGCTCCAGCGATGACTCCATCGCCACCGTAGACTCCAATGGCCTGGTGACAGCCTTGGCCGCAGGCGTTGTAGAGATCACCGCCACCTCCGTAGACACCGGTTCTGACGGCAAGCCGGTCAGCCAAACCTGTACCGTAACCGTACTGGGCCTCACGCCCCTCCAGGCCACAGTAAACGCCCAGATTGAGACGGAAGAGGGGCTGTCCTGGGTGACCATCGACCTGTCCAATGGCAGCACCACCAGCAACGCCTCCGCCAGCACCAAGCTCACCGGTGCAGGCTACTGCGGCGGCTTCATCTACGGCACCAACGGAGATTATGAGAACCCCTGTCATTTCTACAAGGTGGATCCGGCAAACGGCTTCGCAGAAACCATGGGTCCCGAAAGCGCCGCCAGCTACAGCATGCTGGATGCTGCCAGCGCCCCGGCTCTGCAAGTGACCTTCGGCGATCACGAAGTCACAGCCTTTGACCGGCCCGTCTTCATCGCTCAAGGCCAGCGGCTGAGCCTGCTGGACTTCCAGGAGGGCACCGCCCTTGGCTGGGGCCTGGAATACTACCGCATGCACGACCTCGCCGCCATCGCGCTGGTAGGCCAGTCCACCAACGCAGAAGGAAACACGATTTATCATTACCTGGCCCTCAATACAGAGGGCGACTTGTACCAGCTTGGCATCCGGCCCAGCTCCTATGACCCGGACCGGAATTGGCTGGACTACTCCCTCTCCACAGGCACCTTGGGGAACATTGGCAAGACCTTCTCCAACCTGCGCACCCTATCCATGACCTGCATCCAAAATGACAGCGGCCTGTACGGCTTGGTCATTGCAGACGCCTCCAGCCCCACCATCAACCTGTACTTCGTGGATCTGAAGACGGAGGCCCTGTCCTGCCGGAAGATTTGCAGCCTGAAGGACGCAACCCACATCTCCGGCCTGTACAGTGATGTGGACATGCTGCCCCCTTCCCTGGATGGCACCCAGCTTACCATCCGTCCGGGTACGGACTTCACAAGCTCCTCCCAGGTTTCCCTGGACCAGGAGCCTGTGACAAATGTGGAAGCCACCATCCTGCCTGGAGATGCAGAAACAACCGCCAACCCCGTCACCGGCTGGGTTCACGCTCTGACCGGCAGATACCAGGCCCCCACTCAGCAAGCCAGCCTGGACGCCTCTCCTGTGTCTGCCGCAGGCGGCTCTGTCACCTTAACCCTTACAGAAGACACCGCCGCCACTAATGGCCTTTTCACCGTCTCCTACGATCCCCAGGTTTTGACCTACGCCGGCCTCAGCAGCCTCATCGGGAGCCGTGCCGTCCATGTGGACGAGGAGCAGGGCCTCGTCACCTTTGCCTATGCCGCTCCCTCCGCCATCGCCGCCGGACAGGCCCTGGCAGAAGTGAAATTCACCTATGCAGCCCCTCACGTAGCTTCCACGCTCCGGCTCACCACCCTCCAGAAAAATGAGGATGTCACCGTCTCCAGCCCGCCGGTGGAGCTTTCCGTCCGCGATGGGGACTGCCCCTCCGCCACCTTCCGGGATCTCGACCCCAACGCCTGGTATCACGAAAGCATAGACTTTGTCCTGAACGCCGGACTCATGAACGGCATGTCCGCCACAGAGTTCTCCCCCAATGGAAAGCTGACCCGCGGCCAGATGGTGACAATCCTGTACCGCATGGCAGGAAGTCCTGCAGCGGACAAAGACGCTCCCTTTACCGACGTCAAAGCCGGGCGGTATTATACGCAGGCCATTCGCTGGGCCTGGGCCGAGGGCATTGCCAATGGCATAACCCCCACCCGGTTTGCCCCGGAGGAGCCCATAACCAGAGAGCAAATGGTGACCTTCCTGGCCCGCTATGCCGCTTCCACTGGCAAAGAAATCGCCTCCCAGGTAGATCTCTCCTCCTTCCCCGACAGCGAACTGATCAGCGAGTATGCAAAGAAATCCATGGCATGGGCCGTGGAAAACGGCATCCTCAACGGCATGGATGGCAAACTGGCTCCTAAGGCCACCGCCACCCGAGCCCAATCCGCCGCCGTGCTCCAGCGCTACTGCGCCAGCTTCGGCAGTTAACCTCAAATCTGTGGGAGTGGTGCAGCACTGCACCACTCCCCATTTTTCCAGATGACAGTTGCGTTTCCCCTTCCGGCGGACAATTCCAGCTGGCGCACACTGTGCGCCCCTACAGGGGGTCGGGCCGTATGTGCAAAAATGCGCAAAGGCCTTATCCCATGGCAGTATTTCGTGGAAATTGCCACATTTATGATTGTAATTTTCCCCTGGCTCCGCTATAATGACGGTATACGCAATTTGAATACAGTGAGGAAGTGAAGGTATGGCGGAATATGTCATCGAAATGCTGAACATCACCAAGGTTTTCCCTGGGATCACGGCCAATGACAACATCACCCTGCAGCTTCGGCCCGGAGAGATTCATGCGCTGCTGGGGGAAAACGGCGCGGGGAAATCCACCCTGATGAGCGTCCTATTCGGCCTCTATCAGCCGGAGGAGGGCGTCATTAAGAAAAATGGCCAGGTGGTTCAGATCCGGAACCCCAACGACGCCACGGCCCTGCACATCGGCATGGTACACCAGCACTTTAAGCTGGTGGAATGTTTCTCCGTCCTGGACAACATCATCCTGGGCCAGGAGGACAGTCACATGGGCGTCCTGCAGAAAAAGAAGGCCCGGGAAAAGGTCCTGGCTCTGTCCCAGCGGTATAACCTGAAAATTGACCCGGACGCCAAGATCTCCAACATCTCCGTAGGTATGCAGCAGCGGGTGGAGATCCTGAAGATGCTCTACCGGGACAATGAGATCCTGATCTTCGATGAGCCCACCGCCGTGCTGACCCCCCAGGAGATTGACGAGCTCATGGAAATCATGCGGGGCTTCAAGGCCGAGGGTAAGAGCATCCTGTTCATCACCCACAAGCTGGCGGAAATTAAGGCCGTGGCCGACCGGTGCACCGTTTTGCGCAAGGGCAAGTACATGGGTACCGTGGATGTGGCCTCCACCTCTGTGGAGGAGATGTCCCGGCTCATGGTGGGCCGGGATGTGCAGCTGAAGGTGGACAAGGCAGAGCGGGCCCCCGGGGAGGTGGTGCTGGATGTGCAGCACGTATCAGTCCCCTCCAAGGTGCACAAAAAGGACGCCGTCCGGGATGTGTCCTTCCAGGTTCGCCAGGGGGAGATCGTCTGCCTGGCCGGGATCGAGGGCAACGGGCAGACAGAATTTGTCTATGGCCTCACCGGCCTGGCCAGGCAGTCTGCCGGTACCTTCACCCTCTGTGGCCGGGACATCTCCCACAACTCCACCCGGGCCCGGAGCAAAGCCGGCATGAGCCACATTCCCGAGGACCGGCATAAGCACGGCCTGGTCCTGGACTACACCCTGGAGCAGAACCTGGTGCTTCAGCGGTACTGGAATCCAGAATTTCATAACCACGGTATGATCAAATTTGACGCAGTCCGGCAGTATGCGGAAAAGCTCATCGGGCAGTATGACATCCGCTCCGGCCAGGGCCCTGTAACCATCGCCCGGAGCATGTCCGGCGGCAACCAGCAGAAGGCCATTGTGGCCCGGGAAATCGACAAGGCCCATAAGCTTCTGGTGGCGGTCCAGCCCACCCGGGGCCTGGACGTGGGCGCCATTGAGTACATTCACCGCCAGCTGGTGGCGGAGCGGGACGCCGGCTCAGCTGTGCTCCTGGTCTCCCTGGAGCTGGACGAGGTGATGAACCTGTCCGACCGGATTCTTGTGATGTACGAAGGGGAAATCGTCGGCGAATTTGACCCCAAAACCGTAGACGTGCAGGAGCTGGGCCTGTATATGGCCGGCGCAAAGAGAATGGAGGGACATACCCCATGAAAAAAACAACCCGCCTGCGGGACAACGCCGGTTTTTTGAGCGTCATGGCCTCCGTGACCTCCATCTGCATCGGCCTCCTGTTCGGCTTCATCCTGCTTTTGCTTCTGAATCCTCGCAATGCCCTGCCCGGCATGGGCAGCCTCCTGGGCAAAGGTTTCACCGATGTTGGCAATGTCCTGTACCGGGCCGCCCCCCTGGTGATGGTGGGCCTGGCCGTGGCCTTTGCCTATCAGGTCGGCCTCTTCAACATTGGCGCCTCGGGCCAGTACACCATCGGCGCTTTTCTGGCCCTCACCTGTGCCATTGAGCTGCAGATGCCCTGGTACGTGTGCCTCCTGGCCGCCTCCCTGGGGGGCGCCATCTGGGGCCTATTCCCCGGCCTCTTCAAGGCCTTTTTCAACGTAAACGAGGTGCTGACCGCCATCATGTTCAACTGGATCGGCATGAACTTGGTGAATTTTCTGATTCCCAACATGCCCCGGATGCTGGACTCCGACTGGGGCGCCTCCGCCTCTGACCGGACCGCCGCCCTGGCCAACGCCAATCCCGGCGCCATCCTGCCCCGGCTGGGCCTGGACCGGCTGTTCCATTACAGCTACATGAACATCGGCATCATACTGGCCATTGTGGTCTCCATTGTCATGTGGGTGATTCTGAAGAAGACCACCTTTGGCTATGAGCTGAAGGCTTGCGGCAACAACCGGGACGCCGCTATGTACGCCGGCATCAGCGCGAAAAAGAACGTTGTCCTGTCCATGGTCATCTCCGGCGCCCTGGCCGGTTTTGGCGGCGGCCTGTTCTACCTGGCCGGCGGCGGGCAGTATACTCTGCTCCAGGCCATTGAAACCGCTGGCTTTGACGGCATCTCCGTGGCGCTCCTGGCGAACTGCAACCCCATCGGCTGCATCTTCAGCGCCATGTTCCTGAGCTACCTGCGGCTGGGCGGCAACGCCATGCAATCTCAGGGCTATGCAACCGAGGCCACAGACATTGTCATCTCCGTCATTGTCTACCTGGCCGCCTTTGCCCTGCTGATCCGGATGTTCCTGTCCGGCAAATTGGGCCGGCGTAGAAACAAGAACGAGAAAAAGGAGGCGGCAGCAAAATGAATGTAGGCACTTTGGGCAGTATTATCAACCTGACCATTTGTTTCGCCATCCCCCTGATGCTGGTGGCTCTGGGTGGTATGTATTCGGAGCGGTCCGGCGTCATCAACCTGGCACTGGAAGGCATCATGATCATAGGCGCTTTGGCGTCCACCCTCTTCCTCCAGGCTCTGGACGCCGCTGGCTGGGGCGAAAGCGTCTTCACCTCTCAGCTGGGCGTGGTTCTGGCGGCTCTGATTGCCGGCATCGCCGGTATGGTCTTCTCCCTGCTGCTGGCTTTTGCCGCCATCAACCTAAGGGCAGACCAGACCATCGGCGGCACGGCTCTGAACATCTTCGCCCCCGCCTTCTGCGTGGTGGTGGCCTGGGCCGTGCAGGGCCAGGGTATCACGGACATTGCCATTCCCACCTGGACCCGTTGGACGCCAGAGCAGCTACACATCATGGGCGCCGTGAACCAGGATTTTCTCCCTTCCCTCTTTAAGAAATTCTTCATCACCATTCCCATCGCCCTGATCCTCTTCCTGGTGGCCTGGTTTGTCCTGTATAAGACCCGTTTTGGCCTGCGGATGCGGGCCTGCGGCGAGCATCCCCAGGCGGCGGACTCCGTGGGCATCAACGTCTACAAGATGCGCTACGCCGGCGTGATGATCTCCGGCTTCCTGGGCGGCATCGGCGGCCTGGCTTACGTGCTGGTCATTGGCAGCTCCTTCTCTGCAGACGTGGGCGGCTATGGCTTCCTGGCCCTGGCGGTGATGATCTTCGGCAACTGGAAACCCCTGCAAATTTTCTTCTGTTCCATCTTCTTCGCCCTGTTCAAGGTGGTGGGTACATACTACACTCTGATTCCCTTCCCGTCAAAGGCCGTCAACAGGTCCTTCCAGTTGCTGTCTCCGTAGGTATACGTATGCTCTTCCTGGGTGTTCGTTGCCGTCCCATCCTCAATCCGCCAGGATGTCAGGTTTCCGGCATGGTCGTAATAGTACTTATACCGCTTCTGCCCTGTGCCATTTGCCGCATACTCTGTGGCATATTGCAGCTGTCCCAGCTTGTCATATGCATATTTCCAGTATTTTCCAGTATTCAGGTCTGTTTCCTGGACAATATTGTTCCGCTCATCATATGCATATCGATATCCCGACAGCTTCGTGCTGCTTCCCTTCGCTGTGGTATCGTACGTCTCCGGCAGCGTGGTCGTTGTTCCGGCTTCGCTTCCCGCCAGGTAGGTGTAATGCTCATCCAAGATGCCTCCCACCCGGATGCTCTTTACCAGGGTCCCTGCCTTCTTCGATACGATGGTCAGGGAGGTATACTGCCATTCCTTCACATCCGGATGGAGAGGTACATAGTGATACTCCTTGTTGTTACCGCTGTAGGTAAGCTCGACACGCGGGCCAAACTGCTTATACTTTGGCGTCCACTTCTATTGCTTTCTTTGACTTTTGAAACGCAGACATGTCAACATTAATATTGAAAATAAGCGGTGTCTTTCTGTTTCTGTATATCAATTAAATCCATATCTCCACTGCATCTCATTTATTTCATACCTTGACACAGTGCATTCAATTTCAAATTCCCCATTTTCTATTATGTCATAATTGTCTGATTTGAATTCCGACAAGCAGCTTTCAGCATCTGCGCTCTTCCAGAACACGCCCAATAGTTCATCATATTCAAACTCATACTTTTTGTCGTGCATATATACCTCCGCCAAATATACATGATCGCATTCTTGGTCTACATTTCCTAAAGCAATGCACTTATGCCAGCAAAATCCGTGCGGATACATAGAAAATCCGC
>UQZA01000035.1 GCA_900545515.1 uncultured Eubacteriales bacterium | reverse complement strand
CCTGGGCTACCGCTAAAAATCTCTTTGAGGGTTTCCCCAACGGCACGCTGCAGCCTAAGGATACCTTAACCCGCGCTCAGCTGGCCAAGCTGCTGACGATTCTGGATCAAAATTTCTGATCCTTCTCCTTTTACCTCTTTTTTTGGGCACACCCCTACAGCCTCCAGGCTGTGGGCGGTGTGCCCTATTTTTACGTAAACGTCAAAACTAACGGCGGCTTGCAGGGAGCGCACGGGTATGAAATAATACTCCCGTATCGTAACGGATCGTATATGCGGCCTGCAGATAAGGTACAATAAGTTGCGCAATTCATTGCACCTTTCTGATGCGTGCGGCGATTTCAACATAGATTTACCCCCTAAAGCCGACTTTGGATTTTTCCTTGGTCTACTTTAGGGGGCAGTTCAGCTTGCAAATCAAAATGAGGTAGGCTATGTATGCAGTTCCTGCCTGATTTTGCCCTCCAGAAACTCCATCCCCCGCCGGTACCCCTCGATTCCCAGCCCCATGAAGGTAGCTGCGCAGGCCGGGCGGATGTAGGAGATTTGGCGAAAGGGCTCCCGCGTTTTAAGGTCCGAGAGGTGGACCTCCACTGTGGGGATGCCCACTGCCAGAAGGGCGTCCAAGAGGGCGATGCTGGTGTGAGTGTAGGCCCCGGGGTTGAGGACGATACCATCGTACACGCCGTAAGCGTCCTGAATCCAGTCCACCAGGTCCCCCTCGTGGTTGGACTGGCGAACGTCTGCCTTCAGGCCCAGCCTCTGGGCGGTTTCTTGGATCAGGGCCAGGAGATCGTGGTAGGTGGCGGAGCCGTAAATCTCCGGCTCCCGCTGGCCCAGGAGGTTTAGGTTGGGGCCGTTGAGAATCAAAAGCTTCATGGGGCGGTTACCTCCAAAATTTGTTGGATGACCTCTTCAAATGTACCGGCATTGGAGACGGTGCAGCCGGCAAAGCGGGCATACAGGCTCCGGCGGGCTTTGAAAAGCTCTTCCAGGCCCATTTCCTGTGACAGAGGCCGCCCCTGGATGCTGAGGAGGTTCAATGGCCGCTGAATCCAGATGATTTTCCCGTTTTGCCGTAGGGATAGGTAGTTTTCCTCCCGGGTGACGCAGCCACCGCCGGTGGCAATGACTTGACCCGAGCCCTTTCCCAAATCCTGCAGCACCTGGGCTTCCAGGTCCCGGAAGGCCGCCTCCCCGTAGCGGCTAAAAAACACCGGAATGGGCATTCCGGACCGGACCTCCAGCTCTCGGTCTCCATCCACAAAGGGGCGGCCGGTACGCTGGGCCAGGAGCTGACCAATCCGGGTTTTTCCACAGCCGGGCATCCCGATGAGCACCCAGTTTTCCATCTCGGCCCCCACCTGGGCCACAATGGTGTCCTGGACGCTTTGAGAGATTGCCTGACCGGTGAATTGCTCCGAGGACTTGGCCGCCTGGGCCACCAGCATGGTGAGGCCGTTGGAGCAGGGAATGCCCCGCGCCTCCGCCTCCAGCAGGAGTCGGGTCCGGGCGGGGTTGTAAATGAGGTCAAACACTGCCTCCAGCCGGGGTAGGCGGTCCAGAGCCAGGGGACTTTCTCCGTTGTCCGGGTACATGCCCACGGGGGTGGCGTTGATCAGAATGGCCGCGTCCCGGTGGCGGTCCAGGTTTTCGTAATTGTCTGCGCCGGTTCGGGAGATCACCACCACCTGGGCCCCCAGCTGCCGGAGTACTGCCTGCACTGTGACGGAGGCCCCGCCGGAGCCCAGAACCAGGGCCTTCTTTCCGGTGCAGCCCACATGCAGCCGACGAAAGGCTTCCCCAAAGCCCCAAGCGTCGGTGTTGTCTCCATACAGGCTCCCGTCTGGGCAGCGCACCAGGGTGTTGACGCTGCCCAGGCGTTGGGCCAGGGGGGAGAGCCGGTCACAGCAGGCGGCGGCAGCCTGCTTGTAAGGAATGGTGACATTCAGCCCATCCCAGGCCCCTTCCCGCAGAAAGGCTTCCAATTCCTCCGGTTCCCGCTGAAAAAGCCGGTATTCGTAAGAGCCCAGGCGAGCGTGAATGGCAGGGGAGTAGCTGTGGGCCAGCCTCCGGCCCAGGAGGCCGCAGCGGCGCGGCATGGCGGCGTGGCGGCTCTGGTGGGCTTTGCTCAGGGTGAACAGGCAGGTGAGGAGGGCCCCGGCGTCATCGCGCAGCGCCGGGGGCAGCTGCGCCAGGAGGGCCGTTCGTTTTTCCTCCTCCCGCTGAGGATCATAAACAGGCAGGCCATGCTGCTCCTTGTAGGCGGCAATTTGTTCCACCGTCTCCATCCGCCGCCGGAAAAGGGCCATCAGCTCCTGATCGATTTCGTCAATTTGATTGCGAAAATCCGCCAAATCCATGGGTTAGTCCCCCTTTTTCCCTTGCAGGTAAGCGTCATAAATGGCTACGGCCGCAGCTGCCTCCACACAGGGCACTGCCCGGGGAACGATGCAGGGGTCGTGACGTCCGGGAATTTCCAGGGTGACCGGCTCCCGGCGGGACATGGATATGCTCTCCTGGGGCCTGGAAATGGAGGGGGTGGGCTTAATTGCCACCCGGAAGAGAAGGGGCATGCCGCTGGTGATGCCCCCCAGGATACCCCCGTGGCGATTGGTCTTGGTCCGGACTTGACCGTCTTCCAGGCAGAAGGCATCGTTGTGCTCACTGCCCCGGAGCCGGGCGGCGGAGAAGCCGGCCCCAAATTCCACGCCCCGGACGCCGGGAATCCCAAACACTGCCTGGGCAATCCGGTTTTCCATGCCACCAAAGATGGGGTCCCCCCAGCCGGGCTGGAGGCCCAGGGCGGCGCACTCAATGACGCCACCCACGGAGTCCCCCGCCGCCTTGGCCTCTAAAATGGTCTGAGTCATGGCGGCCTCTGCCGACTCCCGGAGGACAGGGAAGGGCCGTGCCAAAAGGGTCTGCAGCTCTGCTTCGCCCACGGCTACGGGGTCAAAGGGCAGGTCTTCCTGGTCCCCAATGGCTTGAATATGGGCGGCAATGGTGACCCCCTCCCGGGCCAGCAGCTGCAGGCAGATGCCCCCTGCGATGCACAGGGGTGCAGTGAGGCGGCCGGAGAGGTGTCCCCCACCGGCGGCGTCCTGGGCCCCGTGAAATTTTGCTTGAGCGGTATAGTCCCCATGGCCGGGCCGTGGGCAGTCCCGGAGACTGCGGTAGTCCTGAGGGTGGATGTCTCTATTGGGGATGACGGCAGTGAGGGGAGCCCCGCAGGTGACATTCCCCACGAGGCCCGAGAGAAATTCCGGACGGTCCTCCTCCCGCCGTGCTGTGGCGGTGGGGCTTCTCCCAGGGGCCCGCCGGTTTAAAAAGGCCTGCAGGGCCTCCAGATCAATGGGAAACCCGGGGGGAACTCCCTCCATGGTGACCCCCACAACGGGGCCGTGCGACTGGCCAAATAAAGTGAATCGAATGGTTTCGCCATAGCTGCTGCTCATGAGATCTCCTCCCAAATGCCCCCCAGGCTCTGGTAATCCTGCCAGAACCGGGGATAGGATTTTGTGACGGCCTCTGCGCCAATGAGGCGTACCGGGCCGGTACAAAGACTGGCTGCCACAGCAGCGGCCATGGCAATGCGGTGGTCTCCGTAGCTCATTACTGCGCCACCGGTGAGGGGAGTTCCGCCCTGGACCACCAGGCAGTCCCCCTCCAGAAAGGCAGAGCCTCCCAGATCCTGCAGCAGGCGGCAGAGGGCTTCCAGCCGGTCCGACTCTTTCAGACGGAGCCGCCCGGCGTGTTCCACCCGGGTGATTCCGGGAGCGGCCGAGGCGGTCACAGCCAAAATGGGAACCAGATCCGGAATGGACCTGGCATCCACCTGGAGGGGCTGTAAAGGACCCGGCGCTGCGGTGCAGCTGCTTCCGGACCAAGCGGTTCCGGCTCCCATGGCAGACAGCAGGGTGCAGATGGCCCGGTCGCCTTGCAGACTGTTTCGGTTCAGCCCCGCAACGGTGACGCCGCCGCCCAGGGCGCCGGCGCAGAGCCAGAAGGCGGCGTTGGACCAGTCTCCCTCCACATGGACTTGCCCCGGGCTCCGGTAGGAGGCGGGGGAGAGGAAGTAAGCTGCCCCACGGACTGTGGGGTGAATGCCAAAAAGCTCCAGAGCCGCCAAGGTCATCTTCAAGTACGGCCCGGACTCCACCGGACCTGTCACTGTGAGGGTGCTTTCCCGGTCCAACAGGGGGAGGGCAAAGAGGAGACCGGAAATGAACTGGCTGGATACATTCCCCGGCAGACGGAAGGAGCCAGGCTCCAGCTTCCCCCGGCACTGGAGGAAACCCGGCTCCGGGCGGGAGAGGCGCACACCGTGGGCCTCCAGCTCCCGGCCCAGGGGGGCCAGAGGGCGGGAAGGAAGCCGCCCCTCCATGAAAAAGCCGGCGTGAATCCCCAGAGCTGCCACCACAGGCAGGAGCAGGCGGAGTGTGGAGCCGCTCTCCCCGCATGGCAGGCGGCAGCATCCAGGAAGCCGCCCGGGATGAACCAGTACGGTATCGTTTTGGTAGGTCAGCTCCGCGCCCAGGGCGGACAGGCAGCTCATGGTGGCCTGAATATCCCGGGAGAGGGGGCCACAGGAAAGCAGGGTGGGTTCCCCGGACAGAGCCGCGCCCAAAAGCAGCCGGTGTGCCCAGGACTTGGAGGGGATGGCTGCTACAGTACCGGCAAGGGGACGGGGGTGTAAAATCAGGTCCATGGGCAGGCCTCCGGGTATCCGGCTGCAATCCACCGGGGCAGCTCCTCCAGGGGAATGTCATGGAGAATACAATCCCCCATAGACTGGGGCACCACCAAAGTGAGGCGGCTGCCCCGGCGCTTTTTGTCCCCCAGAGCCAGGCGGAGCAGGATCTCCGGATCCAACCCTGTCTCGGTGGGAAGCCGGTATTGGCGGAGCAGGGCCAGGATTTGGTCCCTGGTTTCCCCGCTACAGAAGCCAAAGCGGGCGGCTGCCCGGGCCATCATGGCCAGTCCCACAGCAACACAGGCTCCGTGGGCCAGAGAAAAGCCGCTGCCGGCTTCTACCCCATGGCCCAGGGTGTGCCCCAGGTTCAGAAGCTGCCGCGGCCCGGTGTCCCATTCATCGGCTTGCACCAGGCTCCCCTTGACTGCCACACAGCGGGCAATGATCTCCGGGGTGTGGCGGCTGATGCCCTCCTGCACCAGGCCTGTCAAAGGCTGACCTGTGAGGACTGCATATTTGATGATTTCCCCACACCCCGCCTGAAACACGGCAGGCGGCAGGGTGGAGAGTGTGCCGGTATCGCACAGCACCAGGCGGGGGGAATAAAATGCGCCGGCCAGGTTTTTCCCACCGGGCAGGTTGATGGCGGTTTTTCCACCTACGGAGCTGTCCACCATGGCCAGGAGGGTGGTTGGGACCTGGAGGTAGGGAATGCCCCGGAGGTATGTGGCGGCGGCAAAGCCTGCCAGGTCGCCGGTGACGCCGCCGCCCAAAGCTACGAGCAGATCCCCCCGGGAGATCTGGTTCTGCGCCAGAACCTCCAGGATTTTGAGATAGGTCTCTCCATTTTTGGAGGCTTCTCCCTGGGGAAATACATAGGTGCAGACCAGGAAACCAGCTGCTTCCAGGGCAGTCTGGGCCCGCTGGCCGTACAGGGACGCTACGACGCTGTCGCAGACCAGGGCAGCCCGGCGACCTGGGACGAGGGGAGCGGCCCTCTCTCCCAGCCGGTCCAGCAGGCCGGGGGCGATTGCAACGTCATAGGGCCTGGAGCTCAGAATCCGAATCTCAGTTGGCTTCATTCTGCAAGGGCCTCCCGTATCCGCCGGATGCTCCGGGCAGTTTGGGCAAATTGCTCTGGCGTCAGGGCCTGGGCCCCGTCGCACAGGGCATGGGGCGGGTCGTTATGAACTTCCACCATGACCCCGTCCGCTCCCGCTGCTGCAGCAGCCAGGGCCATGGGCTCCACCAGCCGGGCCAGGCCGGTGCCGTGGCTGGGGTCCACCAGCACCGGCAGGTGGCTCAGCTCCTTCAGCATGGGGACGGCAGCCAAATCCAAGGTGTTGCGGGTGTTGGTTTCGTAGGTGCGAATGCCGCGCTCACAGAGCATCACCTGCTGGTTTCCCTCAGAGAGGATGTATTCTGCGCTCATGAGCAGCTCCGTCAAAGTGGCGCAGAGTCCCCGCTTCAGGAGCACAGGCTTTTGCAGTCTGCCAACCTCCCGCAGAAGGTCGTAGTTTTGCATGTTTCTCGCGCCAATTTGCAGGATGTCCACCTCTTCAAACAGGGGGAGCTGGTTGACACTCATCACCTCTGTGATGATGGGAAGCCCAGTTTCCCGTTTGGCCTCCACCAGCATTTGGATGCCCTGAGCTCCAAGCCCCTGAAAGGCGTAGGGGGAAGTCCGGGGTTTGAAGGCGCCTCCCCGCAAAATTTGGGCGCCTGCTGCCTGGACGGCTTTGGCGACCTCCAGGATTTGCTCCGGACTTTCCACGGAGCAGGGGCCGGCAATGAGGCAGAAGCTGCCGCCGCCAATCCGGACCTGGGAGCCCGGCAGAGAGATGACCGTGTCCTGGGGCCGGAATTCCCGGCTGCAGCACTGGAAGGGCTGAGATACCCACTTTACCTCTTGCACAATCTCCAGACCGGCCAGCAGCTCTATGTTCATTCTGCTTGTCTGGCCCACCAGGGTGAGAGTTGTGTCATATTCCCCGGCAAAGAGATGGGCCTGCACCCCTTGGCTTTGGAGCCAGCGAATCAGGCGGTCAATTTGGTTCTGGGGGGTTCCGGCTTTGATGATGACGATCATATGCAATTCTCCTTGGCGACATCGTGACGGGTGTATAAGATGGAAAGCACCTGGGGACCTGCCGCAAAAGTGGGCGAGTTCAAACCCGCCCCACAAGATGCAAAGCCATCCTTGCGCCCATCGCGCGATTCTCGTTTGCAGTTGATGTTCGCGCATATTTTCACAAAATAACCATACCACGGTTCGACTTCCTTGTCAATGCCGCGCCCTGGCCCCCGCCAGGGCAGCAACTTCCTTCTTCTGGGTCCAAGTTACTCCCTCATCACTGGCACGGGAGCGCCCCGCCTTCTCCCGGGGAAGCTAGCGCTCCCGGGTCAGCACGGAAAAAGGAAATGCGGCTGCTCCGCTGGCGCACGGTGCGTCAATTTGCAGAAAATTGAACAAACAAATGCGGTTAAACTAAAACATATGATCTATAAAATGAAAAATTGGGAGCCTGTTGCCATAACGGGTGGGACAAGGCGCTTCTCCACAGAATATTGAGTAAAAGTAAAATACAATATCCTGCAGGGAGCTGCTTGGCTGTTCCGTTTCACAACAGGCCCCGGGATGGATTTATGCACCAAATTTGGCTTTTACGTAGTCCCAGATGATGTCTGCGGATTTTTCAATGCCGATGGAGCTGTTGAGGGCCATATCGTAGTTGCGGATATCGCCCCAGGGGTATTCAGAGTAGGTGTTGTAGAAGGCGGCGCGGGATTTGTCCTTCTTTTGAAGGGCTCGCTCCGGATTGTCCATGGGCTCTTTGTAGTCGTCACGGGCACGGCGGATGCGTTCGTCCAGTGGTGCATGGATGAAGACATGTACACTCCTGGGGAAATTTTTCAAGATGCAGTCGGCAGCCCGTCCCACAATGACACAGGGCCCCTGTTCTGCCAATTCCCGAATCACAGCAAATTGGGCGTTCCTGGCTTGCTCATACACCGAGGGCACAGTGGCGGCGGCATAAATGCTGTACAGGAAGCTGGCAGTTTGCTTTTCCTCCACCTCTTTCACAAAGTCCAGGGCAAACCCGGTTTTCTTTGCAGTCAGGGAGATGAGCTCCTTGTCATAGTAGGCAATGCCCATCTTCTTGGCCAGGCATTCGCCGATGAGGCGGCCGCCGGAGCCATGCTGCCGAGCAATGGTGATGATTACATTTTCCATATTCCGTCCCTCCCGGTCTGGATTGTAGATTCTGCTTGCTACTGTAACTATACCGCATTTTCATAAATTCGGCAAGGTCTCTCGAAGAATTTTTCTGGTTTTGTACGGTTTTGATTTTGGATTTAGAGGTTACAGACGGGTAATCCGGGCAAAACGGGACAGACTATCCCCGAAGGGGGAAGGAATATGAACATGAATCCCAAGGAATATGATGCATATGTGAAGCAAATGGGCCCCAAATCGCCGATTTGGAAGGACTGCTTCCATGCCTTTTGGATTGGTGGGCTCATCTGTGTGCTGGGGCAGCTGATTCAAAACGGCTTTGCCGCCGCTGGTTTGGACAAGACAGACGCCGGTACCGCAACCTCTATGAGTCTGGTGGTTCTGTCCGTTCTCCTCACTGGCTTCAGCCTCTATGACGACCTGGCCAAGGTGGCAGGAGCCGGTACGCTGGTACCCATTACCGGCTTTGCCAACTCCATCGCCGCACCGGCCATTGAGTTCCGCAGCGAAGGAATTGTCACCGGCACCTGCGTCAAGCTCTTTTCCATTGCCGGTCCTGTGCTGGTATTTGGCATTTCAGCCAGCGCCATTTACGGCCTGATTTACTGGCTGAGCACCAGCGTCTTTTAGTGTGCCCCCGATTTCTTTTTTGTGGGGGCAGCGCAGAACCCCTGTAGGGCGCACAGTGTGAGCTGTGCGCCCTACAGGGGTTGGACCGTAGCCCCGTAGCAGTAGGGTGCGTCCAGGAGGCCGCACCCTATACGGCTCCGGTTACCAAAACCCGAAAAGCCGGGCTGCACTCGCTTTCGCTGCACGCACATGCCCCCGGGGGAAGACAGGGCGCTGCCGTACCGGCGATGGGTGGGTAACTTGGATCCAGAAATGGGAAATGCTGTTGCCATGCAAGGGTAAATTTCTCCCCTTGACAAAGGAAAGAATGGAGGTTAGAATAAACTAACCTTGTTGGGAGGTGAACGCTATGTCCGTAGAAGCCTGGTACGGCATTCTGATTCCTTTTTTGGGGACGGCCTTGGGCTCGGCCTGTGTATTTTTGATGAAAAAAGCCATGGGAGACCGTCTGCAGCGGGCGTTAACCGGCTTTGCTGCCGGGGTCATGGTGGCGGCCTCCATCTGGAGCCTGTTGCTTCCGGCTATGGAGCAGGCGGAGAGTATGGGGAAGTGGTCCTTTGTCCCGGCTGCAGCAGGGTTTTGGCTTGGCATTGCGTTTTTGCTGCTTTTGGACCACCTCATTCCCCATTTGCACCGAAATTGTGCCGCTGCTGAAGGGCCCAAAAGCCGCCTGCAGAGAAACACTATGCTAGTGCTGGCAGTGACCCTCCATAACATTCCGGAGGGGATGGCGGTGGGGGTAGTCTATGCAGGATACCTGGCGGGAGATGGGCAGATTTCTGCAGCCGCTGCTTTGGCCCTCTCCCTGGGCATTGCCATTCAGAATTTTCCGGAGGGCGCCATTATTTCTATGCCCCTTCGGGCGGAGGGGATGAATCGGTCCAAGGCTTTCATTCGGGGGATTTTGTCCGGAGTGGTGGAGCCGGTGGGGGCTCTGCTGACCATTTTGGCTGCGACGCTCCTCGTTCCTGCGCTTCCGTACCTTCTGAGCTTTGCGGCAGGGGCCATGCTCTATGTGGTGGTGGAGGAGCTCATTCCGGAGATGTCCCATGGAACCCACTCCAATGTGGGAACCTTGTTTTTTGCCCTGGGCTTTTCCGTCATGATGGTGCTGGATGTGGCATTGGGATAGGGAAGGTTTTCTGGGGGAACCGTCGCTTTCTGGAAAATTTCCCTTGCCATCTTGGAGCAGCCGTGATATAATGGACCAGCTATGGAATGAATGTCCTGCGGGACGTGAGATCGGCTTGCCGTCTGCCGGAAACGCGGCTGCCGCCTTGCGGCGGATGGAGGTTTATTGTTATGAAAGCTTTGGAAATTGTGCTTGCAGTCCTGCTGTCTCTGGTCAGCTTGGCGCTGATTGCCATTGTGACGCTCCAGTCCGGGAAAGAGGCCGGCTTGTCTGGCGCTCTGTCCGGTGGCAGCAACGACAGCTATCTGTCCAAGTCCAAGACCGGGAACCGGGATAAGCTGCTGGCTTCTCTGACCAAGTGGATTGCCCTGGCCTTTGCGGTGCTGGCCCTGGTTCTGAATCTGGTGTAAGGCCAGGATTGAAACACCATATGCAAGCAAGGAGTCTGCTGTGCAGCGGGGGAGATTTCCCCGGCTGACGGCAGACTCCTTTTGCGTCAAAGGGGCGATTGTGAAAAGACGGTCCAGGGATACGTGGAGGGCGGGTCCAGGCGGAAGGTCATGGGCGCTCCTGTGGCAGGATGGCAGAAGGCCAGGCTGTGGGACCAAAGGGCGATGGGACAGCCGTCGTCCAGCAGGCTGTATTTCCGGTCCCCCACCAGGGGAAGGCCCCGGGCGGAGAACTGAGCCCGGATCTGGTGGGTGCGGCCGGTTTGCAGCCGGATGCGCACCTGAGACAGGAACCCCACCTGCTCCAGCAGCCGGTATGTGAGCACGGCCTCCTGGACGCCCTTGCCAGGCAGCTCCGTCACATAGGTTTTCCGTTCCGCCTTGTCCCGCCGCAGCAGGTCCCGAAAGATTCCCTCCGGCTCCTGGGGGCAGCCGTGGACCACGGCCAGATACTCCTTCTGGAAGCCCTGCTCCCGGATTTGGCAGGAGAGCTGAGAGGCGGACTCCGGTGTTCTGGCCAGGACCATGAGCCCGCTGACTACCCGGTCCAGCCGGTGCACCGTCCGCACGCATCCATGGGGTTCCCCCAGCGCCGCCCGTACCAGCTCTGGCACGCCGCCGGGCTCGTCGGTGGACAGCACTCCTGCCGGTTTGACACAGACCACAATGCTCCTGTCCTGATAGATGAGTTCCATGGTGTATTCCTCGCTGTGTTTTTCCCCTATGATACCAAAAATGTCCCAAAAAAGGAAGAGGGCATTCGGCAAATTCCCCGGGAGCCGGGTGGTATGATGGAGTTCCCAAAGCTGGACAAGCAGGCGAGGAGGAACGGGAATGAAACGTGCGTGGGTATTGACCTTGGCGGCAATCTTTGTAGGTGTTTGGATTCCGGCTCTGTTTTTACTGGGCCGGCAGGAGGAGCCGGAGGGAACCCTGCCGCCGGAGCCGGTACAGACGGCCCCGGCGGACCGGACAGAGGCCGTTCAGACGGTCCCCAGTGGAGACAGTCTGGACGGAACGATGCTTTTGCAGGTGCTGATGAGCGACGGAACGGTGGAGCAGAAGCCGCTGGATGACTACTTGGCAGGAGTGATTCTGGCGGAAATGCCCGCCTCCTTTGGGGAAGAGGCGTTAAAGGCTCAGGCGGTGGTTTCCCGCACCTATACCCTGCGCCAGACCGCCCGAAACAAACATGACAGCGCGGACATCTGTACGGACCCCGGCTGCTGCCAGGGATGGATTTCCTATGAGGATTACTGCGCCAAGGCCGGAGAGGCGGGACCGGACGGAGCCCAGGCGGCGGCCCAGGCGGTGAAGGCCACGGATGGGCAGGTTCTGGTCTATGACGGCGGCCTCATCGACGCCACCTTCTTCTCCTGTTCGGGAGGCCGCACGGAGACGGCGGTGGAGGTTTGGGGCAGCGATGTGCCCTACCTGCAGTCCGTGGACAGCCCCGGCGAGGAAGCGCCCCACAATGAGGACACCGTCTCCTTCTCCACAGAGGAATTTTCCGCCCGCATCCTCTCCCAAAACCCGGCGGCGGACCTGTCTGGCTCTCCGGAGAGCTGGTTTGGAGCGGTTTCCGCCACGGAGGGGGGCGGGGTGGAGGCCCTGGAGATTGGAGGGGTTTCCTTCACCGGAAAGGAGCTGCGCAGCCTTTTGGGCCTGCGCTCCACGGTATTTGCTGTCAGTGTGATGGGAGACGAGATCTTTTTCCAGACCCGGGGCTATGGACACCGGGTGGGCATGAGCCAGTACGGCGCACAGGCCATGGCTCAGGCGGGAAGCGGCTATGAGGAGATCCTTCTGCACTATTACACCGGCGTGAGCCTGGAAAATTACTTCCAACAATCTTAAGACAAAGGTCTGTTGCCAATGGAACCGGTTGTATCCGAACCGTTTCCATTGGTGACAGACCTTGTTTGGCTTTTTACCACCGGGGAATTTCCCGGGAAATCATGGGAAACATGTGCCACAGCTCCCCCTCCGGTGGATGCAGGCAGGTGATGGTTTCACCGGTGGCGGGATGGGGCAGGGTGAGGCGGAAGGACCAGAGGGCGGGGGATCTGATGTCATCCCGGCTGCCGTACTTGTGGTCTCCGGCCAGAGGGAAGCCCCGGCTTGCAAACTGCACCCGGATCTGGTGGCTCCGGCCGGTGTACAAGCGGATGTGCACCAGGGTCAGAGGAGTGGCCTCCTCCAGCACCCGGTAGGCGAGCTTGGCTGCTTTGACCCCCTTCCGCATCTGCCGGACCACAAACACCTTGTTTTTGGCGCTGTCCTTCCAGAGCAGGTCCTCCCAGGTACCGGCAGGCTGGGTGGGGCAGCCGTGGATCAGGGCCAGGTATTCCTTTTGGAGGTTTCCCGCCTGCACCGCCCGGGACAGGGCGGAGGCCGCTTGCCGGGTCCGGGCATAGACCATGACGCCTCCCACGTTCCGGTCCAGCCGGTGCACCGGGAACACCGGCCTACCCAGTTGGTCCTCCAAAAGCTCCGGCAGAGAGCCGGCGCCAGCCTCTGAAGACAGCCCCGCAGGCTTGACACACAGCACAATCTGGGAATCCTGATACAGCAGCTCCATGAAAACGCCTCCTGATGCATTTTCTCCCAGTATACACCATTTTATGTTTCGCCACAACCGGGCAGCAGCATTCGCTTTGCCAATGGGAAGGAGTGCTGTGCATTTCGTCAAAGCGTGCCATATTGCAACGCGGGCCCACCCTGACATCTTGAAAAACCAGGGAATTTCCAGATTTCTGGGGCATTCCTTCTGGTTGCTGGTGCGAAATGTTGCCGCTTTGGCCTTGCATCTTTTGAAAAAACCGGTATAATAGAGCCAGAATTTGTGTAGCAAGCGAGGAATGGAAGAATATGACCACCAAGGATTATCGAACGAAAGGCTCTTTGCGGATTTTTTTCTCCTACTTTAAGCCCCATTTGCGGCTGTTTCTCCTGGATATGCTCTGCGCCCTTCTGGTGGCGGCCATTGATTTGGCCTTCCCCCTGGTGTCCCGCCAGGCTCTGTATACGTGGCTGCCGGACCGAGCCTACCGGGTGTTCTTCCTGGCCATGGGGGTGGTGGTGGCGGCCTATGTGCTGCGCAGTGTGCTCAACTATGTGATTTGCTACTGGGGTCACACCTTTGGCATCCGGGTGGAAGCGGACATCCGCCGAGATCTCTTCACCCATATGCAGGATTTGGGCTTTGACTTTTACGACCGGAACCGGACCGGCCAGCTGATGAGCCGCCTCACCTCGGACCTGTTTGACCTGACGGAGCTGGCCCACCACGGGCCGGAAGACACGGTGACCTCCTGTATCACCATTGTGGGCGCCCTGGTGGTGATGTTCACCATTCAGTGGAGGCTGGCTCTGGTGGTGGCGGTTTTGATTCCCATTTTTGCCCTGGTGGTGACCACCCAGCGCAAGCGTATGGCAGCGGTCTCCAAGGAGGTCAAGCAGAAGGTGGGCCACATCAATACGGAGATTGAATCCTCCCTCTCCGGCATCCGGACGGCCAAGGCCTTCGCCAACGAGTGCTGGGAGAACGACCGGTTCAGCCGGGCCAACGGAAAATACAAGACCTCCAAGCGCCAGTTCCACAAGGCCATGGCCCGGTTCAGCTCCACCATGGAGTTCTTCCTGTGCATCCTCCAGGTGGCGGTAATTGCCTTTGGCGGCTTTTTGATTATGCGCAACCAGATGGATCTGGTGGATTTGCTGACCTTCTCTTTGTACATTGGCACCTTCGTCAGCCCCATGCGGAAGCTGGCCAATTTCTCAGAGATGTTCGCCAGCGGCTTCGCCGGCCTGTCCCGCTTCCGGGATATTATGGCAACAGAGCCCAGCCAGAAGGATGCGCCGGACGCCCGGGAGCTGCGGCAGGTGCAGGGGAGCATTGACGTGGACCACGTCTCCTTCTCCTACGACGGGGACCTGGCGGTGCTTCACAATGTGGACCTTCATGTGCAGCCCGGGGAGACGGTGGCCATTGTAGGCCCCTCCGGCGGTGGCAAATCCACCTTGTGCCAGCTGATTCCCCGGTTCTATGACGTGTCCTCTGGTAGCATTCGCATTGACGGGGTGGATGTGCGCCAGGTGAAGCAGAGGTCCATTCACCAGAACATCGGCATTGTCCAGCAGGACGTGTTCCTCTTTGCCGATACGATTTTTGAGAATATCCGCTATGGCAAGCCTGACGCCACAGAGGAAGAGGTGTACGAGGCGGCCCGGAAGGCGGAAATTTATGACGACATCCTGGCTATGCCCGATGGGTTTGACACCTATGTGGGCGAACGGGGGGCCCTCCTGTCCGGCGGCCAGAAGCAGCGGGTGTCCATCGCCCGGATCTTCCTGAAAAACCCGCCCATTTTGATTCTGGACGAGGCAACCTCCGCCCTGGATTCCGTCACCGAGGCCAAAATCCAGCGGGCCTTTGACAACCTGTCCAAGGGCCGGACCACTCTCATCATCGCCCACCGTCTCTCCACCATCCGCTCCGCCTCCCGCATCGTCTCCATTGCAGACGGCGTCATCCAGGAGGAGGGAACCCATGCAGAGCTGTTGAAACAGGGGGGCCTGTATGCCGACCTGTACAAGACCCAGAGCAATTTGGCTTGCTGACCACGATCATCTGGAAGTAAATTGCCAATTTTGGGAAGCACGTCTTACGTTTTGACATTTGAAGCGATAGCTTCCTGCGTCTCCATGGACCTGAGGATGTAGGGTGCGGCCTCCTGGAGGCGCCGGCGGCAGAATGCTTCGCAACCCGTAGCTGTTTGGCAAATCCGGACTGGCTCTCAGGCCGGTCCGAATTCGCCTAGGCAGTCTGCAACCGGCCAACCGCTTCGCTTCCCTGGCCCCCGGGGGAAGGCAGGGCGCTGCTGCGCCAGTGCGTTTATGCTGGCGCTCTGGCATTTTTTTCTTGTGCGCTTGACTGTTTGCTTCAAATGCTGTATGATGATATCAAACATTTGGACTAGAGGGGGTGGACCTTACGGATACGAACCGAGTGAAGCGGGCGATGGAGTGGTTCAAACGCACCGTCTTCCAGGATGAAGCGGTCCAACCCAGGCGCCAGGAGGGGGAAGAGCCGTTGCCTGCCCCCATCCGCGCCGCCCGGTCTTTGGCAGAGGGTACCTTTGCCTACCGGCAGTCCCGGGAATCCCTGTTTGTGATGCAGGCAAAGGTGCTTGTAAATTACGAGGACGACTACGTCTATGATGAACCGGTGCTCCACTATTACCCCACCTATCAGTCCCTGACGGATCCGGAGCTGCGGGGATACTTTTCCTGGCGGACGAAGCTACGCAGGGGAGATGTTCAAAAAACGTCTCTGTCCTACGCATTTCTTTACATCTACGAGCTTCTCAACCAAATCGGCGTCACAGATCCTGTGGACGGCTACCAGAAATTGAAGAATTTCCAAAGCGTCTATGGCGGCCTGGATGGGGGCATTCTCCCGCATTTAAACAGATGGCTGGTGGATTACGTCATCTATTACGGCCTTGACCCGGCCCTGCTGGCAGACACCGCCCAGGTTTCCTTTGACAAGGCTCTGGCGGTGCTTGTCCATATCGGTCGCCATGACAGCCGTGAGATTATGGAGGCAGTCAACCTCCTGGTCCCCGCTCTGACCCGCTCCAGGTTTTACCGAGAATACCCCGAAGACATGGACGCCGTCGTCCCCCGGGTACTCCGCCAAGTGTCTGCACACTACGACAGCCGGTGCAAAAGAACGATGGTGGAGCAGTATTTTGGCGCTTACAGCGAATTCTCCGTGACGCTGTTTGAAGCGGCTGTTTTTCTTGACCGGGCGGGCGCCCGCAGCTGCGAGTTCCATGTGGATGAGGTACGCACCTACCGCTGCCGAAACGGCTTCTGGTGGGTGCAAATGTACAACTGCCCGGAACGCTCAAGCGCAAAGCTGGTTGCTCTGGTCAAGACCATAGATTCTGTGATGCGGGAATGCTATGCCTACCGGCACCCGGTCAAACGGATGCTGGATACCAAATGGATTCTGAAGCTCATAGAGGAAGAGGCCCGTGGGCTTCTGGCGGAGAAACAGGCCGCCCAAGATAAGAAGGTCAGCATTGACTATTCCCAGCTGGCCAAAATCCGCCGGGATGCTGCCGTGACCCAAGATAAGCTGATTGTGGAAGAGGAAGCCGTGGAAGGCGAACCGGATCCAGCCCCGGAAGTGGCAGTGCCAGAAGGGGAAACCGCCCAAACGCCCCTGAGCCAGGAGGAGTACCGACTGCTCCAGTGCCTCCTGTATGGCAGGGACTATGGCTGGGTGCGCGCCTCCGGCCTGATGCTCTCCGTTCTGGTGGACAGCATCAACGAGAAGCTGTTTGACGAATTTGCCGACTCGGTCCTGACTCTGGACAATGGGCCGGAGCTGATTGAGGACTATATTCAAGACTTGAAAGAGAGGGTGCGCCCATGAAGATACCGAAAAGAATCGCCCAAGCTTTGCTCAACTCCCTCAAAGGCGGCGTTGTGCCGCGGGTTGGGCTCCCCTATATTGCCGTTGGACGAAAGGAAGAAATTGACGCCCTGCTCCACGATGTGGACATCATTGCAGAGGGCGGCGCTTCCTTCCGCTTTCTGGTTGGAAAATACGGCAGCGGCAAAAGCTTCCTGCTGCAAACCATTCGCAACTATGTGATGGCAAAGAACTTTGTGGTAGTGGATGCCGACCTGTCCCCGGAACGCCGCCTGCAGGGCACCCGGGGACAGGGGTTGGCAACCTACAAGGAGCTCATTCGCAACATGTCCACCAAGACCAAGCCGGAGGGTGGAGCGCTGTCCCTGATTTTAGACCGCTGGATCAGCAATGTCCAGCAGGAGGTGATGGCTTCTGAAAATCTGAGCGTCACGTCTGCGCAGCTGCCAGGCCTGGTGGAGAAGCGGATTTCCGCCGTCATCTACTCCCTGAATGAAATGGTTCACGGCTTCGACTTTGCACGGCTGCTGACCCTGTATTATCAGGCCTACATCGCCGGTGATGACGAGACCAAGGCCAAGGTCCTCAAGTGGTTCCGGGGCGAATACGGCACCAAGACCGAAGCGCGGCAAGAGCTGGGGGTCCATATGGTCATCACGGACGACGACTGGTATGAATATTTGAAGCTGTTTGCCTGCTTCCTGAAGCAGGCGGGCTACGCCGGTATGCTGATTTTGATTGACGAGCTGGTAAATATTTACAAAATTCCCAACGCCATCACAAGGCAGTATAACTACGAGAAGATCCTGACCATGTACAACGACACCATGCAGGGCAAGGCCCAGCATTTGGGGCTGATTTTATGCGGTACCCCCCAGTGTATGGAGGACCCCCGCCGTGGCGTCTACAGCTATGAGGCTCTGCGTTCCCGTCTGGCGGAGGGCCACTTTGCCGGTGAACACAAGGATCTGCTCTCCCCCGTGATCCGTCTCCAGCCTCTGACGCCTGAGGAAATGTTGATTCTAATCGAGAAGCTGGCGGATATTCATGCCGGACTTTATGAGTACGCCCAAATCGTCACACAGCAGGATATGGGGGATTTCATTGAGATTGAATTCGGCCGCATCGGCGCGGACGTCCACATCACCCCCCGGGAGGTGATCCGGGACTTCATTGAGGTCCTGGATATCGTGTATCAGAATCCGAGCCTCCAGGTGCGCACGCTTTTGAATTCGGAGCAGTTCACCTATGCGCGAAATGCGGTGCAGGAAGGGGAAACAGACCAGGAATTTGCGGAATTTGACCTGTAAGGGGCCGATGGGTACCGCTGAGGGGGTCACTTTTACTATAAGGGGGAATCTATGTTGGGTGCATTTGAACGCTACGCGCCTTTTGTACAGGAGTATATTTACCGCAACCGCTGGGAGAATCTCCGGGCCATCCAGGTTGCCGCTGCCCATGCAATCTTCAACACGGACGAAAATGTGCTCCTGACTGCCTCAACCGCCTCCGGAAAAACGGAGGCTGCATTCTTCCCCATCATCACCCTGTTTTCGGAGGATATGCCTGCGTCTGTGGGCTGCATCTACATTGGCCCTCTGAAGGCGCTGATCAATGACCAGTTTGCCCGCTTACATGACCTGTGTGCCGAGGCAAATATCCCGGTTTGGCACTGGCACGGGGATGTGGCTCAGAGTCATAAGGCAAGGCTGATGAAACATCCCTCGGGCATCCTGCAAATCACACCGGAGTCTCTGGAGGCCCTGCTTTTGCATAAGCATGCCGCAATCCCCAAGCTGTTTGGCGACCTGCGGTTTGTCGTGATTGACGAGGTACATTCCCTGCTGAGGGGCGACCGGGGCGGGCAAACCCTGTGCCTGATCGAGCGCCTATCCCGTATGGCAGGGGTGAATCCCCGCCGCATTGGCCTGTCTGCAACCATAGGCGATCCGGAGGGGACCGGGGAATTTCTTTCTCTGGGCACCGGACGGGGAACCGTCATTCCCAAGATTGAGGCGAAAGGCGCCAGGTGGCGGCTCAGCATGGAGCATTTCTATGTCAAGGGCGCTCAGGCTGCCGAGGACCGGGTAGTCCCCGATGCGCTGCCGGTATTGGAGGAAAAGACCGATGAAGCGCCTCTGAACGCGGACCCGGGAATCGGATATATTTTTGAACACACCCGGGGGAAAAAGTGCCTGGTTTTTGTCAACTCCCGGGAAGAGTGCGAGACGGTGACCACCACCTTGCGCCGGTACTGCGAGTGCCGGCACGAAGGGGATCGGTTTCTCATCCACCATGGCAATCTCTCCGCCTCCTACCGGGAAACGGCAGAGGAGGTCATGAAGGACGATTCGCAGTATATGACCACGGTGACCACCGCGACCCTGGAGCTGGGCATCGACATCGGCCGATTGGAACGGGCGTTCCAGATCGACGCGCCCTGGACGGTGTCCTCCTTTTTGCAGCGCATGGGCCGCACCGGCCGGCGGGAGCTCCCGCCGGAGATGTGGTTTGTCATGCGGGAGGACGAGCCGGAGGCGCGTGCCATGCTGCCCACCACGATTCCCTGGAAGCTGCTTCAGGGGATCGCGTTGGTTCAGCTGTATTTGGAGGAGCGTTGGGTAGAGCCGCCCCGGTTGGACCGGCTGCCCTACAGCCTCCTGTACCACCAGACCATGTCCACCTTGGCCTCCTGCGGCGAGATGTCCCCACGAGCCTTGGCGGACCGGGTGCTACGCCTGCACTATTTTCACCGGATCTCTCAGGAGGACTATAAAATACTCCTGGGGCATTTGATCGGCACCGGCCAGATTCAGCGGACGGAGCAGGGAGGCTTGATTGTAGGCATCGCAGGGGAGCGGGTGGTGAATTCCTTCAGGTTTTACGGCGTGTTTCAAGAAAATGAAGAGTACACCGTCTGCAGCGAATCCCAGGAGCTGGGTACGGTGGTTTTGCCGCCGCCTGTGGGAGAAAAGCTGGCCATTGCCGGGCATGTGTGGCAGGTGCTGGATGTGGATCACAAGCGCCACCTGGTTTACTGCCAGCAGGTCAAGGGCACGGTCCCCGCTTACTTTGGACAGTGCCCCGGGGATCTGCACACCAAGATCCTGGAGAAAATGCGCCAGGTGCTTCGGGAGAAGAAGCAGTATCCCTATCTGATGAAGCATGCGGTAGCCCGGCTCGAACAGGCTCGCTGCACGGCGCTTCACTCCGGTGTGGCGGAAACGCCGCTCATACACCTGGGTGGCAACATGTGGTGCTTGTTGCCCTGGGTTGGAACGTATACCTTCCTGGCCATGGAGCGATTTCTGAAAATCAAGTGTGCAGACCGTCTTGGCCTACGGAATTTTGATTCGGCCAGACCTTATTTTATGCAGTTCACTATGAAGGTGGATGAGGATACCTTCTTCCGGACCCTGTTTGAAGAAATCCAAAAGCCTATGGACCCCCTGGAGCTGGTCTATCCCAAGGAGCTGCCCCTGTTTGACAAGTATGATGAGTATTTGCCGGAGTCATTGGTGAGGAAAGGCTTTGCCTGGGGGGTGCTGGATGTGGACGGGCTGCGGGAGAAGATCCTGAGCTGGGAGGCTGCACAGACCTCCAGTCAAGCCTGATTGCATATCTTCAAATTCATTTCCACAACCGCTGCAATGATGTCACATTTTTCCACCTTCGGGGATACATTGATGGTAGGGAGTACCTGCGGGCGCTTCCGGAGCGATTGGCAAAGGGGTGGTTTCATGGACATATGGTTATCTCTGGACCGGCTGCGGGCTGGACAGCGGGGGACCGTGGAGAAAATTGGCCTCACCGGTCCCCTGGGGCGGAGACTGACGGACCTGGGGCTGGTAGAGGGGACCCGGGTGGCCTGCCGGATGACGGCGCCTCGGGGAGATCCCCTGGCCTTTGAGCTGCGGGGAACCGTCATCGCCCTCCGGGCTTCAGACGCCCGGAGAATCCTTTGCCGCTTGGAGGGATGAAGGTGACGATTGCAGAAAAGAAGGCCACCCGAGACTGGGTGGTGGCCTTGGCCGGGAATCCCAATGTGGGAAAGAGTACGGTGTTCAACAACCTCACGGGGATGAACCAGCACACGGGAAACTGGCCGGGGAAAACGGTGAGCCTGGCCAGCGGCCGGGTGCGGTGGGGGGAGGAGACCTATGTTCTGGTGGATTTGCCCGGTACTTATTCTCTGAGCAGCCGCTCTAAGGAAGAGGAAGTGGCGGAGGAATTCATCCGGTCCGGCCAGGCGGATTGCGTGGTGGTGGTCTGTGACGGCACCAGCTTGGAGCGCAATCTGATTCTGACCCAGCAGGTGCTCCAGCGGCAGGACCAGGTGGTGGTATGCGTCAACCTCATGGATGAGGTGGAGCGCAGCTGCATTCAGGTGGATTGCAAAGCCCTGGAGGAGGCCCTGGGCGTCCCGGTGGTGGCCACTGCGGCAGGCCGGGGCCGGGGAATGGACCGGTTGCGCAGCGCCATTGCCCAGGTGGCTTCCGGCGCCCGGAGATGTACGCCCCACCGGCTGGCGGCGGACTGCACGCCTCAGGACCTGGTCCGGCGGGCGGAGGCCGTGGCGAATCAGGTGGTGGTCCGGGGGGAGAGCCAGTATCAGAAACGGCAGCTGCACCTGGACCGGCTGCTCACCAGCCGGGCAACGGGGCTTCCTGTGATGCTGGCTCTTCTGCTGGTGGTGGTATGGCTGACCGTCTCTGGGGCCAATTACCCCTCCCAGCTTCTCCAGAGCCTGTTTGACAGCGGGTATCTGTGGCTGGCCGGCCTGGCTGCCCAGTGGGGCCTGCCGTGGTATCTGTCCGGCCCGCTGCTGGATGGGGTCTATACCACCGTGGCCCGGGTGGTGGCTGTGATGCTGCCGCCTATGGCCATTTTTTTCCCACTCTTTACTCTCCTGGAGGATGTGGGGTATTTGCCCCGGGTTGCCTTCCTCCTGGACCGTGGATTGGCCCGGTGCGGCGCCTGCGGCAAGCAGGCCCTCACCATGTGCATGGGTCTGGGCTGCAATGCCGCCGGGGTGACCGGATGCCGGATCATCGATTCTCCACGGGAGCGGCTCCTTGCGGTACTCACCAATGCCTTTCTCCCTTGTAACGGGCGGTTTCCCAGCTTGATTTTGTTGGGGACCATTTTCTTTGGGACCGGTGGCCTCACCGGGGCTCTCCTCATTACGGGACTCATCGCCCTGGGGGCAGGGGCGTCCATGGCGGCCTCGTGGCTTTTGAACCGGACGGTTTTGAAGGGGGAGAGCAGCGCCTTGATCCTGGAGCTGCCCCCCTTCCGGCGGCCTCGGGTGGGTCAGGTGATTGTTCGGTCGCTCCTGGACCGGACCCTGTTTGTGGCGGGGCGGGCTGTGGCTGTGGCGGCTCCGGCGGGTCTGCTCCTCTGGCTGTGCAGCAATCTGGGATGGGGCGGGCGGAGTCTGCTACTGCATCTGGCGGATTTTTTAAACCCGCCAGGGCTCCTGTTGGGGATGAATGGGGCGGCGCTTCTCAGCTTTCTCCTGGCGCTTCCTGCCAATGAGCTGGTGATGCCGGTGCTGCTTATGACCATCACCGGGGGAACGGCGCTGGGAGGGGAGCTGTCTGCCGGAGCCACGGGAGAGCTGCTCCTGGCTGCCGGATGGACCTGGCAGACGGCCCTGTGCGCCATGGTGTTTATCATTTTTCACTGGCCTTGCAGCACCACCCTCATCACCATCCAGAAGGAAACCGGCAGTTTCCGCTGGACGGCCCTGGCCTTCCTCCTGCCTACGGCGTTCGGCGTAGTCCTGTGTATGCTGCTGCGTCTGCTTTTGCAGCTGGTGTAACAGGGAAACGCCCATGCCGCAGATGCGGAATGGGCGCATGGCCGGCTATGTAGCCGTATCCTGGTGGCACTGGGCAGTGAGGGCGGAGATCTCATAGGCGGTGCGGACCTCCACGCCGTCGCCGGTGGCTTTCCGGTAGAGTCTGCTTTGCAGGCGGCCGGTGAGGGAAATGGTATCGCCGGTGGCGCACTGAGATATGGCCTGGGCGGTCCGCCCCCAGAGAATGCAGGGCAGGTAGTCGGAGCGCCGGTAGGACCGGGGCACCGCCAGCATCACATCGCAAATTTCCCGGCCCAGGGGGGTCCGGCGGTAGATGGGAGCCTTGCAAATGGTCCCGGTGAGAAGGACCTGGTTGCAGGGCTCCTCCTGACTGGTTTGGACGGAGTCTGCAAAGACGAAAATCAGCAGCCGCTGCCCCACAGAGCTGTGATTGTTAAAAGAACGGACCTGTCCCCGTACCTCCACGTACGAGCCGCCGGACAGGTCCATTTGATTGAGAGCCTCCTCCCGGGCAATCACCGGCAGGTGATCCACGGCTCCGGACAGCCGCGGGACCTCCAGAAGGAAACGGTAAAACCGGCTGCCGTGATTTTCATGGGAAAACTGGGGCAGCTCCAGCAGGGTGCCCCGAATGGCGGCCTGATTGGCAGTGTGTTCCATACTTCCACCTCAAATTCCAGTTCGTATGGAATACTCTATGACAGGCCCTGGCGGGATATGCGGCCAACTACTGGGGCTTGGCGCTGCCTCGGGGCTTCCTGGAGGCGGGTGTCAATGCCGGCCCTTAGGCTGGCGGGGTGGTTTGATCAGGCATTTGGGACCGAAGCCAATCAGGTCCTCCCGGCCGGCCAGGACCAGGGCTTCGTGGACCAGCCGGTAGTTTTTGGGGTCCCGGTACTGGATGAGAGCCCGCTGCATGGCCTTTTCATGGGGGCTGCGGGGTACATACACCGGCTCCATGGTCCGGGGGTCCAGGCCGGTGTAATACATCACCGTGGAGAGCGTAGAGGGGGTGGGATAGAAATCCTGGACTTGCTCCGGCATATAGCCCATGTCCCGGACGAATTCCGCCAGCTCCACCGCCTCGCGAAGGGTAGAGCCGGGGTGGGAGGACATGAGGTAGGGCACCAGGTATTGCTTCAAATGGTACTGCTGGTTCAGGGCGAAATACCGGGCGGCAAACTGCTGGTAAACGGCGTTTTTTGGCTTACCCATTTTGGACAGAACGGCGTCAGACACGTGCTCCGGGGCCACCTTCAGCTGGCCGGATACGTGGTGCTGCACCAGCTCCCGGAGGAAGGCATCCCGCTTGTCTGCCAGGACGTAGTCAAAGCGAATGCCGCTGCGGATGAAGACCTTCTTCACCCCCGGCAGCTTCCGGAGCTTGCGCAGGAGGCTGAGATAGTCGCTGTGGTCCGCCCGGAGGTTGGGGCAGGGGGAGGGGAAGAGACACTGCCGCCCGGGGCAGACGCCTTTGGTCAGCTGCTTGTCACAGGCCGGGGCCCGGAAGTCAGCGGTGGGGCCTCCTACATCGTGGATGTAACCCTTGAAATCCGGGTCATGGGTCATCTCCTGGGCCTCAGTCAGAATGGAGTGGTGGCTGCGGGTTTGGATGATCCGTCCCTGGTGGAAGGTGAGGGCGCAGAAGGAGCAGGCTCCGAAGCAGCCCCGGTTGGACACCAGGCTGAACTTCACTTCCTGGATGGCGGGGACGCCCCCGGATTTCCGGTAGCTGGGATGGTAATCCCGGCAGTAGGGGAGGTCATAAACCCCATCCATTTCCGCCTGGGTCAGAGGCTTCTGGGGTGGATTTTGCACCACAAATTCCTTCCCATAGGGCTCAGCCAACCGTTTGGCTGTAAAGGGGTCCGTATTGCGGTACTGGATACGAAAGCTTTCGGCATATTGCCTGGGGCTTTTCCGGAGCGCTTCGAAGTCCGGCAGGATCAGGGTGGGCAAGCTGTCGTCCAGGGCCCGGGTCCGGTAAACGGTGCCGTCGATGTAGGTCATGTCCTCAATGGCAAGGCCGCTGTTCAGGCCGTCCGCCACTTCCCGGATGCTCCGCTCTCCCATGCCGTAGAGGAGCAGGTCCGCCTGGGCGTCCAGCAGGATGGAACGGCGCATCTGGTCAGACCAGTAATCGTAATGGGCCAGCCGCCTGAGACTGGCCTCCACGCCGCCAATGAGGATGGGTACATCCCGGAAGCTCTGGCGGATCAGGTTGCAGTATACAATGGTAGCCCGGTCCGGCCGCTTTCCCATCACTCCGCCGGGGGTAAAAGCATCGGTTTTCCGGCGGTGATGGGATACGGAATAGTGGTTTACCATGGAGTCCATATTGCCCCCGGTGACCAGAAAGCCCAACCGGGGCCGCCCCAGGGCGCAGAC
Source organism: uncultured Eubacteriales bacterium (assembly GCA_900545515.1). GTDB lineage: Bacteria > Bacillota > Clostridia > Oscillospirales > Oscillospiraceae > Faecousia. The sequence goes on along the minus strand of UQZA01000035.1, from coordinate 328 downwards.
GGACTTAGGGTCCTTCCAGTCCGGCTGGGAGAGGATCCCCACCTTGTATCCTGCCGCCTCCAGGACCCGGCTGATGATGGCGTGTCCAAAGGAAGGGTGATCCACATAGGCGTCGCCAATGACATAGACAAAGTCACATTGCTCCCATCCCCGGGCCGCCATATCCGCCCGGGAGACCGGCAAAAATTCAGGCATAAAAATGCCTCCCATTTCAAATTCTCCCCCTCAGTATACCAGAAGTCGCCCCAAAAGAAAAGCCCCGGTTCTCTGCCAGCACGGAAATCAATTTTCAAATTACGAGAACTATGCTATACTGAAGGGCATGGAC
>UQZA01000034.1 GCA_900545515.1 uncultured Eubacteriales bacterium | reverse complement strand
CTTCCTCCGCCTTCTTCTGCGCGTCCTCTGCGGCCCTCTTGGCAGCCTCGGCGGCGGCCAGAAGGTCCTCGGCCTCGCTTACGAACTCTGCGGTGATCACCACGTCCTCATCGGGCATGGTGAAGGTGGCGCCCTCAATCGCCGTGCCATTGACCTTCAGGGAGCCCTCCTTCAGGGCATACCCTTCCTCCGGGAGAACCGTCAGAGTCACCAGGGTGCCCTTGGTTGCCTCTACCGGGTCGGCGGTAACGGCGCCGTGGGTCATTTTGCCGATTGTGATTGTGTACTTCGCTTCTACCACGTAAACCGTGGCAGAGGCGCTCTTGGTGGGGTCTGCATGGGACGTGGCGGTCACCGTCATAATTGTTGCCGTTTCGTTCCCGCCCAGGAAGAGCTGACCGTTTTCGACCCGGGTTTCCTCACTGGTGTTGCCGTCCACAGACCAGGTCACAGTCATATCGTCGGTGCCTGTGACGATGGCAGTGAACTGCCCCTTCTGGCCAGGTTTGTTGTCCACCGTCAGCTCCGTGGGATCAATGGCAATGGCAACCTCGGCAGCTGCAGTGGACCGGGCCTGGGCCTGGATGATGAGATTGCCGGTGGCATTCAGGATGCTCAGGCAGCCGGTGTCGGGATTGTAGGTAAACCGGATGACCGCTTGGTCGCCGGTGACAGAGACCGTTTCCGGCAGGAGGTACCCCTCCTCCGGGGTCAGGTACAGAACCAAGTCCTGTCCAGAGACATACTCCGTGGGTCCGTTGTGACTCAAATGGGCAAGCTCATAAGTGATGGTCCGGCCACCAATCAAAACGCCGTCACCGGAAATCATCAGATCGCCGGTCACCTGAGGCACTGCCACACTGCCGGTAGACGGATCGTAAGTAAAGTTCTCTGTGGCCTGGCCTCCCATGGTCACGGAAATGGCCGTGGGCAGCTGGTAACCGTCATCGGGAATCAGGGTACCAGTTGCCGTCTTGCCGACGGAGACATAGTCGGGGCCCTCATAGGTCATGTGACGGAGCTCCGCCTTCACTGCAAAGGTCTGGATACCGGAAATGCCTTCCGCTGTCACAACCACGTCTCCTGTCACATGTTCCAGAAGGAAGAGGCCGGTCTCCTGGTCGTAGGCATACTGATATGCCAGCAAATTCTGCCCACCCATGGTCACCTGAATGGCGGCCGGGAGGCCATACCCCTTTTCTGGTGCCAAAGTGAAGGACAGGGGCTTCCCTGCTTCCACGGACTCCGGCACATTGGCCGTCAGGCCGGTGAGGTTTGCCGTCACCTGATATGTCTGCACAAAGCCATACTCCTGAACGGTTACCCCCTCTGTGGTCACCACTACCTCATACCGAATGTTGGAATAATCAGGGTAATAAACGCGGACGCTGTACGTTCCCACCGGCAGATACAGATAATGATTCTCATCATCGGGATGATCACCGGACATCTGGAAGGTTTTCAGGCCAGTTACCACAATCTGCTCGCATCCGGCAGAGGGAATGGGGACCTCATAAACCGGGACGCTGTCTTGATTCCAGATGTGAACCGCATCCTCGCTTCCTGCGGAATTGCCCACCCCATCGCCGGTTCCGGTGGAAGTTGCTTTCACAGAGCCGCCATGGATGGTGACAATTCCGGCTGCCGATGCAGTGGATGCAGAGGTCTGGCCACCGCCGCCAATGGCAGCACCCTCAGCGGTTGTGGCCGCTGTCACCAAGCCGCCGTTGATCTCCACCTTGGAAGTGCCGTACTTATCGGAATCGCCGTTGCCAATGGCGGCAGAGAAGGTGTTGGTTTCTGCGTAAATCCAGCCGCCGTTGATGACCACAGGCACATAGGTACCGGCCCGGTAACCGGAGCCGATGGCTGCGCCTGGAGACTTGGCGGAGGCGTCCTCATGGTACTTGGAGTAAGCATAGACCGTACCGCCGTTGATGGTCACGGTGGTGGGATGAGAAATCTCCGCAGGAGGGCCCCAGGCATAGGAGCTGCTATGGCCATACATGCCGGAGCCAATGGCGGCGCCGCCATACCAAGAGGTAGCCCGGATGCTGCCACCATTGATGACAACTTCCACTCCGTTGTAGGAGCTGCTGCCGGTGCCGATACAGGCGCCGATCTCTGTGCCGGTGTGGCTGGTTTCCAGCTCAAAGGTACCCCCGTTGATCTCAATTTTGGAGGTATAGAGGGTGCTGTCATACTGGCTTCCGCTGGAGGTACCGGAGCCGATGCAAGCGCCGAAGCCGTTGTTCCGTACGGTCCAGGTGCCACCATTGAAGGTCATATCGCCGGTACGCTCTCCCTGCCGTCCGCCAATGGCAGCTGCGTAGAAGGTGGAGTAGCCCGTGGTGTTGACGCCGTCAATGGTCATGCTGCCGGTGCCGTGAAATATGACGCTGGAATCGATTTCGCTTCCCTTGGCCCGGACACAAATGGCTGCAACCCCGTCCGCCTTGCTGGGGTCACGGAGGATGGAGTTCTCCCCTTCGATATAAAGGACATTGCCTCTGGCCTCAAAGTGGATAGCGCCATAGTACTGCCACTGTCTGCCATCATCCACACGGTGCTGGGAGCTCGCCAGCTCCAGGCTGATGTGCACATCCTGGAGGTTCAAGGTCACCTGGCCAGGGCAATACACCTTCAGATCCTTGTAGGTGATATCCGGGTCACCCCGCAGGGTCACCTTGGTCACAGAGGGATCTACGGTGATGTGAATATAGGAGCTGCTCTGGGTGAGGGGCAGCTGATAGAGTCCATTCTCTGTGATGGTGTAGCTGTCAGTATCGGGAATCAGAGTGTACTCCGGCTCCTGGCTCTGGAAGAAGGAGAACCAGGTGCTGCCGGTGACGCCATTGTAGGCCGTGGCAGTCACCAATACGCTTCCTTCCGCCATGCCCGTGAGGACGCCATCCTGGGTGATGGTGGCAATGCTCTCGTCGCTCACAGACCAGGTCACCTGCCGCTGTTCTGGGGTCAGATATTCCTCCGGCCGCACAATGGCTTCCAGATTCCAGACATGCCCCACCAAGGCCGTGCCCTGGCTGGGGTCTACGGTGACACTCTCAGGCTGGAAGCCGCCCAGCTCCAGGGAAACCACATCGCTGAACGCCTCGTTATATGCATAATCCAGCATGTACAGGCGGCCCCGTACTGCGCCCAGCTGCTGGGCATAGGTGAGGTCAAAGCGCAGCTTGACTGTCTCGCCCGGCTGATTTCCCTCCAGCATCACGCCCTCGGACAGGGCATTCTGCTCTGTTTCGTCCACCAGCTGTGCAGCCATGACGAAGTTGTTGTCGGATAGCTCCACATCCAGGAACAGCTTCCCGTCTTCCTCCACGGCCTCGTAGCCCAGAACCCTCGGGTCCTCACTGTCGATCACCAAGGGGAGGCTGAAGGCCTGCACATCCTCTTCACCGGCGCCTTCGCCCCAGGCTTCCACCTGGTAGGTATATGCGCCATCAGGAACACGGCTGATGAGGCCATCTTCGTAGGAGCAGGTCATGTTCCACATGGTGCTGTCGGCATTGTAGTAGAACAGATTATAGGCGGGATACCAAATGGACTTCCCTGCATTTTGTATGGTGTGGCTATAGTACTCCTCCCCTGTGTCATCCCTGGTCACGGAGAAGCGCAGCTGCTTGGCGTTGCGCAGCTGGTAAACCATGGCGGACACACCGTTGCTCATGCAGTAGTCGCTGGAAATCATCAGGTACTTCTTTTCGTATTGGCCGGTCTTGGCATTCATGCCCAGCAGGAAGCCGTTGCCGTCCTCATAGTTGAACAGACCCAGCTTGGTGGAATCGGTCATGGGGGTTTGCCCGTCGTATGCGGTGGGCTCCAGAACCGGCGCCTGATACCAATCGCCGTAGAAGCCCAGGAAGGGCGCGCTCAGGTCCACACCGCCGTTGTTCAGAGCCTCCAGACCAATAAAGCCCTCTACATAGATGCCATTGGGGAAGACGTCCAAATTACCCTTGCCCGTCTCAGTCAGGTCAATCTGCACCGTCACCCGGGCACGGCCGCCGGCGGGAACGGTCACCTTGCCATGCTCCACATTGCCGGAGTAGGTGAGAGTATACTCCTCCTGCGTGAGGGGACGGTCCTGATCGGCCATAAACTGGACGCCGTCCTCTTCATAGATCCCCGGAACCAGGACAGAGGTGTTCAGCTGATAGCTCTGTGGCTTGTCTCCAAAGTTATGGACGTAGAACGAGTAGCGGTAGCTTCCCTCCCCGCTGCTTCCCAGCTCACCCTTGGCGGGCTTGCCATTGATGTTTGTGAGGTAGCCCAGAGTCGCCACAGCCGCCTCCATATTGGCAAGGCCGGCGCCCTGACTTCTGGGGCTGTACAGCATGCCGTCGGGGTCCCGCAGGGGCACAGCCGTACTCATAAGCAGCGCATCCACCAGCTCACCCTGGCGGTAGGTGCTCAGGTTCTGAAATACGTCGGTAGCTTTCACACGCTGCAGCACGCCGGCAGCGATACCCGCCATGTGGGGGCTGGCCATGGAGGTGCCGCTGCTGTCGCCGTAGCCGCCGTCAGGCAGAGAGGAGTAGATATGGCCGCCGGGAGCCGTGATTTCAGGCTTCAGGGACAGGTCCGGCGCAGGACCCCAGGAGGAGAACACCGACATCTGACCGGCCTCCTCATTGTCCATAAAGTCGGAAAGGTCCGGGGTCACCGTCAGGGCCTTCTGAGATTCCGTCTTCATCTTGGTTCCGTCTTCCAGGGTGATGAAGCAGGAGGGAATCACACCGTTCACCTGCATGTTGGACAGACTGCCCGGGGCATTGTCATACACCACCATGGCAACAGCTCCTGCCTTGGCTGCCGCTGCCTCCTTTTCCGTGAAGGCGATGCTGCCACGCATGACGAGAGCAATCTTTCCCCTCAGATCCAAGCCCTCATAGTCGGCTTCCGCGCCGTAGCCGGGGACCGCCACGTAGTTATATGTTCCGTTCAGGCTGGTGAAGGCTGCACCAGCGTTGGGATCGGCATAGGTGATCCGCAAATCTCCCACTTGGAAATAGGAGACATACTTCTTCACATTTTCCACTGAGGCCACGGAAAGGGCCGCATCGTAGGTGGAAGGAGAACCCACCGTGGCGCTGTCCGGGTTGGCCGCCAGGGAGCGGTCCCCATAGTGCTGGTTGCCCGTGGAGGTCCCCTCGTTACCGGCGGAGACCATGAGCACAATCCCGGCGTCCTCTACCCGGCTGTACACCCGGTCCATCACCTGGTTCTCCGAGGAGAAGCCGCAGGCCATGCCCAGGCTCATGTTGATGACGTCTACGCCCAGCTTCACGGCGTCCTCCAGAGCCGGCAGAATCCACACATCGCCGGTTCCGCTCTCTGTATCGGAGAACACCTTGAAGATGGCCAGCTGCGCATCCGGCGCCATACCAGTGAGGGCGCTGCAGTTGGCGGCAACGGTGCCCGCCACATGGGTGCCGTGACCCTCTACATCGTTGACATCGGCGTCCCCATCGGCATAGTCGTAGGAGAAGGGAACTTTGCCGCTGACGTAGATCTGGTCCAGGTCTCCCTTGGCGTTGAGATTCAGGTTTTCCATGGCCGTCTGCACATCCGCTTTGGTCATGGCCTGCACCGCAGGCGCCGTTGCAAAGGCCTCATGGTCCACATCCAGGCCGGTGTCCAGAATACCCACCAGCATGCCGGCGCCAGTGTAATCCCTGGAGACATGAATCACACCGCCGGAGCTGTGCATATTGGGCTCTGCGGAAGCTACGGGAGGCTTCGGGGCCGCATAGGTCTGGGCCACCTCAACCGTCCGGACGCCAGGGATGGCTGCAATGGCCTCCATCTGCCCAAAGGGCGCAGAAACAGAAAAGCCGTTGAGCAGCAGGCTGTATGTATCCACAATTTTCAGCCCATCCACTGACTGGAACGCCTGCCGGACCTTTGCCTGAGCCTGGTCCACCACATTCCGGGCTTGGGTCTTTTCGGACAGCAACGCCTGGGTAGAGGCGTAGCCCTTTCCCAGATAGGAAATGAGAGGCGCTTCCTCCAGCTCTACCAGGAAGGTGACTTCCTGGTCCAGCGCTATTTGCGCCTCCGGCTCACCGTCCGTGAGGGGGTTGGTCAGCAGCTGGGTGCTGGCATCCGCCGCTTCCACCTGAGCCACACGGCCCCCCGGGTCCCGCCCGGCAGCCAGAGCGCCTGTCGGAAGCAGCTGCAGCATCAGCAGCAACGCCACCAGGCAAGCAAGACTTCTCTTCCACGGGTGTTTCATGTTCGTATCTCCTTTCTTTTGGGGAGACCTGGCCAGCCCACTCATTCGTGCATCTAGGCGCAAGTCATCGACCACTTTTGGAACTAACATACTTATACACCATTTTGCCGCAAAAGTCAACTAAATAATTGGCAGCGTCCTCCAAAACCACATTGACCTCCCACGGAGTGAAATTCTTCGGCCTTTCCCCAGGGCATATGCGCACACGACCACCCAGCGCGCTGGAGCAGTCGCTCCCTCTGCTTTCCCAGGGGCAGGCGCAAACGCCAGGGGAGCTCATCACTTGCCGCTGGCAAGTAATTCTGTGATTCCAGCTGGCAGCCGTAGGTGACGGATGAGGAACGGCGCTATTTAGTTGGTTGACGTGCAGTTTCGTAAAAAGGAAACGTGTTGAACCGATTCTGCCTACCATTCTGCCAGATATCGCCGTTCCTCATCCAACTGATACGGGCGCGCAAATCTGTACGCAGGCTCACAGCAGGGCATATATGGCCTCCATATAAAGCTTTCAGCGGGAGAAATCGCGATTTCTCCCGCTGATTTTTTAACCGTCTATCCCTCGGTCAGCTTCGCGCCTGCCCCCGGGGGGAGGCAGTAGAGACTTGCTAACGCATTTGCAAAATGTGTCCCGGTCATTCCACGGACTTTAACGCCTCAGCCATGTTAATGCGCTCCAGTTTGAAATACAGGAAAAGGTCCACGATGCAGGCAAACAGGAACGTCAACACCACAGCCCAGAGATAGCTGGTCCAGAAAATTCTGGGGGTGAAGTAAACCATATCCACCCGGACCTGGCGGATGATAAAGGCATGCAGCAGCTTTCCTGCGGCCAATCCCAAGGCGCAGCCCATGGCTGTGAGAGCCATTCCTTCCCGGAAGACATAAGCTGCCGACTCCGCCGGATAAAAGCCCAGAACCTTGATGGTAGCGATTTCCCGGATTCGCTCCGTGATATTGATATTGGTCAGGTTGTACATCACAATGAAGGCCAGAGCAGCCGCACTGAGTACCACCAGGGCCACGATGTAATTCAGACTCGTCATCATACTGGACACCCGCTGGGCTATGTCCTGACAGAGCATGACGCTGAGCACATCGGCTTGCCGGGAAACCGTGGTCGCAGATTCCTGAGCCGCCTGATTCTCCGGGACATTCACATACGCTGTGTTGACGGACGGTGTGGTCCCCCATTGTTCCAGCACAGTATCCATGGACACCAGCACATAGTGATACACGTTGTTATCAAAAATACCGCTGACGGTCACCGACAGGGTGTCCATGTCTGGCATGTGGAGCAGCACCGAATCGCCCACCTGAATATCCAGGACTTCCGCCAAGCCCTCGCTGATCACAGCCTGGCCCTTTTCTGGAAACGCCACCGGTTCCTTCCCCCGGTGCAGAGAGACAAAGCCGCTCAGCTCCTCCTGGGATGCCAGGAAATGGACGGACTTGGTCCTGGTCCCGGCGGTGAGATCCGCCGTGCTCTCATGGAGGAACAGGGCCTCCTGCACCGTCCCGGCGCAGCCCTTCAGGAAGGCCTCCTGGTCCTCCGGTTCCTGGTTCTCTGCGAAGGTGACGGACATGTCATAGAGCGTCACCTCTCGGAACTGGTAATCCGCCATACCTGCGATGGAGTCCCGGATTCCAAAGCCGGTGACCACCAGTGCAGCGCAGCCCCCCACACCCAGAAGCATCATCACCAGCCGCTTCCGGTACCGGAAAACATTCCGGATGGACACCTTCCGCAGGAAGCTCAAGTGCTTCCAAAGGGGCAGGCGCTCCAGAAGCAGCCGCTTGCCGGCCTTGGGGCTTTTGGGGCGGATCAGCTCCGCCGGGACCTCCGCCAGCTCCCGACGGCAGCAGAACCAGGTCACCGCCAGCATACACCCGGTGTAGCTACACACAATGACGGCGCACAAGGGCCACTGGAAGGTCAGCTGAATCCGAGAGGCAAAGTTATACATGATGCTATACCCCTGCCAAATGGCGCTGGGAAAAATGACCGACCCCGCCGACACACCCAGCACACATCCCAGGAGGGAGGCGCTGCCGGAATAGGCCAGGTATTTCGCCGTGATGGCTCCGCTCCCATAGCCCAGGGCTTTCATCACGCCGATTTGAGTCCGCTCCTCATCCACCATTTTGCTCATAGTCGTGATGCACACCAAGGCGGCCACCAGGAAGAAGAACAGTGGGAACACCCGGCTGATCCCCTCCACAATATCTGCATCGCTTTCATAGCAAACATAGGCTACATTGGTGTTCCGGTCCAGCAGGTAGGTATCCGGTTCCGTCATATCCGCAAGGGTCCGGCGGCCATCTTCCAGCTGCTGCCGGGCGTCTTCCAAGTCCTCTTCGGCGGCCTTCAGCTCTGATTCCGCCTTGTTCCGATTTTCCTCATAGGTCTTCCGGCCTGCTTCCAGCTCCTTCCGGGCAGCATCCAGCTGCGCTTTGCCCGCATCCAGCTGCTGCCGGTTTTCGTCCAGCTCTGTTTGCGCCTGCTCCAGCTCCAGGCGATTTGACTCTAGGGTGGCCTGGGCCACATGGAATTGGTCCTCTGCCTGGTTCCGGGCGGAGTCCAGCTGCCGCAGGCCCTCCTGAATCTGGTTCATTCCGTCCTGCACCTGGCTCTTCTGCGCTTTCAGCTCTGCCTGTTGGCTTTCCAGGGCTGTTTTTTGCTCCTCCAAAGCCTTCTGCTGCGTCAGGGCCTCCTCTTGCTGGGTCTCCAGTTCCGTTTTCTGGGCTTCCAGGTCCTGGATTCTCTGCTCCAGCTCCTTTTGGGACTCCAGGAGTCCCTGGTCCTCCGGGTCTGCCTCCATTCCCTTTTGGACCACTTCCAGCAGCTGCCGGGCGGCAGTGAGACCGGTGTCTGCGAGGTGCAGGCCCAGCTCCAGCTGCTCCAGACCCGCTTCAATTTGACTCAGGCCGCTCTCCAGCTGCCCCAAGCCCGCCTCCAGCTGCTCCAGGCCCTCTTCCACCTGGGTTAGGCCCTGGGAAGCTTGGGTATACTGTTTGGTGAGCTGGTCCTCGGTGTCTGCAAACTGCTGGTAGGTCTTGGCCTTTTGTTGCTGAAGCTGAATTTCTCCCTCCTTCAGCTGCTTATTGCCCACATCAATCTGATTCTGACCAGCTTCCAGGGCCGTCTGACCGTTCTGCCATTCCTGCTCCTTGCTCTGAAGCTCCGCTTCTCCCTGGTCCAGCTGCTCCTTAGCCTTCTGGAGCTCCGTTTGCGCCTGGTCCCGCTGGGTTTCATAGGTCCGCAGGCCCTCCTCATACTCCTCCTGGCCCTCTTGCAGCTGCTTCTCCGCCTCTTCCTTCACAGTTTGATACCGTTCCTGGGCCAGCTCCTGGGCCAACGGCTCCAGGGCCTGTGTGGTGTCTGACAGGCGGGCGTCATAGGCGGCGTCGTACATGGGATAATTTTGGTCCAGTTTCAGGTCCACCTCTGTGTATACCCCATCCAGGTCAAAGGCGCCCTCCGGCACATACAGATAGGCAGTCAAAGAGCCTTTGCCCAGTGTGGTGCTACCCCGCTCAAAGTTCAAAAAGAGGGGGGAGCTGCACAGGCCCACAATGGTGAATTCCTCCACCGTAAACTGTTCCAGGGTATCCGCCTCATTGGCCTGGGACAGGGTCAGGGTCTTGCCAATGTCCCCTTGGGTATAATAATAGCCGTCTGCCAGACATTCCCCCGGCCGCTGGGGCATGCGGCCGGCCTGCAGCTCCGGCACATTGATCCTGCTGGGCAAGCTCAGCAGGCGAAAGGCGGCGTCCTCCTCGGCGTCCTGACTTCTCAGAAGCGCGTCGATGGATATGGCGCCCTCGGCTGCCCCGATGCCCGGCTGTGCGCCTAAGACGTCCACCGCCTCTTGGGTGTAGCCATAGGTGTTGAGCACCCGAAGGTCAAAGAGGGCCTGTTTGTCTATGTAGGTCTGGGCAGTGGCCATCATATCCCCCTTGGTGGAACGCAGGCCCACCAGAAAGCCGGAGCCCAGAGCAATGATGGCCAGAATGGCCAGGTACCGGCCGGCAGATTTCCGGATGGAGCGGCGGAGGTCCCTCCGCATCGACCGGCTCACCACTCAATCTCCGAGACAGGCCTGGGATTGGGGTTTACCCGGCTGTCCACCACGGTGCCGTTTTTCACCTGCACCACCCGGTCGGCCATGGCGGTGAGGGCTGAGTTGTGAGTGATGATGATTACAGTCATACCGGTTTGCCGGCCAGTGTCCTGAAGGAGCTTCAGAATGGCCTTGCCTGTGTTATAGTCCAGGGCGCCGGTAGGCTCGTCACATAACAGAAGCTTGGGATTCTTTGCCAAGGCGCGGGCAATGGCCACCCGCTGCTGCTCCCCACCGGAGAGCTGGGCCGGGAAGTTCTTGGCCCGGTTTGCCAGCCCCACATCCCTCAGCACCTGGCCCGGGTCCAGTGGATCCCGGCAAATCTGGCTGGCCAACTCCACATTCTCCAGGGCAGTGAGGTTCTGGATCAGGTTGTAAAACTGGAACACAAAGCCCACATCCTGCCGCCGGTAGGCCGTCAGCTGCCGCTTGTTGAAGGCTGAGACCTCCGCGCCATCCAAAAAGACCTTTCCGCTGGTGAGGGTGTCCATGCCGCCCAGAATATTTAAAAGCGTGGTTTTCCCCGCTCCGGATGGGCCTACAATGACGCAAAGCTCCCCCTTTTCCACCTGAAAGGTGGCATCTCGGAGAGCCTGGACTTTCACCTCTCCGGATTTATAAATTTTTCCTACATCTTGAAATGCAACAAACGCCATAGAAATCCCCCACTTGGATACGCTTTCTCAATTTTGTCAGTGTAGTTTATTATACACACCCCCCGGGGACAATTTATCAACAATTTGTGAATGTTGGCAGGGCTCTGTTTGGGCCAAATCTGGAAGATTCCTCTTTTTTTCTCCAAATCCGTTGCATTTTTACCACAAACGTGGTATATTGTACAGTCGAAAAAGCGGTCAAATCATGGAAGGAGCGACCTTTTTATGGCGCAGCAAGAGAACATTCGTAACATCGCAATCATCGCCCACGTGGACCACGGCAAGACCACCCTGGTGGACCAAATGCTGAAGCAAGGCGGCATCTACCGGGAAAACCAGACCACCGTGGAGCGGGTCATGGACTCCGGAGATCTGGAGCGGGAGCGTGGCATCACCATCCTGGCCAAAAACACGGCCGTTCATTATAAAAACACCAAAATTAATATTGTGGATACGCCGGGCCATGCCGACTTCGGTGGTGAGGTAGAGCGGATCCTGAAAATGGTCAACGGCGTCCTTCTGCTGGTGGACGCCGCAGAAGGCCCCATGCCCCAGACCCGGTTCGTCCTCCAGAAGGCCCTGGAGCTGGGACACAAGGTCATCGTGGTGGTCAACAAGGTGGACCGTCCCGACGCCCGGGTCCATGAGGTCATGGATGAAGTCCTGGAGCTGCTCCTGGATTTGGACGCCACCGACGAGCAGTTCGACTCCCCCACCATTTTCTGCTCTGCCCGGCAGGGCGTTGCCTCCTATGGTCCCGATCAGATGGGCACCGACCTCACACCTCTGTTTGAAACCATTGTCAACTACATCCCCGCCCCCACCGGCGACGCCGCTGCGCCCTTGCAGGTGCTGGTATCTTCCATCGACTACAATGAGTATGTGGGCCGTATCGGCATTGGCCGCATTGAGCGCGGCACAGTGAAGGTGGGCCAGGAGGTCTCCATTTGCGACTATCACGACCCGGACATCCGGCAGAAGGGCAAAATCGTAGCTCTGTATGAGTTTGATGGGCTGGGCAAAAACCCCATTCAGGAGGCCTCCGCCGGGGAAATTGTGGCTTTCTCCGGCATGGCGGATATTACCATCGGCCGGACTATCTGCGCCCCTGACGCAGTGGAGCCCCTGCCCTTTGTCAAAATCTCCGACCCCACCATTGAAATGACCTTCTCCGTCAACGACAGTCCCTTTGCCGGGCGGGAGGGCAAGTATGTTACCTCCCGGAACCTCCGGGACCGGCTCATGCGGGAGCTTCTGAAGGATGTGTCCCTCCATGTGACGGAGCAGGGCACCGACGCCTTCAATGTGGCGGGCCGGGGGGAAATGCACCTGTCCATCCTCATGGAGACCATGCGGCGGGAGGGCTACGAATTCGCCGTATCCACCCCTCGGGTCCTGACCAAGGAGATCGACGGAAAAATCTGCGAGCCCATCGAACGCCTGGTCTGCGACGTGCCGGACGGCACCATGGGCGCCGTCATTGAGAAGATCGGCCAGCGGAAAGGCGATCTCGTCACCATGTCCCCCGTGGGCAGCCGGTACCGGCTGGAATTCCTGGTGCCCTCCCGGGGTCTGTTCGGCTACCGGAACGAGTTCCTCACCGACACCCGGGGGGAGGGCATCATGTCCTCCGTCCTGGACAGCTACGCGCCTATGAAGGGCGAGATCACCCGCCGTCTCACCGGCTCTCTGGTCTCCTTTGAGACCGGCGAAGCCAGCTCCTACGGTCTGTTCAACGCCCAGGAGCGGGGCGTTCTCTTCATCGGCCCCGGTACCGAGGTTTACGCCGGTATGGTGGTAGGTATCTGCAGCCGGAACGAGGACATGACCGTGAATGTCTGCAAGAAGAAGCAGCTGACCAACATGCGGGCCGCAGGTTCCGATGAGGCCCTGCGTCTCACCACCCCCCGGATCTTCTCCCTGGAGCAGTGCCTGGAATTCCTGGCCGACGATGAGCTGCTGGAATGCACCCCCAAGAGCCTGCGCATCCGCAAACGGACCCTGGACCACGCTGCCCGCATGCGGGAAGTCATGAAAAAGCGGGGCTAATCTCCCAAAACGCCCCCGCAAATTACGTTTTAAAACAACCCCATTTCTGGCAGGAAATCGGACTCATTCCCGATTTCCTGCCAGATTTTTTACAACACGGGGCCACAGCCTGAGGGACGTGGGTAGGGAAGTGGCCAGGCCATTCCGCTTCTCTGTCCCCCCGCAGCTCCTCAGCACATTGCATAAAACTTGCCTTGCAATTTTGTTTGGTTTGACGTTTGCGTAAAAGCAAAATCTATTTGCATATACGCATTTCCTATGCTATAATAGCAGCACACCAAATTGGAAAGGAAGGTACCATATGCAAAAGATTGTGAAGCGCGGTTTGGCCCTGCTCCTCTGTGCCGTTTTGGCACTGGGCGCCATGAGTTTGACCCCGAGCCAGGCCCAGGAGGCCCCGGCTCCACAGGGCCAAAGTGACTACGGTCCCCTGACCGTCTACGGCAAGGCCGGGGAGACCACCTTCGTCCCCGCAGGTTACACCTACGTCTACGAAGAGGAAGACGGCAGCGTCTATACCCGGGAAGCTGCCCGCGACATGTACATCTCCCAGCGGGTCCTCACCCCCCAGGAGGCTGAGGCTCTGGCCGGGCTGGAGGGCGGCGAAACCCGGTACCTGACCGCGGAAGACGGCTCCGTCCTCCAGTGCCAGGACTTTGACGCCCAAGAGGCCGCCCAATACTCCCAGGCCGTACGGGAAATTCTGGGAGACGCCCCCCTGGACCAGGGTGAGGAAATCAGCCTCCGCTCTGAGATCTACACCCAGGAATCTTGGGTCAAGGCCATGGTGATCTTCGAAGATGCGCCGGTCGCCTCCATGGAGTCCATGTCCGTCCGGCTGGGTCAGCCCCTGGGGCAGGCGGAGCAGGCCGCTATGGCCCGCATCGCCGCGCAGCAAGCCGTGCAGACCCAGGCCCTGGAGAAAAAGCTGGGCTATGATCTCCAGGTTTCCGACCACTTTACCCTCCTGACCAACGCCATCTCCGTCACAGTGCAATACGGCGACCTCCAGAAGCTGAATCGGCAGCCGGGGGTCAAGGCCGCCTTTTTGATGCCCGCCTTCTCTGTGCCGGAATCGGAGGCTCCTGTGGTCCAGTCCGCTTCCCAGTTCCTGCCCAATATGCACTCCGCAGGTCCTGCCATGGGCGCAACCGGGGCCTGGGACCTGGGCTATCAGGGGGAGGGCATGAGCGTGGCCATCCTCGACACCGGCCTCAGCTATGAAAACCCCAGCTTCATCCAGGAACCCCAGGACCAGAGCCGGGTGGCCTATACCAAGGAAGACATTGCCGCCATCCTGGAGGCCAACGAGCTCCACGCCGAAGCCCTGTCTGAAGAGACCAGCCTGGACACCGTGTACTACAGCGGCAAGGTTCCCTTCGGCTTCAACTACGCAGACGGCCTGGCCAACTTCGGCACCGATGACGACACCGGCCTGGGCCACGGCACCCACGTGGCCGGCATTGTGGCGGGCAACCTGCCGGAGGAAGTCCAGGAGCAGCTCCACATGGAGACCCTGGGCATTGCCCCGGAGGCACAGCTGGTCATCATGAAGGTGTTTGATATGGACGGCATGTGCTACTTCGACTACCTGATTGCCGCCATGGAAGACGCCATCGTTCTGGGTGTGGACTGCGCCAACCTGTCCCTTGGCTCCGCCTGCGGTCCCCATTACTATGAAGGGATGACAGAGGTCTATGACGCCGCCCGGGAAGCAGGTATCCATGTGGTGGTGGCTGCCGGCAACGACGCCTCCACCGGCTACCGGAGCCTCTGGGGCGAGGGCCTGGTGGAATCCAGCTCCGTCTCCACCGGCACCCTGGGTATGCCCGGCACCTTTGACTCCGTGCTGACGGTGGCCAGCATGGAAAATCCTGAGGAAATCTCCATTGACGCAATCCGGGGCCTGAGTACTGTCAGCTGGTACAACCGTGCCCAAGGCTTCCGGCAATTCTTCGTCTACCAGGAGGCCGAATCCGTCCCGGAAGGCATGGGCTTCAAAGAGCGGCTAGTCGGGCAATTCTTGACCTACACTGCGCGCTGGGAAGATGCCGCCGGAAAACTGATGTTCGTGCCTTTTGAAGGCGGGAACGCAGACAGCATCATGGCCCAAGCAGTGAAAGCGCAAGCCGCTGCTGTGGTAATTTACGATCCAACTCCTACCCAGGAGGAACTTTTGGAAAACAAATATGTGGACTTTTCTTTAACCAGATTTGAGGTCCCCATGGCTGCCACCAGCAAGTCTGAGTACGACTTTATTTGGTCCAATCTTCCGGACAAGGGACTCTTGCGAATAGACTCCATTTGGAATCCCAGCCAATTCGCAGGTCAAATATCCAGCTTCTCCTCCTGGGGTCCCACCGACGGCCTGACCCTGAAGCCGGAGATCACCGGCATCGGCGGCAACGTGTTCTCGGCTTATGTGGGCAATGACTACGCCGTGGCTTCCGGTACCTCCATGGCCTCTCCCGCCGTGGCCGCCTCTGCAGCTCTGGTGCGGCAGTACCTGCGGGAATCCGGCGTGGCGGAGGAGCAGCTGCCCCATATGGTAAACTGCCTGCTCATGAGCACTGCCACCCCCGTCCGGGACGAGGAGCACGACACCCTCTATTTCGTCCGCCGTCAGGGCGCAGGCCTGGCCAATGCCGCCCTTGCCATGGCCTCCGGAGCCTACATCCAGGTGGAGGGAACCGACAAGGCCAAGCTGGAGCTGGGGGACGACCCGGACCGCACCGGCTCCTACACCATGGACTTCCAGGTGGTGAACTACTCCGACGCAGACAAAACCTACCGTCTGGACACCACCGTCCTGGGCCAGACCGCCCAGGGAGGGCAGTTCAAGCACGGCAAGGTCACCTACCTGGTCAGCGACTATGCCCGGGAGCTGGACGCCGCCGTCACCTCCAGCGCCGCCGATGGAACCATCACCGTTTCGGCCAACTCCACCGCGAAGGTTTCTGTGACCGTTACCCTGTCGGATGCGGACAAGGCCTACATGGACGAGCGGTTCCCCTACGGCTCCTATGTGGAGGGCTTTGTACAGCTGCTGAGCGAAGACAACGTGACCCTCTCTGTTCCCTTCCTGGCCTTCTACGGCGACTTTGGGGAAGGTCCTGTCCTGGAGGAGGGTACTTATGAGACCCTGATGGGCAGCACGGAAAGCACCTATATCACAGCAGATCAGTTCCACAACAGCCTCCTGGGCAGCCGGCCAGTGTATGACCGTACGTTAGGGCTCTCCACCTCCGCTACTTTTTACTTAGGAGATACCTATTTAGCAGACTTCTTTTGTGTTCCATCGGAAGACTGGTTTGCCGGTTCTCATGACCTCCCCTTCTACCCTGAAATGGCTGGCATCTCCCCCAATGGAGATGGCTCCTTGGATTCCTTCCATATGGGCCTTGGCCTAAAGCGGAATGCAGAAAACATTCACTATACCGTAACAGACCGAGCCAGTGGGAAAATCCTGTGGGAGCAAGATACCGGCTTTGTGCCGAAAACCTATTACAGCGAAAACGCTGGAACTGTCCTCTACGCGGGTATCAGCAGTGCGGAAGCTCTGTCCTATGAATGGCTGTTTGCATCCACCCGGGATGAAGAAGGCAACATTATCTATGACCGGAATCACTGCCTGTTGGAAGAGGATACCTGGGTAGATATTCGGGCAGAGGTAACGCCAGAGTACCAAACCGGCAGCCCCAACGCCAACGATACGATATATTTTAGTCTCTACATTGATAACAGCGGACCGTTTGGTGCAGAGGATGTCTCTTTCCAGATTGAGAAACGGAACATAGGCAGTCTGGGAACAATGAAGATGTATGAATACGACATTTCAAACTCAGAAAAATGGTTTATTGATTACGATTACGCATTAACCCTATCTTACGATGAAGAGGCTGGCCAGTGGCGAGGCAATGGAATGCTTGCCGTGACCGCAGGCGGCCCTCTTCCAATTCATCAGGACAGTAGTAGCTTCTACAACTTTGGTGTCAGGAGAAACTACATTGTCGGAGATAAGCTTGTGGTAATTGCCACGGACCGCGCTGGAAATACCTCTGTCGCTGCCTTTGAGCAGGGCGAGGCAATGGGGAATTATGTAAATCTGGCTGCAGAAAAAACCATTCTGGACCCTGGCGAGACCCTGACCATTCGGAATACCGCAGAAAACCAATACGACATGCAGATTGAATGGACCAACAACAATCCGGAGATTTTGGAAATCCTGGAATCTGACGGCTACAGCTGTACCATCCAGGCTTTGGCCCCTGGCGCCGCCAGCGTTTCCGGTGGCTTCGGACCATACGCCAAGTCCCTGGATATCACCGTCCGGGACCCGGAGCGGGAGCGCATTGCCGGGCAGTATCCGGACATTGCAAATCACTGGGCCAAGGAGGAGATCATCACTGCCATCCAGGAGGGCCTCTTCCGCGGAACCGGCGCCAACACCTTCTCCCCGGAGACCACCCTCACCCGGGGCCAGCTGGTCACCGTGCTCCACCGCCTGGCAGGCACTCCGGAGGCCACCGGCAGCAGCTTCCAGGATGTGGAAGAGGGCCGGTACTACACCGAGGCCGTGGCATGGGCCAAGGAAACCGGCCTGGTGAAGGGCGTTACCCCAGAGCGGTTCTGCCCCAACAGCCCTGTGACTCGGGAGCAGTTCGCGGCAATCCTCTACCGCTACGCCCAGCTCCAAGGCCAGGACGTCTCCAATCAGGCGGACCTGTCGGCCTATTTGGATGCCGGGAAACTCAGCCATTATGCCCAGTCCCCCATGGCATGGGCCGTAGCCGAGGGCCTCATCCGGGGCGTATCCGAAACTGCCCTCTGCCCCAAAGCCTCCAGCACCCGGGCCCAGGCAGCCGTCATCCTGGTGCGCTACCTCACTTGGGAAGCCTCTCAGACCGCCTGAAGCTTGGATAGGCAAGTCCCCGCTTACACGGCAACGCATCTGAACCACACACAAATTGGGGGCGCGTTGCGCCCCCAATTTACCAAACGCACTGGCACGGGAGCATCCTGCCTTCCTTCGGGGCATATGCGTACAGCTAAAAAGAGTACGGCCCACCCCTCCAGCATCTCTGCGTCATTCTGGCACATTAGCGGAGTTGGCCTTGGCTGTGTGCCTATGTTCCCGGGGGGAAGGTGGGGTGGATGAGGAACGGCAAAACCTGGCTAGTCAGTATGCAGTTTCGTTAAAAGGGAAACATGTTGCGTCTTGCTTGGCACTGCCTGCCAATTCTGCGGTCCTTGCAAGGTTTAGAAAAAATTGTTATAATGGGCGTATTCAACGAGAAAGGGGGAATTTCGTGGAATTTCAAGTATACCGAAAGCCCTGTATGCTCCTGGAAACTGTGGAGCTGGTATACAGTTATGTCAACCAAGTGCCGGCTGAACAGCTAACCGAGAGTGGGGAGTACTGCATCCCCGCCAGAGAGATTCCATCCATTCGGGAGGCAGTCTGTGGGCCCCTTGATCTGGAGAATGAGGAGCTCCAATTTTATTTCAAAGGTGTACCCGTGGATGGAAAGGAACAACATTTATCCTGCCTGGCTTGCTGCATGGTCTACAGCACCCTGAATCTCGGTTGCAGCAGCGTGGAGGAGACGGTCCGTTTCCTGAAAAATGGATGGTTTTTGAAGGAACGTCCCTTTCGGGTCTGTGGCATCAATGGAATTGGCCTGGACCTGACTGCTGCTGACACAGGAGAATTTACTACTTTGGCCCGGGAAATTGCCAGACTGCCGGTCCCTCAGGCCTACCAGCTGCAGCTGGTGGAGGTGTTTTCTGACTTCACCTGGCATTTGGACCGGCTTATGGCCTATCTCCGCCCTGCGGCGGAGCGGCTGGAGCCCCTTCTGGCCCCTTGGGTAGCGCGGGCCATACCACGAATGGAGGAGTGGGAGCGCTATTTGCAGGACCCCTCCGCCATGCAGACCATGCTGCGTAAAATCGGCCTGAAGCAGCCAGAAATACGCAGATTGGAGCTTGCCATGCGGTACTTTTTCCCCTTCGGCGGACCCGGTGAGTTCCAACATCCGCAGGCCCATCTGAGCCTCCACATGGGCGTCGGCATACCACCCGGCAAGGATGCGCCCCAGGCCGCAGACTTTTTACACGACTGGGAGTTTAACGCCCTGCGCCTGCTGGCCCATCCGGACCGGGCCCGGATGCTCCGAGCCATGACCGGCCAGGCCATGAGCGTCCAGGAGCTGTCTCAAACCCTGGGCCTCAACCCCGGCTCTGTCTTCCGGGACCTGAACAACATGAAAAACGTGGGCCTCCTGGCCCAGGAAGTCGTCTCCAACCGAATTTACTACCGAACAGACTCCGCTACTGTGGAGCGCCTCACCAAGCACCTGGTCCGTTACCTGAACCAAGGGTGACGCTGCCAGGTCTGCCCTCCATAAAAAATCCGCTGCAAAAGCGGCGCAGGCACTTGACAAGCTCCCTTTCAGCCGGTACAATAGGTATGACTAGTATTACTTTTCTTACTTTTGGGAGGGAAGCGCCATGAATCGGGACGGGGACGGGCAGCGGTTTATGAGTACGGTCAAGCTGGGGCCCAAAGGGCAAATTGTGATTCCCAAAGAGGTGCGGGAAATGTTTGGCCTGGAGCCAGGGGACAGCTTGCTGCTGCTGGCGGACGCCAAACGGGGCATTGCCCTGCAGCGCTCCAGCGTCATGACCCGGATTGCCGACGCCATTTTTTCCGGTCACGGCCGGGAGGTGGACAGGCAGACGCCGGAGGAGGATCTCAAGCGATTTGCCCAGGCCATTCGGGACGAGACGGAGGAACCCACATGAACGCCGTGGAAACAAAAGGTCTGACCAAACATTTTGGCCCGGTTCAGGCCCTGTCCGGCTTGGATCTGGCGGTACCGGCGGGAACGCTGTACGCCCTGCTGGGGGTCAACGGAGCTGGAAAGTCCACGGCGATCAAAATTCTCACCGGTCTGTTACCCCCCTCCGGAGGTGAGGCTCGGATTCTGGGATATGACGTGGTCCGGCAGCGGGAGGCGGTGAAGCGGCGGATCAGCCTCTGTCCCCAGGACACGGCTGTGGCCCCGAATCTGACGGCAGAAGAAAATCTGATCCTCTTGGCTGGCCTCTCCGGAGCCCGCCGGAAGGAGGCCAGAGCCCGGACGGAAGCGCTGTTGGAGTCCCTTCAGCTGCAGCCAGTGGCCCGCCGCCGGGCAAAAACGCTCTCCGGCGGGTTTCAGCGGCGGCTGAGCATCGCCATGGCCCTCATTTCTCAGCCACAGGTGCTCTTCCTGGATGAGCCCACTTTGGGCCTGGACGTTTTAGCCCGGCGGGAGCTGTGGCAGGTAATCCAGGAGCTGAAGGGCCAGGTCACGGTGGTACTCACCACCCATTATCTGGAGGAAGCTCAGGCCCTGGCCGATTCCATTGGCATTCTGTCCCGGGGCCGCCTGACTGCCCAGGGGACAGCAGAGGCGCTGATTCGCCGGTCCGGCCAGGGGAACCTGGAGGACGCCTTTGTCGCCCTGACAAAAGGCTCGGATACCAGCGGAGAGGAGGGACAAAACCCATGAAAATGCTCCTGTTTGCCCGCCGAAATGGGCAGGAAATTTTGCGGGACCCTTTGAATCTGGCCTTCGGACTGGTCTTTCCCCTGGCGCTGTTGGGGCTCTTCTGCGCCATTCAGGCCAATATACCGGTCCCCATATTTGCCCTTCCCAGCCTGACGCCAGGGATTTTAGTCTTTGGTTTCAGCTTTTTCTCCCTGTTTTCCGCCCTTCTGGTGGCCCGGGACCGGACCAGCGCCTTTTTCCTGCGGCTATATACAACGCCTCTGCGGCCACGGGACTTCATCCTAGGCTACACCCTCCCCCTGGTGCCCCTGGCCCTGGGACAAGGAGCCGTATGTCTGGCCGGCGCTTTGGCCTTTGGACTGGAATGGAGCCCCCGGCTTCTCCTGACGTTGGTGGCCAGCCTGCCTGTAGCCCTATTGTACATCAGCCTGGGACTGCTCTGCGGCTCCTGCCTCAGCGACCGGGCTGTGGGTGGGATTTGTGGCGCGCTCCTCACCAATGCCTCCGCGTTCCTGTCCGGCGCATGGCTGGACTTGGACCTGGTAGGCGGCGGCTTTGCCCGGTTTGCCAGGCTGCTGCCCTTCTCCCATGGGGTAGATGCAGGGCGGGCGGCCCTGGCCGGGGACCTGGCGCAGCTGCCGGTTCACCTGGCTTGGGTCTCCGGTTGGGCCCTTACAATCCTGGTTTTGGCAATTGCCGCTTATTGCCGTTCTTTGCGGCACATTTGAACATAAAAAGGCTGCAGCAAGGCGAGTGATGCCGTTGCTGCAGCTTTTTGCTGGGAATTACCGGGTGGTCTCCACCTGAATTTCGCCGGAGACAATTTTCTTTGCCAGCTCTTCCACCTCAGATTTCAGGCTGTCGGGAACCTGCTGAGTAGCGCCGGCCTCCCCGTAGCCGATGCCAATGAAGCCAGTGGCCATATCGGCCACCCAGGTGGTGCCCCACTTGGAGGTGTCGCCGGAGATATAGTCTGACACTGCCTCGTAAATGGAGTTGCCCACCTGCTTCATCATAGAACAGATGATGACGTCATCTGCAATGTACTTCTGGTCAGAGTCCACGCCGATGGCGTAGAATCCCTTCTCCTGGGCAGCCTGGAATACGCCGTCGCCGGTCTTGGAGGCAATCTGGAACACCACGTCCGCCTTTTTCTCATGGAGCGTCAGGGCGCATTCCTTGCCCACAGCGGGATCGTCATAGGTGTTGGCATAAACGGTCTCCACCTGAATGCTGCTGTTGGCATATTGGGCCCCCTGGGTGTAGCCTACGATGAAGTCGTTGATGGTGTCTGTATCCTCCCCGCCTACGGCGCCCACCACACCGGTCTGGGACATCTTGGCGGCGATGTAGCCGGCCAGGAAGGAGCCCTCGTTCTGGGCGTAGGTGATGTTCAGCACATTGGCCACAGGCGCTGAGGTGGCGTTGTCAACCCAAATGAAATGGACGTCTGGGTACTCCGGAGCTACGGTCTCCACATCGTAGAACTCCCACCCCACCAGGACGACAATCTCCGCCGCATCGGCGGCGTTGCGAATTTGCTGGGTATGGTCCACGTTGTTGCATTCAATGGTCTTCACCTGAACGCCCAAATCCTTGGCCAGGCGGTCGGCTCCCTCCTTGGAGGAGTCGTAGAAGGATCGGTCACCAAAGGTACCGGCTACTACAACCGCCATAGACACATCGCTGGAGGTACCGGTCTGCTGCTGGGCGTCCTCCTGGGATTTGGTGCAGCCGGCCAGCAGGCTCAGTGCCAAAACGGCTGTTAGAAGCAACGCAAAAAATCTTCTCATCATATTTCCTCCTCTTGATTCCTCTACGCTGTCTTACGGCTCTTCCGTGCTGTCCGTATCGGAGTCCGGATTCAGGTCGCCGTTGCTGGCCGGGAGCGAGGGATCAGTCTCCAGGTCGCTGTTGGTAGCGGGCAGGTCCGGGTCCAGGTCGCCACTGCTGGCGGTGTTGCCATCGGGGGTGGTGCCGGGCGTGGAGCTGTCGGAGCTGCCGCTGGGCTGTACGTCCGCGGTGGTCGTGGGATCGCCGTTGGGGGTGGTCTCCTTCTCCTCTTTCTTGCTGCAGCCAGCCATAAGGGAGAGCACCAGAACGGCAGCCATCAGCAATGCAATGAGTTTTTTCACATGTTTCACTCCTTTGAACGGATTTTTCGGTTTCCCTTTATGTTTTGTCTACAAGGAAACTGGTCTTATTGTACAGGCGTTTTACCGGAAAGTCAACTTAAAACGTCTTAAAATCCCCAAGTTCTCCATAAATTCCGGTAGAATTAGGCAGAGAAATGTCCGCTTCTCGCGGACACGCAAAATACTGTGCCTGCCGGCGAGGAAAACCCTAAATTTTATCGTGGAAAACCGGAAAAAGTGTGTTATAATGAGCAGGTAGGATTGGACCGGAAGGAGGACGCTTGTGGAGTTCCCAGGTTTTTTAGGCAACGATCAGCTGAAGGCCAGCTTATCTGCCGCAGTAGACCGGCAGCGGGCGGCGCATTTTTATTTGCTCTCCGGACCCAGCGGCGCCGGAAAGCGGACCCTGGCCCGATTGCTGGCGGCGGCGCTCCTGTGCCGGGACCCACACCGGCGGCCTTGCGGCCGGTGCGGCCCATGCCGGAAGGTACTTGCCGGTACCCATCCCGATTTCATCACCGTAGACGACCCGGACCGAAAGACGGTCTCTGTGGAAACGGTCCGCCGTGCCAGAGAGGACCTGTTTATTCGCCCCAATGAAGGGGACCGAAAAATCTACTATGTGCCCAGAGCCCAGGACCTGGGCCTTCCCGGGCAGAACGCTCTATTAAAGGTCCTGGAGGAGCCCCCCGCCTATGGCGTGTTTCTGCTCCTGGCAGACAATCCGGATCGGCTGTTGCCTACGGTTCGTTCCCGCTGCGTGGAGCTGCGGCTCCAGCCGCTGCCGGAGTCCATTCTGGTGGAGGCATTGGAGAAAGACTTCCCTCAAGCTGGCCGTGAGGCGCTGGCCTCTGCGGCCTGGCGCAGCGGAGGCTGGCTGGGGCAGGCCAGGGAGCTGCTGCAGGAAGGCGCCTGGCTACCCCAGACAGAGGGATTCGCACAAGCCTTCAGTCGGAGGGACCACCTCCGCCTGCTTCAGGTCCTGGCCCCCATGGAGAAGCTGAAGCGGGAGCAGTTGGCCCCCATTCTCAGCCAGTGGCGGGACCTTTTGACCATCGCCCTGACCTGCCGTTCCGGGCTGCCGGAGCCGGACCCCCTGGGAAAAGCGCTGGCCTCCAGCCGCACCTCCCGGGAGCTGTCCCAAGGGGTGGCTGTGTTGGACCGTTCCCTGATTTTTTTACAGGGGAACGTGTCCCCCGGCGCCGTCTGCGGGGACCTGGTCTGGCAGCTCCAGTGAAATTTTGAGATTACCAAGCCCTACGGGGCAAAAGGAGATACCATGAACGAAGAAAGAGCTAAGGCGCCAGCGCCGGATTTTGCTGGCGGCCCCATGGCGCCGGACCGGGACGCTCCGGTGGACGTGGTAGACGTCCAATTCCGGGCCGGTTCCAAAATATACTATTTCGCCCCCGGCGATCTCACCGTTGCCGCCGGTGACCACGTCATCATCGAAACCGCCCGGGGACCAGAGTACGGCACCTGTACCGGTGGCAATCACCAGGTTCCCTTCCGGGACATTGTCCCGCCCCTGCGCCGGGTCATCCGCCTGGCTACGGAAGCAGACCACCGGGTCCTGGCCAACAACCAGGTGAAGGAGAAGCGGGCCTTTGACATCTGCCAGCAGAAAATTCAGGAGCACAAGCTGGACATGCAGTTGGTCTCTGCGGAGTATGCCTTTGACGGCAGCAAAATTCTCTTTTTCTTCACCGCTGATGATCGGGTGGACTTCCGGGAGCTGGTGAAAAATCTGGCGGGGATTTTCCGCACCCGGATTGAGCTCCGGCAGATCGGCGTCCGGGACAAGGCGAAGATGGTAGGCGGTCTGGGCATCTGCGGCCGGCCCTTCTGCTGTGCCCAATTCCTGGACGACTTCCAGCCGGTTTCCATCAAAATGGCCAAAACCCAGAACCTGAGTCTGAATCCCACCAAGATTTCCGGTACCTGCGGCCGCCTGATGTGCTGCCTGAAATACGAGCAGGAGGCCTATGAGGACCTTCTGAAAACCAGCCCCAAGCCCGAGTCTTTTGTGGACACTCCGGAGGGCCGGGGAACCGTGGTGGATGTGAATCTGCTGCGGCAGAGCGTGAAGGTCCGGATGGAGGAGCAGCCCGAAACCATCGGCTGCTTCCACAATTGTGAGATCTGCGTGCTGCGCAACGGCAAGGCCAGGAAAAACGATCCCCCAATCCCCGCAGATCTGGCCCCCATCTCCGGAGAAGGCAAGCGGCCCAAAAAGGCCCTGGCAGAGGCAGAGCCGCCTATGCATCTGGACCCCATCCGCTTCCGCTACCGCCCCGACGACATCGTGGAGGAGGAGCAGCCCCGGGAGGATCGGCGCCGCCGCAGGAAAGGGGAGCGAAAGTTTGAAGATGCCCCAAAGCCCCTTCCCGAGGAGCTCCCGGAGGAACTCGCCCCCGGCGGACGCACCCCCGCTACGATTGCCGACTACCTCATCGCGCGCTTCTACCCAAACGACCCGCAGATTATTCACTCCCGCTTCGAAACCGGCGAGGTGCGCCTGGATGACGGCACGGTGCTGACCACCTCCAGCCCCTACGCGCCCGGCGAGCGCATCTGGTACTTCCGCGAGCTCGCC
>UQZA01000033.1 GCA_900545515.1 uncultured Eubacteriales bacterium | reverse complement strand
CAGCAGTAGACGTAGGCCTCGCATACATCATGGCCATTGCAATTGAATTTGCAATGGCTGGCGACCTGCGCCAGGCAGGAAAATACACCCTGATTTTCATTTGCTATATTTTGCTTAGCTTTTTCACTGGTTACTTTCGCAAAAAACTTCGGTTTGGCATTTTGCGAGACAGTGTTTCAGAATTGCAAACCGCCCTACACAAGCAAATTTTTGCACGTTCCGCTGAAGCTTTCGCTGCATTACACACTGCCGATTATATCTCTAAGCTAACCAATGATGTTGAAATAATCAGAGATTCATTCTTCAACACTATTTTGGGCCTTTATACAGAGATTTTGGAACTTACAATCGCTGCTGTCGCCATGCTTTACTTGAGCCCCATACTCGGCGTGTTTGCCATATTTATGGCAGTATCTCAGTTAATTGTACCCCTTTTCTTTACCAAACGGATCTCCACGACAGGAAAGGCCTATGCGGATGCACAAAAAAACTATATGGTTATCTTGAAAGAGAACCTAGCTGCCTTTTCCATCTGCAGGCTATTTCACTTAGAAGCAGAAATCAATCAGCGGCAAAGTCAATATAGCAAAGCAAAAGAGGTTGCTCGCGTCAAGTCCAGAAGTGCCACCGCGCTTTCCTACGAATTATCCTTTGCAGTGGGAAATGGAATGTTTTTGGGTATTTACCTATTGGGGGCGGTTTTAGCGCTCAAAGGCCATATTCGTATCTCTGCCATCGTTGCAGCAACGCAGCTGATGACCTACATTGCTTCCCCATTGACTACGATCAGTGAAGAGATCGCTGAATTAAAATCTGCCCAAAAGGTTTCCGAAGATCTGGTGAAATTGCTGCAACAGCCGGTGATTTCCCAGGGTACCGTTCATAAGGCGGACATGAAATGTGGCATCCGCTTCCGTAACGTCAGCTTTTCTTACAACAGCAAGCCGGTACTGAACCAAGTAAATTATTCCTTCCAAGCCGGGAAAAAATACTTAATTACCGGGGATAGCGGCTCCGGGAAATCCACATTTCTTGCGGTTTTAGCCCAGCTATACCAAAGCTATACAGGATCTGTTTTTCTGGATGATGTAAATGCTCGGGAGATTTGCCCCAACGACCGTGCGCGGCTGATTGCTTGCATTCCCCAGACAGCCGTATTATTAGACGGGACTGTGGCGGACAATGTGCGGTTATTTGGGAACTACTCCGATGAGATGGTCTTAGAAGCGCTGGACCTTGCAGGTCTTCATGAATGGGTCCAGGAAGCGGCAGCGGGAATTCACACACAGCTTGGAGAAAACGCCAGTGAAATGTCTGGTGGAGAGCGGCAACGGTTGGCGATCGCCCGCGCGTTGATTCGTAAAAGTCCTGTGCTGCTGATGGACGAGAGTACTTCTAACTTGGATGCTGCAACTGCTCAAGAAATTGAAAAGACGGTTTTTGGGCTCTCAAATGTGATGGTTTTATTTGTAACTCATCATGCACAACCAAGCACATATAGCATGTCTGATTGTATCCTGCAAATTAGAGACGGAAGGTTGTTTGAAAAGGAGAATTAAATGGAACTTTAAAGATACGTTAAGGTAGTAGAACAAGAAAGCAGTGTTGTTATATTTAATACAATAAATTCTTGCATTGTTGAGCTCCCTGCTGACAAGCTTGAAAACGGCAACTTGTGCGTGGAAAGACTTAGCAAATCTGAGATTCAATATTTGAGTGAAAACCTATTTTTTTATAGCGACGATGACGCGATTCGCTATTTTATGGGCGAGATTAGTCCAAAGGAACTGCATATTATAGTCTCTGTGACTGAACTATGCAACTTGCGATGCGCTTATTGCTACGAAAACAACGCAGAAATACGTGGAGTTATGAGCTTTGACATCCTAGATAAGATCAAATTATACATTACCTGAAAGCATTTTGTGAAGGGAGGCGGTGTATGGATGAAAGTCATTAAGCCTGCGTCATATGACGGCGATATTCAATGTGGTCCTGTCTGGGCGAAAAAGTGCAAGGGCGAAATCAAGGCAGGCAACTAAATCCGGAACTAGGATGTGTCATTTGGCACATCCTAGTTCTATGTGCGCCCGGTGAGCACACGTTCTATTCTAAATTCTTCCAGAACTATCCTCTGGGTCTAAAAAGTTCAAAAAAGTCTTACTTTGGAAAAAGTGGCAAAATAGGGCTTGTTTTTTATTGCCGTATGGGTAGTGCCAAGAGTTATGCGCAAATTTATTTTTGACCATGTGAAAACAAAACCAAAACAAGACCAGTTTAGCCCATATGAGGGCGGAGGTGGATAAGGTACGAATTTCTGTGTTTTCTCCCGCTATCTTTCACTTTTAAAACGGGGGCTGTTGCAAAAAACGAATTTTGCAACAGCCCCCAAGCTATGCAATTTGAAAAACAGAATGGTAGAGCTTCAACCTTGCTGTTTACCGGCGGCAGAGTTGTCTTACCTCCTGCACCGGCGTGGAGTGGGAGGAGTGTTACTTCCCGGCGTACACGGCGGTCATGGCCTTCATGGTCATGTAGGTGTCGAACTTGCTGACCAGCTCCCAGGGAGCGTGCATGCACAGCACAGGGACGCCTGCGTCCACGGTGACAATGTTCCGGTTGGCCATGTAAGCTGCCACGGTGCCGCCGCCGCCCTGGTCTACCTTGCCCAGGGTGGCTGTCTGCCACACCACGCCGGCATTTTCAAAGAGGGTGCGAACGTAGCCCATGGCCTCAGCGGAGGCGTCGGAGGCGCCGCCCTTGCCACGGGAGCCGGTGTACTTGCAGATGCCCACGCCGTAGTTCAGCCGGGAGTTGTTCCGCTTGTCGCAGGTTTCAGCGAAATTGGGGTCGAAGGCGTTGGTCACATCGGCGGACAGGCAGAAGGCGTTCTCGAAGCAGCGGTCCAGGCTGGCCCCCTGGCTGTCGCACAGGTCCCGCACGAAGGTCTCAAAGCAGTAGGACTGCATACCCGATACGCCCACGGATCCGATTTCTTCCTTGTCGGCCAGGACGCAGACAGCGGTCTTGGCGGGGGTACCCATAGTCAGCATGGGGGCCAGGGCTGCGTAGGAGCAGACCCGGTCATCGTGGCCGTAAGCGCCCAAAAGGCTCCGGTCCAGACCCACCTCCCGGCACTTGCCGGCGGGGACGATGGTAAGCTCGGCAGACAAGAAGTCCTCTTCCACAATGCCGTAGGTTTCGTGGAGCAGGTTCAGGACGGCCAGCTTCACCCGGTCGGCGCCATCGTCATCGGGCATGGGAATGGTGCCCAAAATAACATTCAGCTGCTCGCCAGTGATGCCCTCAGCCAGGGTCTTCTTCATCTGGTCGCCAGACAGGTGAATGAGCAGGTCAGACACGCACAGCACGGGATCGGTGTCCTTTTCACCCATGGTGACGGTGATGACCTCGCCGTTTTTCTTATAGATCACGCCGTGCAGGGCCAGGGGCACGGTGGTCCACTGGTACTTCTTGATGCCACCGTAGTAATGGGTCTTCAGGTAGGCAATTTCGGAGTCCTCGTACAAGGGGTTGGGCTTGATGTCCAGCCGGGGGCTGTCGATGTGAGCGGCGCAGATATTCATACCGGTGTTCAGGCTCTCCTCGCCGATGACGGCCAGAAGGATACTCTTGCCCCGGTTGTTCCGGTAGACCTTGTCTCCCGCCTTCAGGCTCATGCCGGGGACGAGGGGCCGGAAGCCGGCTTTTTCAGCGGCGGCTACGGTATAGGTCACAGCCTCCCGCTCGGTTTTGGCCGCGTCCATAAAGGCCGCGTAGTCCTTGCAGTAGGACTCCATTTCAGCTTTCTGGGCCGGGGTCAGACGGTCATAGCCGTGCTTGGGCTGGAACAGAAGGGTTTCGCGCAAGGTTTCGTTACTCATGATGGTCCTCCTATATATAATTAGTTTGGGATTCGCATGGGGATGGGCAGCGGGGGGCGAGGAGCTGAGCAAACAGCGCCCGGGCCTTTTCGTAAAACGCAGCCTTGGTTCCGCAGTTTTCCAGGGTGAAGTCGCAGAGATTTTGAAAGTAGCGGCTGTCGTGCTGGGCCCGAAGCCGGGCCTCGGCGTAATCCCGGGAAATGCCTTCCCGGGCCATAAGCCGGGAAATCCGGTCCTCCCAGGGGGCGGTGATGGCTACGGTGTATTGGCAAAGCTCCGCCAGCCCGCCCTCGAAGAGAGCGATGGCGTCAATGGCGGCCAGGGGGGATGTGTTGTGCGCCAGACGGCCCAGGACCTCCTCCTTCACCGCCCTGTGGGTGATGCGGTTCAGGTCCAGAAGGGCCTTTTCATCGGAGAAAACCAGCCGGCCCAGCTTCTTCCGGTCCAATTCAGATCCGGAGACCGCGCCAGGGAAGCGCGCGCCGATGGCAGCCAGCAGGGCAGGGGAGCAGGCTAAGAGCTCATGGTAAATGGCGTCGCAGTCCAGAACCAGACCGCCCAGGTCCTGCACGGCTTTCAGGGCCGTGGTCTTCCCACAGCCAGAGCCGCCGGTGATGCCCAGGATCATACCTCCGCCTCCGCATCGATGACATGGAAGGCCGCGGCCTTCTTCAGCCGGTTTTGTACTGCATAGGCAACGCCCCCTCCCTCGGGGCAGCGGGCGAAGACCTGGCCGATGGCTGGATCGTCCAGGATGCGCAGGGCGGCAAAGAGGCCGGCAGACAGAGAGGCGGGATCTGCTTCCCGGCCATAGGCCAGAGGGGC
Source organism: uncultured Eubacteriales bacterium (assembly GCA_900545515.1). GTDB lineage: Bacteria > Bacillota > Clostridia > Oscillospirales > Oscillospiraceae > Faecousia. The sequence goes on along the minus strand of UQZA01000033.1, from coordinate 22,122 downwards.
GCAGCCGACGTAAAGGGGCAGCTCCTCTTCGAAGCAGAGCACCCGGTCGCCGGGGGTGAAATGGGCGCGGATATAGGAAGCGGCCTTCTCCCGGGAACCGGAGACAATGACCACCGGCTCCTGTGGAGCATAGTGGCGGTATTTCATCCCCGGCGCCTTGACCACGGCGTCTCCACGGATGGGGGCGGTGACGGCCCGGTCGATCACCAGGCCGCCCAAAACTGCCCGAAGCTCCTCCGGCGTAACCCCGCCGGGGCGAAGCAGCCGGGGGCGGGCCTCAGTCAGGTCCACAATGGTGGATTCCACCCCCACAGCGCAGGGACCTCCGTCTACAATGGCGTCAATGCGCCCGTTGTGGTCGTGGAGCACGTGCTGGGCTGTGGTGGTGGAGGGCTTGCCGGAGAGATTGGCTGAGGGGGCGGCGATGGGAACACCGGCCAGCCGTATGATTTCCCGGGTGACATCGGTCTTGGGACAGCGGATGGCCACGGTGGAAAGGCCGCCTGTGGTTTTCCTGGGGACGCAGGCATTGGCAGGCAGTACCATGGTGAGGGGCCCCGGCCAAAACCGCTCCGCCAGGAGATATGCCACATCCGGAATATGGTGACAGAACAGGGGCAGCTGCTCCGGCCCTGTGACATGCAAAATGAGAGGGTTGTCACCGGGCCGGCCCTTGGCCTCAAAGATTTTGGCCACCGCCTCCGGATTCAGCCCATCGGCGCCCAGACCGTAGACTGTCTCAGTGGGAATTGCCACCAGCCGGCCCCGGCGGATGAGCTCCGCCGCTACGGCAGGGGTTTGGGGGTCCCGGGCGTCAAGAAGTATGGTGTTCATGTGGTTGTATTCCTCAATTTTGACTGTTTTTCAGCTTTTCCGCCTGATCGGCTGTGGCCAGGGCGTCCATGAGCTCGTCCAAGCCGCCGTCCATAATGGCGTCGATTTTATACAGGGTCAGGCCAATCCGGTGATCGGTTACCCGACCCTGGGGGAAATTGTAAGTGCGAATGCGCTCATTGCGCATCCCGGTGCCCACTTGACTTCTGCGCATGCCGGAGACCTCGCCGCTGACCCGGGCCTCTTCGATCTCGTAGAGCTTGGAGGCCAGCATCCGCATGCATTTTTCCCGGTTTTGCACCTGGCTGCGCTCCTCCTGGCAGGCCACCACAATGCCACTGGGCTTGTGAATCAGCCGCACGGCGGAGGAGGTCTTGTTCACATGCTGGCCGCCTGCGCCGGAGGCCCGGTAGACCTGCATTTCAATGTCCTCCGGCCGAATTTCCACGTCTACCTCTTCCATTTCCGGCAGCACAGCCACCGTGGCGGTGGAGGTGTGGACCCGGCCGCCGGATTCGGTCTCCGGGACCCGCTGGACCCGGTGGACGCCGCTTTCGTATTTCATCCGGGACCAGGCGCCCCGGCCATTGATGAGAAAATCCGCCTCTTTGACGCCACCCAGCTCCGTGTCGTTGTAGTTGAGAAGCTCCACGGTCCAGCCCCGGGCGGCGGCGTACATGGAGTACATGCGGAAGAGACTGTGGGCAAAGAGGGCGCTTTCCTCGCCGCCAACGCCGCCCCGGATCTCCACAATCACATTTTTTTCGTCATTGGGGTCCTTGGGCAGCAGCAGAATTTTCAACTTTTCCAGTAATTTGGCTTCCGTTTCCTTGGCGGACTGAAACTGCTCCTGACAGAGCTCCTTCATGTCCGGGTCTGTCTCCCCGGCCAGCAGCTCCCGGGCCTCCTCCTGCTCCTGTTGGGCCTGACGGAGGGCCGTGTACGCCTCTGCAATGGGCTCCAGCTCATTTCGTTCCTTCAGCAGCTTGGCGGCCCGGGCCGGATCTGCGTAAAAATCCGGCTGCTCCGCCTTGGCGCACAGCTCTTCGTACCGGCTGGCCACCGCCTGCAATTTTTCCAGCATGTTGCAACCTCACCTGTGTTTTCCTGCATTGTACCAGAAAAAAAAGAAAAAGTAAAGCAAAAGAGGCTAATTTCCCAAGTCTGGCCCAAGAAAGTGGGCCGGATGAACCGGTTACCAGAACGCGAGGAGATTTGACCGGGAGCCGTGGACTTCTCAAAAACCGGGAGCGGCGCGCCAGGCTGTTGCGCGCCGCTCCGTGGTTTCTTGTGTTAGCTGTCGTATCCCATGGGGTTTTTGCTCTGCCAGTTCCAGCTGTCCCTGCACATGTCGGCCAGGGTCTTTTGGGCGGTCCACCCCAGGATCTCCCGGCTTTTGGTGGGGTCTGCATAGCACACGGCGATGTCGCCGGCCCGGCGACCTGTGATTTCATAGGGGACCTGAGCCCCGGTGGCCACCATAAAGGTGTTCACCATCTCCAGAACACTGGAGCCCCTGCCGGTGCCCAGGTTGAAGATCTCCGTCCCCTTGTGGCGCACTGCGTACTGCACCGCCGCCACGTGGCCCTGGGCCAGATCGACCACGTGGATGTAGTCCCGGATGCAGGTGCCGTCCGGGGTGGGGTAATCGTTGCCGAACACGCTCAGATGATCCCGGCGGCCAATGGCCACCTGGGTGATATAGGGCATCAGATTATTGGGAATCCCGCGAGGGTCCTCTCCAATCCGGCCGCTGGGATGGGCGCCAATGGGGTTAAAGTACCGCAGCAGGGTCACGGACCAGTCGGGGTCTGCATGGGACAGGCCGGAGAGAATCTGCTCGGTCATGTATTTGGTCCAGCCGTAGGGGTTGGTGCAGCCGCCGGTGCGGCTGGTCTCCTGCAGGGGCATCTCGTTGTCGGAGGTGTACACCGTAGCAGAGGAGGAGAAGATGATATTCTTCATCCCCACCTCCTTCATGACCTTGGTGAGGACCAGGGTGGTGTTCAGGTTGTTGTCATAGTATTCCCAGGGCTTTTCCACACTCTCGCCCACGGCCTTCAGGCCGGCGAAGTGGATGACGCATTCTATGTCGTTTTCCGAGAAAATCTGCCTCAGCAGGTCCGCGTCCCGGACATCGCCTATATAGGACTTTAAAGGCTTTCCCGCCAGCTCCTCCACGCGGCGGAGAGAGACGGGATTGCTGTTGCACAGGTTGTCAATGGAGACCACCTCATAGCCGCTATTCAGCAGCTCCAGGCAGGTGTGGGAGCCAATGTAGCCCATCCCGCCGGTTACCAATACTGCCATCATCAAAACCTCCTAAATTGGCCACAAAAGGCGGCAGATTTTCTAGGGCCATTCTACTCCACCTGCATGGAAATTGCAAGAGGCAGCGCGCCTGTCTGCCGGAGAAACTTGAGGGGATTTTTCGGCATGATTTCTCCCTGGCTTGCGCAAAATAGGCCTTGCGTTTCCATTCATTTTGCGATAACATAATAAAAGAAACACGGCGACTACCGTTTGAAAGGACGTGCTACTATGATTAAAGTGGATATATCCAACGTATGGGGGCAGTTGGCTCTGCCTGATCTGTTGGCCTTGGAAAAAGAGGTTTCTGCAGCCCACAAAACCCTGATGGAGGGCACCGGAGAGGGCAACGATTTTCTGGGTTGGCTGAGCCTGCCCACCTATGAAGAGACTGAGGAAATGCGGCGGATTGCCCAGGCTGCTGCCCGGATTCGGGAGAGCTCTGAGGCCTTCGTTGTGGTGGGCATCGGCGGCTCCTACCTGGGTCCCCGGGCTGCCATTGAGCTTCTGTACGGCGGAAATTACAACCTGCAGCGGGGTACAAAGGGCAACCCCCGGATCTTCTTTGCCGGCAACGGCCTGTCCACACGAGCTTGGAACGACCTGTCTGCAGAGCTGGACGGGAAGGACTTCTCCGTGGTCTTCATCTCCAAATCCGGCACCACGACGGAGCCTGCCATTGCCACGCGGGCCCTGCGCTGGATGCTGGAGCGGAAATATGGCACAGACGGCGCCAAGAGCCGGATCTTTGCCATTACTGACCCCTGCAAGGGCGCGCTGCGGCAAATGGCTATGGAGGAGGGGTGGGAGACCTTCGTGATTCCCCCCGATGTGGGTGGCCGGTTCAGTGTCCTCACCCCGGTTGGCCTTCTGCCAATGGCTGTGGCGGGAATCAACATCTGCGATGTGATGCTGGGTGCTGCCAAGGCTAAGAAGGATTACGATCTACGCTCCTTTGAAAACCCGGTATGGCTGTATGCAGCCATCCGGAACCTGCTGTACCGGAAGGGGAAGGCCATTGAATTGCTGACCTCTTTTGAGCCGGCCTTTAAAATGATGGGCGGCTGGTGGCAGCAGCTCTTCGGCGAGTCCGAGGGCAAGGACGGCAAAGGCCTCTTCCCGGTCACGGCCGAGTTTACCGCTGACCTCCACTCCCTGGGTCAGATGATCCAACAGGGGCAGCGGAATCTGTTTGAGACCATGGTCCGGTTTGCACCTCCTGCCAAGACCGTCACAGTGGGGTCTGACTGGAAGAATCTGGATGGGCTCAATTACCTGGAGGGCAGAACCTTGGACTTTGTGGACGAGCAGGCTTTCCGGGGTACCGTGGCCGCCCATGTGGACGGCGGCGTGCCGGTCATCACCATGGATATGGGCGAGCTGGACGATATGAAGCTGGGCGAGCTGTTCTACTTCTTCGAACTGTCCTGCGGCATCTCCGCGTATATGCTGGGGGTGAATCCTTTCAACCAGCCTGGTGTGGAGTTCTATAAGCGGAATATGTTCCAGCTCTTGGGCAAACCCGGCTACGAGCGGAAATAATTCCACAGGGCTGCTTCAGCGCCAATTCCACGGTGCTATTTTCCAAAACCGTTCTGTGAATTTTCCATGAAAACAGTTGCAAATCCTCAGGAGAACTGGTAGAATAATAAAACAAGCCGGCCCGCCGGTGCTGCAAGGAGGAGATACCAATGGTTAAGGTAATTATGGGGCTGAAAGGCTCCGGCAAGACCAAGCAGTTGGTCAAAGATATCAACGAGGCTGTCCAGAGCGAGACCGGCAGCGTAGTTTGTGTGGAATTTGGCAAGAAACTGACCTATGACATTGACTACCGCGTCCGTCTCATCGACGCGAAGGAATATAACATCACAGACGTCACCCTGCTGAAGGGCTTCATCAGCGGCCTGCATGCCGGGAATTTCGACATCACCCATGTGTTCATTGAGAGCCTGTACAAACTCATCGGCGAGGACCGGGCAACCGGAGAGGCTTTCGTGGCCTGGTGCGAGGAGTTCGGGGCAGCCAACGATATGCGCTTTACCATCACCATTTCCGACGAGCCCGCCCAGGCCTCCGAGGCAATGAAGAAATATCTGTAAGCTTCCATAAATGCGGGGCTGTCTCACAAACTGAGGCAGCCCCTTTTGTGTTAGTCCCGCCTGATACGCACCGGAGCGGCAGCTCGTTCACATCCTTGCCCATTTTTCACAAAATTATATCGATATATCCGTATTTTTATAGTAAAATCAGAAAAAACAATGGACAAGCATGAGACTATGCAGTATAGTAACAGTAAGCATACACGGTAGCCCGGCTGGGGTTGCCGGTTTTTCTCAAACTTCTCGAAGAGGTGATGGTATTCATGGCATTTTCCTTTTACGGCGGTATCCATCCCAAGGACCGAAAGGACCTGGCCCGGGAGCAGGCCATTGTAGCCTTCCCACCCCCTGCCACCGTGGTAATTCCCATGTCCCAGCACATCGGAGCCCCCTGCAAGCCTTTGGTGTCCAAGGGAGACCATGTGGACCTGGGGCAGAAAATCGGTGATGGTCCTGGCCTGTGCGCACCGGTCCATGCTTCGGTCTCCGGTACTGTGCAGGCTGTGGAGGCCCGGCCCCATCCCAATGGCACCACGGTACTCTCTGTGGTCATTGCCAACGACTTCCAGGAGACGGTTTCCCCGGAGGTCAGACCCCGGGCGGACCTCTCCGGTCTCAGCGCCGGAAACCTTATGGATATCATCCGGGAGGCTGGGATTGTGGGTATGGGAGGCGCCACCTTCCCCACCCACGTGAAGCTTTCCTCCGGCATCGGCAAGGTGGATACCATCATAGTCAATGCCTCGGAGTGCGAGCCCTACATCACGGCTGATGAGCGGCTCCTGCGGGAGCAGCCGGACCGGGTTCTTCGGGGCCTGGAGGTACTGATGGAAATTCTGGACCAGAAGCAGGCGGTCATTGGTATGGAGGATAATAAGCCTGCGGCAGCGGCTGCTGTGGAGGCGGCTCTGCTCCGCCACCCGGGAATCCGGCTCCAGCTTTTAAAGGACCGGTACCCCCAGGGGGCTGAAAAACAGCTGATCCAGGCCCTCACCGGCTGCCAGGTGCCCCCTGGGGGGCTGCCTGCCTCCGTGGGCTGCGCCGTGTTCAACGCCGCCACCTGCGCCGCCGTGGGAGACGCCGTCTGGGACGGGATGCCCTTGGTGAAGCGGGTGGTCACCGTTTCCGGCGACATTGTCATGGAGCCCCGGAACCTGCTGGTCCCCATCGGCACTCCCTTCAGCGACATGGTGGAGGCGGCGGGCTTCCGGCAAAACCCGTATAAGGTCCTCTCCGGCGGTCCCATGATGGGCGTGGCCCAGTTTGACCTGGCAGTTCCCGTAACCAAGGGGACCAATGCCGTCACTGTCCTGGGGGAGGAAAACCGCTACATGGCGGCCCAGCCTCATTGCATCCGCTGCGGCAAATGCATTTCCGTGTGCCCCATGCATCTCATGCCCCTGTACTTATACAGCGCGGAGCGGCGGGGAGACCTGGAGACCCTGAAGCGGCAGAATGTGCTGGACTGTGTGGAGTGCGGCAGCTGTGCCTATACCTGCCCGGGCTGCTTGCCTTTGGTTCACAGCATCCGCACCGCCAAGCAGAAGCTGCGGGACGCTGCGCCACCCAAGCCGGCCCCTGCGCCGGCCAAACCGTAAGGAGGGCGAACCATGCCGAGTAAAGTCAAGTATTTTTATGAGCTGACTGTGTCCAGCTCTCCCCATGTCCACGGTCCCAACCGGACGGGACGGCTGATGCTGGACGTCATTCTGGCGCTGCTTCCTGCACTTGTGGGGGCGGTGGTGTCCTTTGGCCCCAGGGTTTTGCTGGTGTGCGGCCTGTCTGTGGCAGCCTGTGTATTTTTTGAATGGGGATACCGGAAGGTTATGAAGCTGGACAATACGGTGAGGGACCTCTCCGCTGTGGTCACCGGCCTTCTGCTGGCTTTCGTATGCCCAGTGACCATTCCCTACTGGACCATTCTCGTGGGGGACTTTTTTGCCATCATTATCGTTAAGCAGTTGTTTGGCGGCATAGGCAAAAACTTTATGAACCCCGCTCTGGCGGCCCGGGCCTTCCTCTTCTCCTGGCCGGTGATTATGACCACCTGGGTGCAGCCAGGTGACTGGGCGCCGCTTTTCGGCTCCAGCGCTGATGCGGTCACATCGGCCACGCCCCTGGCCAGCCTTCACCAGAGCGCTCTGCCGGCGGAGAGCCTGATGTCCCTGTTCCTGGGCAAAACCGGTGGATGCCTGGGGGAGACCTCCGCCCTGCTTCTTCTGCTGGGCGGCCTGTACCTGGTCCTCCGGCGGGTCATCCGTCTGCGGATTCCCCTTACTTATCTGGGTACCGTGGCCCTTCTCACCCTGCTCTTTCCCCGGGGGAACGATCCCCTTTTGTGGATGGGAAGCCATCTCCTCTCCGGCGGCCTGATGCTGGGCGCCTGGTTCATGGCCACGGACTATGTGACCTCTCCCGTTACCGGCTGGGGGCAGATTCTCTACGGCGTGGGCTGTGGCTGTATCACCGTCCTCATTCGGTATTTCGGCTCCTATCCGGAGGGGGTCAGCTATGCCATTTTGATGATGAACGCCTGTGTGGTCCTCCTGGACAAGGTAGGGCGGCCCCGGCGGTTTGGCCTCAGGAGAAAGGAGGCTGCAAAATGAAAAACAGGAAAAGCGGACTTACCGCTGTGGTGACCCTATTTCTCATCACCGCCGTCATGGCTGGCCTTCTTGCTCTGGTGAATTCTGTCACTGCCGGGCCCATTGCGGCAGCCCAGCGGGAAAAGACGGAGAGGGCCCTCTCTGGGGTCCTCCGGGAGGGTGTGGAGCTGGGAGAGCAGCTGGAATCCTTCCCGGATGAAACCGGTTTGGTGGAAGGGGTCTACAAAACCTCCGACGGATATGTGGTGGAGGTGACCCCCTCCGGCTACGGCGGAGAGATTCACATGGTAGTGGGAGTGGACGGAGCCTGCACGGTCACGGGTATCCAGATTGTCACGCATTCGGAAACTGCCAGCCTGGGGGCCAATGCCGCCGCGGACAATGTCGCCGGACGGAGCTTCCGGGAGCAATTCCTGGGGGCAGGGGACCAGCTGGCCGTCACCAAGGACGGCGGCTCCATCGATGCGCTCACAGGAGCCACCATGACCTCCCGGGCAGTGACCCAGGGCGTGAACGCCGCCCTGGCCTGCGCTGCGGCGCTGGAAGGAGGGAGCTTACAATGAATTTTAAAAGACAGCTGAAAGAGGGCCTGCTTACCAAGAACCCAGTGCTTGCCCAGCTTTTGGGTATGTGCTCCACCATGGCCATTACCACCACTCTGTTCAACGGCCTGGGCATGGGCTTGTCCGTCACCCTCATCCTGATTTGCTCCAATGTGCTCATTTCCCTGCTGCGCAAGGTGATCCCCGGCAGCATCCGGATTGCGGCCTATGTGGTGATCATCTCCGGCTTTGTCACCATGGTGGATCTGCTGCTGCAGGCCTATCTCCCCGCCCTGTCCGAGGGGCTGGGCGTGTTCATTCCCCTCATTGTGGTGAACTGCATCATTCTGGGCCGGGCGGAGGCATTTGCCTCCAAAAACGGCGTCCTGGCCTCTGCTGCGGACGGTCTCACTCAGGGACTGGGCTACACCGTGGCCCTGGTGGCCATGTGTATCATCCGGGAGCTTCTGGGAAGCGGCACCTTCGGCGCCGGACTCCTGAACGGGGGAGAGGGAATTCGCGTTCTGCCCGATCCATATCCCGCCATGCTTTTGATTCTCCCCTTCGGCGGATTTTTGACCTTGGGCTGTCTCATTGCCTTCTCCCAGTGGCTTTCCAAAGCCCTGGACCGGCGGCAGCGGGAGCGGGAAGCTGAAAAGCGAAAGGAGGCCGCAGTCAAATGAATGTCACTTCTCTTCTGGCCATTGCCCTGGGAGCCATTCTCACCAACAACTTCATTTTGGTGAAGTTTCTGGGCATCTGCCCCTTCATGGGTGTGTCCAAAAAGACGGACACTGCCCTGGGCATGGGCGTAGCGGTCACCTTCGTCATGGCCCTGGCCTCCATGGTTACCTGGGCAGTGGACCACTATATCCTCACGCCTCTGGACCTGGGGTACATGCAGACTGCTGCTTTCATTCTCATCATTGCCGCCATTGTGCAGGTGGTGGAGATGTTTTTGAAAAAGAGCGTGCCCACCCTGTATCAGGCCCTGGGCATCTACCTGCCCCTCATCACCACCAACTGTGCCGTACTGGGCGTGGCGCTTCTGAACATCCAGGAGCACTACAATTTCCTGGAGTCTCTGGTCTATGGCTTCACTGGCGGCCTGGGCTTTACCCTGGCCATCGTCCTGTTCTCCTCGGTCCGCCAGCGGGTTGAGGAGGCGGAGTGCCCGGAGAGCTTCCGGGGATTTCCCATTGCTCTGATTTCGGCGGGCCTTTTGGCTCTGGCATTTATGGGCTTTTCCGGCCTCAGGATTTTTTAAGGAGGCGGGCAAATGGAAATGTTACAACAGATTGGTGTGGCAATGGCAGTCCTGGGTGGCCTGGGCGCCTTCTTCGGCCTGGTGCTGGCAATGGCAAACCGGGTATTTTATGTTCAGACGGACCCCCGTCTAGACCGGCTGGTTCAGGCCCTGCCTGGGGCAAACTGCGGCGGCTGTGGATTTTCCGGCTGCGGCGCGTATGCCCAAGCGGTGCTGGATGGTAAGGCGCCTGTGGGTCTGTGCGTCTCCGGCGGCGATGCGTGCGCCCAGACTATGGCCTCCGTCATGGGCGTCAAGGCGGAAAAGGTGGCCCGGCAGGTTGCCTTCGTCCGGTGCGCCGGAAGCACGGCCCGGGATAAAGGAATTTACGAGGGGATTCCCGACTGCCTGGCCGCCACCAAGGTGGCGGGGCGTGGCCCGCTCATCTGCAAATTTGGTTGCCTGGGCTTTGGCAACTGCACCAAGGCATGTCAGTTTGACGCCATTCACCTGGAACAAGGCGTGGCCAAGGTGGACCCGGACAAGTGCACCGGCTGCATGAGCTGCGCCGCCGCCTGCCCCCGGCATATCATCGTTCCAGTCCATTATGGGGCCCACATCACCGTAGCCTGCTCCTCCACGGCCCGTGGCTCTGTGACGCTCCGAGGCTGTGACATTGGCTGCATCGGCTGCTCCAAGTGCCAGAAAGCCTGCCCCAAGGGAGCCATCACCGTCACCAGCAACCTGGCCCGGGTGGATTACAGCCTCTGCGACGGCTGCGGCCTGTGCGTGGAGGTCTGCCCCCGGGGTCTCATCTCCAACTCCCACCTCACCCAGGAAGACGCTGGCCGCATTCTAAAACCGGCAAACCCCGTGTCCTGAGGCCGTATCGCCATACCGGCTGCAAAAGGGAAACGAGCTCCGACTCGTTCCTCTTTGCAGCCGGTCTTTTTAAATATGCCATATTGCCCAGCACAATTTCCAAGGATATCTTGACTTTTCCCATGTTTTGTGCCATGATTGCGGATAAAGAAGGGCTCGCTGCAGGGGGGTGTGTTTCTTGGAGCTTTCTATACCGGTTCCGGTTCTGGATTTGATGGAACGGCTGGAGGACCGGGGCTTTGAAGCCTGGGCCGTGGGCGGCTGTGTGCGGGACCGGCTGCTGGGGCTGGCCCCCCACGACTGGGACTTGTGTACCGACGCCCTGCCAGGGGAGATTGCCCAGGTGTTTGAGGACTTTCCCCTGGTCCGCGCCGGAGAGAAGCACGGCACCATCGCCGTTGTGACCGGCAGGCAACCCGTTGAGATCACCACCTTTCGCACCGAAGGGGGATACCGGGATCACCGGCGTCCGGACTGGGTGCACTTTGAAAAAAGCCTCCGGGAAGACCTGGCCCGCCGGGATTTCACCATCAACGCCATGGCCTACAATCCCCATCGGGGGTTGGCAGATCCCTTTGGAGGGCAGGCTGATCTGGCAGACTGCATTCTGCGTGCCGTTGGGGAGCCAGAGAAGCGCTTTCAAGAGGATGGACTTCGCATCCTTCGGGGCGTCCGCTTTGCCGCCCGGTTTCACCTCACCCCGGAGCCACGGACCTTGGCTGCCATGACGGCCCTGGCCCCAACCTTGAACGGGTTGGCCCGGGAGCGGATTTTTGGGGAGCTGTGCGGCTTCCTGCCTGCTGCCTGTGTAAAGGATTTCCAGACCTTTTGGCCTGTGATCACAGCGGCAGTTCCTGCCTTGGCTCCCATGCTGGGCTTCCGACAGCACAATCCCCACCACGCCTTTGACGTGTACACCCATACTGCTTACGTGGTGGCCGGTGTCCCGCCGGAGCTGCCGCTTCGCTGGGCGGCTCTTCTCCATGACGTGGCAAAGCCTGCCTGCTTTACCCTGGACGAGGAGGGTGTGGGCCATTTCCGGGGACATGCCCATCGGGGAGCAGAGATGGCCCGGGAGATTTTGGGACAGCTTCATGCGCCCCGAGCGCTGCAGGACCGTGTGGCCACCCTGATTGCCTATCATGGGGTAACCCGAGACCTGGGGCGGCTACCGGGAGACCGGCCTCTGCGCCGCCTGCTGCGCCGTTTGGGGGAGGAGACGCTTTGGGACCTGCTGGCCCTGGACCGGGCGGATGACAGTGGAAAGGGCACGCCTTCGGACCCTGCTGCGTTTGACCGGTTTGAAGCCTCTCTGCGGCAGATCCTGGCGGAGCAGCCCTGCCTCACCACCCGGGATCTGGCCATTTCCGGCAGGGATCTGCTGGAGCTGGGGTTGCCCCAGGGGCCGGAATTGGGGCGCATCCTCCGGACCCTCCTGGAGGAAGTGGGAGACGGCCGTTTGCCCAACACCCCAGAGGTCCTCCTCCGCCGGGCAGAGGTGCTGCACCAACGGCACAATGCAAACCGACGGAAAAGCTGAATTCTGCAATGGCGCGGCAGCACCCTTGGCTTCCCCCGGGGAAAGACAAGGCCCTCCCCCTTTCGTGCAAAAGGGAAAACGCGATTCGCTGCGTGCGCAATATGAGGCACTGTACGCCTATGTAGAAAAATTCGCCGCGCTTCTTCCCTAAGCACGGCGAATTCCCGTTTTAACACCTGAAAGAGGGACAGGCTTTCCTGCAACCCTATGGTATCACCGCTCCCCGGCTGGCGCAAGCCTCCCGGGGGGATGTTTTTCTTCTCCAAGCAAAATTCACAAATGGCAGGCCCCTGGTTCCTGCGCAATTCCACCAAAAAATGAGATAGCCTATTTTTTCGCATTTGCTGAATTTTTTGACCCGTGATACAATAGGTTTATAGCAAAAAGGAGGAAAACTCAAAATGAAACGAATCCAATCCGCCTGCATTTACAAGACCATCCACTTTCAGCTGAAGGACGGCCTGGAGCATGAAGCTGCCGTGGCCGCAGTGCGTCAGGAGGCCGCCGCCTACGAGGCCGGGCTCCGGCAGAAAAACGTAGGCTACCGCATTCTGGAGGAGCATACACAGCCCGATGGCTCCATTCGGATCAAGATTAAAATGCAGTACAACAAGCACCCCTTGGGGGAGTACATGGATTGAACCACCCCATGCTACGCCGGAAGGACCGTCAGGTTCTTCCGGCTGAAATTTTAGGCCGGAGCAGGCTTCAACCGTCCAGCCCACCCCGCAAAACGGCAATGCCCAAAAGGCCAGGGCCCGTATGGACCACGAGAGCGGGGCTGATTTGTCCCTCAGCCAGAAGCTCTTTGCACAGGGTCTTCTCCAGCAGCCGGGGCTGCAGCTCCAGGGCTTCCCTGGGGGCGTCTCCGTTCAACAGGGCTACCTGAGAGCCTTCTTTTGAGGCGGCAAAGGCCGCGGCCAGATTCAGCATCCGGTCCAGGGACTTTCCCCGCCCCAAAGCCTTCCCGGCGATGTAATAGACGCCGGCTTCGTTGCAGGAGATGATGGGCTTCAGCTTCAGGGCCGTTCCCACAATGGCTGCCACCAGCCCCAGCCGCCCACCCTTACGCAGGTATTCCAGGGTGTCCACGCAGAAAAATACCTTGCTGTCTTCCAGCCTCTGGACCAACCGGATTTGCAGATCCTGCCAATCCATGCCCCCTGCGATCCAATGGGCGGCCAACAGGGCAAAGACGCCGCTGCCGAAGGAGATGTTCCGGGTATCTAAAACAAAGGTCTCCATGCCCTGATATTCCTGACACACCAGGCGTACCATGTTATAGGTGCCGCTGAGACCGGAGGAGATGCAAATCACCAGTGCCTTTTCATAGCCGTCTGCCCGGGCCCGGTCCAGGGCATCATGGATGGTGCCGCCGTCGGGCAGAGAGGTCTGAGGGATTTCGCCGGGGAAACGGTCATACACTTGCTGCGCGGTGATGTTCACCTGGTCGTCGTATTCTCCCTCCGGATACCGGATCTTCAGGGGCAAGACCCGCATGTCATAGTCCTGGCGCACCGCCTGGGGTACGTCACAGCCAGAGTCTACCAAAATACAAATCTTTTGCCCATTCATAAAATTTCCTCCCAATTGGATCGTGCACGCACGCAGGAGGCCTGCGCAGCGGCCATTATATCTAATATGACATATCAGATTATATAATATGTGCGTGCGAAAGTCAACGGCTGTTTTCCTCCGGAGCTGCCCAGTGCATGTTAAAATCAGATAAAATCTGCAAGATGCCGGGAGGTTTTCCTGTATTTTATACAGTTTATCCACTCTTTGCCAAAGAAAAACCTAATATTTTCCAGCGGAAAAATGTGCGCTTTTCAGGGACATATTCTCAGATTTAACAAAGTGCTGCCTCTGGTCCCAGAAAAATATGGCCTTTTCGACGAAAAAGGATTGCAGTTCCCCGCAAGAAACGGTATAATGGGGGAGAGGATAGAGTACCTCTGCGGGCTCCCCCCGCCCATCCTGTGAAAAAGGGAGAAAGACAACGCTATGGATAAAAAAACAAAAGAGCTTCTGGAGGATTTCCATCGTGGGACCTGCATCCGGGCCTACGAGCTGCTAGGCTGTCACCGCACGGTCCGCCGTGGAAAAGCCGGCTATGTGTTCCGGGTCTGGGCCCCCAACGCCAAGAGCATCTGCGTGGTGGGTGAATTCAATTTCTGGAACCAGGAGGATCTGCCCATGGAGCGCCTGGAGCGCGGCGTGTGGGAGGTCTTTACCACACGCGGCTACGAAGGCTGCCCTTACAAATACTATATTGTCCGCCCCGATGGCACTGCCGTATACAAGGCTGACCCCTACGGCACCCGCGCGGCCTGCTTGCCGGATACCTCCAGCCTCATCTGCACAGAGGAAAAGCACACCTGGGGTGACGGGAGATGGATTCGGGATTGTTCTCTCCGTTCTCCGCTTACCTCGCCTATGAATATCTATGAGATGCATCTGGGCTCCTGGCGGCGGAAGGAGGACGGCAGCGTCTACACCTATGCCGAGCTGGCCGGCCCCCTCACCACCTATTTGAAGGATATGGGATATACTCATGTGGAGTTTATGCCCCTGTCTGAATATCCCTATGACCCCTCCTGGGGCTACCAGGTGACGGGCTACTATGCCCCCACCTTCCGCTATGGCAAGCCGGAGGGACTCCGTACTTTGGTGGACACCCTCCACCGGGCCGGCATTGGGGTCATCCTGGACTGGGTTCCCGCCCATTTCCCCAAGGACGAGCAGGGCCTGTACGAGTTTGACGGCTCCTGCTGCTATGAGCTTTCAGACCCTTCTATGAACGAGCATCCCGAGTGGACCACCCGGATCTTCGACTTCGGCAAGCCGGAGGTGAAGTCCTTCTTGGTATCCAATGTGGTGTATTGGCTGGAGAAGTTCCACATCGACGGCCTGCGGGTAGACGCCGTGTCCTCCATGCTGTACCTGGACTATGGCCGGACTCACTACAAGCCCAACCGCTTTGGCGGCCGGGAGAACCTGGAGGCCATGGAGCTGCTGCGTGCCGTAAACCGGGCCGCTTTCAGCGTCCGGCCCAACGCTCTCATGGTGGCGGAGGAATCCACCTCCTTCCCCATGATCACCAAACCCGATTTTGACGGGGGACTGGGCTTCCTCTTCAAATGGAACATGGGCTGGATGAACGACACCATCCGGTATATGCAGACCGACCCCATTTACCGGAAGTACAAGCACAACAGTCTGACCTTCTCCATGACCTACGCTTTTTCAGAGAACTTCATTCTCCCCCTGTCTCATGACGAGGTGGTCCATGGAAAGGCCTCCCTCATCAACAAAATGCCCGGGGAGTATGACCAAAAATTCAGCAATCTGCGGGCTATGTACGCCTACATGATGGCCCACCCTGGCAAAAAGCTCAGCTTTATGGGCAACGAATTTGCCCAGTTTATTGAGTGGCGGTATGCCGAGCAGCTGGATTGGCTGCTTCTGGATTACGACCGGCACCGGCAGATGCAGTCCTTTGTCCGGGACCTCAACCACTTCTACCTGTCTCACGCCCAGTTCTGGCAGAATGAGCAGGATTGGGACGGCTTCCAGTGGATTCAGCCCGACGCAGGGGATGACAATCTCCTGGCCTTCCGCCGCATCGACCGGCGGAACCGGGAGGTCCTGGTTATCTGCAACTTCTGCCCCGTGGAGCGGCTGCATTACCGCCTGGGCGTGCCCCGCCGGGGCATTTACAAGCCCGTTTTGTGCTCCGACAGCCTCCAATACGGCGGCTCCGGTACACAGATTCACCCAGCTGTGAGTGAGCGGGTCAGCTTCCGGGATTACAAGCTCTCGGCTTGCTTTGACATTCCCCCCATGTCCACCACCTTCTATGTCCGGGAGAATCCGTCCAAAAGCACGGCTCAGGCAAAAAAAGTGACCCAAGAGGCCAAGGCCTGAGCGTTTCACCGTCCATCCCTTGCCGGGCCGAAGCCCGGTGTTCATTCCATTTCCATCACCAAATCGTTATAAAGGAGAGGCGACCCATGTATTTTCAGAAAAAACGCTGCATTGCCATGCTGCTGGCCGGTGGCCAGGGCAGCCGGCTGAAGGTTTTGACGGAAAACACCGCCAAGCCTGCCGTACCCTTCGGCGGTAAGTACCGTATCATTGATTTCCCTTTGTCCAACTGCGTCAACTCCGGGATTGATACCGTGGGCATTCTCACGCAGTATCAGCCCCTGGAGCTGAACGAATACATCGGCAATGGCCAGCCCTGGGGCCTTAACAAATCCCATTGCTGCGCCCAGGTGCTTCCTCCTTACGCCCGGAGCAAAAAATCTGAGTGGTACAAGGGTACTGCCAACGCCATCTACCAAAACATCCCCTTCATTGAGCGCTTTGATCCGGACAATGTCCTCATTCTCTCCGGCGACCACATCTACCGTATGGACTACGCCGCGATGCTGGCCGCCCATGAGAAGACCGGGGCAGACTGCACCATTGCTGTCCGCACCGTCCCCATGGAGGAGGCCAGCCGGTTCGGCATCATGAACACCAATCCCGATGGCTCTATCTACGAATTCGAGGAGAAGCCCGCCCATCCCAAGAGCAACAACGCCTCCATGGGCATCTATATCTTCCGCTGGAGCATCCTCAAAAAGTTCCTGGTGGCCGATGAGGAGGACCTCAAGTCCGAAAATGACTTTGGTAAGAACGTGATTCCCGCACTTTTGAATTCCGGACATAAGCTCTGGGCCTATGACTTTGAAGGCTACTGGAAGGATGTGGGTACCATTGACTCCCTGTGGGAGGCCAATATGGACCTGCTGGGCACCCAGCCCAACTTCGACATTCGGGGTGCAGAAAATGAAAAGATCTCCGCCCGGAATAACGCCCTACCTTCCAGCTACATCGCCCGGGAGGCCAAAACGACCAACTGTTTCATTGCGGAAGGCGGCGAGATCTATGGCACCGTCCGCCACTCCATCATTTCCACCGGCTGCACCATTGGAGCAGGCGCCTTGGTGGAGGACAGCGTGATTATGCCCAATGTCTCCGTGGCGCCCGGCGCCATCATTCGCCATGCCATCATTGGCGAGAACTGCGTGATCTCTTCCGGCGCCGTGATCGGTGGCGCGTTCCCCGACGGGACCAAGCGGAAGATCAGCGTCCTGGGTAAGAACCAGACGCTTCCGGAAAACGCCGTGGTTGCGCCCGGCGAGGTCCGGTGAAAGGAGGTACATTATGATGAAAGCAATGGGTATTATTTTCGCCAACATTTATGATAGCTCCCTGGGGGAGCTCACCAATAAGCGTACCATCGCGTCCTTGCCCTATGGCGGCCGGTACCGCCAGATTGATTTCACCCTGTCCAATATGTCCAATTCCGGCATTCGCCACATCGGTGTGATCACCAAATACAATTACCAGTCCCTGATGAACCACATCGGCTCCGGCCAGGAGTGGGACCTGGACCTGGAGGAGGGGGGCCTGGAGTACCTGACTCCCTTTGCCCTGGGCCACAACGGCAGCTACCGAGGGAAGCTGGAGGCGCTAAACTCCGCCATGGTCTTCCTGGAAAATTCGTTGGAGGAATATGTCATTCTGGCTGACAGCAACGTGCTTTGCAACATCGACCTGGAGAAGGTCCTGGAGCGGCATGTGGCCAGCGGCAAAGACATTACTGTCGTGGTCAAGGAGGGAATCGCCAACGGGACCAAGCAGCTGGACCTGGGCATCCGACTGGATGAACAGGGGCAGCTCGCCGACATGGCGGTGGACTACTGCGCCGGTCCGGAGTATCTGGCCAGCATGGGTATCTTTGTCATCAGCCGGGAGCTTCTCATTTACTTTGTGAAGGAATCTGTGGCCCGGAGCCGCTACCGTTTTGAACGGGACTTCCTTCTGAAGCAGTTCAACGACAAAAACCTCACGGTGGGTGTGTACAGCTTTGAGGGCGTGGCTATGTTCAATGAAAGCACCTTGGAGTATTACCGGAACAATCTGGCTCTCACTGATTATGACACCCGTCACAATCTGTTCCGCACAGACCGGAACATCTACACCAAGGTCCGGGACCGGGTGCCCACCACCTATGGTGAGAATGCCCAGATTGGTGACTGCATTGTAGCCGACGGCTGCCAACTGGATGGCGAAGCAGAGCACTCTGTGTTTTTCCGCCAGGTCCGTCTGGGGGAGGGCGCTCAGGTCAAGAACTGCGTGATCATGAACGATTGCTCCATTGGCGCAGGAGCCGAATTGTATTGCGCCATTTTGGATAAGGACGTAGTCGTCCGGCCCGGCGTCCGCCTCATCGGTACCCCGGAAAATCCCATGATTGTCAAGCGGGGTGAAATTGTATGAAAATTGCCATGACAGCCTCGGAGGCTGCCCCCTATGTCAAGTCTGGCGGCCTGGGCGATGTGATGCTGGGCCTGCCCAATGAATTGGCCAGAATCCCGGACAATGAGGTCTGCCTGTTTCTCCCGTACTACAAGCGGGTGAAAGAAAACCCCGCTTACGAGACGGAGCTTTGCGCAGAGTTCCGGGTGGGTCTGTCCTGGCGGGAGCAGTATGCCGGCCTGCACAAGCTGAAAGCCAAGGGCCACAAGAAGCAGCCCACGGTGTATTTCATCGACAATGAGTATTACTTTGGCCGGGACGGCCTCTATGGTTACTTGGATGACGGAGAACGGTACGCCTTCTTCTCCAAGGCTGTGCTGGACGCCATGGCGGTGCTCCAGTTCTACCCGGATGTGATCCAGTCCAACGACTGGCAGACTGCCATGGTTCCGGTGTACCTGAACGCCCAGTACCGGGGGGTCTTCCCCTATACCAAGACGGTCTTCACCATCCACAACATTGAGTATCAGGGCTGGGCCAACCCGGACTTCTTTGACAACGTGTTGGGTCTTCCGGAGCCCTTCCGGGGTATCATGGACCTCACCGGCGGCGTCAACATGATGAAGGGCGCCATCGAATGCGCTGACATGGTGTCCACCGTGTCCGAAACCTATGCCCAGGAGATCCGGTATCCCTACTACGCCCATGGCCTGGATGGCATTTTGTCCGGCTACTGGTACAAACTGGTGGGGATTACCAACGGCGTGGATGTCTCTGTCTTTGACCCGTCCACAGACAAGGCCCTGGTCCAGAATTACTCGATCCGGGACTTTGCCGCCGGTAAGGCTGCCAATAAGGCCGCCATGCAGCGGGAGTTGGGCCTGCCGGAGCGCCCGGAGGTTCCGGTCCTGGCCATGATCACCCGACTGGCCAGCCATAAGGGCATTGACCTTCTGTGCTACATTGCCCGGCGCCTGCTGGGGATGGATGTGCAGCTGGTGATTCTGGGGACTGGCGAACAGCGGTTTGAAAACTTTTTCCGGGGTCTGGCGGCAGAGTATCCGGATAAGGTCTCTGCCCAGCTGCGGTTTGATTTGAACCTGGCCAACCGGATTTACGCCGGAGCGGATGTATACCTCATGCCCTCCAAGTCGGAGCCCTGCGGCCTCAGCCAGATGAACGCCATGCGCTATGGCACCGTCCCTGTGGTCAATGCCACCGGCGGATTGAAGGATACCGTGCCCCCTGTGGATTCCTCCACCAACACCGGCCTGGGATATACCTTCCAGAGCTATAACGGAGACGATTTCTGGGGCGCCATCGACCGCTGCTTGGGCCTGTACTGGCATGACCAGGACGGCTGGAAGGATCTCATCCGGCGGGATATGTCCGCGGACTTCAGCTGGAAAAAGCCTGCAGAAAAATATATGGAGCTGTTTCACCGCCTGAAGGGCTAATCCCCCAGAGGCGGAACCGGTTACCCAACCAACCGGCTGGAGAAACCGTACGGGGTTGTCTCAAAATGTGGTTTGAGACAGCCCCGTACCTTCTCTGGGATAGGCGTATCGCGCCAGTACAAAGCTACGGCGCTCAGAAACTCCGCCTGACGCCCATCCCGATTTCATTCTTTCATCAAGGAGCTCCGCCTATGCTTCGTATTCTATACAACAGCCGCGATCCCTCCCATAAAGACCCCCTCGGAACCATCATCCCGGGCCAGACCTGCACCCTTCGGATGAAGATTCCCCAGCATTGCCAAACCCGGCAGGCCCTGTGCCGCCTGCTGCGGGAGGACGGGACGCTCCTTACGGAGCTCCCTATGGACTGTCAGACAGTTCTGCCGCCCTATGAAACCTGGACCTGCCAGTTTACGCTGGAGCCGGGACTGTATTTCTATTTTTTCCGCATCACTACGCCCAATGAGACCTTCTCCCTCCTGCGCCAGGGGGAGGACACCAATATGGAGGCCGGAGACTGGTGGCAGCTGAGCTGCGTCCCCAAGGAAGCGCACACCCCGGCCTGGGCCCAGGGCGCCATCATTTATCAGGTATTTCCGGACCGCTTCGCCAAGTCCGGCTCCTGTGATCTCACCGGCAAGCTGGAGCCCTACACGCTACACCAGAACTGGACCGAAGAGGTCCACTGGCAGCCCACAGACCGGGGCGAGGTGCTGAACAACGACTTTTTTGGCGGCAATTTCCAGGGTATTACGGAAAAGCTGCCGTATATTGCCTCCCTGGGGGCCACGATTTTGTACCTGAATCCCATTTCCAAGGCCTTCTCCAGTCACCGGTATGATACCGGGGATTACAAAACCCCAGATCCCATGCTGGGTACCAAGGCGGATTTTGTGCAGCTGTGCCGGGAGGCCCGGAGACTGGGCATTCATGTAATTCTGGACGGTGTTTTCTCCCACACCGGTTCCAACAGCTTGTATTTTGACCGGTATCGCGCCTTCGGTGGCCACGGCGCTTATGCAGATCCTCAGTCGCCCTACCGCAGCTGGTATCAGTTTTACCACTACCCCGACTCCTACAACTGCTGGTGGAATTTTGACACCCTGCCCTGTGTCAACAAGATGGACCCCTCTTATTTGGACTATATCATCGACGGTCCGGACAGCGTGGTGGCCCATTGGCTCCGGCTGGGTGCCGACGGCTTCCGGCTGGATGTGGTGGACGAGCTGCCGGATGAGTTCGTCCTGCGGCTCAAAAAGCGGGTTCGGGAAATCAAACCCGACGCTTTGCTCATCGGGGAGGTCTGGGAGGATGCTTCCAATAAAATTGCATATGACATCCGCCGCCGCTATTTTGTGGATGGGGAGCTGGACGGCGTTATGAATTATCCCTATCGGAAGGCCATCATCGATTTCCTCCGGCAGCGGGACGATGGCAAGGGCTTCCGGGAGACCATTATGACCCTGGCGGAAAATTACCCGCCCCAGGTCTTGACCTGCTGTATGAACCTGCTGGGTACCCACGATACCCCCCGCATTCTCACTGCTCTCATAGATGATTTTGAGGGGAGCCGGGAGGAAAAAGCGGCCCGCCACCTCTCACCGGGGCAGCTTCTGGTGGCGAAGGAGCGGCTTCGCATGGCCTCCTTCCTCCAGTTTACACTGCCCGGCGCGCCCACTGTGTATTACGGTGATGAGGTCGGGATGGAGGGCTACGCCGATCCCTTTAACCGGCGGACCTATCCCTGGGGGCGGGAGGATGAGGAGCTCCTGGCCCACTACCGCCGCCTGGGCCAGCTTCGCCGGGACAATCCTGCCCTGCGGGGTACAGCCATTTCCTTCTTCACTGCGGCTGACGGCCGGCTGGGCTTTGTCAGGAGCTGGGACGGTCCGCTGGCGCAACGGGTGGGTATTTATGTCAACCGGTCCGGCGATTCCTGGAGCATTCCCGCCGGACGGCTGCTCCTGGGGCACAATTTGGAGACAGTGGCCCCGGACACCCTGATTCTTTTGCCGGGCGGCTTCTGCGCCCTGGAGGTGTCATAAATGTCAGAGGAAAAGATCATTTCCGGCTACTGCCGGGTTCTGGACCAGGGCCGTATGGTCACTGTGGAGTGGGACGGCCCGGAGCTTCTGGACGCAGACTGCTGCTACGGAGCCTGCGTCCACCAAAGCGCTTGCGAAATTGGCAAGGCCATTACCGCCCTATTGGAAGCGCAACCAGGATAAGCAATACACCCGGGGCTACCGCGTACCGATACGCCGGGTGATCTTCAATGTATTCACGGACACTGA
>UQZA01000032.1 GCA_900545515.1 uncultured Eubacteriales bacterium | reverse complement strand
CCGATGTGAATGAGGAAGCTTACTACTACAGGGCGCTGCTGTGGGCCTCTCAGAACAAGATTGTCAAGGGTATGACGGGGACCGCCTTCGCCCCCAACGCCTCCGTGACCCGGGAGCAGCTGGTGACCTTCCTGTACCGCTACGCAAAGCTCCAGGGCGAGGATGTGACGGTAACAGGCGAGCTGAAGGGCTACACCGACACGGACAAGCTGGGCGACTTTGCCATGGAGGCTATGACCTGGGCGGTGGAGAACGAAATCATTAACGGCATGGGCGGCGGCAAGCTGGCCCCCAAGGACACTGCCACCAGAGCCCAATTTGCTACCGTTCTCATGCGGTTCCTGGACAAAAATTAACCAACTCTCCTGTTGCATTGCTCCCTTCTATGCAACAATCGAAGGCGGGCCCGAATCTTGGTTCGGGCCCGCTAAAACTGTGTTCCGGCACGGCTACAGATCTCAGAACGACCAACCCGGTAGGGCGGGGACTATGCCCAACGTCGCGAAGTTAAGACTGGTAGAATGCCTCGCTCCGCGCCAGCGATGGGCGAGTAATTTGGGCCCAGAAAAGGCAAATGCTGCTGCCCCGCAGAATCACAGAATTTCTATTGACTTCAGCCCGGGGGTGTTATAAACTGTACGGGTAAGTACATATTGCCTGTCTCAGCCGGAAACGGCGCATGGAATAGGGTGGAAGGCCCTGCGAGTCGGTCACTGTGAAGCCTTTCAGAAGGATAAGTCAGATACATGGGGACAGGGCAGCGTTTCTGCCAGAACCATGGAACGTGAATCGGGATTCGGATCTCCGGCGGCAGAGGCCGCCGGAGATTTTTACGTTTGGGGTGGCGGATGACAAACGGGGGATGCCCTAAGGAGGAATCTGCATTGGATGAGAAAAAAGCACTTTTGGTGGTGAGCTTCGGTACGTCCCACCACGACACCAGAGAGAAAACCATAGACCGGATCGAGGCCTATCTGGCCGGGGCTTTCCCGGACCGGAGGGTGTACCGGGCCTGGACCAGCGGGATGATCATCCGCAAGCTGCGGCAGGAGGGGGTGGAGATCGACACCGTGCCTGCCGCCCTGGAGCGGATGCTGGCCGATGGGATGACGGATGTGGTGGTGCAGCCCACCCATCTGCTCAACGGCGTGGAAAATGACGCCATGATTCGGGAGGCGGAGGCTGTTCGGGGGCGGTTTCAGAGCCTTCGGATTGGGGCGCCCCTTCTGACATCCCACGAAGATCTGGAGCAAATGGCCCGGATCCTCACGGAGATGTTCCCCCAGCTGTTGGAAGAGGAAGCGGTGCTCTTTATGGGCCATGGGACGGAGCACTATGCCAACGCCGTGTACGCTGCCCTGGATTACCGGTTTAAGGACATGGGCAGGGACCGGTTCTACATGGCTACTGTAGAGGGTTACCCCACGTTGGAAAACGCTCTGCGGCAGATGCAAGCCCGGAAGGGCCTGAAGCGGGTGTATCTGGTTCCCTTTATGATTGTGGCCGGGGACCACGCCAAGAACGACATGGCCGGGGACGAGCCGGATTCCTGGAAAAATGTGGTGGCTCAGGCGGGCTATGAGCCCCGGTGCATCTGCCGGGGGATGGGCGAGGTGGAGGAGGTCTGGAAGCTCCTGGCAGACCATGCCCGGGAGGCGGAGGCCCGGCAGGACGTCCCCTTGCGGGGGAAGCTCACCGGTGTGGGCGTAGGCCCGGGAGACCCGGAGCTTTTGACTCTGAAGGCTCTGAGACGGATTCAGAGCTGCGATTTACTGATTCTGCCGGACTCCGACCGGGGCAGCTGTGTGGCCTATCAGATTGTGGAAAAGGCCTGGGCCGGGGTGGGGGGGAAGCCTGCCATTTCGGTTTCCATGCCCATGACCCATGACAAAGCCCGCATGGCTGAGAGCCATCAGGCGGCGGCGGCAGTCGTTGAGAGGCAGCTGGACAGCGGGAAGAACGTGGTATTTCTCACCCTGGGGGACCCCACGGTTTACTCCACCTACCTGTATGTGCATAAGCGGGTCCTGGCGGACGGCTACGAGGCGGAAATTGTCCCCGGTGTGCCATCCTTCTGCGCGGCGGCGGCCAGGCTGGGCCAGAGCCTGGGAGAGGGAGCGGAGATGATCCACATTGTCCCCTCCAGCCATGGTGTGGAGCGGGGGCTGGACCTGCCAGGTGTGAAGATTTTGATGAAAGCGGGCTCCAAAATGGGCCGGGTGAAGGAGCTGCTGCTGGAGCGGGATATGGAGGTATCCATGGTGGAAAACTGTGGCATGGACACGGAGCGCTGCTTCCGGAGTGCGGCGGAGATTCCCGAGGACGCTGGATATTTCTCCCTGCTCATTGCCCGGGAGAAAGGAGAGAACCGATGATTCATTTTGTAGGCGCCGGTTCCGGCGCAGTGGACTTGATTACGGTCCGGGGCCAGAGATTGTTGAGCCAGGCTGACCTCATTATCTACGCAGGGTCTTTGGTGAACCCTGCTCTTTTGGAAGGGGCAAAGCCTGGTTGTCAGGTGATGGACAGCGCCAGGATGACCCTGGAGGAGGTCCTGGAGGCGATGTTGGAGGCGGAGCGGACCGGGCGCATGACGGTGCGTCTGCACACCGGCGACCCTTGCGTCTATGGGGCCATCCGGGAGCAGATGGACCGGCTGGACCAGGCGGGGATTTCCTATGATGTGTGCCCCGGGGTCAGCGCTTTTTGCGGAGCGGCAGCGGCCCTGAACCTGGAGTATACCCTGCCGGGGGTGAGTCAGAGCGTGATCATCACCCGCATGGCGGGGAGAACCCCGGTGCCGGAGCGGGAATCCATCGAATCCTTTGCCGCCCATGGGGCCAGCATGGCCATTTTCCTCTCCACGGGGATGCTGGAAGAGCTCTCCAGCCGCCTCATGGCGGGAGGATATGCAGAGGATACCCCGGCGGCCATTGTGTACAAGGCTACCTGGCCCGATGAGAAGACCTGTGTCTGCACTGTGGGGACCCTGGCGGAGACGGCCCGGGAGGCGGGAATTACCAAGACAGCCCTCATCCTGGTGGGCCAGGCGGTGGCACACCGGCACTACAACCGGTCGGAGCTGTACCACCCAGCCTTTACCACGGGCTTCCGGGAAGCAAAACAATGAGCGTTTGGATTGTGGCCTTTACCCTCCGGGGGGCAAACCTCGCGGCCTATCTGGGGCGGACTCTGCCTGGGGCCCGGGCGTTTAGTATGGCAAAGTATGCGGCCCAGGCCGGGACGGAGCCGGTGGAACGCTTGGCGGACTGGTGCCGGAGGGCATGGGAAGAGGCGGAGGGCCTGGTGTTTGTGGGGGCGGCGGGGATTGCCGTGCGCTCCATTGCGCCACGGCTGCAAAGTAAGACCACGGATCCGGCGGTGGTGGTGGTGGACGAGGGGGGGCAATTTGCCATTTCTCTGGCCTCGGGCCACATGGGCGGAGCCAACGAGTTGACCCGCCAAGTGGCGGCCTGCCTGGGGGCCACCCCGGTGGTGACCACGGCCACGGATGTGAATGGAAAATTTGCCGTGGACGTGTTCGCCGTGAAAAATGGACTGGCCATCACCTCTATGAGACGGGCCAAGGAGATTTCCGCCGCCATTCTGGCGGGCAAGCCGGTGGGCCTCCACACGGAGCTCCCCCTGGAGGGGGAGGTTCCCCCGGAGCTGACCTTGGGCCGGGTTCAGGAGGAGAATGTGGAGATTGGCTTCCACGCCCGGTATCCCGGCAGTCTCCTTCTGATTCCCCGGGGGATATACCTGGGGCTGGGCTGCCGGCGGGGAACGGGGATGCAGGAGCTTGCCGCCGCTGTGGAGGCCGCTCTGGCTGCCCACCGGATTCCCCGGTGTGCCGTGGCGGGGGCTGCCAGCATGGATTTGAAGGCTGACGAGCCTGGCCTTTTGGCCTGGGCCCGGGAAGAGCAGCTCCCCCTGATCTTCTATACCGCCGAAGCGCTCCGGCAGGCAGAGGGGGACTTTTCCCCCTCAGAATTTGTGAAAACCGTCACCGGTGTGGACAATGTGTGCGAGCGGGCGGCGGTTTTGGCTGCCGGGGGAGGCCGGCTGCGCATCAGAAAGCAGGCGGCCCACGGGGTTACCGTGGCCGCTGCGGAGAAAGAAATGAGGATTGTTCTATGAAAAAAGTGCTGGTTGTGGGCATTGGCCCGGGAGAGTATGAGCAGATGACCATCCGAGCCGCAAGCGCCCTCCGAGAGGCCCAGGTGATTGTGGGCTATACGGTCTACGTGGATCTGGTCCGGGAGCATTTTCCCGGCAAGCGCTTCCTCACCACTCCCATGACCCAGGAAGCCGAGCGGTGCCAGCTGGCCTTTCAGGAGGCCATGGAGGATCAGACGGTGGCTATGATTTGCTCCGGCGACGGGGGGGTCTATGGCATGAGCGGCCTCATCTATGAGGTGGGCCAGGGCTACCCCCAGGTGGAGATTGAGGTGATTCCCGGGGTGACGGCGGCCTTAAGCGGCGGGGCGGTGCTGGGGGCGCCTCTCATTCACGACTTTGCTGTGATCAGCCTCAGCGATCTGCTCACCCCTTGGGAGAAGATTGAAAAGCGGCTCCTGGCTGCGGCGGAGGCGGATTTTGCAATCTGCCTGTACAATCCCTCCAGCCGGAAGCGGAAGGATTACCTGCGCCGGGCCTGCGACCTGCTGCTCCGGTTCCGCAGTCCGGAGACGGTTTGCGGCACAGTCCGCAACATCGGAAGGCCCGGGGAAAGCGCCCAGGTGTGTACCCTGGCCCAGCTCCGGGAGCTGGAGACGGACATGTTTACCACGGTGTTTGTGGGCAACTCCCAGACCCGGGAGCTTGGGGGCCATATGGTGACGCCCAGAGGGTACCGGCTATGAGAAAGGCTCTGCTTTTTTCCGGCACCAGCGACGGCAGCCGCCTGGCCCTGTGCCTCGCGGGCAGGGGCTGGCTGGTGACGGTGTGCACTGCCACGGAGTATGGGGAGCGTTCCGCCCCCCGCCATGTCAACATCCGGGTTCATGCCGGGCGCATGGACCGGGGGGAGATGGAGGCCTTCCTGGCGGCGGATACGTTTGAATTGGTGATCGACGGGACCCACCCCTATGCGGCGGCAGTTTCCGAGAACATCCGGGAGGCCTGCCAGGCTCGGAATCTACCCCTGATGCGTCTGCTGCGCCGGGATCAGAGCCGGGAGGGGGTGGTGGAGGTGCCCACCACGGAGGAGGCAGCCCGGTTTTTGAATACCGTCACCGGCAATGTACTCCTCACCACAGGGAGCAAGGAGCTGGCGGCCTATGGGGTCGTGACGGATCAAAGCCGCCTGTATGCCCGGGTCCTCTCCACAGAGGAATCCGTGGCCCAGAGCCGCGCTCTGGGCTTTGAGGGCAGGCGGCTCATCGCCATGCAGGGCCCCTTTTCCGAGGAACTGAACCTGGCCATGCTCCGGCAGATCCGGGCCCGCTGGCTGGTGACCAAGGCCTCCGGGGCTGCCGGTGGCTTTCAGGAGAAGCTGGCTGCCGCCCGCCGGGCGGGAGCCAGGGTGGTGGTGATCCGCCGCCCCCGGGAGGAGACGGGCCTGTCTCTTCGGGAGCTGGCGGAAAAGCTCACTGGCATGCCGGAGGACCGGGAGGTCTTTCTGGTGGGCCTTGGCATGGGGACCCGGGCGGGTATGACTGGCGAGGCAATCCGAGCCTTGGAGGAGGCCCAGGTCTTCTTCGGAGCCAAGCGGATGCTGGAGGCGGTGGAGGATTTCCCGGGGGAGAAGATCCCGGAGTACCGGGCCGGTCCCATTGTGGAGGAAATTCTGCGCCGGGAGGAGAGTCGGTTTGCCGTGATCCTCTCAGGCGACCCCGGCTTTTACAGCGGCGCGGCCCAGCTCCGGGCCAGGCTGGAGGAGGTACCCTATGTGAAGGTGAAGACCATTTGCGGCATCTCCTCTGCCGCCTGGCTCTGCGCCAAGCTGGGGAAATCCTGGCAGGACGCCGCCATCATGAGCCTCCACGGCCGGTCCGGAAGCCTGGCAGGGGCAGTCCGGCGTCACCGGAAGGTCTTTGCCATTGCCGGAGACAACGTGGGAGAGCTGACGGAGGAGCTGTGCGCCTGTGGCCTGGGGAGCGCCCAGGTATCGGTGGGCTCCAACCTCTCCTATGAGGATGAGACGATTGTTTGCGGCCGGGCGTCGGAGCTGCGGGGACGGGATTTTCCACCGCTATCCTGCCTCCTGGTGGAGTATAAGGGGGCCGGTGGGGTCCCGGTGACCCAGGGCCTGCCGGACGAAAGTTTCCTTCGGGGTTCTGTTCCCATGACCAAGGAGGAGGTGCGCTCGGTCTCCCTGTCCAAGCTCCGCCTGACGGAGGATGCGGTGGTTTACGACGTGGGTGCGGGCACCGGCTCGGTGTCTGTGGAGGCGGCGCTTTTGGCCTGGCGGGGCCGGGTCTATGCCATTGAGCGGAAGGAGGAGGGCTGCGCGCTCATTCGGGAGAACTGCCGCCGGTTGGCGGCTTCGAACGTGGAGGTCATTGCCGGAAGCGCGCCGGAGGCTCTGGTCACCTTGCCTGCCCCCACCCATGTGTTCATCGGTGGCTCCGGCGGGACCATGGGGGAGACCGTCCGCTGCATTTTGCAGAAAAACCCCCTGGCCCGGGTGGTGATTAACGCCATTGCCCTGGAGACGCTGTCTCAGGTGCTGGCGCTTAGCCGGGAGCTTCCCCTTTCCAACCTGGAGGTTGTGCAAATTGCTGCCGCCCGGACCAAAGAGATCGGGGGCTATCACATGATGAACGGGGGCAACCCGGTGTTCATCTGTTCCTTTGGAGGATTGCCATGGCAAGTCCAAGATTGATGCTCTGCGGGGTGATGAGCGGCAGCGGCAAGACCACCGTCACCTGCGGCCTGTTGCAGACTCTGGTGAACCGGGGCCTCCGGACGGCGGCCTTCAAATGCGGGCCGGATTACATCGATCCCATGTTTCACGCCACGGTGATTGGAGCCAAAACCGGGAATCTGGATGGCTTCTTCACCGGTCCGGAGCGCCTCCGGTATCTCCTGGCCAGGGAGTCGGCGGGGATGGATATTTCCATTCTGGAGGGGGTGATGGGCTATTATGACGGCATTGCCGCTACCAGCCAGGCCTCCAGTTACGCTGTGGCTGCCGCTACGGGGACTCCGGCGGTGCTAGTGGTCCCGGCCAAGGGCATGGGCCTGTCTGTGGCCGCTGTGGTAGAGGGCTACTGCCGGTTCCAGCCGGACAGCCACATCCGGGGGGTCATCCTGAACCGGATTTCCCCGGCCCTGTATCAGGAGCTGAAGGTGCAGATTGAAGCCCGCTGCGGTATCCGGGTCTTCGGCTACTTGCCGGAGGAACCGGAGCTCACCCTGGCAAGCCGCCACCTGGGGCTTCTGCTCCCGGAGGAGGTGGCCGGTCTGCGGGAGAAGCTGCAGCGCCTGGCGGCCCGGCTGGAGGAGACCCTGGACCTGGAGGGACTGCTCACTTTGGCAGGCAGTGCGCCCGGTCTGGCAAGCAGTGGACCAGACCTCACGCCGGGGGAGCCGGTGCGCCTGGCCGTGGCCAAGGATGAGGCGTTTTGCTTTTACTACCGGGAAAACCTGGAGCTCCTCCAGGACCTGGGGGCGGAGCTGGTTCCCTTTTCTCCTTTGCGGGACCGGAAGCTCCCGGAGGGAGTCTCAGGTCTTCTCCTGGGAGGCGGCTATCCGGAGCTCCACGGGGAGGCTTTGGAGGAAAACCAAGTTCTAAGAGAAGAAATCCGGAGAGGCGTCGGACGCGGCCTACCCGCCGTGGCCGAGTGCGGCGGCTACCTGTATCTCCAGACGGCTCTGGAGGATCAGGAGGGCGGCCTGCATTCCATGGCGGGGGTGCTGCCAGGGAAGGCCTGGTACACCGGAAAGCTCCGCCGGTTTGGCTACCTCACCCTGAAGGCCCGGCGGGAGAGCCTGTACGGCCCTGCCGGGACGGAGCTTCGGGGGCATGAGTTCCACTATTTTGACACGGAGGATCCGGGGGAGGATTTTGAGGGGGTGAAGCCGGTGCGGGGCACCCACTGGCGCTGCATCCACAGCAAGGGGAACCTCCTGTGCGGCTTTCCTCATGTGTACCTCCATTCCAATCCTGCCTGCGCTGCCCACTTCCTGGAGGTATGCCGCCGGTGGGGAAGGGGGGCGGTGAAGTGAATTGGATGCTTTGCCGGGCTTTGGCAATGGTGGTGGGCTTTGCCGGGGAACAGCTGGTGGGTTGGCCCCGGAGGCTGTATCACCCGATTATGGCCATTGGAGCCCTCATATCCAAGGCGGAGAAGCTGCTCCGGGCCGTGTTCTCTAAGAGCAGGGCCGGGGAGCGGGCTGCCGGAATCCTCATGGCCCTGACCTTGCCGCTTATTTCCCTGGGGCTCACCGGGGGATTGCTGTATGTGCTCTACCGCTGGAGCTGGATTGCCGGGTTCCTGGTGGAGAGCGCTATGTGCTGGAGCATTTTTGCCTCCGGCAGCCTCCGGGATGCTGCAGGGGAGGTAGGCATAGCGCTGTCGGAGAGCCTGGATGCCGGACGAAAGGCCGTCGCCATGATTGTGGGCCGGGACACGGAGCGCCTCACGGAGGAAGGGGTCATCAAGGCCACAGTGGAGACCGTGGCGGAAAATCTCTCCGACGGCGTCATTGCGCCTCTGGTATTTACCGCCCTAGGCGGGGCGGCGGGAGGGTACTTTTACAAGACGGTCAATACCATGGACTCCATGGTGGGCTATCGAAATGACCGGTACCGCTACTTCGGCACAGGGGCGGCCCGTCTGGACGACGTGTGTAATTTCCTGCCTGCCCGGTTGACGGCGCTCCTGATGATTTTGCTGTCCGGCGTTTGTGGCCTGGACCGCCGGGGAGCCTGGCGGGTGTTTCGCCGGGACCGGTACTGCCATGCCAGCCCCAACTCCGCCCAGACGGAGTCTGCCATGGCTGGGGCTCTGGGGATCCAGCTGGGGGGAGACGCCTGGTATTTTGGCCAATTGCACAAAAAGAAGACCATCGGCGACAGCCTGCGGCCGGTGGAACCTGCCGACATTCCCAGTGCGATCATGCTGATGACGGTGGTCAGCGATGTGGCCGTGGGCTTGGCGGTGATACTTTTGGCATGGATTGGAGGCCTAAGAGGATGAAAATTGAACTGGAGCATGTGCTTCCGGCAGACATTGAACGCCGGAGCTTTGCCATCATTTCCCAAGAGCTGGGGCCCCGGACCTACGGGGGACCTTATGAAGAAGGGATCCTGAAGCGGGTGATTCACACCAGCGCGGACTTTGACTACAGTGAGAATCTGAAGTTCTCTCCCGGCGCGGTGGAGAAGGCCATGGAGGCCATCCGGGCAGGGGCGGACATCGTCACCGATACCCAAATGGCCCGGGCGGGAATTAACAAAGCTTCCCTGGCCCGGTTTGGCGGCCAGGTGCACTGTTTCATGGCCGACCCGGACGTGGCCGCAGAGGCGAAGGCCCGGGGAATCACCCGGGCAGCTGTCTGCATGGAAAAGGCGGCGGACTTGAGAAAGCCCGTGGTTCTGGCTGTGGGAAACGCACCTACCGCTTTGGTGCGTCTGTATGAGCTGATGGAGGAAGGGCGCATTGCCCCGGCCCTCATCATCGGGGTCCCTGTGGGCTTTGTAAATGTAGTGGCTTCCAAGGAGCTCATTATGACCGGTCCTGCCCCCTACATTGTGGCCCGGGGCAGAAAGGGTGGCAGCAACGTGGCCGCCGCCATTTGCAACGCCATTCTATACCAGATGAAGTGAGTGACAACATGAAGATACAGATGATTGGCATGGACCACAGCCGGGCTCCTGTGGAGATCCGGGAACGGTTTTCCTTCACCACTGCCGGAGCCGAGGCGGCTATGAAGACGGTCTGCGCCACCCCTGGGGTGGAGGGTTGCATTCTCCTTTCCACCTGCAACCGGACGGAGCTTTGGGTCAGCGCCAAGGGACCTGTGGCACTGCCCGGGATTCTGTGCGGTCTGAAGGGAGTGGATCCGGCGGATTACCGGGAATACCTGGTGTGCCGGGAGGAGGGAGAGGCGGTAGCTTACCTTTTTGCCCTGGCCAGCGGCCTTCGGTCCATGATTCTGGGGGAGGACCAGATCCTGGCTCAGGTAAAAGACGCCCTGTCCCGGGCCCGGGAGGCCCAGTGCTGCGGCGGCACCCTGGAGGTGCTGTTCCGCCACGCGGTGACGGGAGCCAAGCGGGTGAAATCCCAACTCCTGCTGTCCACCGCCAACGCTTCCGCCGCCGAGTTGGCCATTGACCGGATGTGGAAGGAAGGGTATGACTTCGCCGGGAAGCGGTGCCTGGTCATTGGCAACGGAGAGATGGGCAAGCGGTCCGCCTCCGCCCTCCTGGAGCGGGGCGCCCAGGTGACGGTGACGGTGCGGCAGTACCGCAGCGGCCGGGTGGAGGTACTGCCCGGGTGCAGCCGCATCGACTACGGCCAGCGGTACCAGTGTCTGCCCCAGTGCGACGTGGTGGTGAGTGCCACCAGCAGCCCCAACGTCACCATCCGGGTCGAAGAGCTGAAAGCCTGCGGTCTGGGCCATGACGTGCTGTTTCTGGACTTTGCCGTGCCCCGGGACATCGATCCCGAAGCGGCGCAGCTGCCCCATGTGACCTTGTATAACATCGACCAATTTTCCGTGCCACCCTCGCAGGAGCTGGAGCGGCAGGTGCGGCAGGCGGAGGAGCTTCTTTGCCAGGAGCAGGCGCGGTTTGAGGCCTGGGAGGCCTGCCGGGATCTCATCCCCCGGGTGGATGCCCTGGGGACTTACCTGGCCGGGGAGGTGGACTTCCGGATCCGGGATGTGGTGAAGGAGCTTCATCTTTCTCAAGAGCAAGACCGGATTTTCACCCGGGCGGTGGAGTCCGCCACTGGGAAGGTACTGAAGAAGTTGATGTTTGCTGTTCGGGACAACGCAGGGGCTGAGGCCCTGCGGCAGTGCCTTTCGGCTATGGAGCAGGTGACGAGGGATGGTTGAGAGAAGATTTCCCCTGTTTGTGAATTTGGCAGGACGGAAGGTTCTGCTCTTTGGAGGCGGCCCGGTGGCCCTGCGGCGGGCCAGGACGCTTGTGGCGTTTGGTCCGGATCTCACGGTGATTGCGCCGGAGCCGGATCCAGCCTTTCTCTCTTTGCCGGTCCGGCTGGAGCGGCGGGCCTACCGGCCGGGGGAGTTGAGGGGAGCTTTCCTGGTGTTGGCTGCCACAGACGATGAAGAGGTGAACCGGGCCATTGCCGCTGAGGCCCGGGCCAGGGGAGCCTTGGCCAACAACGCTTCAGACTGCCGGGACTGTGACTTTTTCTTCCCGGCAGTGGTCCTGACGGAGGAGCTGACCCTGGGCCTCACCGGCACCGGGGAGAATCACCGGGCCGTGAAAGAGGCTGCGGCCAGAATACGGGAGATGGCGCTATGAGAAGATGCATTCGGATCGGCAGCCGGGAGAGCCGGCTGGCCGTAGTCCAGACCCGCTTGGTGGCGGATTACATCCAGGAGGCCCTGCCGGAGGCGGAGGTACGCCTTGTGACCATGAAGACCACGGGAGACCGGATTCTGGACCGGCCCCTGGAGGCGGTGGGGGGAAAGGGCCTCTTCGTCAAGGAGCTGGACCGGGCCCTGTTGGAGGGGCGGACGGAGCTGTCTGTGCACAGCCTGAAGGATCTGCCCATGGATTTGCCTGCGGAGTTGCCCATTCTGGGCTATTCCCGGCGGGAGGACCCCCGGGATGTGCTGGTTCTGCCGGCAGGGAGCGACCAATGGGACCGGTCCAAGCCCCTGGGCTGCTCCAGCAAGCGGCGGATTTTGCAGCTGCAGCGGCTGTATCCGGAGGTGCGGGCTTCCCTCATCCGGGGCAACTTGCAGACCCGCCTGCGGAAGCTGGATGAGGGCCGGTATGGAGCCATTGTTCTGGCAGCGGCGGGGCTGAAGCGGCTGGGGCTGGAGGATCGGATTTCCCGGTATTTCTCCCCGGAGGAGATGCTTCCTGCGGCAGGCCAGGGCATTCTGGCGGTGCAGGGCCGGGCTGGTGTGGACTACGGCTACTTACATGGATTTTTTGACCCGGCAGCTGGTACCTGCGCCCGGGCTGAGCGGGCCTTTGTCCGGGCCCTGGGGGGCGGCTGCTCCGCCCCCATGGGGGCCTATGGAGAGCTTCGGGGAGATACCCTGGTGCTCACCGGCATGTTCTGCCGGGAGGACGGCGGAGACTTTTGGCGGGCTTCCGTTCAGGGACCGGCCCGGGAGGCTGAGGAGCTGGGGAAGACCCTGGCCCAAACATGGAGGGATGCGCATGGCGGGTAAGGTTTGGCTGGTGGGAGCCGGCCCTTCGGACGGGGGGCTGTTGACCCTCAAGGGAAAGGCTGTCCTGGAGCAGGCGGAGGTGGTGGTCTTCGATGCCCTGGTAGGACCGGAGATCCTGGCCTGGATTCCGCCCCAGGCGGAGAAAATCAACGTGGGAAAGCGGGCAGGCTGCCACCTGAAGTCCCAGGAGGAGATCAACCGGATTCTCCTGGAGAAGGCCCTGGAGGGACGCCGGGTGGTCCGGCTGAAGGGGGGAGACCCCTTCCTCTTTGGCCGTGGCGGGGAGGAGCTGGAGCTTCTCACGGCGTGCGGCGTGGCCTATGAAGTGGTGCCGGGGGTGACCTCGGCGGTGGCGGTGCCGGCCTACTGTGGCATTCCTGTGACCCACCGGGACTTCTGCTCCTCGGTGCACATCATTACGGGGCACAAGCGCCAGGGAAAGCCCTTGGAGCTTCCCTTCCGGGCTTTGGCGGAGACCGGGGGAACCCTGGTGTTCCTCATGGGTCTCACGGCCCTGCCGGAGATCTGCCAGGGACTTCTGGAGGCGGGACTCCCTCCCGAGACCCCGGCGGCAGTGCTGGAGAAGGGCGCCA
Source organism: uncultured Eubacteriales bacterium (assembly GCA_900545515.1). GTDB lineage: Bacteria > Bacillota > Clostridia > Oscillospirales > Oscillospiraceae > Faecousia. The sequence goes on along the minus strand of UQZA01000032.1, from coordinate 16,028 downwards.
CGGCGGAGCAGCGGACCCTGGTGGCGGATCTGGAGACCCTACCCCGCCGGACGGCGGAGGCCGGGATGCAGACCCCTGCCATCATTGTGGTGGGTGGCGTGTGCGCCTGCGGGGAGAAGTTTGCCTGGCGGGAAAAGCTGCCCCTTTTCGGCTGCCGGGCAGTGGTGACGAGGCCCCGGGAGCGGGCCGGAACCCTGGCGGCCCGGCTCCGGACCCTGGGGGCGGAGGTGCTGGAGGTCCCGGCGATCGAAACTGTGGCCTTGAAAGAGGTCCCCGGCTGGGAGGCGTTTCTCACGCAGCTGGAGGAGTCATCCTGGCTGGTCTTTACCAGCGGCCGGGGCGTGGAGCTGTTTCTGGAGAAGCTCCGGGCCTCCGGCCGGGACATCCGGACCCTGCACCGGGCGCGCATCGCGGCCATTGGGCCGGGTACAGAGGCAGAACTCCGAAAATATGGCCTGCTTGCCGAGCTGATTCCCCAGGTCTTTGACGGGCAGCATTTGGGCGGGGCCTTGGCTTCCCGCCTCCGGCCCGGGGACCGGGTCTGGCTGCCTCGGGCGAAGCAGGGGGGCCGGGAGCTGCTGGAAGAGCTGGAAAAGGTCCCGGGTGCGGTGGTACGGGAGCTGCCCCTTTACGACACAGTGTACCAGCCTGCCGGGGCCTTGGATCTGAGTGCGGAGTTCCAAAAGCACCCGGAGACCCTGGTGGTGTTCACCAGCGCCTCTACCGTCCGGGGCTTTGCCGCCATGGCAGAGGGCCTGGACCTGACGTCTGTGCGGGCCGCCTGCATTGGCCCCCAGACCGGGGCGGCAGCCCGGGCCCTGGGGATGGAGGTTCATACGGCAGAGCGTGCCACCATAGACAGCCTCATCCAATTGGTGAAGCAAATGCACAAAGGAGTGTGAAGCATGGATCTGACTCAGAGACCCCGCCGCCTGCGGGGCAGTGAAACGCTACGGAGGATGGTCCGGGAAACCCGGATCAGCAAGGCCTCCCTCATTTACCCCGCTTTTGTGGCTGAAGGCCTCCGGGAGCAGCAGGAGATTGCCGCTATGCCCGGCCAATACCGGCACACCCAGGACAGCATCCTCCGGCTGGCGGAGGAGCTGCTGGAGGCAGGGGTGGATAAAATGATGCTCTTTGGCATCCCTATGGAGAAGGACCCTCAGGGCTCACAGGCTTATTGCAGCCACGGGGTGGTCCAGGAGGCCATGAAGGCCTTGAAGGACCGGTTCCCGGAGCTGTATCTCATCGGCGATGTGTGTATGTGTGAGTATACCTCCCACGGCCACTGCGGCATTTTGCATGGGCAGGACGTGGACAACGATGAAACCCTTCCTTATCTGGCGCGGATTGCCCTGAGCCAGGTTCGGGCCGGGGCGGATATGGTGGCCCCCTCGGACATGATGGATGGCCGGGTGGCGGTCATCCGGGCTGCCCTGGACCGGGAGGGCTATACCGGAACGCCCATTATGTCCTACGCCGTAAAGTATGCCTCCTCGTTTTATGGTCCCTTCCGGGAGGCGGCGGACTCCGCCCCGGCCTTTGGAGACCGGCGGAGCTATCAAATGGACTTCCACAACGTCCGCGAGGGCCTCCGGGAGGCCAGGCTCGATGTGGAGGAGGGGGCCGATATCATTATGGTGAAGCCCGCTATGGCCTTTGGAGATGTGATCGCCAGGGTCCGGGAGGCGGTGCCGGTGCCGGTGGCCTCCTACAGCGTCAGCGGAGAGTACACCATGGTGAAGTGTGCGGCCCAGGCCGGGGCTATGGACGAGGCGAGGCTCGTCTGCGAAATGGCCGCCTCGGCCTTCCGGGCGGGGAGCGACGTGTATTTGACCTATTTTGCCCGGGAACTGGCCCGTTTTTTGGATGAAGGGAGGCTGGGCTGATTGACACGCTCTGCACAGCTTTTTGAAGAGGCGAAGCGGTATATCCCCGGTGGGGTGAACAGCCCGGTCCGGGCCTTTGCCGCAATCGGCAGCTGCCCCCGGTTCATTGCAAAGGCCGACGGGGCCTACCTGACCGACGCCGACGGAAACCGCTATATCGACTATGTATGCTCCTGGGGGCCTATGATTTTGGGCCATAACCGGCGGGAAATCCGAGAGGCGGTGACGGAAGCCGCCGCCCGGGGCCTCAGCTATGGGGCAGCCACGGAGATTGAGGTGGAGATGGCCCGGATGGTCTGCGGGATGGTGCCCGGGGTGGAGATGGTGCGTATGGTGAACTCCGGCACCGAGGCGGTAATGAGCGCCATTCGGGCCGCCCGGGGCTACACCGGACGTGATAAAATTGTGAAATTCAATGGCTGCTACCACGGCCACAGCGACTGCCTCTTGGTACAGGCCGGGTCCGGGGTGATGACGGCGGGCCTTCCCGGCAGCGCCGGTGTTCCCGCCGGCTCCACAGCGGATACCCTCACGGCGGAGTACAACGATCTGGGGAGCGTGGAGACCCTCTTCCGGGCCAACCCCGGAGCAATTGCCTGCGTGGTGGTGGAGCCGGTGGCAGCCAACATGGGCGTGGTGCTTCCGGGGCCGGGCTTTTTGCAGGGCCTGCGGCGGCTCTGCGATGAGAACGGCAGCCTCCTGATTTTTGACGAGGTGATCACAGGCTTCCGCCTGTCCTGTGCCGGGGCGGCGGGCTACTTTGGCGTGCAGCCGGACCTCATGACCTTTGGCAAGATCATCGGCGCGGGAATGCCTGTGGGAGCTTACGGCGGCAGGCGGGCTGTGATGGAAATGGTTTCTCCTCTGGGGCCGGTGTACCAGGCAGGGACCCTCAGCGGTAACCCCGTGGCCATGGCGGCGGGCCTGGCCCAGCTGACCCTTCTCCGGCAGCACCCCGGCTGGTATGAGACGCTGAATGAGACGGCCGGGCGCTTCTTCGGGGAGATTCAGTCGATTCTGTCCTCCCATGGCAGGCCCTATCCGGTGAACCACCTGGGGAGCCTGGGCTGTATCTTCTTCACCCAGGGGCCTGTGACCAACCATCCGGAGGCCAAGACCGCAGACACGGAGGCTTTTGGGTCCTACTGCCGGTATTTGCTGGACCGGGGGATTTACTGCGCCCCCAGCCAGTTTGAGGCCATGTTCCTGTCCATGGCCCACGGGGATGAGGAGCTAAACCGGACGCTGGACACCATCCGGGGCTACTTCCGGGAACATTGACATGGAGGAGAAAAAATTTCACAACAGCAAGCTCCTGCGCTATGGCTACACCACGGGAAGCTGCGCGGCAGCGGCAGCCAAGGCAGCGGCGCAGATGCTCCGAACGGGGCAGCCGGTGAGCCAGGTCCGGATTGTGACGCCCAGCGGCGTTCCCCTGACTCTGGATGTGCTGGACCCGGTTTTGGGAGAGGACTCCGCCTCCTGTGCCATCCGCAAGGACGGGGGCGACGACCCCGACGCCACCAGCGGCCTGCTCATTTACGCCACGGTGCGTCCCATTCCCCAGGGCATCCGGGTCGACGGCGGCCCCGGGGTGGGCCGGGTGACAAAGCCGGGCCTGGACCAGCCAGTGGGAGCCGCAGCCATTAACCACGTGCCCCGGCAGATGATCGAGGCGGCGGTGGCGGAGGCCCTTCAGGGGGCCTCCGGCGGCATGGAGGTGATCATTTCCGTCCCCGGCGGGGAAGAGGTGGGAAAGCGGACCTTCAATCCCCACCTGGGCATTGTAGGCGGCATCTCCATTCTGGGAACCAGCGGCATTGTGGAGCCTATGAGCGAGCAGGCCCTGGTGGACACCACCCGGGTGGAGCTGAACATGTGCCGGGCCGGGGGCGCTACAGACCTGCTGTTGACCGTGGGCAACTACGGCGATGACTTTGCCAGCTGTAAGCTGGGGCTCTCCCTGGCCGGGCGAATTAAGTGCTCCAACTTCATTGGCCAGACCCTGTCCGACGCCATCTCCCTGGGCTTTCGCCGGGTGCTTCTCATCGGCCACATTGGCAAGCTGGTGAAGCTGGGAGCGGGCATCATGAACACCCACTCCGCCCAGGGGGACGCCCGGATGGAGATCCTGGTGTCTTGCGCCCTGGCCCGGGGAGCGTCTCTGGAGGCCCTGCGGGCGGTGGCCGCCTGCATCACCACAGAGGCAGCCCTGGAGGAGCTGCGGCGCTTTGGCCTTTTGGAGGAAACCATGAAGGAGCTGGGGGAGCGGATTGGGCAGCAGCTGGACCGGCGCTTTGGCCGCTTCCTGGAGCTGGGAGTCCTGGTGTTTTCCGGTCAGAAGGAGGCGGGAGAGATCCTGTGCCGCTGCGGCCGGGTGGAAGCGTTTTTGGAGGAATGGAGGAAAACCCCATGAGTTTGGACCCCCACGGTGGGAATATTTACGCCTACGACGGTGTGAAGCTGGACTTTTCTGTGAATCTGAACCCCCTGGGTATGCCGGAAGAGATTCTCCGGGCAGTCCGGGACCATGGGCTGGAGTATGACCGGTATCCGGACCCCAATTGCCGGGCTTTGCGCCGGGCCTTGGCGGCCCGGGAGGGCGTGCCGGAGGAGTGGCTGGTCTTTGGCAATGGGGCAGCGGATCTCATTGTGCGCCTGGCCATGGCGGTGAAGCCCCGGCAGGCCCTAGTCCCCGCACCCACCTTTTCGGAATATGAGGCGGCTGTGAAGCTGGCAGGGGGAGAAACCCGCCGGTTTTTCCTGGACGGCAGCCGGGGCTACCGGGTGACGGCGGACTATGCAGGTGCCCTCAGGCCGGGAGACGAGATGGTATTCCTCTGCAACCCCAACAACCCCACCGGCTCCTTGGCGGAGCCCGGGACGGTGGCGGCTACGCTGGAGGCCTGCAGCCGGGTGGGAGCAGTTCTGGTGGTGGACGAGTGCTTCCTGCCCTTTACGGACGGGCCTTCCTGCAAGGGACTGCTGCAGGAGTATCCCAATTTGATTGTGCTCCGGGCCTTTACCAAGCTGTATGCCATGGCGGGACTGCGGCTGGGGTATTTGCTTTGCTCCGGCGGGGACCTGGTAGGGCGGATTGCCGCCTGGGGCCAGTGCTGGAGCGTCTCCACCCCGGCCCAGGTGGCGGGGCTGGCGGCCCTGAGCCTGCCGGACTGGGAGGAACGGACCCGCCGGTATCTTCGCACAGAGCGTCCCAGGGTGGCAGGCAGGCTCCGGGAGCTGGGCTTTCCGGTGTACCCTTCAGACAGCAGCTTCCTGCTGTTCTGGGGGGAGGAGACCCTCTGGGACCAGGCCATGGAGCGGGGCGTGATGCTCCGGGCCTGTGGCAACTTTCCCGGCTTGGATACCGGCTTTTACCGCATCGGCCTCAAGGGGCAGCCTCAAAACGAGGCTCTGCTGGAGGTCCTGGCGGAGACAGGAGGAAACGCATGGCAAAAGCAATCATGATTCAGGGGACCACCTCCAACGCGGGAAAGAGCTTCCTGGCGGCGGCGCTGTGCCGGATTTTTGCCCAGGACGGCTACCGGGTGGCTCCGTTTAAGTCTCAGAATATGGCCCTCAACTCCTACATCACAGACGAGGGCCTGGAAATGGGCCGGGCCCAGGTGATGCAGGCGGAGGCGGCGGGGGTGAAGCCCTCGGTGCGGATGAACCCCATCCTGCTGAAGCCTACGGGAGACACAGGGTCCCAGGTGATTGTGAATGGGGAGGTCCGGGGGAATATGACCGCCCGGGACTATTTCGCCATGAAGCGGTCTCTGATTCCCGATATTTTGGCGGCCTACCGCTCCCTGGCGGCGGAGTATGACATCCTCGTCATAGAGGGGGCGGGGAGTCCGGCGGAGATCAACCTCAAAAAAGACGACATCGTGAACATGGGCATGGCGGCCCTGGCAGACTGCCCGGTGCTTTTGTGCGGGGACATTGACCGGGGGGGCGTCTTTGCCTCCCTGTACGGCACAGTGGCCCTCCTGGAGCCGGAGGAGCAGGCCCGAATTCAGGGCCTGGTGATCAACAAGTTCCGGGGAGACAAGGCCATTTTGGACCCAGGCCTCACCATGCTGGAGGAGCTCACAGGGAAGAAGGTGGTGGGGGTGGTACCCTATCTGCCCCTGGATTTGGACGATGAGGACTCCCTCACAGACCGCTTCCAGCGCCCTGCCCAGCGGGGCCTGGTGGACATTGCGGTGATCCGCCTGCCCCGGATCTCCAACTTCACGGATTTCAACCCCCTGGCCTGTTTGGAGCAGGTTTCCCTGCGCTACGTGGACTGTGTGGCCAGTCTGGGGCAGCCTCATGTGATCATTCTGCCCGGCACCAAGAACACCATGGAGGATCTGAAGTGGCTCCGGGAGAGCGGCCTGGAGGCGGCCATTTGCCGCCACGCCAGCCGGGGCGGCGCGGTTATGGGCATTTGCGGCGGCTACCAGATGCTGGGGAGCCGCCTGTCTGACCCGGAAGGGGTGGAGGCCGGAGGCCAGATGCGGGGCATGGGCCTACTGGAGGCGGAGACGGTCTTCCAGGGGGAAAAGACCAGAACCCGGGTCCGGGGCCGGGTCTTGCAAGCCCAGGGAATCTTTGAGCCTCTGGCGGGAACGGCCTTTTCAGGCTATGAAATTCATATGGGCCGGACCACGTCGCCCTTGCAGGCCTTTGCAGAGCTGGAGGGAGGCAAAAGCAGCCGGGATGGGCTGTGCGCCGGGAATGTGTTTGGGACCTATGTCCACGGCATTTTTGACGAAGGGGCGTTCAGTCGGGCCTTTGTAAACTGCATCCTCCGTAGCCTGGGCCTCACGGAGACCACGGGAGCCGTGGACTGGCGGACATATAAGGAGCGCCAGTATGACGCCCTGGCCCAGGGGGTGCGGGAGGCCCTGGATATGCCCTACATTTACCGCCTTTTGGGCCTTCCGACCGGGGAAAACCGGAAATGATCGCTTCCTTTGTGTTTGATTTGGACTCTACCGTGTTGCAGGGGGAGCTGCTGCCCGCCATTGGGGAGCAGGCTCTGGGGGACCGGGAGCTCCGGGGCAGGACTATGGAATCTGTGATGGGAGCTGCCCCCTTTGCCCAGAGCTTTCCCGCCCGGGTGGCCCGGTTGAGGCCGGTTCCTGTGGCCCAGGCGGCGGAAATTGCCCGGGGTCTTCCCCGGTACGAGAGCCTGTGCGCCTTCCTCCGGCGCAACCAGGAGCGGTGCTACCTGGCCACGGGAAATCTGGACGTCTGGATTGCCCCCCTGGTTCGGGAGCTGGGGTTGGAGGGGCATTGCTTTTCCTCTGTTGCCCGGGTGGAGCGGGGGTATGTGACGGGAATTGATTCCCTCTTGGACAAGGCCGCCGTCCTCAACACGCTGCCCCGGCCCATTGCTGCCGTGGGCGATGGCATAAACGACCTGCCTATGCTCCTGGGGGCAGATGTGGGCATTGCCTTTGCAGGCTCCCACCCGGCCCCATCGGAGCTGGCTCAGGCGGCCGGCTATGTGGCCTGGGATGAGAAAGCGCTTGTGACGTTTCTGGAAAGCCTGATGATGAATGGAAGGCGCTGAAGCCGGAATGTAACATTAGATGTAAAAAAGTCCCGGGGAGGTTCCCTCGTATGGCATGCGAGGAGCCTCCCTGGGACTTTTTGATTGGGGATGGGATTTCTGTCATGACAGCAGACCGGCGGCCTCAGTCTTCCTCGGGGGATTCGGCGGGCAGGTCGTTTTGACCGAGGCGCAGGTAGTCCAGGTGGCTGATGAGCAGGTCCAGGGTATCGTAGTTGATGCTGTAGTAGCGGCGGTTACCCCGGTATTCCACGTACAGGATATGCGCTTCCCGCATGTTGTACAGGTCCCGGGTCACAGTACTCATCAGGAGCTTTTCCCCTGTTTCCGTGATAATTTCCTGGGCGGACAGCGTTTTTCCCCGGAGGGCATAGAGCATCTTCATTCTCAACGGGCTGCTCAGTAGCCGCAAGGCTGTGTATTCCCAGTTGGCAAATTTCTGGGTTTTCTGTCCGGGGATGGAGGAGGCTGCGCCAATCAGGAGATCGAGGACCTTGCTTTCCTGGTTGTAGTAAAAGAAAAGACGCTGAGGATGAAAAAACATCAGGGAAGCTGTGACGCCGGAGATCTCATAATCCCCATTGCCACACAATTCCTTCTGAATGAAGTCCTTGGCCGATGTGAATTGGAGATGCCGCTCCCAGGCTGCAATCAAAGGCTCGGCTTTGGCAATCCAAGGTGGAAGCGCACGCTCCAGGTATTTCATGATGGGGAACAACATGCTGGACAGGGCGCTGATATGGGACGGGTAGTCGGAGAAGACCTCCAGCAGCCGGTCCTTCAGTACGGCGGGCGCCGGGAACTGCCCCAGTCCATTGGCAAAGGGAATCGGCTCCTCTGGGTCCAGCTGCCGGAAGCACAGACGGTATGGGGCAATCCCGCTAAACACGATTCGTTCCCGCTGCATTCTTTCCAGCGGCCAGGCGGCTTGCATGCTGGAAACGCAGTGCTCAGCGTCAGGGCTGCTCCAGTCGGAGTAGGTGAACGCCAGGAGCCGCGCCACACAGGTATATGAACTGGAGCCGTACTTTGGAAGGGGAAAGGGCTCGAAATAGAAACGCACCTGTTCGTCTGCGGGGTCCACTCCGGCACAAGCCTCTTGCATCATGGACTCCATGACGGATTTGGGAAGGGCGCAGGGGCCGGGGAATGCGAGATTTTTTGCTGGGGTGCCGTTGACATAGGCGTAGAATAGCTCTGTGGCATCCGGATACAGGCATGGGCGGCGATAAAACGTGATATGCATAGCATGTTGTCCTTTCTGATGTGTATCAGGCGCGTGCCACGCTTAGTTGCAATAAAATACAAGGAAATGATAGCATACTTCGCCGAAAATTGCTAGTAGTAGGCACTGCGTTTTTTGACTGATAGCCAAATTTGGGCATAATATACAAATTTTATGTCAAATTTTTGGCAGATATCACAATTGTAAATTCTGCTGCCTTGATGCTAGAATAAAGAGGAAGTTGCAAAAGATGCTGTGTAATGTCACCGGCAGTCTGGAACTTGAGACGAGATAGTTGCAAAAAAGAGCAAGTAAATTTGCTTCAACGCGCGCCATAGCTGGCGCAGTGCAGGAAGGAGGAGAAGCCGGCATACGTTTGAGTAGGGCGGACTGCCTGGCTCAAATGGGCAGAGATATGAGGAGGTACCATTGTTTACGTCAGAGGCTACCTAGAATGAACAAAAGGAGAGATAATTTATGAAAAAGCCGAATTTGAGTAGAACGCTACACCGTGGACTTGCGATGATTCTGGCGTTTGCGCTGCTCCTTGGTATGCTGCCTGCGGCGGTGCAGGCGGTGCCTGCCAGCTCCGATGGCGGGCCGGTTACTTCCGGCCTGGAGAATGGGACGGAGCAGCGTTTGCTGGATATGCTTGACCAGGAAAATGGGCTGCAAAAAGCGGAGCTGATGGAATCTGCTTACGACCCCGATGAGGTCGTCACTGTGATTGTCAGCCTGGAAGATGTTCCTGCCACTGTGCTTGGCAGCACAAGGGAGAAGGAGGCACAGCATCAGCGTGTGCAGATGGAGATTGCAGACCTGGTGGCCGCAAAATCATCTGATTCGATCCATGCTATGGCAGAAGATCCTGCAGCCGGCACCTTTGCTGTGCGGTATGATTACTATGAGGTCATGAACGGCTTTGCCGCAGATGTGGAGTATCGCTTCCTGAAGGACATTGCGGCCCTGGACTCTGTGGACTCCGTTTATGTGGAGACGGTCTTTACCGTTCCGGAGGATCAGGAGCAGGATTACGAAAATGCCAACGCGCTTGCCATGGTGGGGGCTGACAGCAGCCCGTATACCGGCGACGGCCAGGTGATTGCCATCATTGACAGCGGCGTGGATGTGGAGCACGAGGCGTTCCAGGGGGCAGTCCCCACAGACGCATTGACAGAGGCCAAGCTTTCTGATTTGGCGGGACAGCTGAACGCCGGCAGTGGCGCCTTAACTGCTGCGGAGCTGCGGGTGGATGATAAGTTCCCCTTTGCCTATGACTATGCCGACAGAGATACCAACGCCATCCCCGGCCCCGAAACCGGCCTGGATCATGGCACCCATGTGGCGGGCATTGCGGCGGCCAACAGCGGCGATACGATTCGCGGCGTTGCGCCGGATGCGCAGGTTGTGGCCATGAAGGTCTTTGACGACCTCCTGGGCCAGGGCCGGGAGTCCAATATCATTGCGGCAGTGGAGGATGCGGTGACCCTGGGCGTGGATGTCATCAACATGAGTCTGGGCTCCGACGCGGGCTTCTCCACCAGCACGGAGGAGCAATTCCAGAAGATTTACGATTCTGTGAAGAGCCACGGCGTGATTCTGAATGTGGCTGCGGGCAATGCCTACAGCTCCGCCCTTGGCAACGAGGCCGGGAACAATCTGCCTGCTGTCACCAATCCCGACAGCTCCATGCTTGCCTCCCCAGCGACGCAAAATTCCGCTTTGGCGGTGGCCAGTGTGAACGCGGTCTCCCCGGCGTATTACCTGGTGGCCTCCGACGGCACAAAGATCTTCTACAAGGAAGCGACGGTGGAGGGCAAAACCCTGTTGGCAAGCCTGAACGCCACCTTGGAATATGTGGACTGCGGTTATGGCAGCCCCAGTGATTTTGACACTGCCCTGACCGAAACGGGCCTCACCACGCTGGAAGGCAAGATCGCTCTGGTACAGCGAGGCGTTGCGGAGGGAGACTCCAGCCAGCTGACCTTTGAGCAGAAGGTGGACAACGCCTATGCCAAGGGCGCCGAGGCCATCCTGGTCTATGATAACGTCGTCAGCGAGTCCCTGACGGATATGGGCGGCATTACGAAGACCGACATTGGCTCCGTGTTCATCTCCAAGGCCGATGGGGAGAAGCTCCTTTCCCTTGGGGATCAAAGGGTCACCGTGGGCCAGACCCAGTGGGAGGACGGGGCGCTGACCATGTCTGATTTCAGCTCCTGGGGCGTCACCCTGGATCTCAAGCTGAAGCCGGAAATCGCGGCGCCCGGCGGCAATATTTACTCGGCTGTGCTGAACAATGGCTACGCCAATATGAGCGGTACCTCTATGGCCTCCCCCCATATGGCCGGTCTGTCCGCATTGGCAAAGCAGTACATTATGTCTGACTCGAAATTTGCATCGTTCAGCGAAGGAGAGAAAATCAATCTGGTTTCCGCCATGCTGATGGCCACGGCGGAGCCTCTGGCCCGGGGCGAAAACAGCTACTACTCTCCCCGCCAGCAGGGCGCAGGTCTGGCCAACATCCAGGCTGTCGCCAGCGCCAAGGCCTATTTGACGGTGGAGGGCGCAGACCCTGCAAAGCCCAAGGCGGAGTTGGGCGATGGGACAGGCCCGTTCAGTTTCACCTTTACGGTTCATAACCTGACCGGCGACGCCCTCACCTATACCCTGGACGCGGCGGCCCTGTCTGAGGAGATCGTTGATGGGTACTTCCAGCAAAAATCCAAAAACTACGCTGGAAACGGAATTGCCATTTCCTATGACGGTGCAACGGAAGACGGAACGGTTTCCGTTCCCGGCCATGGCGCTGCCACGGTGACGGTGACCATTACGCCGGAGGAATCCTTCCGGGCTGCGGTTGCTGAGGCGGTGAACGGCACCTTCCTTGACGGCTTTGTGTTCCTCACAGCCGGTGAGGGCAGCGGCTCGAACCTGTCTCTGCCGTATCTCGCCTTTTACGGCGACTGGAGCGCCGCTCCCATCCTGGACGGCCAGTTCATTGACGGCGATTCTGCCCACCATATGCGCTCCAGCTACGTTTACAGTGCCAGCAATGGGAATTACTACCTGGGACAAAACGCATTTGACGGAACCTACGGCATCGACCCGAACAAATATGTCATTTCTGCAGATAGCATGGCTCAGATTTTTGCGGAGCTGGGCACGGTGACCGGTATGCTGCGCAACGCCGAGCAGGTGACCTATACGGTTACTCAGAAGGATACGGGAAGAATTATGCAGCAGGACGTCTTCAACCAGGTAAAGAAGTCCTACTACTTTGTAAGCGCCGGTGTTGTGACGTATGCGGAGGCCTTCCTCCCCTATGCGCCTACCTTCAGCGGACTGGACAGCAGTGGCCGGGAAATTGCCGAAGGGTGGTATACCTTTGCCGTTGCCGCCACACGCCCCGGCTCCCAGGAGCTGGACACCTGGACCTTTGATTTCTACTATGACACCACACCGCCGAAGCTGGAGGGTGCGGAGATCGTTGGTGAGACCGGGCAGCAGAAATTGGTGCTCCACTTATCCGATAACCACTACATGAGCGCTCTGCAGCTGGTAAACTCCAGCGGCCAGGCGGTGAAGACCTTCACATTTGGCGATCCCGACAACCTGGATACCCGCCAGACGGATGGGCGCAGCCTCTACACGGTGGAGACCGATTTGGAAGAGCTGATTGCGGCGCTGGAGCAGTCCGGTGACCGGACGGATGTGATTCGGATCGATGCGTTTGACTATGCCGTGAACTATGCCGAGCTGTCCACGGTGATCCGGGATACATATCCCACGGGCATTACCCTAAGTGCCAGCCAGCTTTCGATGACGCGTGGAAAGGTTACCTCTTTGACCGCGACTCTGGAGCCGGAGGCTGTAACCAAAGACGGGATCACCTGGAGCAGCAGCGATCCTGCCGTGGCCACTGTGGATGAGACCGGCGCGGTCAGAGCCCTTTCCGTTGGTACTGCCGTGATCACGGCTCAGACGGAGACGGAAGGCGTGGCGGCGACCTGTGCGGTTACAGCGACGGAAATTCCTGCCCAGCAGGGAATCGTGGTGGACTATGATGAAATCACACTGAATATGGGCACATCCCGCCAACTGACCGCGACTCTGGCAGCCGGGGTGGAAGATGGGGCGGTAACCTGGACCAGCGGCGACACCGGGGTGGCCGCAGTGGATGAAACCGGAAGGGTGTCTGCAGTCAGCACAGGCAAGACTACGGTGACGGCTTCTGTGACGGCAGACGGCGCCACATATTCCGCCTCCTGCACCGTGTCGGTTCGCCCGGAGGACTATGATGACTTCGTAATCGACGGCGATGGCGTCTTAAAGGAGTATACGGGCTGGCGTACCCAGGTTTCTATTCCTGAGGGCGTCACAAAGATCGACGATTATGTCTTTGCCATGCGGCCTGTGGAGCAAATTTTCATCCCCACCAGCGTCACGGAGATTGGAAATTATGCTTTCTCCAATTGTCAGCGGTTGTATCAGGTTACCTTCGCGGAGGATAGCAAGCTGTACAAGATCGGTGATTTCGCCTTTGAAACCACGGTGATCACAGAAATCCGGCTTCCTGACGGCGTTCGGGAGATCGGTAGCCAGGCGTTCTATAATTGCTATTACCTCAACACGGTCATCCTGCCTGAGGGCTTGACTGAGATTCCGGATTATATGGTTTACGCCTGTGGCAATCTGAAAAACATCAACCTTCCCAGTACACTGAAGACCATCGGAGCCTACGCACTGGCGTCCAGCGGCCTGGAAACGCTGGAATTCCCTGCCGGCCTGGAAACCATTGGTGCTTACGCCCTTAACGGTGTACAGATTCCCTCCTTTACCGCCCCTGCCGGCCTTGTGACCATCGAAACCGGCGCTTTCGTGGCTTCCGGCATTACAGAGGTTACCCTGAACGATGGGCTGAAGACCATCGGCGCCAAGGCATTCTCTCAAACCTATATTACCTCTCTGACCTTCCCGGACAGCGTCACGGAGGTAGGGGACTTTGTCCTGGAGAATTGTCCCGACCTGGAGGAGGTTACCATTGGCGCTGGCATCACCAGCCTGCGGGGACCCTTTGTCTCCACTCCCAGCCTTGCCCGTATTTCCGTCGCTTCTGGAAATACCAGCTTCCGGGTGGTGGACAACGTCCTGTTCAGTATGGATGGAACTGTCCTGATGTGCCATCCCGCCGCGCAGACGGAGCTGGTTTCCACCGGGGTTTATACCATCCCGGCAAACGTCACCAAGGTGGCGGAGTACGCCTTTGCGTACCTGTCCAACCTGAAGGAGCTTCGCTTCTCCCCGGAGGCAAAGCTGGAGGAGATCGGCGCCTACGCCTTTGCCTTCACGCCCATCCCTTCCCTGGTAACGCCTGACAGCGTGAAGACCATCGGAGGCAACGCGTTCTCCTTCTGCGAAAGCCTCACAACCCTGGATCTCAACCAGGTTGAGACGGTGGGAGACTATGCGTTCCAGTACTGTGTGTTTGTCCAGCCGGATCTGGGCGACGCCCTGGTGAATCTGGGAGCATACGCCTTTGCCTGGTGCCCCAATCTGGAGATTGTGATTTTCCCCGACTCTCTGGTTACAGTGGGAAAGAGCGCATTCTCCAACTCTCCGAAGATCCGGAGCATTACCATTGGCGCCAGCCTGACGGACCTGGGAGAAATCAGCTTTACCGGCGCCAACAATCTGGAGACGATTCACGTCTCTGAGAAAAATCCTGTGTTCAGCAGCGTGGACGGCGTGTTGCTGCGGGACGGTGGGAAGGAACTGATCCTTTGCCCGCCCAAGAACCCCATGACGGAATTTATCGCCCCTGCCACGGTGGAAACCGTTGCGAATTTTGCATTCCGGAATGTCAAAACTCTGGAAACAGTAGAGTTCCAGGAGGGCCTGAAAACCCTGGGCACCAGTGCCTTTAACGGCTGTACCAGTCTGAAGGAGATCAAGCTGCCCAATTCCCTGGAAACAGTGGGGGCCTTCGCCTTCGCCAACGCAGTCATTGAAACTCTTACCTTTGGGGACAACCTTCAGTCTGTTGCCAGCTGGGCGTTTTCCTTCATGGGTTCCCTGAAGCATCTGGTATTTACCAAGGGCAACGACACCAGCATTGAGTGGATTCCCAGCATGGACGCACTGGAGACCCTCTATTTGGGCGATGGCGTGAAGACTTTGGAACGGAGCGCTTTCTCCGGCAATACGACCCTCAAGCATGTTGTCCTGGGTACGGGATTGATAGACGTGGGAGAATATGCCTTCAATGACGTGTTCAAGACCGTGTTCTATGCCCAGCCGGGCACGGCAGGGTATGCATCCGGAGAAGCCCTTGTGGCGGACCTCAACAGCCGGAAGGGGGCCCAGGTGACCCTGCAGGCCTATACGCCCCTGTCTGTGGAGCTGACCGCAACCCAGAGTCAGGAAACTGCCCAGGTAACTGCTTCCGCCACCGGAGGCATCGAGGGTACGGAATACCGCTTCGTCACGGTGGACGCAAATGGCGTGGAAACGGAGCTCCAGGGCTTCTCCGCTCAAAATACGGCCACGGTCCCCATGGGAGATACGGACGTCACAGTACGCGTTTATGTCCGGGATGTGACGCAGTATACCATTGTCAGAGATCTGACGGTTTCCCCAGGCGGTCAGGATGCTGCGCACTATACTATGAATGCGGTCCTCAGCAACTTTAGCTTCCAGGACGTGGACAACAGCAAGATTTCCCCCATTGTCAAGGACACCGTCGAAATTGAGGAAACGGCGGACGGCGCCTATTTGGTGACCTTGACCATAGAAAGCGGCAATCTTCCCTCCTTCTCCGACTACAATGACGGCAACTTCACCGGCCAGAACATCACGTCTCTCCAGTACAGACGGAGCTCCTCCGATTATGAGATGTACCAGGCTACCATGGTTTACGACAACCCGGTAACCGGCGTCCGCAGGTATCAGATGGAGATGCTGGAGCTGCCCCAGGGCCTCCTGCTGGAGTTTGTGACGGATTTGATGACCCAGCATCCCACCGGATGTCTGAGGGTGGCCGAGTCTACGCTCACCCCCTTCGTTCCGGAGAAGTCCGACCTGAACGCAACCATCGCTGTGGCCGAGGCCCTGACGGAGGGCGATTACACCGCCGAAACCTGGGCTGCTCTTGTAGACGCTCTGGAAAAGGCCAGAACGGTAGCTGCCGACGAGGCGGCGACCCAGACCCAGGTGGACGATGCCGCCACCGGCTTGGCCGCTGCCATTCAGGCGCTGGTTGAGAAGGTTACCCACTATACCATGAGTGCAGTTCTCAGCAACTTTAGCTTCCAGGACGTGGACAACAGCAAGATTTCCCCCATTGTCA
>UQZA01000031.1 GCA_900545515.1 uncultured Eubacteriales bacterium | reverse complement strand
TAATTTGATTACCCCGCCAGGAAGGTCGCAACATACACCTCACTAAAAATTCTTCTAATTTGGATCTCTTTTTCTCTTCGGCAGATGCAGGCCCTCTCCCACGTGTTTGTTGGGTATCATTTTTACCACTTTTATTTATGTCGAATACAAGATATTCTACTCCGAAGTCCGTCTGAATTGATTGAATCACCTCTGGAACCCGATATGTATCCGGCAGGTAAGTACGCTCAGGTGCATAGTCAAATACCAGCAATTCACCGGGCGTTGCCTCCTTGTTCCGAATTGCTTTCTCCCTTTCCTGGACGGCTTTCCTCTTCTGCTGCCAAATGGCGCGGTGGTTCCCCAGGGTAAACACCGTGTGAATGGCGAAGGAGAGGCTGAAGTCCTCCTGGGTGCGGTGCTTCAGATGGAGGGCCGCCATGAATTCCTCCAGCAGGATTTGGCTGCTCTTGTCCAACTCAGCCATACTTCTAGCGTTAAATTTAACGTCAAAATTTACCGGCAGCGCCCACTCATACCGCTTCAGCAGGTAGTCTATCGTCAGCTGCACCTGTACAGACCGGGCGGAACTGCCCAGATGGCGCAAAAAGGCCAAATCATCCAGCCTGGTCACCTTGGCATTGAGCCAATCCTCCCGGAAGTACCTGCTAAACCGGGAGAGGTTTTCCTCCGCGATGGGAAGCTGCCGCTCCACCAGCTCTTTCAAGCCCTCTGGCGTAAGCTCCCCATCCCTGGAGTGGCTGGGAATATTCTCCATTGGCGTAAGCTCCCCATCTCTGGAGTGCCTGGGAATATTCTCCATGGTGGACAGGAGGTACAGCAGGTGCATAATCCCCCGCATGGTAGTGGGGATAATGTTGTTCGCGTAAGCCGTATGGGTGACAAAGATGATGCCGGTCTTCTGATAAATGGCCGTCAAGAGGAAATCCTGAAGACCCAGTCCGGCATTTTGAGACCAGGGAAACACATACCTGGTCTCTGTGGATTGGTCTTTTCCCACTGGTTTTGACTTCAGATAACGCAGCTCCAGGTTGTCTCCCTGCTGCACCACCATCTGATCCAGGAGAGGCAGGGTCACCAATTGAATGGAGGGAATCAGCTTATCCAGGTACTTGCTTCCCATTCGCCGGAGGTCCGCCCAGAGAGGCTGGCGCTCTTCCTCCTTACTTCCGAGAGCCGGAAACTCCTCCGCATACTTTTCCAGGACCAGCTGCCGGAAGATGCTCACATCTGCAGACATCAGGATGACCATCTTGGGCACAACCAGGTACTTGCGCACATCCTCCAGCACCTGATAGGAGTGGTCAATCTGGGAGTCCGCATCATCTAGCTGCAAAACCAGATAGGCCTCCTTGCCTGTGGCGTTCCGGTAGCAGATCTCCTTCTGGCCCCGGTAATAAATCTCCTGATCTCTCTGACCCCCATGAGACGCCAACTGCAGCAAATGCTCTACAAGATCAGAAAAATACTGCCGCAGACGTGCGCCATCGTTGATGTCTTGCAGGTCACGCAGGTCCTGGGGTGCTGCATCCCTTTGGTATTTGACGCCCCGGATGCCAGACAGGCAATTCTGAAAGTCCCGCGTCAAGTTACGCTGCACGCATTCCAGCCATTCCGCGTCACCGCCTCTCTGGTTCGCCTCCCACATGAGCCGCTCCCCATATGCGTACAGGCGAGAGAGCACCACAGAGAGGATGCTCTGCTGCCCCTCCAGGACAGAAGGCTCCAGGGGCGACAGCACGATGAACGAAACGTTTTGGAGCTCCTTCCATGCGCTCTGGAGTTCCTGGTCATAGTCCCACTTCCTCTCCTCTCCGATTCGTTGCATAATCTTGGAAAAGGATAGCATGGTGCTGGTTTTGCCGCCGCCTCGCTGACCGGAAAAGGCAATGATGTTGCTGCTATACCGAAACAGTCTCTCCTGCCTACAGAAGTCTCCGTCCCGTTGACTATACCTATCAAACTCCCGGGCCTGCCGGACAATGCCAGCCAGAGCCTGCGACGCCTGCTTGAACACCGGAAACATCATATTTTCCGGGTTTTCCAGGCTTTCGGATATATAAACATTCAACTCCTGGCCTTTAATGACGTCAATGTACATCGTATCGTTCCCCTCTCTTTTTCTAAAAAAGCTCCCAAAACGTCGTTTTGCATTCTCCAGGATTTCAGGGTTTGAGATGCTATGGGAAAGCTTCTTTCCAGAATCTAAAACGCCAAAATACCCCCACTGGGAAATACAAAACTACCATTTTGGGAGACTATTTACAGATAATATAACACTTATTTTTACTGCAGGTACAGAAATTCCTTTGCCCGGTTCAGCATGGTTGCCCGAATTCCTTCTTCCTGTACCTCTTGCTCACGCCGTTGCTCCAAATTGTCGAAATCCCAACCTCGGTAGCTCTGCCCGGCATGGTATAGCTTCTCCGTCCACGCTAAGAGACATCTCTGCACATCTGCCACTTCAAACTTCTTCTCCTCCAAATGCTTTGGGAGTTTATCTCCTGGCTCAAAGGCCTGCTCCTTTAAAAATCGGAGAACTGCCTCCTTCTGCTCCATGTTCTGTCTCCAGCAGGAGCGCTCCACCAAGGCCAAAGCGGGGACATACACAGACAATTGCATCGGCCAGTAAAAGGTTGCCAGCTCTCCCACTTTGAGAACTGTCTGCAGCTCCTTCGTTTCTGAATCCTGATGGAGCCGCAAGCCTACGACGCCATCGTCCATCAGCTTCAGAATCGTTGTCGTCCCCTCCACTACAGAGATGGACGCCTCTACCAGCTCTGACATCTTCTTAAAAAAGCTGGAAAAGGAAATGATCCCGCCGTTGTGGCGTTCCGGCTGAAAGCTATAGGGCCGCTCTTCCAGCGCATAGGCATCCGCCTCCTGCCGCATTCCCTCCTCAGAGGCAACCTGACTGGCAGCTGCATCGATGATGTGTTTTGGTCCATCTAATATGTGCCCAACGGGCTGCAGCACGAAGGGCTTCATTTCCACATTTAAAATGCCTTGCACAGCCCGCTGCAGCACCCGGTCGCAGCAGAAGCGGTACAGCTCCTCATCGGTACGCTGGTCATTCCTTCCCCGCTCCTCAATTCCCCGGAAGTTGGCAGAAATCTTCCTCCAATTGCTCCCATCAACCAATTCCTTTTGGGCCGCCTCATCCTGAATTGGCTGTCCCTCATAAGCCTCATAAAAGTCAAAAAAATCGGCGACAGAAGCGAAAAAGCTCACCAACTGCCACCGGACTTCCTGCAATTGCGGCGTTTTTTCTTCTCTTAAAATACTTCGGAGCTTCTGATATTGTTTTCCTCTGGCCTGTTCTTCTTCCAGGTGCGAATCAATCTGTCGGCAAATGCTCTGCAATCTCTCCAAAGAACAGTCTTCAAAAATAGGCGCGCTGGTAATCCATTGATTTTTCTCTTCACCCGGATAATAGCGTACAGTTGAAATCCAGCTTTGCGGCCTGCCTTCACAAACTGTCCGAATATAGGAAATCATCCTTCGGTTCGGCGCGCTCTCATTTTCGTTGACACACCCATACAGATTTCGTTCGCCTCGCTTCCAGTCTCCCACGTCGGTCTCAACCTGTCTGGTCAACACGGTCTTGGGGAAAGAAATCACAAAGCTGGTGCTGGTTGCCCCAGAGCGGTTCAAAAAATCAGTAATCTGTAGGGAAATATCACGAATTTCCATATCCGAGCAAGCATGATCATACTCTATTTTTTGAATATAGCCATACTCCAGCAGAAGTGGATGCTTGCTTCTCACATACGCGCAAATATCAACGGCATCCATCAGTCTCCGGTGCAGCGCCCGTCTTTGCTCAAAGGCAAATTCGTACCCTTTGGCTTCCAAGATTCCCACTATTTCTTCTTCCAGCCCATAGAAAAAGCGCGCAAGATTTCGCCCGTGAATCACAATGTCATCACAGACTAACATGCGAGGAAAGTCATAGTTTTCCTCGTAATACCTGGCAATTTCCTTGCCCATACAGAGCAATCCATTGGATGTGACAACCCGATCTAGCAGCTCCGGCGAAAAACGTGCTACAAGATTAAAGCAGCGGCGTTCCATCACACAGACATACTGATAGCTACCATCCCCCTGCACAGCTTCCCGAATACGGAGCAAATAATCCGCGAGATGGTCCAGAATTGTATAATTGTGGATAGATATTGCCACCGTTAGCCCTCCTCCTGCCTTTCTGATATAGCGCTAACGAAATAAAACGCCAACCCGCTGAACCTATTCCGGCCCATGTTACATATTGTAACACGCAGGAGGCCATCTGTCAATTACAAAAATCTACAATACAGCTACATTTCCGTAAAAATAATTTCATTTTAGTAACATTCGAGTACCGTTACACACTTTCCTCAAAACTCGAACCCAAATACGCCAGACAGCACGCCCCAGCTCTATTCCGATCTCTTCCCTGTTCTCCGTCGCCACATTGCTTCCAGCCGGGTCAGCAGAAAATCTGTCAGGAAGAAAGTCAAAATTCCCAAGGCGAGACCTACTGCCAGCATCCAGGGGGCCTCCTGGCGGAAGGTTTCGGCTACCTGCTCCAGGGACAGGACAAACAGGAGCGCCGTGTACATGAGGGCGCAGGCCACAAGGAACAGGGCCAGCTTGGCAAGGGCCCGGAGGAGGGCCGGGGAGATTCGGTCCAGGGGGCCCTTTATGATGGGGTAATAGCCCAAAAACAGGAACAGGGCCGCCGCCTCCGGGTCCGGGCACAGCAGGCAGCTGAGAAGGGCCACGGCCCCATACCAGGCCCAGGCAATCCGCCTGCCGCAGGTTTCCACCACCGGCACCAGCAGGATGCAGGCCAGAACCGGGCAGCAATAGGAGGCGGCAGGGAACATGCCGCCCAGGATCATCACCGTGAGGGCCAGGGCCGCCAAAACGCCGCACAGGGCCATTTCCTTGGAAGTCGTCCGTTTCATCTTCAACGCTTCTGCCTCAGCATGTCATTTTTAATGGTCCACAGCTTCCGGGACAGGTCCACATAGTACGTGTGGGGATTGTCAAACCGCTTCACCTCGTCCCACAGGGTGTCCACCTGCTGCTGGCAGTAGGCGCGAATCTCCTCCAATGTGGGCTTCCGGTATACCAGCTGCCCCTGCCGGAAGATGGGAACCTGCAGCTCCTTGGCCGTAAAGTTATACACCGTTTTAGTCTTCCACGTGGCCTCCGGGTCAAAAATCTCCAGATCCTTAGAGTCATCTACCGTCTCATCATGGAGGCACAGATAGTCGGCAATGGCCTTGCCGGTGTCATTTCCATAAAACCGGTATAGCTTCTTGAAATGGGGGTTGGTGATCTTCCCTACGTTTTCCGAAATCTTAATCTTGGGAATGATATGTCCCTCCCCGTCCTCCACAGCGGCCAGCTTGTACACGCCGCCGAAGACCGGCTCGGACCGGGCGGTGATCAGCCGCTCGCCTACGCCAAACATGTCGATGCAGGCCCCTTGGTGCAGCAGGTCCTGGATCAGGTACTCGTCCAGGGAATTGGACACGGAAATCTGGCATTCCGTCCAGCCCGCTTCATCCAGCATCTGCCGGGCCTTCCGGGTGAGGTAGGCCATATCGCCGGAGTCCAGGCGAATGCCGCACCTGGTGATGCCCAGGGGCTTCAAAACCTCGTTGAATGCCCGGATGGCGTTGGGTACACCGGAGTGAAGGGTATTGTAGGTGTCCACCAGGAGGGTGGCATTGGTGGGATAGAGCTTACAATAGGTCTTGAAGGCCTCCAGCTCACTGTCAAACATCTGCACCCAGGCATGGGCCATGGTGCCGCCGGCCCGGACGCCATAGAGCTGGTCGGAGATGGTGCAGGCCGTGCCATGACAGCCGCCGATATAGGCGGCCCGGGCGCCCAGAATGGCTGCGTCGGAGCCCTGGGCCCGGCGGGAGCCGAACTCCAGCACCGTCCGCCCTTCGGCAGCCCGGACTACCCGGCTGGCCTTGGTGGCAATGAGGCTTTGGTGGTTCACTGCCAAAAGCAGGAAGGTCTCCACCAGCTGGGCCTCAATGGCTGGGGCGCGGACTGTGATGATGGGTTCATGAGGGAAGATGGGCGTCCCCTCGGGCACGGCCCAGATGTCCCCAGTGAAGCGGAACCGGCTCAGATACTCCAAAAACTCCGGCGAAAACAGGTTCCGGCCCTGGAGATATGCAATATCCTGGGGGTCAAAGTGCAGGTCCTGGATATAGTCGATGATCTGCTCCAGCCCCGCCGCAATGGCAAAGCCGCCATCATCCGGGCACTTGCGGAAAAATACGTCGAAGTAGCAAATACGGTCCTGCAGACCGCTCTGGAAATACCCGTTGCCCATGGTCAGCTCATAAAAGTCGCAGAGCATGGTCAGATTCAGCTTTTCTTTGGTTTCCATACCGGCACCTCACATGGGGCCTCCTGAAGAAGGCCGATTTAATTGTCCTGATTATATGCCTTTTTCTCCAAAAGTGCAACCTCCTTTTCGTTGACATTTGTCCAAGTGGACTGTATGATCAAAGGGCAACCGGGGCCTCACAGGGCCCTCATCAGAAAGGATGCTGCAATTATGGATCTTACAATCGGCATGAAAGGGACTGCCTCCACCTTGGTGGAGCGGTCAGACACCGCCTTGGAAGTGGGTTCCGGCGACCTTTTGGTCTATGCCACCCCCTGCATGGCAGCCCTTATGGAGGGCGCAGCCTGTGAAGCCATTGCTCCGGCTCTTGAGGAGGGGCAGACCTCTGTGGGCATCGCCCTGGATCTGGCCCACACCTCCGCCACCCCTGTGGGGCTGGAGGTCCGGGCAGAGGCGGAGGTCACCGGCATCTCCGGGAAAATCATCACCTTCCAGGTGACCGCTTTTGACGAAGCCGGGGAAATCGGCCGCGCCACCCACCAGCGGGCCTTGGTAACCGCTCAGCGTTTCTTGGAAAAGACATACGAAAAGCTGTGATGCTTTCCCCAGCATGGTTTGAGACAGTCCCCGCCGGGGAAAGCATGAATAATTTATAAATTTTTCTGACAAAGCCTGACCGGATTTCGGGTTTTGTGCTATAATAGAGAAGAATGAACGTTGGACCGTTCCGGTCCGGGAAGCGGGGAAACAGGATGCTGCCAAAAAAGCCAAAAACCAGATATACCCAAGCCATGGGGCTCATTGCTTTTGCCGTGGGACTCTACGCCCTCATCAATCACCTGAGCGTCATTGGCTCCGTCTTTCATTTCCTCACTGACCTGCTGCAGCCCTTGATTGTAGGAGCCATTCTGGCCTTTTTCCTCAACGTCCCCATGCGGGGCCTGGAGAAGCTCCTCCTCCGGCTGCAAACTAAGCGCCGGTGGAAGGTCCGAGAGCGGGCCAATGAGGTGATCAGCCTGATTGTCACCTATGTGGGCGGCTTCCTCTTGATTTTTCTGGTGCTGTATATTGTAATTCCCCAGTTGGTGGAGACCATTCCCGGCATCATCAGCTCGGCAGAAGCCGCCTGGCCCAGGCTGATTGCCTTTTTACAGTCCCATAACATCAACACCCAACAGCTGGAGCAGCTGTTTTCCAACTTTGACCTGGGTCCCCTGCTCACCAAGGTCTGGGAGAATTATGCCCAGATCATTCAAACCTCCCTCACCGCCGTCTCCTCCGTGGCTTCGGTTCTCACCATTACCATCACCGGCTTCGTCATTTCCATCTACATCCTCTCCAATAAGAAAAAGCTCCTCAGTCAGGTGCGCAGCGTGCTGTATGCTTACGTAGGGAGGAAATACGCAGATAAGATTTCAGAGGTTGCCGTCCTCACCAATCAAACCTTCTCCAGCTTCATCTCCGGGCAGTGCGTGGAGGCGGTGATTTTGGGCGTGATGTTCTTCCTTGTAATGAGCATCCTGGGGCTGCCCTACTCCCTGGTCATTAGCGTGTTCATCGCCTTTATGGCCCTCATTCCCTACGTGGGAGCTTTCCTAGGCTGTCTGGTGGGGATGCTGCTCATCGTGATTGTCAGTCCCATGCAGGCGCTCATCTTCCTTATCACCTTCCTGGTGCTGCAGCAGCTGGAGGGGCAGCTGATTTACCCCAAGGTGGTGGGTAGCTCTGTGGGCCTTCCCGCCATCTGGATTCTGGTCTCCGTCTTCGTAGGCGGCAAGCTGTTTGGCATTGTGGGTATGCTGTTTTTCATCCCTCTGACCTCTGTGGTGTATTCCCTCCTCCGGCTGAACGTCAGTCACCGTCTGAAAAAGCGGGGGATCGCCATCACCACCGACGGCGTTCAGGAAATCTCCTCCCAGGAGGAAAAAGGATAGCGCCCCCTTGATTTTTCTTCACACACAAAATTCCCCTCCGTTTTCTGTCCCCTGTGGACTATACTGAAAGCGGAGGGGATTGACATGGGAAGTTGGAAACAATGGAGCCGGGCCGCTCTCACTGCGGCGGCTCTGGCTGTAGTATTGGATCTGCTGGGAGCAGGGCGCATACAGGTAACCGCCTATGCCCTTTCCTGCCCCGGCCTGCCGGAGGCCTTCTCCGGCCTGAAAATTGCCCTCATCACCGATCTCCACGGCGCATTTCTGGAAGATGGGGGGCAGACCCTGGCCCGGGCCGCCGCTGGTGCAGACCTCATTGCCATCTCCGGCGATCTGTTTGACCGGGACACCCATTTGGAGCAGGTCATACCGGCCATTCGGTCCCTGTGCCGGATGGCGCCTGTCTATTACGTGTCCGGCAACCACGAATGGACCGTAGAGGGCCGCCGGGAGGTCTGGGCTCAAATGGAGGAAGCTGGGGCCATCCTCCTGGATCACCGCTGGGTCACTTTGGAGCGTCAGGGGGCGTCCATTACCCTGGCAGGCATTCAGGACCCCAACGGGCCGGCAGACCAAGCCTCGCCAGAATCTGTCTTTGCCGGGATGCCTCAGGACCGGTTTACCATTCTCCTTTACCACCGGAACACGGAGCCCCAGGTTTGGGGGCCCCTGGGTGCAGACCTGATTCTCTCCGGCCACGGCCACGGAGGGCTGGTCCGCCTGCCTCTGGTGGGCGGTCTGGCTGATGCCGGCCGGGGCCTCTTCCCCCGGTATGACGCCGGCGTCTACCAGGTCCAGGGGGCAACCCTGGTGGTCAGCCGGGGACTGGGCAACAACCCCGGCGGCTTCCGCCTGTTCAACGGGCCGGAAATGCCTATGCTCACTCTGGTCTCCGGATAGTCTGCCTTGGCAAGTCCATTCCAGGTTCAGGTGGGACCGTACCATCAGGACGGCAGCGGCCACCTGGAATTGTAACGTCACCTGCCACTGGCAGACGAAAAGATCCCATGGCGCCATACACCTACCTCTTTACCCGCCGGGGAAAGAGAAATGCTTTTGCCGTGATTGCACCATAAAAAAGATTTGCTTTTTGGGAAGCGTCCTGCTATAATAGGAGAAGCGCCCTTAGCTCAATGAGAAAGAACCATGTGGAGATGTACCCAAGTGGCTGAAGGGTTCGGATTCGAAATCCGATAGGCGCCGAAAGGCGTGCGGGGGTTCAAATCCCTCCATCTCCGCCAGAAAAGGAACAGCCTTTGTCCACCGGACAAAAGCTGTTTCTTTTTAACGAAATCCACCCTATTGGGTGGGCAAAATCAGCTTTGCTGATGAAATCTCCCGCGGAGATGAAATCCGCTGTGCGCAGCAGATGGGTGGATTTCATTTCATCTGTGAAACAGATTTCATCCGAGGGCGCTCGGATTTCATTGCGCTTTGCGCGATTTTTTTGAAAGCACTATAGTGTTGTGGTATTATTTGTGCAAAACTAGATTGAAATTTCACTAAAATCAAATATACTATCCGGTGATAAATTCAAAAGTCTATTACAGGACTGCGGCTCTATTCGTAGAATTCTCATCTCCTCTATAAACACCGCAAAGGAGAACAGCAATGGATAGAACGCCAATGCCCATACAATGCAAATTGATTTTGGCTGGAATGTGTAGTATAATAGCCGCAAAGCGGCTATTATACTTGACAAATTGCCATTTTCCTCCTGCCCTCCGGGCAGAACCGGAAAATATGGCTAAATTATACCATTCCGCTGCGCTTTATGGTATAATTTATATGAAAGAGGGTGTGCACAGTGAGTGAAATCGAAAGAATCGTCAGAGAGGTGGACAGCTCCATGGCCATGGAAGGCCTCCCCCTGACTGCAGAGGATAAGGGCAGAATCCGCAGGTGCTTGTCTGAGCCATCCTCTCTGGAGCAAACCATTGGCAGCTTGCTGCGCAAGCATACGGTGCCGGCACAGAGGAATGGCTATGCACAAAGACTATAGCTACTCCTAGGAATGGGGCCGGGAATACTGTTATCCTAACTCCGATGTACTCATCAATAAGCTGAACATTATGGATGCGGGGGCTCTGTCTGTGGCAGAGCGTGAGATAACTTCATTGCGCCTTGCGGCAGCAAAGGCCCGTCCCATTGGTGGACATTTTGATTTGCAGCATTTGCAAAAGCTCCATGCTTTTGTTTTCGGGGATATCTATGACTGGGCCGGGAAACTCCGCCATGTGAACATTTCCAAAGGAAATCAGTTTTGCCTGTGTATGAATCTGGAAACCTACGCTGAAAATCTGTTTGGAAAGCTGGCGCAAGAGCATTATTTCATTGATACGTCTGCTTCTGTTCCTCACAAGCTGGCTTATTATTTAAGCGAAGTCAATGTGCTTCACCCATTCCGCGAGGGAAACGGGCGAACCCAGAGGCTCTTTATCGAGTATCTCGCAGGTGTTGCTGGGTACAGAGTAGACTTTTCCCTGGTTTGTGCAGAGGAAATGTTGGCTGTAAGTGCAGAGTCATTTGCCTGTGAATACGATGGGATCAATCGCATGTTCGATCGGATTACAACGCCGGTATCTCTGACGGAGCAGAGAGAAAATGTTCGATTCTTTTTCGGCAGTCGAAGCGCTCCAATGGTATGGATGAAAGCGCGTATGCAACAAGAGTTCGGACATACGTTATAGAGAAAGCAGAGCTAACACAATCGTGTGGCTCTGTCTTTTCATCAGGCCGTCTTGCATGAAGCAGGGCGGCTTTTTTCTGTCCGGTTGAATGAACAAGGGTAGTGTCAAGAGTGATGCGCAAATTATTTTATGGTCTTGGTAGAAATCGATTACAGGCGCCAGTGCGTTTCCCAGGTCTGCGCGCCGCAAGTACTATAAGATTTTCAGGAATTTATGAAGACCCGCCGTTATATTTAAGTGCAAGTGTTTTATACGTCTTGGCCAACTAACGTTTTCTTAAGATATATGATACAATAAAAGCAGGTCATATACAGCAGATTTGAAATCAAAGCGCCGAGCTGAGCACAGACATATTTTTCAGTAGCTCTGTTACAAGTTGCCGTTGCTTTTGGTTCAGAGCCGACCAGTTATCCAGCGTTTCCTTTTGTTCTTGGGTGAGAAAGATGGAGTCGTCACCTTCTGCAAAGAACTGCGACAGGGTAATTCCAAAACCCTTGCACACCTTATCCAGGGTCTGGATCGTCGGTGTCTGATTTTTTCGATACCAGGTCGAGATGGTGGACTGAGAGATTCCGGAATTTTTTGCCAGCTCGTATTCGGACCAGCCACGTTCCAAGCGAATCATGGTAATTTCCCTTAACACATCTTTCACTTTTCACACCTACCCATCTGATATCTGCCAATATGATACTATATTCCCTTCCTGTTTTTTAGTTGTTTGCAACGTATTTCCCCTTCGGAAGAACGAAGTACAGAAAGAAGGAGCATGCAGATGATTCACATCAGGACTCAGTTCAATCAGGCAAAAACGCAGATACTCACCCCTCAACTGGCTTCGACCCTCCTGACCAACTGCCGGCAAGAGCTGGAGGAGACCGCCCAGGAAAGTGTCAACCGGGATTATCACCAGGGAAAGGAAGCTCTGGGGAAAATTCTAACGGAAGAGCAAAAGGCGGCGCTGGAGGAGGCGGAGGGGCTCTATGGGCAGTGTCTGGAGCAGATTCTTTGGTTCAGCTATCCCAGGGGGCTCTGCCTCTGCTTCCGGCAATTTTACCGGCGGGAAGCCGGGGCGCAGCCCTTCCGCCAAGAGGTGGAGGAGGCGGCCTATGGCACGCCTCCGCGCAACCCATGGGTCAGCGCAGCATACCGGAAGGCAAAGGAACGGGCCGGGCAGTTGCTAGAAACCCTGGCCGCCCAGGTGGGAGAGGCAGACCGAACCCACGTAGACGCCGTCACCGTCGCCTGGGAGGCATGGATGCGGGCATTCTTCCGCCACGCCTGTTATTTGGGATACCGAAGCGGGCTGTTCTGCCTGGAGCAGGCGTCTTTGGACCAGGGGCTGCCGGAGATGATGGAGCAGGTGATCCGGACGGAGTACGCCCTGGGAATCACCCTGCCCCAGTGCCAGCAGGAGCTGCACCGGGAGCTCCGAATGCGCCATCGGAAGGACCCGTCTCCGGAACCGTCCACAGAAGACGGGGAGCGCAAGCGCCAGGGGCAGACGGATTCCCTCACCGGGCTGCCCCACCTTGTAGAAGGAATGCCGGCAGAAAAGCAGAAAACGTTCCGGGAGTTGGTGGGTGAAATTCTGGAGCTGTGCAACCCATAAAAAGTCTGCTGCAAAGGTGGCGGCCAGACCCTCCCTACCTCTGTAGGGAACGGTCTTGACCGTTCCGCCTTGCAGCAGACTTTTTTATGAATACAGGATTACTGCTCCCTAGAGGTTCACTCCCTCAGTTCCAAAGCATCCTGGGGCAGTCTGGAGACGACCCCTGCGCACCGGGGACACAGGCCCTCCTCGTTGGCCTGGAGGGAATGCATCCAGCACCGGGGGCATTTGGCGCCCTTGGCTTCGGTGACGCCAATTCGGAGGCCCGGGAAATTGGCCCCCTGGCCCTGGGTGGCCTCTTCCGGCACCGGCTCCAGGGCGCAGCTGGAGACAATGCAGATCTCCGCCAGGTCCAGTTCTCTCACCGCCTCCAGGGCCGCACCGGCTGCATCGTCCTGGGCTTCCAGGGACACATGGGCCTCCAGGGCCTTGCCAATGCGTTTGGCCGCCCGGGCCGCCTCCAGCACGGCGTTTACATCCTGGCGCAGGCGAATCACCACGTCCCACTTCTCCATGGCCTCCTGGGGCAGGGCGTACTGGCCGCAGCTCTCAGGCATCCGGTTCAAGAGGATGTTCCGGGGATCATCCTCCGCCCGATGGGGCATGGCCTGCCAGATCTCGTCGCAGGTGAAGGCCAGGATGGGAGCAAAAAGCTTTGCCATGGCGTCCACAATGAGATACAGGGCGGTCTGGGCAGATCGGCGCTTCAGCCCCTCCCGGTCCTCACAGTACAGCCGGTCCTTGATGATGTCCAGGTAGAAGCTGGACAGCTCCACCACGCAGAAATCATTGATGGCGTGGGAGACCACATGGAACTCATAGCGGTCATAAGCCTTCCGGCAGACGGCAATCAGCCTTTCCAGCTTGGTGAGGGCCCACCGGTCCAGCTCCGGCATCTGCTCCGGCTCCACCAGGTGGTTGGGGTCGAAGCCCTCCAGGTTGCCCAGGCAGTACCGGGCGGTATTCCGGAACTTCAGGTAGTTCTGGCTCAGCTGCTTGAAAATCTCCTTGGAGCAGCGGACGTCGGCGTGGTAATCCGAAGCCCCCGCCCACAGCCGGACGATGTCCGCGCCGTACTCCTTGATCAGCTGATTGGGGTCCATGCCGTTGCCCAGAGACTTGTGCATGGCCCGTCCCTCGCCGTCCACGGTCCAGCCGTGGGTCAGGACCTGGCGGAAGGGCGCGCCCTTCTCCAAAGCGCCCACCGCCGTGAGCAGGCTGGACTGGAACCAGCCCCGGTACTGGTCCGCCCCCTCCAGATACACATCCGCAGGCCACTGAGCGGCGTTGTCATGGTACAGGGAAGCAAAGTGGGTGGAGCCGGAGTCAAACCAGCCGTCCAGGGTGTCCGTCTCCTTCTCAAAGTCCTTTCCGCCGCAGTGGGGGCAGGTAAGGCCTTCCGGAATCAGCTCCATAGCCTCCTTCTGGAACCAAATGTTGGAGCCGGATTCCCCGAAGAGCCGGGAGATGTGGGCGATGGTCTCCTCGGTGCAGATGGGCTTACCGCAGTGCTTGCAATAAAACACAGGGATGGGCATGCCCCACCGCCGCTGCCGGGAGATGCACCAGTCGGCCCGCTCCCGGAGCATGGCAATCATCCGGTCCTTGCCCCAGGCGGGGAACCACTGGACCTCCTCACAGGCGGCAATGGCCCGGTCCTTGAAGGACTCCACGGAGCAGAACCACTGGGGGGTGGCCCGGAAGATGATGGGGCTCTTGCAGCGCCAGCAGTGGGGGTAGGAGTGCACCATTTCCTCCGAGGCAAAGAGGGCCCCGGACTCCTTCATATCCGCCAGAATGGCTCCGTTGGACTCAGCATAGTACATCCCGGCGTATTTGCCCGCCTCTTTCGTCTGGTAGCCCCGGTCGTCCACCGGTACCACCAGGTCCATATCATACCGGCGGCAGGTCTGGTAGTCATCGGCGCCGAAGCCGGGGGCGGTGTGGACGCATCCGGTGCCGGAATCCATGGTGACATAGTCGGCGGTGACCAAGAGGCTGTCCCGGTCCAGGAAGGGGTGCCGGGCGGTCATACGCTCGAAGAAGCCGCCGGGGAAGGTGGCTACGGTCTCATAACGGTCCACGCCGCCGGCCTGCATGGTCTTTTCCGCCAGGGCCTTGGCTACGATATAGCGCTCCGCCCCTGCGTCCAGAAGGACATACTCCTCTGTGGGATGGAAGGCAATGGCCAGGTTCCCAGGCAGGGTCCAGGGGGTGGTGGTCCAGATAATCACATAGGTGTTGGCGACGCCACCAAAGGGAGCCAGCTTGCCGAAGTCCTGGTTCAGGGCAAACTTCACATAGATGGAGGTGCAGGCGTCATCGGCATACTCAATTTCCGCCTCGGCCAGGGCCGTCTCATCCTTGGGACACCAATACACCGGCTTCAGGCCCTTGTAGATGTAGCCCTTGCGGTACATGGCCCCGAAAATCTTCACTTCCTCCGCCTCGAAGGCCTTGTCCATGGTCTTGTAGGGGTGGGCCCAGTCGCCGATGACCCCCAGGCGGCGGAAGCCCTCCATTTGCCGGTCGATGTAATCCTGGGCAAACTGTTCACAGGCAGAGCGGAACTCCGGGACCGGCATGGTCTTGTGGTTCAGCTTGTTTTTCTTGATGATGGCAGACTCAATGGGCATGCCGTGGTTATCCCAGCCGGGGACATAGGGGGTGTAATATCCCTGCATGGCTCTGGCCCGGACGATGAAGTCCTTCAGCGTTTTGTTGAGGGCGTGGCCCATGTGGATGTCGCCATTGGAGAAGGGAGGGCCGTCGTGGAGAATGAACCGGGGGCAGTCCTGATTTTTCTCCAGGAGCTGGCCATACAGGTCCATTTCATTCCACTTCTCCAGCATACCAGGCTCCCGGTTGGGGAGGCCCGCTTTCATGGGGAAGGCGGTTTTTGGGGTGATAATGGTATTTTTGTAGTCCATGGTGGGTTTCCTCCAAAATCAAATATAGAATATGAAAAGCGCCCCTGTCTCCTTCATTGAAAGAGACAAAGGCGCTCTAACCTCTGCGGTACCACTCTTCTTGCCGGGATGTCCCGGCCCCTCGTGTCATGGGATATCGGCCATGAACCGGCTCCGTCTACTGTCCATTTCGGGGAGCTGCTCCGAGGGGATACGTCCTGCCGCCGCCTGCTGCCTCGCACCTGCCGGCAGCTCTCTGAAGGCGGGGATGGCAAAACGCCTGTCC
Source organism: uncultured Eubacteriales bacterium (assembly GCA_900545515.1). Taxonomy (GTDB): domain Bacteria; phylum Bacillota; class Clostridia; order Oscillospirales; family Oscillospiraceae; genus Faecousia. The sequence goes on along the minus strand of UQZA01000031.1, from coordinate 13,263 downwards.
TCATCTGCGCATGTTCTATGAAATTTACCGCTTGGTAGGATCGTAGTTCTTGCCAAACTGGAGATTGGTAAAGCGGCTGGTGGTGTTGCTGTCCACCCGGGGGCTACGGGGCACAGGGGCCTCGTCCTCTGTGGTACCAACCAGCTTTTCCAAATTTTGGGCAATCTCCTGGGCCACCTGCTCCTCGCTCTGGGGCTGGGGCACGTCCGGCCGGGCGGAATCTGCCTCTGCCTGGGACTTGATGGCCTCCAGCTTTTCCAAGACCTCCTTCAGCTGCGTCTCCAGGGCTTCGATCCCTTCCCGGGCAGCTGTTTTGGCCTCAGCCAGGCTGGTATTCGGGGCCTGAGCCTCCGCCTGGTGGAGCATCTTCAGGCACTTCGCCTCGGCCTCCCGGATCATGGCGTCACAGGTCTGCTGGGCAGCCCGCAGGTTCTCCTTGGCGCCTCCCTCTTCGGCCCGGTACTCCTCCAGCTTCTCCACCAGGACCCGCATCTTGCTCTTCAGCGTGGCGTTGTCCTTATACAGCGTGTTGTAATCTTCGATCAGGGCCACCAGGAACTCGTCCACCGAGTCCATGTCGTAGCCGCCGAACACAGAGGTGTGAAATGTGATCTGCTCCAATTGCTGCGGTGTAAACATAGTCTGTCCCCCTTATGGTGCGATTAAAAGTACACGCCGTTGTTTTCCAGCTCTTCGACCAAATCGCCTACGATTTCCACATTGTAGGGGGTGAGCAAATAAGCCGAGGCAGCCACCTTTTTGATTTTTCCATCCACGGCATAAGCGCAGCCGGACAGAAAGTCTACCAGGCGGCGGGCAATGTTCCGGTCCGTGTTCTCCAGGTTCAGGAGCACCGAGTGCTTGTCCCGCAGATGGTCCGCAATCTCCGAGACATTGTCAAAGCGCTCCGGCTTCACCAGGACCACCTGCAGCTGGGTGGTGGTGTTGATGTTCACAATGCGGCTTCCCGTCCCACGGCCGGTATCCAGACCGGCGTTGCGGGAGTAAGCCGGCTCCTGAGTCGGGGCGCTGCGGCGGGTGGCCCGTGGCGCCGGGGCGGGCTCCTCTTCCTCTACAGGCTCGTCATCGTAATCATCGTAATCTTCTTCGTCTTCATCGGCATAAGGCTTCGTCAGCTTCTTCAGTTCATCCAAAAATCCCATGTTGGTGTATCCTCCTAAGTATCTATCTCACAGTCACTTCTGACAGTAATCGCGGGGACCAAAAATTGCAGTTCCGACGCGGACCATGGTACTGCCACAGGCGATGGCATCGGGGTAGTCCCCGGACATGCCCATGGACAAATGCGCCATGGTGACATTATCGTATTTTTTTCTACTTATGTCAACAAAAAGGTTGCGCATTTCAGAAAAAAATTGCAAATTTTCTCCCGGGTGGGTGCTCACAGGGGGGATGGCCATGAGCCCCACAGCCTCCAAGTGGGAAAATCTTCCAAATTCTTCCAGAACCGTCCAAAGGTCCTGGGGAGAAAAGCCGGACTTGCTCTCCTCTCCGGCAATGTTTACCTCCAAAAGCACCTTCTGGCAAATGCCCTGCCGGGCCGCCTCCTTCTCCAGAGCCTCCAGCAGATTCCGCCGGTCGGCGCTCTGAATCAGGTCTACACGACCCACCACCTGACGGACCTTGTTGGTCTGGAGGTGACCAATGAAGTGCACCGGCGCGCCCCGGTAGGCGTCCTCGCCGGACTTTTGCACCAGCTCCTGCACCCGGTTTTCGCCGCAGCAGTCCACTCCGGCCGCAATGGCCTCCCGCACCGCCCTTGCATCATTCATCTTGGTAGCGGCGCACAGGGAAATCTCTCCCGGGTCCCGCCCGCAGGCTTGCGCTGCCGCCTGGATTTCCGCCCGTACCCGGGCCACATTCTCCTGAATCGATCCCATATCATTTTACCAGCTTTCCATCAAATAGTTCCTGGGTATCCAGGAGGATCAAATCCTCCGGCCAGAGATTGCTCGTGCTGCTCTGATCCAAGGCAGCAATGTAGGTATCGCCGTTGTCATACAGCAGCTGAATGTCTTTCCACACCGCCTTGGCCCCCTCCAGGACATATACCCCGGCAGAGCCAGTTTCCTCGCTGTAGCACACCGCTTCCCGGGGCACCCGGAGGCCGCTGTAGGAGTGGAAGATCACGTCCGCGTTCAGCCGCCGCAAGGCGGAAACCGAGGCCAGATGGTCCTGAGAGGACAGCACCAAAAGGCCCATTTCCTCCTCCCGGTTCACCCGGGTCACGGTCATGTTCAGCTCCAGGTCCACCTCGCCGCCCAGGCTCACCTGGAGGCTGTCTCCCACCTCCAGGTCCTCCAGATACCGGCTCTCCACGGCGCAGGCGTAGTACCACTGGGCAGAGGCAATGAGGCGGCCGGCGTTCTGCGCCGGCGCATCCACCGCCTCCTCCCATAAGCCCTGGAAGTCGGATACCGACATGCTCTCCAAAATCTGGGGGGTCAGACGGGTCTCATAGCCGTCTGCCACGGCGGAGTAATACCCGGCGGACTGGGCGGCGATGGATTTGGTATCCGAAGCAGCGCTGGCCTCCAAACTGTCCAGCTGCTGCTGGAGCTGGGAAATTTGGTCCTGCATGGCGCCGGTGTCGGAAGCCCCCACGCTCTGCCGGAGAATGAGCGACCGGAGCTCCTGTCCGGCGGCCCGGGCGGCGTCCAGGCGTCTCTGGGCCACCTGCCCGGCAAGGGAAGCCGCAGAGGAGGCAATGCGCTGGGCCACGTCCTCATTGTCCGTGAGCTGGGACTGATACGCGAGCGCCAGGCGAAGCTGCTCCAGCTCCTTTTCGGTCTGGTTGATCTCCTCCTGCCGCTCCTGTGCGGCGGCGCTGCGCAGGGTCACCGCCACCTCCTCTCCGCAAGCCACCTTTTCTCCCTCCCCCTTGGTGGGAAGGACCAGGTCATAGGCCGCCGGGATCACCGTCTCCTGACGCACCACAAAGCCTTCGACGGAAACCCCATCGGAGGCTGCATACAGCACCGCCTGGGCAGTGGGAACCCCACTGGAGGCGGATCGAACCACGTTATATAAGATATAGCTGGCCACCATCAGAGCCAGGACCAGCATAATGGCCTTCATAAATTGCTTGCCCTGTTTCATGGGAGAACATCCTTTCTGTGGTAAGTCCCATGAAACAGGGCCCCGCAGCTTAAGCGGGAGCGCCGGTTTTCAAGGGACGGGCTGGAACCAGGGTGGAAATGGCATGTTTGTAGATCATCTGCTGCTTGTTGTCCGTGACGAGGATCACCACAAAGTTGTCAAATCCGGTGACGACCCCCCGCAGCTGGAACCCGTTCATGAGAAACAGGGTCACCGGCAGGCGCTCCTTCAGGACCTGACGCAGCAGGGCATCTTGTAAGTTCATGGCTTCAGACATAAGTATTCCTTCTTTCTGTTGGGATACCTCTATCTTATCACCCGGGTCTGTCGAAAAAGGGAATTTCCGCCGCTGCCTGCTCAAAAAGCTGGGGAAAATCCTGGCCCGGCTGCCGGAGCAGCCAATGGATGGCTTTGTTTCTCCGGAACCAGGTGAGCTGCCGCTTGGCATAGTGGCGGGAGGCCTTCTGGACCGCCTCCTTCGCCTCCTGGACGGTGCACCGCCCTTCCAGGGCGTCCAGGAACTCCTTATAGCCAATGGCCTGCAACGCCGTGGCGCCGGGGGACAGGCCCCCGGCCAGCAGGCCTTGGATCTCCTCCAGAAGGCCCTGCCGGAGCATGCGCTCCACCCGCAGGTCAATCCGGCGATACAGCTCCCCCCGGTCCGGAAAATCCAGTCCCAGCCAGCAGGGCCGGTACCGTGGCGGGATGCTTCGGGTCTCCAGATTGTGCTGGGTCAAGGTCTTTCCCGTCTGCCGGTACACCTCCAGGGCCCGGATGATCCGCTTTTTGTCAGACGGGTGCAGCCGGGCCGCCCCTGTTGGGTCCACCCTCCGGAGCTCCTCCAGGAGGGGCTCCGTCCCCTCCTGGCTGGCCCAAGCCTGCAGCGTCCGCCGCAATTCCGGGTCCGGGTCCGGCGCAAAATCGTTACCCCGAACCAACGCATCCATATAGAGACCGGTGCCCCCTGCCAGGATGGCAGTCTTGCCCCGGGCCAGAATGTCCGCCACCACAGGAGCCGCAAGGCCCACAAATTTCCCCACGGACATGGGCTCCTCCGGCTCTGCCACATCCAGCATGTGGTGAGGCACGCCCCGGCGTTCTTCCAGAGTCGGCTTGGCTGTGCCAATGTTCATATGGCGGTAGACCTGCATTGAGTCGCAGGACACTACCTCCCCCTCCAAAGCCAGGGCCAGGGCCACCGCCAGCTCCGTTTTGCCGGAGGCAGTGGGGCCGGCTATGCATATCATGCGGTCCAAAGTGGGGCCTCCTTTCCCAATGATGGCCATTACGCCCGGCCAAATTGGCGCTCCAGCTGCTGCTTGGTCAGCCGGATGCAAACGGGGCGGCCATGGGGGCAATACTTCAGGTCTTCCCGGCCCAGCACCTGCCGCACCAGGGCCTCCCGCTCCAGGGGATCGGTATGCCAGCCTGCCTTGATGGCGGCCTTGCAGGCCATGGTGTGCAGGAGATTGTCCCGCAGACTGTCCCGGTCCTCCCGCCGGCCCTCCTGAAGATCCTGGGCCAGGCTGGTGAGGCAATCCGCCCCCTGCTCCGGGGAGAGGTCCATGGGAACCTGGCGCAGCAGCACCGTTCCCTCCCCGAATTCCTCCACCCCATAGCCCAGCTCATCCAGCAAAGAGAGGTTTTCCAGCACCAGCGCCGCCCCCTCCTGCCCCAGGCGGCATACCTGGGGAGCCAGAAGGGTCTGGGAAACGATCTCCTGCTTTTGGGCCCGGAGCCGGTCGAACAGGACCCGCTCGTGGGCGGCGTGCTTGTCAATGAGGAAGGCCTCCTCCCCCTGCTGGGCCACAATATAGGTGTCAAACAGCTCTCCCAGGACGGTGAAGGGGACCTCCTCCGGCATCGGCAGGGCCTCCTGCACCGCTTCCGGCTCCGGAGCCGGCTTCGCCGATTCAGGGACCGCCTCTGGAGCCGCAGGCGGCTCCTGGCGGAGAGTATTCCGGGGTTGGGGAATCATGACCGGCTGTGCCAAAGGGGCCCGCTCCATGGCGCGAGCGGCGTCCTGAGCCCTCTGTGGGCTTGGCTTTTTCCCATCTGCCAGCGCCGCAGCCATCTGCCGGTAGGTTTCCGCGGACATGGTGCGAAAGGCCTCCTGCCTGGCCGGCGGGTGGGCAGGCGCAGGGGCAACCTCCGGCGTCTCCCGGCTCAGGTGCAGCTGGGGCCGGTCCTGCGCTTTGTTCAGGGCCGCCAGAACGCCGTAATGGATGCAGTCAAAGGCCTCCCGCTCCGAGAGAAACTTCACCTCTGTTTTGGCCGGATGCACATTCACATCCACGGTGTGAGGGGGCACCTGCAAATGGAGGACACAGGCGGGAAATTTCCCCACCATCAGCTGATTCCGGTAGGCCTCCTCCAAAGCTGACTGGAGAAGCTTGGACTTCACCGGGCGGCCGTTTACGAAAAAGATCTGGTAAGCCCGGCTGGCCCGGGCCTGGGTGGGCTTAGACACAAAGCCCCGCACCTCGCTCTTCTCCCAGTGGCTGTCCACCGGGACCAGGTTGGCCGCCTCCCGGCCATAGACACCGGCCATGGCGGACAGCAGCTGTCCGTCGCCAGGGGTATTGAGAATTTCCTTCCCATCCCGCAGCAGGCGCACGGCTACCTGGGGATGGGCCAGCGCCTGGCGCTGCACGGCAGACGCCGCAGCGGCCCCCTCCACGCTGTCCTGCTTCATAAATTTCATCCGGGCCGGAGTGTTGAAAAACAGGTCTCGGACAATGATGGTGGTCCCCTCCGGGCATCCGGCCTCCGACTCTTCCGTAACGGCTCCCGCCTCCAGGTGGAGACTGACCCCCTCCACCGCGCCGGCGGTTTTGGTCAGCAGGTCCACCCGGGACACGGCGGCAATGGCCGCCAGGGCCTCCCCCCGGAAGCCCATGGTACCAATGGCGTTCAAATCCTCAGGCTCCCGGAGCTTGGAGGTGGCATGGCGGAGGAAGGCGGTTCTGGCATCCTCCGGACTCATGCCGCAGCCGTTGTCCGTCACCCGGAGGAAGGTCATACCCCCGTTCCGAAGCTCCACCGTAACCTTGGAAGCCCCGGCGTCTACGGCGTTTTCCAGCAGCTCCTTCACCACGGAGGCAGGGCGCTCCACCACCTCGCCGGCGGCAATCAGGTTGGCCACATGGGGGGAAAGTTGTATAATTTTCGGCATATTGGGTCTCCTTACCACAGTGTGCGAATGGACAGGGCGTTGATGAGGCTGTGCATGAGGACAGGGGCAAATATGGTGTCCGCTTTCTCATAGGCCCAGGCCAGAGCAATGCCCGCCGGGATATACTCCAGAGCCAAAATGGCCAGGGAGAGAAGTTCCGTCTGGCCCACATAGCCTGCCACATGCACCAGGCAAAAGGCCGCTGTGGACAGGGCGTAGGCCGCCGCCCGGTTGTGCCGGTGCAACCCCTGGAACAGGAGGCCCCGGAATATGCACTCCTCCGCCAGAGGCGTGAGAAGCACGGTGCCCGCCGCCATCACCCACCGGGCCTCCTTGGCCATGGCGGAAATGGCGGCGTCGTTCACATTCTCCAGGCCGGGCCGCCAGAGCCGAACCGCCCAGGTGATGAAGAGGGTTCCGGCATAGTACATCACCAGGCCCAGAATCACCGCCTGGAGAAAGCCCCAGAACCGCCGGCCCACCATGGCCAGGGATTTTGACAGGAACTTTCGGTAAATGAGGACCGTCGCCAGGAAGTTCACCCCGAAGAACACACCGTTCAGCCGAGCCTGACCCAGTAAGGTCCCGGTGTCCCAGCCCAGAAGCCGGAAGCCTTCTGCCAGAATCCAGGCCAGCAGCACCAGGAAGAAGGGAACATACAGCCATCCCAGGACCCGTTCTCCCCGGGTCATGGTGACAGACAGCCGCTTGGTTTCGTTCATGACACACCTCGAATTCTCAGAGCATCTGTTTCAGGCGAAACAGCAGGTTCATGGCCTCAATGGGCGTCAGGGTCTCCACAGCCACCTTCTGCAGCTCCCGGCACACCGCCTGACCGGACATATCCAGCATGGACACCTGATCCGCCTCCGGCTTCTCCACCGGCTGCGCCGGGGCAGCGCCGGCCTCCAGCTCCTGAAGCAGCTGCCTGGCCCGGGTGATAACGGACCCCGGCAGCCCCGCCAGGTTGGCTACCTCCACGCCGTAGGATTCGTCCGCCGCGCCGGGGACGATCTTCCGCAGGAAAATCATGTCTTTTCCCCGTTTTTTCACGGCGATGTTGTAATTTTTCACATTGGGAAGCTCCGCCTCCATGGCGGTAAGCTCGTGATAATGGGTGGCGAACAGAGTCTTGGCCCCCAGCTTTTTGGAGTTGGCCACATGCTCCAGCACCGCCCGGGCAATGGCCATGCCATCGAAGGTGGAGGTGCCCCGGCCAATTTCGTCCAAGATGAGAAGGCTCCGGGCTGTGGCATGCTTCAAAATCTGGGCCACCTCCGTCATCTCCACCATAAAGGTGGACTGACCCGAGGCCAGGTCATCGCTGGCGCCAATGCGGGTGAAAACCCGGTCCACAATGCCAATCCGGGCAGATTTGGCCGGGACGAAGGAGCCCATCTGGGCCAGAATCACCATAAGGGCCACCTGCCGCATATAGGTGGACTTTCCCGCCATGTTGGGACCCGTGATGATGGCCACCTGGGCGCCCGGCACGCCCAGCTCCGTATCGTTGGGCACAAACAGGCTGTCCTTCAGCACCTGCTCCACCACAGGGTGGCGGCCCTCCCGGATGAGGATCTCGGAGCCTGTGGTCACCTCCGGCCGGCAGTAGCCCCGCTGGGCAGCCACAGCGGCCAGGGAGCACAGCACATCCACGGCAGCCACCGCCGCCGCAGTCTCCTGGACCCGCCCGGCCCCCTTGGCGATGAACTCCCGGAGGCGGGTGAACAGCTGGTATTCCAGGGCAGTGATTCGGTCCTTTGCCGTGAGCACTGTGGCCTCCAGCTCCTTCAGCTCTTGGGTGATGTACCGCTCGCAGTTGGCCAGAGTCTGCTTTCGGATGTAATGCGCCGGCACCTGGGCCTGGAAGGACTTGGACACCTCGATGTAATAGCCGAAGACCCGGTTATAGCCCACCTTCAGGGTGCGGATGCCGGTCTTCTCCCGCTCCTGGCCCTCTATGGCGGCAATGGTCCCGGCTCCGCCATTCATAATGTCCCGCAGGCGGTCAATCTCCTCGTCGGCCCCCTCCCGGATGAGGCCTCCCTCCCGGATGGTAAAGGGCGGGTCGGCCACGATGGTCTTTTCAATGAGGCTCCGGAGGTCCTGCATCTCGTCCAGATTGTCCCGAAGACGGGCCAGCATGGGGCTCTGCAGCCGCCCCAGCTGCTCCTTCAGCTCCGGCAGGGGCCGGCAGCCCTGGGCCAGGCTCACAAGATCCCGGCCATTGGCGGAGCCGGTGACAATCCGGGTCATCACCCGCTCCAGGTCTGAGATTTCCTTCAGGCAGGCCTCCACCTCGCCCCGAGCCACCGGATTTCCCACCAGCTCCTCCACAGCGCCCTGGCGGCGGCCGATTTCCACCGGGTCCAGCAGGGGCTTTTCCAGCCAGGAACGGAGGAGGCGGCCGCCCATGGCGGTCTTCGTCTGGTCCAGAACCCACAGGAGGCTACCCCGTTTGGACTTGTCCCGCAGGGTCTCCGTAAGCTCCAGGTTCCGCCGGGCTGTGAGGTCCAGCTCCATGTAGCGGCCTGTCGTGTAATACTCCAAGCGGCGGATGTGGCTTAGGTCATTCTTCTGGGTCTCCTGCATGGTCTGCAAGAGGAGGGCGCAGGCCAGAACCACGGCCTCCTGCCCCGCCACACCCAGCTCCGCCAGGCTGGCCCCGAAGTGGCGCTCCAGCAGTCCGGCAGCCGTCTCCAGAGACGGGGGCTCCTTTCCCTCGTCCACACAGCAGCGCAGTCGCTGGAACAGAGTGTTCTCAATCTCCCCGGCTGTGACGCCCTGGCCGCCCCGGATGACCTCCGCCGGGGCAAACCGCCCCAGCTCCGCCGCCACCCGTGCCACAGCCTCAGGCCCCTGGGCTCCGGTGGCATAAAACGCGCCGGTGGACAGGTCGCAGAAGCACAGACCATAGGCCCCGTCCAGGCCGAAGAGGCTGGCCATGTAATTGTTGCGGCTCTCGTCCAGCATAGAGCTCTCGGTGACGGTGCCGGGGGTGACAATCCGGACAATGTCCCGGTCCACCAGTCCCTTGGCCGTGGCCGGGTCCTCGGTCTGCTCACAAATGGCCACCTTGTACCCCTTGGCCACCAGCCGGGCAATGTAGGCCTCGGCGGAGTGGTAGGGCACGCCGCACATGGGGGTCTGGTCCTCCTTGTCCTTGCTCCGGTCCCGGGTGGTCAGGGTCAGGTCCAGCTCTTTGGATACCAGCTTGGCATCCTCATTGAACATCTCATAGAAATCACCCAGACGGAAAAACAGGAGGCAATCCTTGTTTTTCTCTTTCATCTCCAGGTATTGCCGCATCATGGGGGTCAGCTCTGTGGCCATATGTTCTCTCACTTTCTATTGTTCCAGTTGGGGCAGCTCACTCCGCCGCCAAGGTACCGGTCAGGCTCCAGGTGGTGGCGCCATCGATTTTCACCTGGCAGAACCGGCCAATGAGGCCGGCGTCTCCCGTCAGGCGGACCAGCCGCCCACCCTCGGTCCGGGCGGTCAGCAGGTCCCCATCGGTTCCGTCCACCAGAACCCGCAGAGTTTTGCCTACATAAGCCCGGTGCTTTTCTTCCGAAATGGCATTCTGAGCGGCGCAGAGCCGGTCAAACCACTGGTTTTTCTCCTGCCGGGTGGCAGGGTCCGGCAGGCTGGCCGCCGGGGTACCGGGCCGGGGGGAATAAATAAAGGTAAAGAGGGCGTCATAGCGCACCTGGCGGATCAGCGTCACGGTCTCCTCGAACTCCGCCTCCGTCTCTCCCGGAAAGCCCACGATCACATCGGAGGTTAGGACCAACTCCGGCATCACCTTCCGGGCATAGTCCACCAGCTCCAAATACTGCTGCCGGTTGTAATGCCGGTTCATGGCCTTCAGCACCCGGTCGCTGCCGCACTGCACCGGCAGGTGAAGCTGCTTGGCGATTTTAGGGAACCTGGCCATGGTGTCAAAGAGCTTGGGGCCGGCGTCCCGGGGGTGGCTGGTCATGAACCGCACCAGAAAATCTCCAGGCAGCCCGGCAATCTCCGCCAGCAGGTCGGAAAAATCCACGCCACAGTCCAGGTCCTTGCCGTAGGAGTTGACGTTCTGGCCCAGAAGGGTGATATCTTTGTATCCGGACTCAATCAGCTCCCGGCATTCCGCCAGGATTGCCTCCGGCCTCCGGCTCCGCTCCCGGCCCCGGACATAGGGGACGATGCAGTAGGAGCAGAAGTTGTTGCAGCCATACATAATAGACACCCAGGCCTTCAGGTGGCCCTCCCGCCGGACCGGCAGGCCCTCAGCAATGGAACCCGGCTCGTCCTGGGTATAATAAACCCGTTTACCTGTGGTCAGGACCCGAAGCAGAATTTCCGGGAATTGCCACAAATGGTGGGTGGAAAATACGCCGTCCACATGGGGGAAGCTCTTCCGGAGCCGCTCCTCCACCTCCGGCTGGCCTGCCATGCAGCCGCACAGGAAAATCTTCTGAGCCGGGTGGCGGCGCTTGGTGTGGGTGAGGGCTCCCAGGTTGCCGAATACCCGCTGCTCGGCATGCTCCCGGATGGCGCAGGTGTTCATCACCACCAGGTCGGCCCCCTCCGGGCCCTGGCCGAAGCCATAGCCGCAGGCGGCCAAAAGCCCCCGAATTCGCTGGGAGTCCGCCTCATTTTGCTGGCAGCCATAAGTCTCTACATAAGCCGTGGGCGTCCTGCCCTGACCGTGCCAATATGCCTGAACCTGGGAGCACAGGGCAAGCTGCGCCTCCACCTGGTCCTGGGGTATCACTGTGGTTTTCCGATTCAATGGGGCTACCTCCGATGTATCAAAAATCATGTCTTCTGAATATTGTATTTTACCATTTTTCCGGCTTTTTTGCAAGACTGCTGGTGCAAATTTCTGCAAAAGTCTGTAGGATTTACAATGATGTGTGACACCGGAGCAGGGGCTGTGGAAATGTGGAAGACCGCGGTTGTAGGTTTGTCCATGATGCGTTACCCTGAATGAGGTGTTGTTTTCCGTTGAAAGTCCGGGCCTGGTGTGGTAAAATTGTAAAAAGTATAGCTGCAATGGCATACAGATAGAATGTCAGGCCAAGGGTCAGGAGTGGGTGAAACTTTAACATGAAATACGGATTTGGTGTGGATATCGGTGGAACCACAGTTAAGCTGGGGCTGTTTACGGAGAAGGGAGAGCTGTTGGAGAAATGGGAAATTCCCACCAACACAGAAAACCAGGGCGCGGCAATTCTGCCGGACGTGGCACAGGCGGTTGAGGCCTGCCTGGCCCGGCGGGGGCTTTCCAAGGACCAGGTTCTGGGGCTGGGCGTGGGCGTCCCGGGGCCGGTGCGCCGGGACGGCGTAGTGGACCGGTGCGCCAATTTGGGCTGGGGCACCTTTCATTTGGAGGAAGCGCTATCCCAGCTTTTGGCGCTTCCGGTCAAAGCGGGCAATGACGCCAATGTAGCCGCCCTGGGCGAGTGCTGGCAGGGCGGCGGCCGGGGCTATGGCAGCATGATTTTGGTCACCCTGGGCACCGGCATCGGCGGCGGCATTGTGGTGGACGGTAAAATCCTCACCGGCGCCCACGGCGCAGGGGGAGAAATCAGCCACATGCCCATGCAGAAGGATGAGACCGAGGTTTGCGGCTGCGGAAAACGGGGATGTGCAGAGCAGTATGGGTCTGCCAATGGGATTTTGCGTCTGGCCCGCCGCCGGATGGAGCGCAGCAACCTTCCCTCCCCTCTGCGGGGCATGGAGCCGCTCACCTGTAAAGACATTTTTGATCTCAGCGCCCAGGGAGATCCCCTGGCCCGGGAGATTCAGGAGGAGTATTTTGACTTTCTAGGTCAGTTCCTGGCAGATGTCTGCTGCGTGATTGACCCGGAGGCTGTGCTCCTGGGTGGCGGCGTGTCCAAGGCGGGCCAGCCGCTGCTGGATGGGGTGCGGAAGTACTTCCTTTCCTACATGTTCCATACCGGCCAGGACATTTTCTTTGCCCTGGCAAAGCTGGGCAACGACGCCGGCATCTACGGCAGCTTCAAGCTGGCCCTGGATGCCTTTGGGAGGTAAAAATGGACGTTCTGGTGTTAGGCGGAGGTCCTGCCGGGGCCACAGCCGCCATTTACGCCGCCCGCAGTGGAAAGGCCGTCACCCTGGTGTACCAGGATAGCGGCGCTTTGGCCCGGGCGGAGCGCATTGAGAATTTTTATGGGTTCCCCGCCCCCATTTCCGGGCCGGATCTGTTCCGTCAGGGCTTGGAGCAGGTCCGGAGCCTGGGGGTGACCGTAAAGGAGGCCCAAATTCTGAGCCTTGGCTTTGGCGCCCACGGCCTGGAGGCGGAGACCACCCAGGGGACGTTGGCTGCTCCGGCGGTGGTGCTGGCCACCGGCGCCCAGCGGCGGCGGCCCCGGATCCCCGGCTTGGATGACTTTGACGGGGCGGGAGTCAGCTACTGCGCCGTGTGTGACGGGTTTTTCTGCCGTGGCAAGGAGGTGGCCGTGCTGGGCGCAGGGACCTATGCGCTCCACGAGGCGGGCGTTTTGCTACCCCTGGCAAAGCGGGTGACCCTCCTCACCAACGGGGACCCGGCGCCGGAGGAGTTTCCTCAGGACTTGGACCTGGACACCCGGCCGATAGCGGCTCTGGTAGGAGAATCCGGCATTTTGTCCGCAGTTCGGTTCGCAGACGGAGGCGCCCTGGAGGTGTGCCGCCTGTTTGTAGCCTTGGGAACTGCCGGCAGCGGGGACCTGGCCCGAAAGGTGGGCCTCCTCACGGAGAACGGAAAGATCGTGGTGGACGGGACCATGGCCACCAACGTCCCCGGTCTTTTTGCCGCCGGGGACTGCACCGGCGGCCTCCCCCAGGTGGCGACTGCCGTGGCCCAGGGCGCCCAGGCGGGCCTGTCGGCGGTGCGGTATTTGCAGAACCGGTGAGCGCTGGCAGACTTGGCCCGCCCCTCCAGCTTGATGCAGTCCACCCCCGCCTCCATCAGG
>UQZA01000030.1 GCA_900545515.1 uncultured Eubacteriales bacterium | reverse complement strand
TTGCGTCCTGCCTGCTGAAATGTAACCAAGGGGCGGTTAAGCCGCCCCCTGTAATGGATTTCTACCAGATTCCAAAATCTATTTTGCGCATAACTCTTGACACTACCACTACCGTGACCGATCAGGCGGGTGACTGATGGGAAAAAGCAATTGAGTAAAGAAGATGCTGTTGCTTTGAGCCATAAAAACCACCATGCAGCACAAAACGAAAGCTCTCTTCGTTTTGTGCTGCATGGTGGTTTTGCAACAATTCACTTGTGCAGGGCATATTGTTCAATGGCGATGGCGGCGCCGTCTTCCAAATTGGTTTTGGTGACGGCCTGAGCTATGCGCTGAACTTCCGGCGGCGCGTTCCCCATGGCCACGCCCAATCCGGCGGCCTGGAGCATGGAGCAGTCGTTGCCGCTGTCTCCCAGAGCCAGGGTACATTGGGGATCCATGCCCAAAAGCCGGCAAATTTGCAGCATGCCGCCGGCCTTGGTGGCTTCAGGATGGGTGATTTCCATGCTCCAGGGACTGGACCAAACGCAGGAGAGGGAGAGGCGGGAAAGCGCCTGCTCCACCTCTAGCTGGAGTTCCCGGGGAATCCATGGGAGGTTGACCTTTTCAAATTCCAAACCGGATGAAAGGGAAAATGCTTTCAAATCCTCCACGGCGCGGCCACGCTGGGCCAGGACGGTTTTGTGGAAGGCCAGGTGCGCCATACCCAGCTGCCGGTCCCAGTCGGCTTGGGTGAGGTAGAGGGTTCCTCCGGCAGACAGCTCCATGGGCACAGCAAACTGCTCTGCAAGCTCCATCAGCGGAAACAGAGCTTCCGGGCGCATATAGTGAGAGGAGAGCAGCTGCCCATTGACCAGGCTGCGTACCTCTGCGCCGTTGCACAGAACCGCCAGATTTGCCCAGACTGGAGGGGCCAGAAGGGGCGGAGGAAGCAAAACAAACTGCCGCCCGGTTACAGGCGCTATGGCAATGCCCCGGCGGTGCGCTTCCAGGAGGGCGGCTGTGAGCCGGGGGGAGAAGGATCGATGGTCATCCAGGAGGGCGGTGCCGTCCAAGTCCATAGCAATGAGTTGAATGTCCATAGGAAATTCCTCTTTAGAAAGTGGAGGCGGGGGACTCAGCCGGGACCAGAATGAAGGGGCTCCCTCGCTGGATACAATCGGCCAGAAGCAGGGAGAGCTCCGGCAGGCGGCCAATGACGTTGACCCTGGGATCTGCCGGAAGGGAAGCGCGAATCAGCTGAATTTCCCCGGAGTAGCGGCCGTATTCCCGGTTATCCATGGTAATGACGCCCCGGTCCCGGGGCAGACACTGGGCCGGCTCCACCGGCCCGCCGGTGCAGGAGTAGGTTCTGGATTCGGCAAAGCGGACCAGGGAGGCGGGGGAGTCGGGCCGGGACGTAAACGTGCGCCCATACAAATTTTGATATTCAGGTTCCAAAATGGCGGGAATGGAGAGAGCGCCCGTGTCACAAAAGCGGCGAATCCGCTCCTGCTCCACCTGGCTGATGCCGGGGTCGCCCAGGAAGATACCGTCCATGTGAAATCGCAAGGCCAGGTCCGCAAAGCAGGCGGAGGGAAGCTGGTCCCGGTGACGCTCCAGGGTGGGAAGTCCCTGACCAATGGGGCCCCGCTTCTCTCCGTCTCCAGGGAGAAACGCCAGGACACGCAGACCGGCGGCCTGTAGGGCGCGAGTGGATTCCAACAGGAAGGAGTCGTCCAGTCCGGTCTCCGGCCGGGGGTAAAAATTATGCATGGCCATCACCAGGCTGCCAGCCTCCGCAATCCGGGCGGCGTCCTCCGGCGTGGTGGTGGATGCGTTTAGAACAACGGGCATTTCCCGGGCCAATGAGAGGATCTCCTCCTGGCTGAGGCCGTAGTCAATCCGCAAAGCCCAAATATGCAGACGTTTGGCGAGCCGGATGAGATCCGGCTCGCCGAATTGCTGCCTTGTTTTGACCGATACGTCTGCCAGAATGGAAAATCCCGCCTCAAAGAGCCACTGGCAGACTGCTTCTGCCTGTTGGCAGTAGCCCGGCCCGAATTCCTCGCTGATGTGCAGGGAGAGGAAAACGGGAGCGCCGGTTCTTGCCCATCCCGCCAGCGCGTCGCGCTGGCGGGGGAAGGTGGACAGGTAGACGGAAAATCCCAAGCCGTTATACATTGGCGACGTCCTGGGCCTTGATGCCGAACCAGGTGATGATGAAGCCCATGATGTAAGCAATCACCAAACCTAGGAAGTAATAGAGCATCATGATGGGGGTCTTCATCAGAGGAATGGCCACCAGGCCGGAGGGGCCCCAGGCGATGGACATAACATGCATCAGCATGACGAATGCGCCGCCGAAGCCGGCGCCCAGACCGGCAGTGATGAAGGGCTTGCCCATGGGGAGGGTAACGCCGTAGATGAGGGGCTCGCCCACGCCCAGGAAGCCGGCAGGCAGAGCGCCAATGATGGTTTTCTGCATCCGCAGGTTCTTCACCTTCTTGGCCTTGATAAAGATGGCAATGGCAGCCCCCACCTGACCGGCGCCAGCCATGGCCAGCACGGGGAACAGGGTCACGCCGCCCATGGCTTCCAGCTGCACAGCATAAATGGGGATGAGTCCATGGTGCAGGCCAAGGAGCACCATAGGCAGGAACAGAGCGGACAGAACATAGCCGGAAATCACGCTGACCACAGGGCTGGTGGAGTTGATCAACAGGCTGAGGAGCCAAACCAGACCGTCAGACAGGAAACCGGTGAGGGGCATCAGCGCAAATACGTACACGGAGCCCACCACCAGGATGGACACCAGAGGTGTGACAATGAGGTCCAGAACATCGGGTACATGCTTGCGGACATAGCGTTCCACCTGGGCCAGCAGCCAAACGCCGATGATGACGCCAATGATGCCGCCCTTGCCGGTGGTGAGGATGGAGTTCAGGGGAACCTCTGCGTTATACAGGCCCAAAACTGTGGAAATGGTTACGATCTGAGAGCCAATGGAAATGCCGCCGATCATGCCGCCGAGCGCCGGTGTTGCGCCGAATACCTTGGCAGCGTTGACGCCGGTGTAGATGGCGAAATAGCTGAGGAAAGCAGCGCCAAACAGGGAGCACAGATTTTGTAACACGAACCAGAAGCCAGTCTGGGCCGCAAAGGATGCGTCATTGGCGAAGATCTGGCCCAGCAGGCTGGCGATACCGTTGAAGAGACCGGCAGCGATGATGGCGGGGATCATGGGGATGAAAATATTGGCAATGGTACGCAGGCCCCGCTTCAGGGGGCTGTCTTTCTGACCGGCCTTCATGGCGGCCTTGTTGTCCTGCCAGCTGGACTCGGTGCTCACATTTTGCACACCGGCGTCTACCACAAAGAGGTCGCAGACCTTACGGGCTTTGCCGGGACCCAGCACCACCTGAAGCGTGGCATCCTCCACCACACCCAGGACCCCCTCGGTGGCCTTGAGGCCGGGGATGTTTGCCAGGGACCGGTCCTTCAGTTGGATGCGAAGGCGGGTCATACAGCTGGTAGCGCTGACAACGTTTTTCTTGCCGCCGACCAGCTCCAGGATTTTGCGGGAAAGTTCCTGATTTGTCATAATTGCACCTCTCCTTTTTAATTGGGGAATTGGGATATGGTTCCGCCGGAGCGAAACTGCAAAAGCAGCAGAATGCTGCCTCTGTTCCAGGGTTGTGCTGTGTTTACATAATGGCCTGGCGGATATGTCCCCGGGCCTGCTCCAGACGGCGGGTGGCTTCGGCCAGGTCGCAATTGGCAAGGATCATGGTGATGGCGGTTTTCACACTGCCGTTGGCAAGGGAGATGGTGTTTTTTGCCGTTTCCCGGTCCACACCGGTGGCCTCCATGACGATGTTTTCTCCCCGCACGTGGAGCTTTTCGTTGGTCTGCATCACATCCACCATGAGGTTCTGATACACCTTGCCAATGCCCACCATGGTGGCAGTGGAGATCATGTTGAGGATCAGCTTTTGGGCTGTGCCGGCCTTCAGCCGTGTGGAGCCGGTGAGAGCCTCGGGCCCGACCACCACCTCAATGGCCAGATCTGCCGCTTGGCTGATCTCTGCATTGGCGTTGCAGGAGATGGCTACGGTCCGGCATCCTTCCTGCCGGGCCAGCTCCAGGCCACCCAGGACGTAGGGAGTACGTCCGCTGGCGGCGATTCCCACCACCAGGTCTTTGCTGGTGAGATGGCGGGAACGAAGGTCCTCCGCACCCAACTCCCGGCTGTCTTCCGCGCCCTCCACTGCTTTGATGAAAGCCTGTTCCCCTCCGGCAATCAGGCCTACAATGAGGTCCGGTGAGACGCCAAAGGTGGGGGGACATTCCGCCGCATCCAGTACACCGAGCCGGCCGCTGGTTCCGGCACCCATGTAAAACATTCTCCCGCCAGACTCCAATGCTTCAATGGCCCATTCCACTGCCTGGGCAATGCGGGGAAGCTGGGGGGCAATGGCCTGAGGAACCTTGGCATCCTCCTGATTCATGGCGGTGACAACTTCCAACGGAGTCATGGTGTCCAGGTTCCAGGTGCTCTGGTTGCGGGTTTCCGTGGTCATCTTGTGCAGATTCAGCTTCAAATAAAAGCCTCCTTCCATATTGCCAGGGCTGAATATGTACCAAGTGTCCGCCCCATAGGGCGGGATGCAAGCAGCAACTGGGACGTTGCGTATTCATCCTAATCAATATTTTACTTTGTGTCAATTATTTTTGGGGTTTGCGGCACATTGTTTCGCTACTTGACACGTATTCCCAGCTCTTGGAGAAAATGTTGAAACTTTTTGGAAAAGCGGGGAATAAATTGTAATAAATGCACAGAAAAGTTGAACAAAGTTTGGCTCGCTTCCTTGACAGCCGAAAAAATAGTTGATATACTGGATTCTGCAAGCACGGCAAAAAAACCCAATGGCTGAATATATATTACATGGGAGCCGGAAATTCCCGGATGCGTCTGGGACGAGCAGCAGCGGGAGCTTCTGGCAGGTATCCACCTTGTAAAAGGAGTGATTTCATTTACGCTATGAAAAAGGAAAATTGGTTTTCCCGCATGTTTTCAGGGCCAGCCAGAGATGAGCAAATTCTCAGCCCCCTGACCGGCCAGGTGATTCCCATAGAGTCGGTGGCGGACCCCACCTTTTCGGGGAAGGTTTTGGGCGATGGAGTTGCCGTGATTCCTGAGGAGGGGCGGCTTTATGCCCCAGCGGATGGAACAGTGGAAAATCTTATGGACACCGGCCATGCACTGGGGATTGTCACCAAGGGCCTCCAGGCGGAGCTGCTCATCCATGTGGGACGGGACACCGTCTCCCTCCAGGGTCAGCATTTTACCCTTCATGTCCGGGAGGGAGATACGGTCAAAGCTGGCCAGCTGCTGATGGAATTTGACATGGCTGCCATTGGCGAGTTGGGCTTTGACCTCACCACGCCGGTGATCGTGTGCAACAGCAGCGACTTTGATTTGGTGAAGTGCGGCAGCAAGCAGGTCGCTCCCGGCGATGTTCTGCTCACCCTGACCCGCAAGCAGAACTGACCTTGTTCCATCCGTCAATCATGGAAAGGAGAAACACCCATGAAGCAATTCCAGTATACCATTACCGATGCCAACGGCATTCACGCACGGCCTGCCGGTCTTCTGGTGAAGGAGGCGCAAAGATTTGCCAGCGCTGTGAAACTCATCCGCGGAGAGAAAAGCGCCGACCTGAAGCGTCTTTTCGGGGTCATGGGCCTTAACGTCAAGGCGGGGGATGCAGTGACTGTCAGCGCCGAGGGAGCCGACGAGGAGGCTGCTATCCAGGCGCTGGAAACATTTTTCCAGCAGAACTTATAACAACCCTGCCACCAATTCAGACGATGGATGTAGAAAGGCGGCGATTGCCACATGAATGTACTCCATGGAGAAGGCGTCTGCGCCGGTGTGGCTGGTGGAAAGCTCTACGTTCTCCACAGACAGACAGAGACGCCGAAACGGCAGATCTCCGACCCGGAAGGGGAAATTGCCCGGTTTGATGCAGCCAGGGAACGGGCCATTGCCCAGCTGGCCGCATTGGAGGAGGAAACTCAGGAGCGGCTGGGACAGGAGCAGGCCCTTCTGTTCCAGATTCACCAGATGATGCTGGAGGATCTGGATTATCGGGAATCCGTGACCGGGATCATTTCCGGCCAGCTCATGAATGCAGAATATGCCGTGGACCAGACGGCAGCTCAATTTTCCCAGATCTTTGCACAAATGGACGACGCCTACATGCAGCAGCGGGCTTCTGACGTGCTGGATGTGTCCCGCCGGCTGATTTCTGTGCTCATGGGCCGGGAGGAGGCCGGGTGGGCTGGGGATGAGCCGGTCATCCTGGCGGCTGACGATCTGGTTCCCAGCGAGACGGCCCGCCTGGACCGGCAGCGGGTTCTGGCCTTTGTAACTGCCCAGGGCACCGGCAGCTCACACACGGCGATTTTTGCCCGTACTATGGGCATTCCCGCCGTGGTTGGCCTGGGAGACGCCCTGCTCCCGGACTATGACGGTCGGGAGGTTTATGTGGACGGCGCTGCCGGAGAAGTTTACATAGACCCGGACCCGGAGACAAAGGCCCAGTTGATTTCCCGGAGAGAGGCGCTCCTCCGGCTCCGGCAACATGCGGAGCAGTACCGGGGTGTGCCGGCCACCACGCCGGAGGGAAAGAGAATCCAGCTCTGCGCCAACATCGGATCGCCCAAGGACCTGGAAGCAGTGGAGCAGGGCGATGGGGATGGAATTGGACTGTTCCGCAGCGAGTTTCTCTATCTGGGCCGGGACGACTATCCTTCGGAGGAAGACCAATACAGGGCTTACCGCCAGGTTGCGCAGGCCATGGCGGGGCGGATGGTGGTGGTGCGTACCTTGGACATTGGCGCCGACAAGCAGGCCTCCTACTTTGCTCTTCCCCAGGAGGAAAACCCGGCTATGGGGATGCGGGCCATTCGCATCTGCCTGACCAGGCCCCAGATATTCCGCACCCAACTCCGGGCTCTGTACCGGGCTTCGGTCCACGGCAATCTGGCCATTATGTTCCCTATGATCACCTCCTTGGAGGAGGTACGCCAGGTGAAGGAGATCTGCAGGCAGGTACGGCAGGAGCTGCAGGAAGCCGGCGTGCCATTCCGGGCCGAGACGCCCCTTGGCATCATGATTGAGACCCCGGCGGCAGCGCTCATCAGCGACCGGCTAGCTCCGGAGGTGGATTTTTTCAGCATTGGTACCAACGACCTGACCCAGTATACGCTGGCGGTGGACCGGCAAAATGGTTCCATCGGCGCTTTTTGCAACCCCCATCATGAGGCAGTGCTTCGCCTGATTCGATATACGGTGGAGCAGGCCCATCAGGCGGGCATTTGGGTTGGCATCTGCGGCGAATTGGCAGCGGACCCAAGCCTCACCCAGACCTTTGTGGAAATGGGCATTGATGAGCTGTCCATGTCACCTGGTAAAATTCTGGAGACTAAGGCGCGGATTTTGGACCGGGCGTAATGTCTGGGGAGAAAGGAGAGGTCTATGAAAAGTGCGTTGCTCAGGCTGCGTGAGGCCAGAGAAGCCATCAGCCCTACAGAGCGGGAAATTGCGGATTATCTGCTGCAGCATCCGGAGGATGTGATTGACCTGAGCATTCACGAGCTGGCCAAGCGGACCTTTTCCTCTCCGTCCACCATCATTCGGATGTGCCACCGCATCGGTTTTGAGGGCTTCAAAGAGTTCCGCAAAGCCATTACCTATGAAATGGCGATCCGAAGGCAAAACAAGGAGGCCGAGCAGAAGGAAATTACCCGCTCCGACAGCTTGGAGGACATTGTTGAGAAAATCACCTACAAAAATATTATGTCCCTGGAGGATACAAAGAACCTTCTGGATACGGAAACCCTGGAAAAATGCGTAGAGCTGGTGCGGGGTGCCCGGATGGTGCTGCTCTTTGGAATGGGCGCGTCTCTCTGCGCTGCCAAGGACGCCTACCTGAAGTTTTTGCGGCTGAATAAGCCTTGTGTTATCAATGAGGATTGGCATTCTCAGCTGCTCCAGGCCAGGAATACCTCCCGGGAGGATCTGGGGATCGTCATTTCCTACTCCGGCAGTACGGTGGAGGTCATTGAGTGCATGAAGGCTATGCGGGAAAACCACACACCCATCATCGCCATCACCCGGTGCATTTCCTCTCCTGTTTCGGAGTTGGCCGATTACAAGCTGTATACTACGGCTAACGAGTCCACCTTCCGCACCGGAGCCATGTCCTCCCGGATTTCCCAGCTCAATATCATCGATATTCTCTACACAGCCTTTGCCAACAGAGAGTATGAACGCTGCCTGGAGCAGCTGTCCAGGACCCATATTCGCAAACCGCCTCTCACACCAAAGGCCAGTGAGACGCCCAAATAGCCACGGATTCAGCGCCGTTCCGCTTACCTTTGGCAGCCGGAACGGCGCGCTTTGCTTCTAAAGTCGGCTGTGGGCAGTGGAACATAGGCGGCGGTATGGTTGTTTATTCACTGGATTTCGGTGAAAGAAAGTTTCGCGCCCCAGGGGGCAAATTGCGATTTTGTTTCAAACAACGGAAATAATATACCAATCGGAGGCTGAAAGGTTGCGGCAAATTGTTCACTTTGCTATAATTCTTTCAGAAACTTGCATGGTATACAAGAACATGCATAAAGAAGGGAGTCTTCAGGATGAAGAAACGAGTGTTTCGTAATGTGCTGGGGTTGGCCCTGGCGGCCGTGATGACCGTATCTGCGGCTATGCCTGCCCTGGCAGCGAGGGGGCCGGATACGGCCTATGAGACTCTGGCGGAGAGCCATGTGACGCAGGCGACGCTTCCAGAGGGACAGTGGCAGTCGGTGGTGTCCTTCCCGGACTGGTGCGGCTATGTGGATGACACCCTGGTGATGAACAATCTCTTTAGCTTCACTGGCTTTGCGGGCCAGGGTGAGCTGTACGTGACTGTCGCCGAAGGGGTGACCAGTTTCCGGATGTTTGTCAATAACGTAGAGGTGGATACGGCCTCCATGCTGCCGGGTGGCACCTGGAAGCTGGACATTTCCGATGTAGCCCTGGACGGAACCAATACCATCCAGGTGACGGGGATCACCCCCAGCCAGCTGGCAAGCGCTGTGACGGTACATATTCCATATCCTGTGGTCATAGACGGGGACCCGTCTGAGGTGGGGATGGATGCCAGCACCGTGGAGCTCATCGGCGATTTCATCAGCGCTGAAGTGAAATACGGCTTCTCCGGCGCTCAGCTGGCCGTGGTCAAAGATGGCAAGCTGGTGATCAATGAAGCCTGGGGCTCCGCCAACGGCTATCGTGCCGACGGAACCCGGATTGAGCCAGGTGACGAGGACTATGTACCTGTGACGACGGACACCCTGTATGACCTGGCCTCCAATACCAAGATGTACTCTGTGAACTATGCGCTGCAGTACCTGGTGGACCGGGGCCAAATCAGCTTGGATGCTCGCATCACGGATTTCTATCCGGAGTTTGACGATGAGGGAACCACCATTTTCAAGGACGGGACCTCTGAGGAAATGAAGGCTCAAATCCTGTCTTGGAAGTCCCAGCTCACCATTCGGGACATCCTGATGCATCAGGCCGGCTTTGATCCGGACCCTCAGTATCACAATGACCAGTTTAACCAGGTCACCCAGAAGCCCCAGCAGGGCGTGAGCAACCCCCTGTTCTCCCAGGACCGGGAGAAAACTCTGGAGATGGTTCTGGCCTCTCCTTTGACCTATCAGCCAGGCAGCAAGACAGTCTACTCGGATGTGGACTACATGCTTCTGTGCTTTATCGTGGAGCAGGTGACGGGCAAACGGCTGGATGCCTTCCTGAAGGAGACCTTCTGGGACCCCATGGGCCTGACCCATGTGACCTACAACCCCTTGCAGAACGGCTTCCAGAAAGAGGATTGCGCCGCAACTGAGCTCCAGGGCAACACCCGGGACGGCGCCATTTCCTTCCAGAACGTCCGGACAGACACCGTCTGGGGCGAGGTCCACGATGAGAAGGCCTATTACGCCATGGGCGGCATCTCCGGTCATGCAGGCCTGTTCTCCAATGCAGAGGATCTGGCGAGGCTGGCCTCGGTGATGCTCACCGGCGGCTACGGCGGTCATCAGTTCTTCTCCAAGAATACCATAGACGAATTTACCAAGGCCAAGAGCCTGAGCTACCCCACCTGGGGTCTGGGATGGTGGCGGCAGGGAGAGATTGGCCGGGTGAACTACTTTACCACCCATGCTTCTGGTAACACCATCGGCCACCAGGGCTGGACCGGCACCCTCACGGTGATTGATCCGGAGAACGATCTGGTGGTGGTGCTCCTCACCAATAAGAAGAACTCCCCGGTGATTGACAACACCGTGGACACCAACGATTTCTACTCCGACAACATGGTTTTGGGTGCGCTGGGCTCTGTGGTGGGCTATGTGTACGAGTCCTTCACTTCCACCCCCGATGCCATGGATGCCAGCCTGATGCAGTTTGCCAAGGAACGGATCAAGCTGATGTCCAGCCATAGAGACGCCTATGACGAAGCGCCCCATATGAATGATTCCTTTGCCCTGGCCGACCTGGTGGTCACCCGGGCGGAGCGGCGGCAAACCCAGGTGACCAAGGACTACGCCCAGACGGTTCTAAACGACCTGAAGAGCTATGTCCAGACGTATGTAGCCAAGGAAGCCAACCTGACCAACGCGGAAGCCTGGTCTGGAGCTCTCCAGGCCCGCATTGACGCCATTGGCACAGAAGGGACTGCTCCGGCTGCCCCGTCCATGTCAGCTGTCCAGGTGGATGCCATGCCCGGTATCAACGCATCCGGGAATTTCGCTGGTGGCCAGGACCAAAATGCGGTGTACTTCCCCCGCTGGGGCAGCGGCACCACCTCCTATTGCTATAACAACAGCATCACCTGGTTTGAAGGCTTTGCCGGTCAGGGCACGGTGTACTTCCAGATGCGCCGGGCGGTGCCCAGCATGCGGATCTTCATCAATGGCGTAGAGGTAGATACCTCTGCCATGCTGAACACCACCGGCATGTTTGCCATTGACGCGTCCCAGTACACCGTCAATGGGCGCAACTCGGTGCAGGTGACGGATATGCCCATCGCCACGGCTCGCCTGAGCGCCCTTATGGTGGTTACCAATCCCCAGGTGGTGGAGGGAACCCCCAGCGAGGTGGGTCTTGACACCAAGGCGCTGGATATGATCGATTCCATGATCCAGAAGGACATTGACTATGGCTTTACCTCCGCCCAGCTGGCCGTGGTGAAGGATGGCAAGCTGGTGTACTCCAACGCCTGGGGTACGGTGAATGCCTACAACCAAGACGGCACCCCTAAGACGGACAGTGAGGCTGTGACTACAGACACCCTGTACGATCTGGCCTCCAACACCAAGATGTACGCCACCAATTACGCTGTGCAATATCTGGTGCAGAATGGCAAGCTGAATCTCAGCGATCCCATTACCAAGTTCTTCCCCAGCTTTGCCGAGGACACCATTGAGATTTCCTATCGGGTCAGCCAAGGCTCCGGCGCTCCGGATCTGGCTACGGCAAAGGCCTGGAAGGAGGAGCTCACCGTGGCTGACATCCTCCAGCATCAGGCGGGCTTTGCACCCGATCCCCAGTTCCACAATGATCAGTTTGATCAGGTGACCCAGAAGCCGGCTCCCGGCGTGGAAAATGTGCTCTACGCCATTGGCAAGGAGCAGGTGGCCCAGGCCATTTGCAAGGCTCCCTTGGTCTACGAGCCCGGCACCAAAACGGTGTACTCCGATGTGGATTACATGCTCCTGGGCCTCATTGTGGAGCAGATTACCGGGCAGAGCCTGGACGTGTTTATGCGCGAGACCTTCTATGAGCCTCTGAACCTGACCCACATCACCTTCAACCCTCTGCAAAACGGCTTCACCGCCAACCAGGTGGCAGCCACAGAGCTGAACGGCAACACCCGGGACGGGGTCATTTCCTTCCAGAATGTCCGGACCTCCACCATTCAGGGTGAAGTCCACGATGAGAAGGCCTACTACGCCATGGGCGGTGTCTCCGGCCATGCGGGCCTGTTCTCCAATGCTGAGGATCTGGCCAAGCTGGCTTCCATGATGGTGAACCAGAGCGGCTATGGCGACAAGCGCCTCTTCAGCTACAACACCAATCAGTACTTCACCGCCCGGAAGGACAGCTCCGCCACCTGGGGCCAGGGCTGGTGGCGGCAGGGCGATTGCGGCCGTCCCTGGTACTTTGGCGTTCAGGCCTCCCGGAACACGGTGGGTCACCAGGGCTGGACCGGTACCTTGACTGTGGTAGATCCGGCAGAGAACCTGGTCATTGTGTACCTGACCAATAAGATTAACTCCCCGGTTACCAACAAGGAGACGTCTCCCAACCAGTTCGATGGCAACTGGTATACGGCATCCACCCTGGGCTTTGTGGCCAACATCCTGTACCAGGGCCTGGACAACCACAGCGCCAGCGCCGATATCCAGCCTGCCCTGGATGCGCTGATGAACGACACCCTGACGGAAAAGATGCGGCTGGTTGACGATGAAAACACCGGCGATCCCACCCATCCCATTGTGAAGTCCGCCTATGCCCTGGCCGAGCAGATCTTTGACAACGCAGAAGCCCGGCCCACAGAGGAGAATCTGACTGCTGCCCGGCGGGTTCTGGAGCTTTTGGACCCGGAGCGGGACGGAGATATGATTGCAAAGCTCACCCAGCGGTTGGAAATGATTGACCCCAGCTTCCTGCTGGAGGAGGCCAGAGCCGCCAAGGAGGCCGCAGAAGCTGCCCAGAAGGCCGCTGAAGAGGCCCGGAAGGCCGCCGAGGATGCCAAGTCCGCTGCCGAAGCCGCTGCGGAAGAGTCCGGTGAAAACAAGGAAGCTGCCCAAAAGGCCGCCGAGAAAGCTGCTGAGGCGCAGGAAAAGGCGGAGGAGGCCCAGCGCGCCGCTGAGATGGCGAAAGATGCTGCTCAAGCTGCCGCTGAGGCTGCGGAAGCCTCCAACCAGGCTGCCGCTGTAGAGGCCCGGCTCGCTGCCGAGAAGGCTGTGGATGCTGCCGTGAGTGCTGCGGAAGCTGCCACCAGCGCCAGCGTCGCTGCCCAAGCCATGGAGAAGGCCCAGGCTGCCCAAAGGGCTGCTGAGGATGCTGCCAAGGTGGCTGAAAACGCCCGGGATGAGGCTGAGCAGGCCAAGAAAACTGCCGAGGAAATCGCCGCCTCCGCCGGCGAAGACCGGGAATTTGCCGAGAAGGCTGCGGAAGAAGCCAAAGCTGCCGAGGAGGCTGCAAAAGCTGCCGCTGAGGCTGCCCAGGCTGCCCAGAAGGCCGCTGAGACTGCCATGCAGGCTGCCGAGGACTCCAATCAGGCCGCCGCAGAAGCTGCCGCTTTGGCCGCGTCCTACGCCCAGCAGGTTGCGGAAACCTATGCTGAAATCGTTACCATGAAGGCGGAAATGGCGCAGTATCTGGCCGATGCCCAGGAGGCTGCCAAGCGCGCCGAGGAAGCGCAGAAGGCTGCCGAGGCTGCGGAGCTGGGCGCCGCTAAGTTCTACGCCCTCACAGAGTTGGCCAATTATGCAGCCTCTGCCGCCTGCCCGGAGCATCAGCACGAGGCCATGGCGGAGGCCGTAGATGCCGGTAAGGCCGCCATTGAGCAGGCCGCCGACAAGGAAGCCGTTCTGGCAGCTCTGGAGACAGCCAAGGAAGCCATCGACGCAGTGGTGGCTGCCGGATGTGCCTCGGAACGCTTTACCGATGTGGCACCGGATGCTTGGTACCACGAGGCCATTGATTACGTCCTCGTCCACGGCCTCATGGAAGGCACCAGCGCTACCACCTTTGCGCCGGAGGCGAAGATGACCCGGGGCCAGATGGTGACCGTCCTGTACCGGATGGAGCAGGAGCCGGAGATCACCCAGGAGAGCACCTTTACGGATCTGGAAGCAGGCCGCTACTATGAAAAGGCTGTGCACTGGGCAGCTGCCAACGGCATCGTCCAGGGCCGGAGCGACGCCATCTTTGATCCCAACGGCTTTGTGACCCGCCAGGATCTGGTGACCATCCTCTTCCGCTACGCCGGGTTTAAGGGCTATGACGTAACCGCCCGGGCGGATCTGTCCGGCTACACCGATCAAGCGAAGCTGTCCGGCTACGCCACCAACGCCATGAGCTGGGCCGTTGCCCAGGGCATTGTCCAGGGAACCACAGCCACCACACTGGCCCCCGGCAGCTACGCCCGGCGCTGCGAGCTGGCCAAGGTGTTTATGGAGTTCCTGAAGCAAGTATGATCCCGTAATCTAGCATTTCTTCCTTCCTAAGGGGGTTGCCTCAAACTTGTTTTGGGGCAGCCCCCGTTTTTCCAACCTCTTGAAGAGGAGAAAAAGAGGCCTGATGCAACGTGAACGGGGCACACTGCATCAGGCCAATTTATATAGAGTTCTGATGGACCAGCCCATCAACGGCGCTGGAATTTTCCCTTTTTCCAGGGCAGATAGGTTAGGGCGGAGAGCCCCAGGAAGACCGCCAGAGCTACCAGGGACACGGTGATTCCCTGCCGCAAGGCGTCATTGTGATAGGAGAAGGTGACGGTATGGCGGCCAGGGGCCAGGCGGACGCCTATCATGACGCCACAGACGGTGACGGCCTCAGTCTCCACGCCGTCCACGGCTACATGCCAGTTTCCGTTGGAGGGGATGGAGGTGTACAGCAGGGAGGACTCTGTGGCCTCCACAGTGCCGGTCAGGGAGGTGCTGGACATGGACTGGATCTCCATGGGGGCCTGCTGCAGGAAGCGGACGCCCTCCTGGAACACGGTGCTGTCCAGCACGGCGGCAGTTACCTCCAGGCGGCCGGTTTCGTTGGCCTTGCATCGGAATGCCACCTCAATCTCATCTCCGGTGGCGCATTGCCCCAGAGAGAGCATTTGATCCAGGCTCATGGTTTCTGTGAGGAGGGATTCGCCGTTTTTATAGACGGTGAAGCTGTTTCGCTTGGATGCGGACAGATCCAAGCAGACCTCGCCATCCTGGGGCACGGTGAAGGAGATGGAGACATCGCCGGTGTCTGCTTCCGAGGTATAGCTGCAGTAGCCGCTGGTAACTCGTTGGGAGATGGAGATGCTCTGTGCATCGGAAGAGGCAGTATATTGGTCGATCTGCCGGTATACCGGCGTTTCCAAGCCTGTGGCGGATTGGAAGAGCAAATTCAGAAATTGGAAGCTACCGGCAGATGGGTCGTCCACAGACAGGGAGGCCAGTTCCTCCCGAGTCAGGAAGCCCAGGGGAAGGTAAGCGGTGTTTTCCAGAAGGGTGACATTCCCCAGATTGTACACCGGCTGGAACAGGTTGCTGTCCAGGACAGTTCCGTTCCGGCTGATCATGTACTTGAGGTTCAAAAACAGCGCCGCCACCGGAGAAGCCTCTTCAAAGCTGTACCGGTTGTAGGTTGGTTTGGCCCCATACCCCAGGGCTGCCATAAATTTGGTCACTGACACATTGACCGAGGAGGAAAACATGGTGATGCCGCTAAAGCCGTTGAGGGCGTCGTCGTTTAGGGTCTGAGTGTGGGTGAACTCCGCCCGGTAGAAGGGAGAATCCGCCTCCAGCTCCTTCATGTGCTCCAGCACCCGGACCGTGTCCTCCTTGCCGTTGGGGTAATTGGAGATGTCGGTGCCGCCGAAGTGGACGCCAAAGACCACCACGGAGGCGGCCAGCTCCAGGGCCATGACTCCCAGAAGGGCTTGGGCAGTGAGGCGGTTCCGGTGCGTTTCTTTGCCGGTCAGAGGGATGATCTGAACCGTCGGTCCGTCCTCTTCTTCGATTACGACCTTTCTGGGGCGCTTCTGCGCCAGCAGGAGTCCGCCGTACAGGGCGCAGAAGCCCAGGTTGTAAATCAGAAATACCGGATCTAACCGCTGGTCCGAGCAGGCGGCCAGCCCCAGGAAGAGCACCATGGACAGCGCCACCTGCCACCGGGGCCGCTTCTTC
Organism: uncultured Eubacteriales bacterium; assembly: GCA_900545515.1. Taxonomy (GTDB): domain Bacteria; phylum Bacillota; class Clostridia; order Oscillospirales; family Oscillospiraceae; genus Faecousia. The sequence continues at coordinate 14,181 of UQZA01000030.1, read as the reverse complement.
AACTGATACCCCCGGTAGGCCATGACCAGTACCACAAAGGAGAACAGGAAGCTGAACCGGTAGGGGATCATGTTGGTGAAGTGGAATCCGTGCCAGATGTAATCCAGCTGCCGGAGAATGAAGCTGAGCATAAAGAACACCAGCATACCCAGGGTGCATAGCTTTTCCCGCAGCCGCACCTCTTTGGAGGCAAAGAGCTGGATTAAAAGCAGCAAAGGCAGAATGCCGCAGTACAGGTTGGGTAGCCCCTCTTTGAAGGTGGGCTCCAGGCCTCCGGCGGTGTTTCCCGCCACCTTGCCCATGGCCTCCAGAAGCCCCCTCCAGGAAGCCTCGCTGGCAATGTTCAGGCTGAAGGTAGTGGGGAATTCGTTGACGCTGGAGTTGGTGGTGCCCAAAGCCACATAAGCGGGCCACTCCAGGAAGGCGGTGAGGGCAATGGCCAACAGGGAAAAGAGGAGCATAGCCCCCAGGTCTCCCAGAAACCGGCGGAAGCCCTGACCATAGCAAATCTCATAGGCAAAGAAGCACAGGGCAACAAATATGCAGGTGAAAAAGCCGATGTAATAGTTGCTGGCTACGGAGAGAAACAGGGTGACAGTATACAGGAAAAAACGCCTCGTCTGCAGGAGGCTGATCATGCCCAGCATCACCATAGGAAGGAGGGCGAAGGTATCCAGCCACATAATATTCCACTGGTACCCCAGGGCCCAGGCACACAGGGCATAGGAGCAGGCAAAGAGAACCGTGGACCAATCCCGCCTCTGGAAAATCCGGTCCAGAAAGATGGCAAAAAACAGCCCCGCCAGGCCCAGCTTCACCGGTACCAGCATAGAGAAAAAGCCCAAAAGCATCCCCTCCGGTACCAGCACAGACAGCAAATTCAGGGGAGAGGCAAGATAGTAGGCAATGAGCCCCAGGTAGTCCACCCCCAGGCCCAGATTCCAGTTATAGACCAGCGAGCCACCGGACCGGAGCACCCGCCGGAACTCCACAAAGAAGGGATAGTACTGGTGATACATATCGGAATATAAAATGGAGGAGCTCCCAAAGGGAGAGAAGCGGCCCGCCAGCATCACCAGACTGTACCCCAAAAAGGGCAGCAAAAAGGCCAGAGCCAGGAATTTCCTCCCTGGCCGTTCAGATTGAATTTGTTCCATGAAACACCATCCTTTGCCATAGGCTTGTCCCCATTATAGCACCAAACTCTGGGAAGAGAAATGAAAAATAATGAAATTTTCTGCCGCGCCCTGAAGCCATAAGCGCATTCATCGGATGGTCCCGCTCTGGTTCCAGATGAGGGCGCTGTATAGAAAGAGCACGTCTTGCTCCTGAAAGCGCACATAGGATTCCAGCAAGTCGCTGGAGATGTATCGCAAATCAATCAGGGTAATTTTCCGGTAGCTGCCAGCGAGTAAGGGGGCCAGGCTGCTTCCGAAGGAGTCCCGGAACACCACCAACTCCCGGTCCGATAAGGCCGCCGGATTCTCCAGAACCTGAATGGGGGAGGCGCCGGAGAGGAAAAATTCATAGGGGTCTCGCCCCTGGGCCTTTTCCCAGTCGTACAGGGGGATTTCCCCCTCCAGATCTCGCGCCGTGCAGCTTGCCAGGGCGCTGCCGGTGAGGTAGCGGAGGCGGTCCGGCTCCAGAGGCAAACCGGATTGCCCAGTGTACGCCCCGGAAAAACGACCGGCGTCCTGAGCTGTCAAGTCCCAGGAAAGGGGAACATCCATAGCGGAGGTCAAGGCCTCCACCACAGGCTGCAAAGCATCCTGCCGCCAGTGGGGGTCTGTACGGTAGTAGGAATCCCCGGTGAGGCAGGGGAACAGATCCACATAGGTCATGGGGAGAAGCGCTTCCAGCTGCTGGGTCAACCGGTGGTAATCCATGGTGGGGTACCAGCCGGCCAAATAAGCATTTTTATCAGGAACGATGCTGTAATAGCAGTGCACTTGGGTGTCCTTCAGATATGTGTTTTGAATGTCCAGGATCACCTGGGCCAGGTGGGAGACAGAGGCTTCGTTTAAGGGATAATCCAGCTTGGCGGCGCTGCCTCCCCGGAGGTAAATTCCGTTGTTTTCCCCTTGCAGGAGGACGTGGTAGACGAACTGGGCCTTTCCATGGCGGAACAGGTCCCGGCAAGGAAACTGATCGGCTGCTGCCTGCTCTGCATCCTGCATCCAGCGGCCTGTGTACAGGCTTTGCCAGGTGAGCTGAGGCCACTGGGCCAACTGCCGCCGCTCCGTCTCCGAAACCGGCGTCCGGCCGGCTACCATGAAAATGCCTCCCACTACCAGGAGCAATCCCAGCAGAGCCAGGGTACATATTTGCCGTTTCATATTGCGCCTCCTAGAACCGGAAATAGAGAAAGGGGTTAAAGGAACCGTCTACCAGATAGGCTGTGCAGAGCAGCAGCAAAAGCGCCAGAAGGAGGGGTTCTATCCATTGCAGACCCTTTGACCACCGTTGGTACAGCCGCCCAGGCAAGGGTGTAGCCCCCAAAGCGCCCAGAATCAGAAGGACGCCATGATTCCGCAGGGCATACAGACTTTCCCTGGAGACAGTCGGGATGCTTCCTGCGCCCAGCATGGCGCGGAAGTCCCCCCAGCTCTGCTCCAGGCTGCCGCCCTGAAACAGCACAAAGCCCAGGAGCACAGACAGCAGAAGATAGATGTGGCTGAACCAGGGCCTTTTGGCCAGGAAAGGCCCATACCACAGCTTTTCTCCCAGCAGCAGTATGGCGTAGAACAATCCCCATAGGAGAAAGTTCCACCCGGCCCCGTGCCACAGACCGGTGAGGCACCAGACCAACAGGATGTTCCCCATCCAGCGCAGCTTCCCGGTCCGGTTTCCGCCTAAGGGAATGTAGACATAGTCCCGAAACAAAGCGCCCAAGGTCATGTGCCACCGCCGCCAGAACTCCGTAACGGATCGGGAGCAATAGGGATACCGGAAATTTTCCGGGAAGTGAAAGCCCAGAATCCGCCCCAGGCCAATGGCCATGTCGCTGTAGCCGGAAAAGTCGTAGTAGATTTGCAAAAAGAAGCCCAGGGCGGAAAGCCAGGCAAAGAGCACGGTGGGATCGGCGCTGCTCCGGTAGCTCTGGCACAGAAGGCCCAGGTTGTTGGCCAGAATCACCTTTTTTCCAAGCCCCACCAGGAAGCGGCAGGCCCCCTCGTAGGCCATTGCGGTGCTGTGCTTCCGTTCCTGCAGCTCCTGGGCCACATCCCGGTACCGGACGATGGGACCGGCGATGAGCTGGGGAAAGAGGGCAACATATAGGGCAAACGAAACCGGATTCCGCTGTACCTCCACATCACCCCGGTACAGGTCGATGGTGTAGCTGAGGATTTGAAAGGTATAGAAGCTGATTCCCACAGGAAGAGCCAGGCGCCAAAGGGGCAGAGAGATCCCCAAGGCCCCATTGATGGCAGAGAGGAAAAAATCTCCATACTTGAAGCAGCACAAAAGCCCCAAACTGCCTGCCACAGATGTCAGAAGAAACAGACGCCCCAAAAGACGTCCCCGAAACCGGTGGATACCCAGACCAGCGGTGAATCCCAAGAGAATGTTGAGAAGAATCAGAATCAAATATCGGGGTTCGCCCCAGGCATAGAACAGCAGGCTGGCCAGGAGCAGCACGGGATTTTTCCCCCTCCTTGGCGTGAGAAAATAGGCCAAGAGGGTACACGGCAGAAAGGCGTAAAGGAAAATCAGACTGGAAAATAGCATAGACTCTCCTGGCGGCGCCGCCCTAAAAAATGGGCTCTGAGGCAGCGCCGGACGGTTTACTTCTTCAAAATGACCTCCAAGTCGCCACCTACGGTTTTGGAATAGGCGGTCATCAGGTCGTCAGCCAGATTGGGAGCCAGATCGCTGCTGACCATGGCCAGCACCACTGTGTCTCCCCACACCCCGACCCGAACCTGATCCGCTTCCACGCAAATCCACTTTCTGGGGTCCACGCCGTCCAGCACACTTTGGGCAACATCTTTGGGATTCTTCCCCTCAGCTACCCGCAGGGCGCACAGAGAATAGGCCTGGGCGTTGATCATGGGCTCGCTGAATACTGCCTCTTGTACCAGGCTGGCGTCTGTTAGGCCCAGGTAGGACTGGAGAGCAAAGGCGTCGCTTGTATCAATGGGGGTTGGATCCCCCAGGGCGAATTCTGGCTGTTGCGTGCAGTTACGGTATATGCCCTCCACCAGCTCAGTCATGGTCCCGGGATAAGCGCTTTGGGTGGCCTGCTGTCCACAGGCGGTCAGCCCCAGAAGCATACTCACAATGGCAATCCAGACAACGATTTTTTTCATAGGTTCCTCCTTATTTTTTGTATGTAGTATGTCCGCTGCCCAGGAAACATTTGCAGCTCATTCTTAAAAGACGGAAAAAAGAAGCGTCGGGTTGCGGCGCTGGAAAAATTCTACAAAATGAAGGGGAGATGGAAAGGCGGCACTCAGATTGCTCTGAATACCGCCTTGTTTTACTTTTGAGCTTGGGCCGCCTTCAGCGCCTGGGCCAACTGGTCGGGACAGGAGGTGCCCTTGCTGCCGCAACGGATGCCGTCCACCCGGGCAATGACCTCTTCCACGTCCATCCCCTCCACCAAAGAACCGATGCCCTTCAGGTTGCCGTTACAGCCCCCCAGGAATTGGACGTTTTTCAGCTTGCCATCTTCGATCTCGAAGTGGATCTCCTGAGAACAGGTGCCTTTTGTCTTGTATGTGTACTGCATGGTATGTCTCTCCTTTTTATCATTCTGTCAAATCCAACAGCTCTGCCCGGATGAACTTGGCCAGAAGCTCCGGCGACAGAAGCATCTGGTGTCCACGCTCTCCCGCAGAGACTGCAATTTCTTCAAAGAGCAGGGAGGTTTCGTCCAGAAAAGTGGGGTACTTCTTTTTCATTCCCACAGGGCTGCAGCCCCCCCGGACGTAGCCGGTCAGGCCAAGAAGCTCCTTGACATGGACCAGCTCCACCTTTTTGTCTCCGGCGGCCCTGGCCGCTTTTTTGAGGTCCAGCTCGCAACATACGGGAATGCAGAACACGGCAATGCCGGTCCGCTCTCCCCGGGCGACCAGGGTTTTGAATACCTGCTCCGGAGGCAGGCCGATGGATTCCGCCGCATGCAGGCCGCTCAAATCAGATTCGTCAAATGGATAAAAGGCTTCCCGGTATGGGATGCGCCCTTGCTCCACCAGGCGAATGGCATTGGTTTTGCCCATCATTTCACCTTCCGGTTCTATTATACGTCAAATTACCGGTTCTGACAAGGGGGGTATACGGCAAACCAGGGCAGCAGTTACTTTTTTGTACTGGCGGGGGAGGATGTACTTGGCAAATTCGCACTGCTCAGCATGGGGCGCGTCAAGAATGCCGCGCCCAATCCCTCCAAAGCCCAGACATTTCCCGAACCGCAATGCTGCTTCATGGGCTTGCAGGGAATGGTTCCAACTGGCACACTGTGAGCAGCTTCCCGTCTACGCGGAAGCGAACGTTGTAGCCGCCGAAGCTGAGTCCGTAGATTCGCTCCGGATCGTGCTGATAGGAAGGGCGTGGATCGTGCGCCAGTACCCCCAGAAGGGCCTCCCGCTGGGACGCAGGAATTTGAGCCAATAAGGCAGGGGGAAAGGACACCTCCAGGAGAAAATCTCCCGCCTGCTCCGTGAAGCCGCCGGTAGCCTCCGGGTGGCAGTCTGCGTAGGGTACGTAGGGTTTGATGTCAAACACAGGCGTCCCATCCATCAGATCGGCGCCAGATAACACCAACATGGGCCCCTGGGGTGTGTCCCATTGGATTTCGTCCAGTCGAACGCAGGACAAACCCATGGGGTTGGGCCGGAAGGGGGAACGGGTGGCAAAGACCCCCATCCGCCGGTTCCCACCTAACCTGGGAGGCCGCACAGTGGGCGACCACCCTCCCTGTCGGTTGCCGGAGAAATTCCAGATCAGCCAAATATGAGAAAACCCCTCCAGCCCCCGCAGCATGTCCGGATTCCGAAACGCCGGCTCAAAAACAAGAAAAGCCCGCAGCTCCGGTACCAACCCCGCCTGCCGGGGAATGCCAAATTTACTGGGGAAGTCACTGTGAACTTTGGCAATCACGTTCATAGAAATTTCCATAGGGACACTCCTGTTTTCAGTCTCAGTCATTGTCAAACAGCTTGAGCGTAAAGGCTGCGTTTTCTTTGCTTATGCGCTGAAAGGTGTGCATTTGAAAACAGACTGATTTGTCTATGACAAATCAGTCTGTTTCCCTGGTCGGAGTGGCGGGATTCGAACCCGCGGCCTCTTGGACCCGAACCAAGCGCGATACCAAGCTTCGCCACACCCCGATAGCCCATTTATTATAATGAGGGAAAGGCTTCCTGTCAAGCCTGAAAGTCGTGCCAAACCCGAATTTTTGTAAAAACATTGGCCATACCAATCTTAGTTCTCCGGGGTTGTGGGAGGGGGAGTCCATTGGATGGGAGTGACGGACTCCACTGTGATGCAGGAGAGTTTGTCCTGAACGGTGACGTTTTCCAGGTAGGAATAGGTGACAGAGATGGCCTCACCTACAGACAGACTGGTTGCGCCGGTGAGGGCGCGGTACTTGACCAAAATGATGGTTCCTGCGTCATAATGGAGATTGTCCTCCAGAACCTCCACAGTCAAAAGCCGCTCGTCTTTGCTGGTCACCCTTCCGGTCAGTGTGGCCATGCCGCCGGGCAGGTCCTGGGGCAGGCTGCAGGCGGTGAGTGTCAGCAGCATAGCCGTCAGAAGTATGGTAGCGATCCATCTGCGTTTCAAAGGAACCCCTCCTGTCATGAGCATGAAGCTATCATATACAAACGCGCGCCAAAAATCAACGGGAAATTCCGCGTTTTTTCCATTCTGCCGAAAGACTGCCGGTTTTCAGCCCTGCCAATGCTGTGACCCTTCAGAATTCCGTGGCTTTTCCCATATTTTGCGGATTGTGTATTTACTTTTTTGGTGTTTCAGGTATAATTTCGTTGTCAGTTTGCGGCGATAGACGAATTTCGGAAGAGTGAGAGGAAGCAGAATGGATATAGCGGTGATTTGCGACGTTCTGGGGGAGGAAAACAACGGCACCACCATCGCGGCTATGAATCTAATCCGCACCCTGCGGGCCAAGGGACACCAGGTGCGGGTGGTAAGCCCCGATGCCAACCGGGCGGGGGAGCCAGGGTACTATGTGGTTCCGACCCGGAATCTGGGAATTTTCAACAACTATGTGGCAAAAAACGGCGTCAGTCTTGCAAAGCCGGTCCGTTCTATTTTGGAAGCGGCTTTGGAGGGAGTGGATGTGGTGCATGTGATGGTTCCCTTTTCTCTGGGCCATGCCGCCGCGCTCATTTCCCGGGAAAAGGGGATCCCCCTGACAGCGGGCTTTCACTGCCAGGCGGAAAATTTCAGCAACCATATCTTCCTCATGAACGCCAAGCTGGTGAACCGGTGGATCTACCGGTTTTTCTACCGGCGGCTGTATCAATATTGCGCCTGTGTCCATTATCCCACCCAGTTTATCTGCGACCTGTTTGAGCGTGAGACAAAGCCAACCCATCACTATGTGATCTCCAACGGTGTCAACCGGGCCTTTGTACGCCAGGATTGCCCACGGCCCAACGAGCTGGAGGGAAAGTATGTGATTCTTTCCACCGGCCGCTATTCCCGGGAGAAGGCACAATGGGTGCTCATTGACGCTGTGGCCAAGTCCCGGCACAGGGACCAAATTCAGCTGATTTTGGCGGGAAAGGGCCCCCAACAGGAGGCGCTCCAGCGCCGGGCGGCCAAGCGAGGGATTCTGCCGCCCATTTACGGCTTCTACAGCCGTCAGGATTTGATTCGAATCATCAATCTGGCGGACCTGTATGTGCACCCGGCGGAAATCGAGATTGAAGCCATCGCATGTCTGGAGGCCATTGCCTGCGGCAGGGTACCGGTGATCTCTAACTCGCCCCGCAGCGCCACCCGGTACTTTGCTCTGTCGGAGCGGAATCTTTTTCGCTGCAACGATTCCGATGACCTGGCGGAACAAATCGACTACTGGCTGGAGCATCCCCAGGAGCGAGAGGCCTGCAGCCGCGCCTACTCGGGCTATGCCCGTCAATTTGACTTTGACCGCTGCATGGACGCCATGGAAGGGATGCTTCTGGACGCGGTACAGGGTGCATGTCATGGCTAAACGGATCATTTATTATTCGGACCCTTTGCGGGATGATTTCGCAGACAACCACATCCACACGAAAGCGGTTGACCGGCATTTTCCCTTTCTCCACCGTTCCAGACTGTGGGCTTTGTGGTCCTTTTTGGTGTATTATGGCGTTGCAACTCCCGTGGTTTTTTTGATTTCCAAAATTTACCTGGGCCTGAAGTTTGAAAATCACCGCCAGCTGCGGAAGGTCAGGGCCTCCGGCTACTTTCTCTATGGCAACCACACCCGGGGCCTGGACGCGTTTTTGCCTGCCATGGCGGCTTTTCCGAAACGGAGCTATATTGTGGCAGGGCCTGACGCCGTGTCCATTCCGGGCCTGCGCAATTTGGTGCAGCTTCTGGGATGCATCCCGGTTCCGTCTGATTGGAGCGGATTTCCAGCTTTTCTGGAGGCTCTGGAGCGGCGCTTTTTACAGGGGTCATGTATCGGCATTTTTCCGGAGGCCCATATTTGGCCCTTTTACACCGGTGTCCGTCCCTTCGTGGGTACTTCCTTCCGGTATCCTGTGAAGCTCCATGCTCCGGTGGTGGCCATGGCTGTCACCTACCGGAAGCGGCGGGGCCTGTTCTGCTGGGTCAAGCGCCCGGGGATGACCGTCACCTTCAGTGCGCCCATGTACCCCGATCCCTCTCAACGGCCCAAAGCAGCCCAGGAGGATCTGCGGCGGCGGACCTATGAATTCCTGTGCCAGGTCACCAGCCGGCCGGACAATGTGGAGTATATCCGCTACGAGCCAAAGGAGGCAGAATGAAGACCCTATACTTGATTGGCGGCACGATGGGCGTGGGTAAGACCTCCGCCTGCCGCGCGCTGCAGCAGCTTTTGCCCAACAGCGTCTTTTTAGACGGGGACTGGTGCTGGAACATCCATCCTTTTCAGGTGACGGAGGAGACCAAGGCCCTGGTTTTGGATAACATCTGCTACCTATTGAATCGCTTCCTTCGGTGCTCCCTGGTGGAGTCGGTCATTTTCTGCTGGGTGATGGATTTGCAAAGCACCTTGGACGAAATTCTGAGCCGGTTGGACACATCGGACTGCACGGTGAAATCCATCAGCCTGGTCTGCCATCCGGAAGTGCTTTTGAAGCGGCTGCAGAAGGATGTAGACGAAGGATTGCGGGAGCCGGACATTTTGGAACGGGCGCCAGCGCGTCTGAGCCGGTATGGGGCGTTGGACACGGTCAAGCTGGACGTATCGGCAAGCACCCCGCAGGAGGTGGCAATGCAAATCGCAGCACAGCAAACCGGCTGCGCCATGATGGGAGGGAGAGATTCACCATGAAAAAGTTATCCAATTTATGTTTTGCTGGGGCGCTCCTTCTGTCTCATGCCATGTGCGCTTTTGTTGCGGCAAACTATGTGAATATAACGTGGGAAATCCGATATGAAGGCTATAGTGGGCCGGCCTCCACAGCATGTTTCCTGGCAATTCCCTATGGTATTGCCATAGTAGCCTGCCTGGCCCTGGGATTTTATTTCCGAAGAAAAAACGCAAAAGCTCCCTCCGGCATGGCGCAGGAGGGCTGAACACGCCTCAGACCATTGCATTCAAAACTGGCCAGGAATCCGGAAACGCCCGGATTCCTGGCCAGTTTACAATTTTGCGGACTCAGTCCGCCTGTGCGGTGTTCCCCCGAAAGCTCCTTTGGCAGAACAGAAGAGACAGGGTCGTGGCAATGATCCAGCCTACGGGCCATGCACACCAAATACCAAGATAGCCTAAGTACCTGGAGAGAACGTTTGCCAAGGACACGCGCAGCACCAAATCTGTGAAGGTTGTGACCATAAATCGTTTCATAAGCCCCGATCCACGCAGAACCCCGTCCGCCACCAGCTTGACGGACATGATGAAGTAGAAGGGAACGACCACATAAAGGAACTGCATCCCGGACCGGAGGGCCGTCTCAGAAGGATCGTTGATGAAAAAGGTGATGAGCTGCCGCGTGGCCACCAGGTACACCAGGGCAATGGGAAGGCAGAGAAGCCACACCATTTTGACGCCTGCCCGGAAGCCCTCCCGAATCCGCCCCCCCAGGCCTGCCCCCAGGTTCTGGGCGGTGTAGTTGGAAATGCCGTTTCCCAAGGTGGTAAAGGAGGTGGTGACCAGGTTATTCAGCTTGATTGCAGCCGCATATCCCGCCGTGACGCCTACGCCGCAGCGGTTGATCACGCTTTGGATCATGATGTTACCAATGGAGATGAAGCTCTGCTGCAAAATGCTGGGGACGGCGATGGCCGCAATGCTTCCCAATAGCTTGCCGGAAAAAATGGGAATTTTCCCTGCAACCGGAATGCCGGCCAGACGCCGCGCTACGGCAGTGACGGCTAAAACGCAGCTGACGCTCTGACACAGGAAGGTGGCCCATGCTACCCCTGCCACGCCCATATGGAATGCGGCTACAAAGAGAATGTCCGCCAGGATGTTAGCAGTGGAAGAGACCGCCAGAAAGAGAAAGGGGGTTCTGGAATCACCCAGGGCGGAAAAAATCCCCGTGGCGATGTTGTAAAACAGCAGAAAGGGCAGACCCCAAATGTAAATGTCCAGGTACAGCTTCGAATCGGATAAGATCTCCCGGGGCGTGTGAATCCGCTGCAGCAGCATGCCGCCGCTGGCAATGCCAAAGGCCATCAACACGGCGCACAGGACAGCGCTGGCGATCATGGCGGTTGACACAGCCGTTTTCATGTCGCGGTAATTCTTCCCGCCAAAGAGCCGGGATACCACCACGGAGCAGCCAATGTTGCACCCAAAGGCAAATGCCAGGAAGATGAGGGTGATCTCGTAGCTGTTCCCCACGGCGGCCAGCGCCTGTTCCCCAATGAACTTTCCCGCCACCCAGCTGTCCGCCAGGTTGTACAGCTGCTGAAAAATGATGCTTCCGAACAGGGGAATGCAGAATTTCCACAGAACCTGCTCTGCCTTTCCCACGGTTAAATCCGTATTCATAATCCATCCTCCTGGTCAGAATCTGGATTTCTGAGCCCTGGCGTCCCCCCGGGGGAAGCCAGGGGCGCTCCCGCTCAAAGCTGCACCAGTCCCGCGTCGCAGAGCTTTTGCAGGCTCATGAGAATGCCCAGCTTGGCATGGTTCCAGGTGAGTCCCCCCTGGAAGTAGACGGCGTAGGGGGGACGAATGGGGCCGTCAGCGGAGAGCTCAATGGAGGAACCCTGGACAAAGGCACCGGCCGCCATGATGACCTGGCTGTCATAGCCCGGCATATCCCAGGGCATGGGGGTGGCGAAGCTGTCTACGGGAGCTGCAGCCTGGATGCCCCGGCAGAAAGCCACCATGGCCTCCTCGCTGCCCAGCTCCACAGCTTGAATGATGTCGTGGCGGCTTTCCCCTGCGCCGGGGATGCAGCGGTAGCCAAGGGGTTCGTAGAGGTTGGCTGCAAAGATAGCGCCTTTTTCTGCGCCAGCGACCACCGTAGGGGCCAGGAAAAACCCCTGGTACAGCTGGGGCATCAGCCCCAGATTGGCCCCCACCTCCTGGCCCAAGCCGGGGGCAGAGAGCCGGTAGGCGCACCGGGAGACACAGGCCTTGGTGCCGCAGATGTAGCCGCCAATGGGAGCCAGGCCGCCGCCGGGGTTTTTGATGAGGGATCCCACCACCATATCCGCCCCCACATCGGAGGGCTCCCGGGTCTCCACAAATTCCCCGTAGCAGTTGTCCACCATGCAGAGGATATCGGAGCGAATGGACTTCACAAAGGCGATGAGCTGGCCGATTTGCTCTACAGAGAAGGTGGGGCGGGTGGCATAGCCCTTGGAGCGCTGAATGGTCACCAGCTTGGTCTTGGAGGTGATGGCCTTGCGGATGCTTTCGTAATCGAAGCTCCCGTCAGGCAGCAGGTCCACCTGCCGGTAGGACACGCCGTACTCCTTCAGGGAGCAGGGGCTCTCCCGGATGCCGATGACCTCCTCCAGGGTGTCGTAGGGTCCACCTGCAGGGGACAGAAGCTCATCTCCAGGCAGGAGATTGGCGGAGAGGGCCACGGTGAGGGCATGGGTGCCGCAGGTGATTTGAGGCCGCACCAGGGCCGCCTCGGTGTGGAATACATCGGCATACACCCGCTCCAGGTTGTCCCGCCCCACGTCGTCATACCCGTAGCCGGTGGTGGCGGCAAAGCAGGCGGCGGACACCCGGTTGCGCTGCATGGCGTGCAGGACCTTCCCCTGGTTGTATTCCGCTACCTGATCGATGACCTCAAACCGCTTCCGAAGCCCTGCCAGAACCTCCTCCCCGCGATGATAGACAGCAGGGGAGATCCCCAGTTCCTGGTACATTTCCAACAGTTCGTTCATGGCTACTTCCTCTTTGTAATGAATTGAAATTTCTCTGTTTCATTCCCTCCGGGGGCGCTATCCAAATCATCAGCCTGCGCACTGGCGCGGGAGCGCCCCGCCTTCCCCCCGGGGCAGGCGCGAAACGCCATGGGATCTCATCGCTTGCCAGATGGATCGGCCCTACCTGCCAATTGATTCAATGTCGCCATTTCACGCCCTCGGGATTCAGAGCTTGTCTTGGCCAACATAGTATTCCAGCATTTTTCGGAAAACAGTGCGAATATAATCTGTGTTGGTCCGGTAGTAATACCGGTCACCACGAATTTCCTTCTCCAACAGATGGGTAAAGGCCATACTGTTTAAGTTACGGGAAACCGTACCCGGATTCAGATCAAGATAATTGGTCAGTTCTTGCATGTACATGGGTCGATCTTGGAGCGCATGGATGATTTTGGAGCGGACCTTGTCGCCCAAGAGGCGAAAAGCTGCAAATTCCACTTCAGAGAGTTCGTCCTTTTTGGGGGCTGGGATCAGGGAAGGTTCCAGCCCCACACCCAGCAGCATAAACAGCTCGTTTGTTTCTGTGCGGATTTGCCCGTTCCCCTGCCAGCAGTCAAAGTAGCGCAAAGCAAACCAGGCGCGGGACAGAGGGCGTTCCAGAAAGGTAGCGCCCCGGCTTTGTAAAAGAGCTTCCACACCGTTGTGCTGGAGCAGCTGTTCCCAACTGTCAGCCAGGGGCATAGCGCGTGCTACATAGGGCTCCAGCAGCTTTGTCAGTTTTTCTGCCACTGGACGAATCAGGGAACAAAGTGCGGAAATTTGATAAGAGAAGTCAGAAAAGCTTTCCAGCAGGATGTCATAAAAGTCTTCAGAAAGCGACAGTTGCTTCAGCTCTTTGGATAACGAGGTAGGAGGCCCCTCATCCAATGGAGCGATATCCAAGGCGTAGCGGCTGATCTGGCGGATGCTGTAGGGCCCCCGGCGCATGCTCTCCCACATGGAGGCCATGCGGCTGGTTTGCTGGTCCAGATCCAGATCCAGACATTCCAAATCAATAAAGGTGTAGAGCATGGAAAAGGCCAGGCAAGTGCTTCGATTGGGATCGCTACTGTAGTTGTACGGTGCAAAAAACTTTTGTAGCAGACTGGCAGATGGGTCCAGGTCTCCACATGCTTTCTCCAAAATTGTGGCCACATCCTGAATAGGGATGCAATATGGCCCCGAGGCTGTCAACTGCGCTGGAGGAATTTGGTTGACGTATGCGTAAAGCAGCTCTGCCGTCTCATACAACATGCAGGGCTGACGAAGGAACCTGATTTCCAGAGGTATCACCTCCTGTTTTTGATTATTATACCAGAATTTTCCCGGGAATCAAGGAGTTGCGCCATCGAAAACAGGGCAGCAGTATTCCCTTTTTCCGTCCTGGCGCGGCAGCGCCTTGCCTTCCCCCGGGGGCACTTCATACTTCCAGGTGGCCCGGCGAAGGATTCTGCCGCCGGTGCGTCAAGGATGCCACACCCTACGACTCAAGGATCAGAGGGGAACCACGGTCCCCCCTACAGAGTCTCTGCATGGCCCGGGCCAATTCCCTGGGGTTGCCGAGTTGGATACCTGTCGTCCATACAGGTGGTGTCAATCTGGCCGCCCGGCGCAAGGTCGGGCGGCCAGAAGGGGATGGAA